>NZ_JFZC01000037.1 GCF_000648615.1 Sporolactobacillus terrae DSM 11697 | reverse complement strand
ACGTAGCGATAAAAGCGTTCCATCGTCGCATCAAAGTCTGCGTGGTGTGTCGTGGCAAGCCAGATGTTCATGTACGTTTCATCGGCAACTACGAACGGATACATTTTCACAATGCACTTAACCAGATGCGCTACTTGAGATTGATTCATGCTGCTTCAGCCACCTTTCAATCGCTTGATCGTTTTGCTGAGCCCGGCTATTCGGGAAGCCTCTGTTCTGTTTCTGCCTACTCTCTTGACGGCACCGGGCAACCATTTTGTCAAAGCCTTTTCTTAGGCTGTTTGGCGAAAGAATCAC
>NZ_JFZC01000036.1 GCF_000648615.1 Sporolactobacillus terrae DSM 11697 | reverse complement strand
TAAAAAGAAATAAAGAAAGAACTGCATGCCATCGCATCCTCTTACGCCCACATCAAATTTATCCCCCGAGAAACATTTTACACATAGTGCCTGTTTTCAGCTTAGCTCCACTTGATCTTCAGTTTTGCGGCTCCTTCTCACTTTGCGCCGATACGTTATCAAAGCAACGGAAACACAAATTTCATAGAGCAGCAGCAGCGGAACCGACATGAGAATGTCTGAAACAAAGTCCGGCGGCGACATCACAACGCCGACCACGATTAAGACAAAATAAGCGATGCGGCGCATTTTTCGCATCCGTACCGGCGTAAGAATCCCGATATTAGTCAAGAAAACGACAATTACTGGTAATTCAAATAAAAAACCAAAGGGCAGGACGCTATGCGTCATAAAACGAAAATAGCGTTCCGTTGTAAAGACGACCTGAAACGTCCCATCATTCAATCCGAGTAAAAAGTGAAGGATGTTCGGAAAAACGATCTCATAGCCGAAGACAAGTCCGCCGATAAAGAGCAGAAAGATCGCCGGAATATAAGAAAGCGTTACCCTGCGTTCTTTCTCACTCAGTGCCGGTGCGACAAACCGCCACAGCTGCCATGCTGCAAACGGAACAGTCACCGCCAGAGCCGCCACACCGGCGATGAGAAAATAAACGCTGACAATTTCTGTCGGCCCAAGAACTGCCAACTTGCTGCCGACACCAAGATCATGGACCAGCCATAAATAGCAGCGTTTTACGAAAAATAACATCGTCGCGCTGCTGGCGATAAACACAATAAATACAGCTATCATTCTTCTGCGCAGCTCATTGAAATGCTCAATGAGCGCCATTTTTTTGTCGGCCATGCGTCTCGATCTCAGTCCTTTTTACCGCTTGTCTTCTCTGCCCTGACGACTGATGTTTTCGCATCAGGGTCACTGTCTTCGCCTAATCCCTGTGTCGCATTTTTAAATTCTTTTAGCGTTTTGCCAAAAGCTCTGCCGATTTCAGGAAGTTTGGACGGTCCGAAGATCACCAGCGCGATGACGAGAATCAGAATTAATCCGGGAATGCCAATACCGCCTAACATATCAAGCACCTCTTTATAAAATTGATCATTGTTTGCAAATTTGTCAAAAGTACGCAACCTGATCATCGCACGACCGCCTTCATTCGTCAAACTTCTTGTTTGGCTCGCAAAAAAATAACGGAAAAGAAGGAGCTTCTTTTCCGCTGATTACTCAATCAATTATGAGTGAAGTTGTTTCTTCCGTTTTCCAAGTTCACTGTGCCTAAATCCAAAAGCAAAATAGATAACCAAACCAATGACGAACCAAATAATGAAGCGAATCCATGTCTGTCCGGTCAAGTTAATCATCAGATAGCCACAGGCCAGTACGGACAGGAACGGAATTACATAAACAAACGGAACCTTAAAATTACGCTTTATGTCCGGCCGCTTGATACGAAGGACAACCACACCGATTGAGACACAGATAAATGCAAATAGCGTTCCGATATTGACAAGCTGTGCTAATTCACCAAGAGGAATGAGCGCAGAGAAGACGGTTGCCATGCCCCATGTCAGCAAAATACTGAACACAGGCGTTTTCTTTCCTTTTGTCAGACGTGAGATCGATTTCGGCAGCAGGCCGTCACGGCTGATGGCAAAGAACAGGCGTGTCTGTCCATACATCATAACAAACAGCACGGTTGTGATTCCCAAAATCGCGCCTAGAGAGACAAAACCGGCCACCCAATCTTGATGCACAAAGCGGAGCGCAAAAGCAACCGGGTCGCCTACATTCAGCTTTGTATAAGGGACCATCCCGGTTAAGACAAGCGAAACCGCCACATACAAGACCATGCAGACTGCCAATGAAGAGAGAATCCCAATGGGCATGTCGCGCTGCGGATTGCGTACTTCTTCGGACGCAGAGGAAACCGCATCAAATCCGATGTAGGACAGGAACGCCGTTGCAGCGCCCTGAACCACCCCATCGAAACCAAACGGCATGAAGGGCGTCCAGTTGGTCGGCTGAACATAAAAGGCGCCGACAACGATGAACAGCAGAACAACGCCGATTTTAATCAGTACCATAATATCATTAATCCGACTTGACTCTTTAACGCCGCTGAGCAAGATCAATGAGAGTGCGAACACAATCACCGTTGCCATTAAGTCAAAATAAGTACCGGCGCTCGGATTAAATGCAGAACTTATCTCGGTCGGCAAATGCAGCCCGAAGCCGCGAATCAATTCTTGAAAGTATGCGGACCAACCGCTTGCAACTACGGAACAGGCAAGTCCGTATTCAAGGATCAAGTCCCAGCCGAGGATCCATGCAAACAGTTCCCCAAATACGGTGTACCCATAGGTGTAGGCGCTCCCTGATGCAGGAATCATCGATGCAAATTCCGCATAGCATAAGGCGGCAAACGCACAGGCGATTCCGGATAAAAGAAATGACAGGACAATTGCCGGCCCAGAATGCTCCGCTGCAACAACCCCGGTCATGACAAAGATTCCGGTACCAATGACGGCGCCGACACCAAGCATCGTTAAATCAAAAGCGCCTAACGCTTTTTGCAACCCCTTATTGCCTTTCGCTTGATGAACGGTAAAGTCCATTGGTTTCTTTCTGAATAACGTTGCATACAATGCAACGAGTCTGCTTAAAAACTCCATGCCAAAAACTCCTTCTGTACATCCTTAATAATCAACGATCGTGGGAAGCTATTATCTCTGTTTTCTGATTATTTATTTTCTATCTCTCTTTATTCCCCACGCGTTGTAAAAACCATTCTACATGGTACCTGGTCCTATGTAAAGGTTCTAATTTCAATCATCACAAATTGTTAAGAAATGTTTGATTAGCGCTACTGAAACCATTCGATATCTAAAGAATCCCTCACATCATTGGTATTCATGCATCATTCATCAATTAAAAGGAATGAATGATAAGAAAAGAGGGCGTCTCAAAAGGGTGTTGGATTTATACTACGCTCCGATTGCTCGCTTGCCGCGGGTGCACCGTGAGCCTTCTCAGCCAGGCAGGACTCTGTGGGGGCTTCCTTGGCTCGCTGATCCCGCTGGCACCAGAGCACTTTCGTGACTTCTGCGTTGCGCGCAGGATATCATGACTTTCGCCGTTGCATACAGGACGTACTTTCACAGGATGTGATGGCTTTCGCGTTGCATACAGGACGTACTTTCACAGGACGTGATGGCTTTCGCGTTGCATACAGGATGTATGCGCACTTAGCGAAAGTTCCTTTAGGAAAGTTCCTTTAGGAAAGTTCCTTCAAGAAAGCTCCTTTACAATCAGGAAAGTTCCTCTTTATGGCTTATCAGACGTTCTCTCTTATTAAAGTGCACAAAAAACCCTCGCTGACGCGTCCAGCGAGGGTTTTAAATAAAGCTGAATTATTTAATGTTGTAGAATGATGCATCGCCAAGGTATTCAGCAGAACCAGCAAGATCATCTTCAATTCTGATCAGTTGGTTGTACTTAGCGATACGGTCGGTTCTTGCAAGAGAACCCGTCTTGATTTCGCCGGCGTTCGTTGCAACAACGATGTCGGAAATGGATGTATCTTCAGTTTCACCGGAACGGTGAGAAACAACTGCTGTGTATCCGGCTTTTTGAGCCATTTGGATTGCGTTCAGTGTTTCAGTCAACGTACCAATTTGGTTTACTTTGATAAGGATCGAGTTGGCGACGCCAAGGTCAATACCTTTCTTCAGGTAATCGGTGTTCGTTACGAACAGGTCGTCCCCGACGAGTTGCACTTTGTCACCAATAGCCTTGGTCAGTTTTTGCCAGCCTTCCCAGTCGTTTTCGTCAAGGCCGTCTTCGATCGAGATGATCGGGTACTTATCAACCAGTTTGGTGTAGTATTCGATCATTTCGTCAGTCGTTCTTACAACGCCTTCGCCCTTGAAGTTGTACTTGCCGTCTTCATACAATTCGGAAGAAGCCGGGTCAATTGCCAGTTTAACGTCTTCGCCTGGTTTGTAACCTGCTTTTTCGATTGCTTCAAGAATCGTGTCAAGAACTTCTTCGTTGTTCTTCAGGTTCGGAGCAAAACCGCCTTCGTCGCCGACAGCAGTCAGGTGGCCCTTAGCTGCAAGAACAGCTTTGAGTGCGTGGTATACTTCCGCACCGATACGAACAGCTTCCTTGATGGAATCTGCACCTACAGGCATGATCATGAATTCTTGGAAGTCTACGCTGTTATCTGCGTGCTTCCCACCGTTCAGGATGTTCATCATCGGTGTTGGCAGAACTTTAGCGTTCACACCGCCGAGGTAACGGTAGAGTGGAACACCCAGTTCGTCTGCAGCAGCGTCTGCCGCTGCCAAAGAAACACCAAGAATTGCGTTAGCGCCTAATTTGCCTTTGTTTTCCGTTCCGTCGAGATCGATCATGGTTTGGTCAAGCGCTACTTGATCTTGAACTTCCAAGCCAATGACTTCGGGAGCGATGAGTTCGTTAACATTCTTTACAGCTTTCAGAACACCTTTGCCGCCGTAGCGTGCTTTGTCGCCGTCGCGTAATTCAACAGCTTCGTGTTCACCAGTAGACGCACCGCTAGGCACTAATGCGCGGCCTTTGCCGCCGTCTTCAGTATAAACCTCAACTTCAACAGTTGGGTTACCGCGAGAGTCAAGGACTTCGCGACCATAAACTTCAACGATTTGAGACATTCATGATCTCTCCTTATCATCATATAAATTGATCCAAAATGGTGTGAATCGAGCGCTATCTCCGGACAATAACGAACGGTCCGCACCGTTTCAATCTTATTCTTTGCAAAAATTAGCCTTTTACTGCGTCAAGCAGAGCAAGGAATGATTCAGGTTGAAGGCTTGCGCCGCCAACCAGTGCACCGTCGATATCCGATTGAGCGAGCAGATCGCCAATCGTCGCCGGTTTTACACTACCGCCGTATTGAATACGTACTTTAGCAGCGACTGTTTCGTCATACAGATCAGCAACTGTTTTGCGGATATACGCGCAAACTTCATTTGCATCATCTGAAGAAGCAGATTTGCCGGTGCCGATCGCCCAAATTGGTTCATAAGCAACAACAACGTCTGCAGCTTGGTCACTTGGAACACCTGCAAATGCTTTAGTTACTTGGTTTTTGACAACAGATTGCCATTTGCCGCCTTCACGTTCATCAAGCGTTTCACCAACGCAGACGATCGGAATCAGGTGATGGGCAAATGATGCGAGCACCTTTTTATTTACGGTTTCATCCGTTTCAGCAAACATCGCTCTGCGTTCAGAGTGGCCGATGATTGCGTATTGAACGCCTAGATCTTCGAGCATAACCGGGCTGACTTCTCCGGTGAAAGCACCGGAGTTTTCAAAATGAACGTTTTCAGCACTGATCTTCAGGTCCGAACCCTTTGCGTCTGCAACGAGACGGTCAAGAGCAAGGAAAGGAGCAGCAACAACGGAATCAACGAGATCAGCAGAAGGGACTTTGTCCTTAACTGCTTCAACAAATTCGTGTGCTTCCTTAACTGTTTTGTTCATTTTCCAGTTTCCGGCAATAATCGGTTTACGTGACATAATAAGACACCTTCCCTTTCTTGCGGTTCATTCATAGGTCTTGCAGATTATTCAGCGTCATCAAGAGCAGCAACGCCTGGAAGTACTTTGCCTTCCATCAGTTCAAGCGAAGCACCGCCGCCGGTTGAAATATGCGTCATTTTGTCTGCAAGGTGGAACTTTTCAACAGCAGCTGCGGAATCGCCGCCGCCGATGATTGTCGTTGCGTCGGTTGCGTCGGCCAGTGCTTTTGCAACAGCTTCCGTACCCTTGGCATAAGGTTCCATTTCGAAGATACCCATTGGTCCGTTCCAAACAACGACTTTGGACTTTTTGATTGCATCTGCATACAGTGCAACCGTCTTCGGTCCGATGTCAACGCCGAGCCAGCCTTCAGGCATTTTGTCGATGTCGACAACGTCTTTGTTAGCTGTTTCGGAGAATTCATCAGCGATGACCGTATCAATAGGTGTCAAGAAATTAACGCCTTTTTCTTTAGCCAAAGCCAAGAACTTCTTAGCGAGATCAAGCTTGTCTTTGTCAAGCAAAGATTTACCGATTTCATAGCCTTGAGCTTTTACGAACGTGTAAGAAAGTCCGCCGCCGACGATCAATGTGTCGACTTTATCAAGCAGATTTTCGATAACGCCGATCTTATCGGTAACTTTCGCACCGCCGATGATGGCTGTGAACGGGTGTTTCGGATTTTCAAGAGAAGCACCGAGAATTTTCAATTCCTTTTCGAGCAGGAAGCCTGCAACGGCAGGAAGATATTCAGCAATGCCTGCGGTTGACGCATGGGCACGGTGTGCCGATCCGAATGCATCGTTGACGTAAACGTCAGCAAGTGCTGCAAATGCTTTTGCGAGTTCAGGATCGTTCTTCTTTTCGCCTTTTTCAAAACGAACGTTTTCAAGAAGCAGTACGTCGCCGTCATTCAGTTTTGCAACAGCTGCATCAACTTCAGGTCCGACAACCTGATCGGTTTTTGCAACCGGTTTGCCGAGCAGTTCGCTCAAGCGTTTTGCAACAGGATCCATTTTGAAGGAATCCTTGTCTTCAGCCGTAGGACGGCCGAGGTGGGAAGCCAAAATGACTTTTGCACCATTTTCGATCAAGTAGTTGATGGTAGGGAGTGCTGCACGAATACGTGTATCATCCGTTACCGTCGTGCCGCTCAGCGGAACATTAAAGTCAACGCGGCAGAAAACTTTTTTGCCTTTAACATCAATGTCTTTAATGGTTTTCTTTGCCATGCCCAGACCTTCTTTCCAATATTTCATCAGCAGCAAGATAAGGCTGCAGTCCAAATCTCCGCCGACAAGAACAGTATTCGTAAAAAAAGCGGAAACAACTAGGGTTTCCGCTATTCAAGTTCTATTCAAAAAGTTAGGTAATGATTATTTTGCAAGCTTAGCGAAGTATTCAAGCGTACGAACAAGCTGTGAAGTATAAGACATTTCGTTGTCATACCATGCAACAACCTGAACGAGTTGCTTGCCGTCTACGTCAAGAATCTTTGTTTGCGTTGCGTCAAACAGAGAGCCGTAAGTAATACCGATTACGTCAGAAGAAACAATTGGATCTTCGTTGTAGCCGAGGGTTTCGTTAGCATTTGCCTTGATTGCTTCGTTGATTTCTTCAACTGTTGTGTTCTTAGCAAGTGTTGCGTAGAGCAAAGTTACGGAACCTGATTTAACCGGAACACGTTGTGCTGATCCGTCAAATTTGCCTTTCAGTTCAGGAATAACAAGTGCAACGGCTGCAGCAGCACCTGAAGAAGCAGGAACGATGTTTTCAGCAGCGGCACGTGCACGACGAAGATCTCCGCCTCTGTGTGGGCCGTCAAGAGTCATTTGGTCACCAGTGTAAGCGTGAACGGTCGTCATCAAGCCTTTTTCGATGCCGAATTTGTCATTCAATACTTTTGCTACAGGAGCCAACGAGTTGGTTGTGCAAGAAGCACCGGAAATAACCGTTTCTGAACCATCGAGTGAATCGTTGTTTACGTTATATACGATCGTCTTCAAGTCGCCTTTTGCAGGTGCAGAGATAACGACTTTCTTAGCGCCGCCTTTGATGTGTGCTTCAGCTTTTTCTTTCGATGTGAAGAAGCCTGTGCATTCAAGAACGATGTCAACGCCGAGTTCGCCCCAAGGCAGTTCAGCTGGGTCGCGTTGTGAAAGTACTTTAACCTTCTTGCCGTTTACAACAAAGTAACCGTCTTCTACTTTAACTTCGCCGTTGAAACGGCCTTGAGTTGTATCATATTTCAACAGGTTTCCAAGCATTGCCGGATCTGTCAAGTCGTTAACTGCAACTACTTCCAATTCTGGAACGTCTTGAATTCTTCTGAATGCCAGACGACCGATGCGTCCGAAACCGTTAATACCAACTTTAACTGTCATGTCAATAATGACCTCCTAAATGGTTTGGAAATTTTGTAAAATCTCTTGTGCAGCGCCTTCATCCGTGATAAGCACGGAATCCGGGCCTTTCTTGAAGTAAGCCTGAATAGCCTCAGCCTTAGACTTGCCCCCGGCCACGGCAATCACCGATTGCGCGCCGAAAAGGTCTTCCCATTGGAGCCCAATGGTTTGTACCTTGTGGATCACGCGGCCTGTCTGATCAAAGAAATAGCCAAAAGCCTCGGCCACAGCATGTTCCGTGTCAACTCTTTTGAGAATCTCTTCACCGGAATGCCTGCGGATCGCCATCGTTTTCGCATCACCAATGCCGTGCACGATAATGGTCGCACGATGAATCAGCTGCATGACCCGGTGAATACTGGGCTCTTCCATCAAGCTGTGATAGGACTCGTCACTGAGCTGATCGGGAACGTGGAGCAGATGATAGCGCCCTTCGGCTTTTTCCGCCATTTTAGCGCAGATCGTGTTCGCTTGATTTTCGACCTTTTCGCCAAGACCGCCTCTTGCTGACACAAACAGAAGATCTTGATGCGCTTTTCTGAGCGGGCGCATCATTTCCGCAGCAGCCGCGAGCGTGGAGCCCCCGGTCACGGCGATCACATTCACCGCACCCAGTGCGCGTTCAATTTCCTTGACGCAGGCCAGCCCCATCTCATTCTTGACTGTCGCGTACTGATCACTGTCGCCAGAGACAATGACAACTTTAGAAACGCCGAGAACTTCTTCCAATTGCTTTTCCATATTCCTCAGCCCTGATATGTTCTTCATCACGGTTCCCAAATCTTTAACAATGGCTTCTCCGTTTTCCGTCAGATGCATGCCGCTTGACGCCATATGGATCAGCCCTTGTTGACTTAGAAAGGTGACTTCCCCGCGCAAAACGCGTTCCGTCATCCCCAAATGGGTTGACAAACTGCGCCTGCCGATCGGTTGCAGAAAATGCAATGATTGAAGAATACGGTAGCGACTGGACATAATGTCTAAGACATCGGGGATCAGCCTTTTCTGAAGATCAAGCAAATGTTCCACAGCGTCCCCCTCGATCGACCGATACAGGTCTCAAAATGTCCCACACAGTCATTTTATGTCCCATCTGCTCCAAGTAACATGATAACAACTTTTGCCTACGTTTACAAGCATAATCATGTAAATGTTTTGTATAGACTTTCCATTGACGCATAATTGTCACATTAACTAAAAAGTTGATCTTATGCGTTTTTTCCAGCGGTTAAAAGTCTGTAAATTACGAAAAATGATACATTTACATTCGTTGTCTGCCGTTCCCTTTGCATCGCTCAGTGCCTGATCGCCCAACTAAATTATACCCCGTTTCGACAAAAGAAAACAAAAAAAAGATGCTGTAAGCATTTACAGCAATCCGCTCTCGGGACATTTACTGTCCCTTATATGAAAATCAAGCGCGTGCGACCGCGCGGCGCTCAATTGTTGAGCCAATGCCGCACCGTTGCCGATACTTAGCTACGGCTCTTCGGGAACACTTGATGCCCGACTGTCCAAGAATGCCGGCAATGATTTGATCCGACAACGGTCTTCTCGGGTCTTCCTGATTAATCAACTTTTTGATTTCATCTTGAATTTGATAAGCGGACAACGCGGTTTGATTTTTTCCGACGGCTCGAATGAAGAACTGCCTCATCGGCACAATACCATGATTCGTTTGAACGTATTTTCCCGCTGCCGCACGACTGATCGTCGATTCATGAACAGCCAACTGTTCCGCCGCTTGTTTCATGGTGAACGGCCGCAGCGACGTGCGTTCTCCAGTACTGAAATAGGCCTCCTGACGCTGCATCACCAATTCGGCGAGCTGCATCATGGTTTGTTTTCTTCTGGATAATCCCGAGATCAGTGCGTCCGCTTCTTCCATCTTTTCCCGCAGGTAGCGTTTTGTTTCTTTATCCGATGCCTGCAGGTACATTTGATAATCATCATTATTGATCGAAACGGTCGGCAAATACTGATCCTCAAGCTCACAGACAAGCCGATCACCTTTTTGCACGATCGTGACATCAGGAATGATATACTGCGGCGGATCCTCTTGAATCGCGGCAACCGGATTCGGATTCAGTCTACGAATTTGCGCAACCGCTGCGTTAATTTCATCCTTTGTTACATCCATCTGCTCGGCAAGTTCGGACCAGTCTCCGCTCAGAAAACAGTCTCTGTAATCCGTTAAAAGCGTTTCTGCGAGCGGGCTGCGCGATTCAAGACGTCGGAGCTGCAAACACAGACATTCAATGAGTGAGCGGGCACCAACACCGGCGGGATCCAACGACTGAAGCAGCGCCAAGGCTTGCTGCGGATCGACATCACCCTTTGCAAACGGGTCGAGAATCGCATCAGGCGCTTCATCAAGATAGCCGTTGTCATTCAGCGAATCGATCAACAGATCGGTTGCTTCAATACAGCAAGGCTCCAGACGCATCTGATGGAGCTCGCGGTGTAACCGCTCGCGAAAATCAATCGTTTGTGCTTGTGTCTCTGCAATGACATCAGACGTACTTTTCGCTCCCTTGAATGAAAAAAGATCATCACGATGAAGATCCGAATCTGCGACGTTCAAAAGCGGATTTTCCAGTGCCTTTTCACGAATTAAATGTGTAAGTTCCTCATTATTACACTGCAGAACGGCCACGGATTGATATAGGGCCGGCGTCATTTTTAACTTTAACGCTTGCCTTTGAACAAGTGCTAATCCCATCCCGCTCACCCCCTTTAGTAATAGTATAGCAACGAAATGATAAAATGACTACGCTTACAAAGTCGTTTTTTGTCGTTTTTCGTGAGAATTTTTTGAACAATGATCCATTGAACGCGGGCCGAGCGCTTTTTCGCAACTGGGGCCCCTCTATAAAAATGATTAGCGCTTTCTATCGGTATTTTTTTACGCTATATTGGCGTTGTTACAACACGAGGGTGCCTCACCGTCATCGGACTTTTGAGACACCCTCGAAATATTTCCTGTTATCCTCATTTGTAAAGTGCTGGTTTTGCAAAACCGCTCAAAAATACTTCTTCTTCCAGAAGAACAGCGCAGTGATACCAGCTAATCCGATCGCAAGTGTGATTGGAATCCAAAAACCATGTGTCACATGTTCCCAAGGAATCCCGGAAACATTCATTCCCCAGAAACTCGCAACCATCGTTGGAATTGAAAGTACAATGGTCACAGTGGTCAGGAATTTCATGACTACGTTCACATTGTTTGAAATCACGGAAGCATACGCATCCATCATACCGCTCAAGATATTGCTGTGCACTTCCGACATTTCAATTGCCTGCTTGATTTCGATGATCACATCCTCAAGCAGATCCTGATCGTCCTCATACATACGCAGGAAGCGCTGTTTAGTCATTTTCTCCATCACAATATTGTTCGATTTCAGCGACGTTGTAAAATAGACAAGCGTTTTTTCCAGACTAAGTAGATCAAAGAGTTCTTTATTTCGCATTGATTCATGCAGTTCACGCTCGATCATGGACGTTCTGCGATCAATCGTCTTTAAATACTTGAGATAATAGCGGGCGATCACATAAAGAATCTGCAAGGTGAATCGCGTTTTTTTATAGGTGAAAAAATTACGGATCCGATTATTCACGAAGTCGTCGATAATCGGATTGCTCTGCAAACAGACGGTTACGAAATAATAGGGGGTAACAATAATACCGAGTGGAATCGTATCATACGGCGCAGAATCCGATTCGTCCTGTATAAGCACCGGGAAATCGACGATGATCAGAATGGAATCATCCTCTTTTTCAATACGGGAACGTTCGTCATCGTCCAAAGAGTCACGAATGAAATCGGAAGAAATTCCGGTCCCCTCCACCACTTTTTGTATTTCAAATTCAGACGGGCGTGTCAGATTGATCCAGCAGCCCTTGGTCAGCTCATCTTTTTTAATGAGCCGATCTTGTTCATCAGTTAAGTAAATATCAATCATGGTGCACCTCCTCTTAATTCAGAGGAAGCCTACACAGTTATCCGTCCGCCGGGAATGCTGATTGCCCGGGGAGCATTTGATGCTATATAAACTTCCTCCTGCCAATGACCGGGATCAGGCTTTGGACTCGAACCATCAGAACTCATCGAACAATCACTTCCTTCGGCAAGACAATAAAATTTGCTGCACGACTCCCGCGCAGCAACGTACCGCCACGTTCTATAATACATGCTGCGCCTAAAGAACACAAACGAATAATCGCTGCCCACAAAAAAAACAGCTGCCTCATAACGGCGGATCTGTCGCTGCGTCAAGTAAGGTCATGAATGGTTCTCAGCGTACAAAAAAAAGCCTCTTGTACGATGTACAAGAGGCTTTATCCGTGATGAAGCTAACTTCCAATCAGCAATGCGGTGCAGGAAAACATGGTTTTCCGCACTGTACATTGTAGTGTTTTTCATCGCAGGTTTCCGACATTGTGTGCGGATAGTAGTGCTGATGTTCAAAGACATAGTGCGTTTTTCTAACTGTATGCAGACGGTGAATATGTCGAACAATAACCGGTTTGAAAATGTGCTGAACATTGACCGTCATCGGATCATAAACCGTTCCGCCCGAGGTAGGCGGGCAATTCAGTGTATTTTCCATTGTTTTTCCCGGTGCAGTTCCCGCCTGCGCACCAGCCATCGGATAAGCACCTTTTCCTTTCCCTTTTCCTGCCGGCTTAAATCCAGGTTTAAAACTCGGTTTAAAATCCGGCTTGAAATCTGGTTTGAAATCCGGTTTTGGTGCAGCTGCCGGACTGATGTTGCCCATATTCCCTACATTTCCCACGTTGCCGGCGGGACCGAGATTGCCAGCGTTTGGCAGGTTTTGATTTGAATAAGGTGTAACTTCCATAGTTGTTTTTCCTCCTCATCATCGAAGTACACTTATAACCTATGAACCGAAGTGGCCTGTTGCCCTAATGAGAACACCTAATTTTAGACTTTTCACCTAAATTTGGGCAGTAAGCCCACGCCGGATTACGTTGATACAAATGCTAGGCGTACGTATGACAAATTTGATTCGATAAAGAACAAAGTCTTCTCAATGGAATGATTAATCGACAACTAGAAGGAAAACGACAAACAATGCTTGCAAAAATTAACCAAATCGCTTAGAATAGACAAATGTCAGTGAATGAATACTATGCGCTCGTAGCTCAGTGGATAGAGCAATGGTTTCCGGTACCATGTGTCGGGGGTTCGACTCCCTTCGAGCGCATCGCGAAAAAAGATCAGCTAAACGGCTGGTCTTTTTTACTTGTAAAAAAGTGATTTTGCATTGTGGTACGTCAATTGTAAAGGAGCTTTCGCCCCGCAGATTCCCGCCTGTTTGAGGAGGCTTGCGGCGCGCCCGCAGCAAGCGAGCAATTGAAGCGACGATTCAGCACCGAAAAGACACGAACCCATCACATATGGCTGGAAATTAAGGAGCGGGCGCTTTTTGCTCGATTTTTCTTATCTTGCGAGAAAAAATAATCCAGCAAAGCAAAAAAGCTTGCCTATCCACATGTTTTCTATACTATTAATAAGTGAAATGCATCGCCTTAATCCTGCATTTCTAAAATCAAGGTTAAATTGCTATTCTTTAAATTTGACCTATATTGACCTTTAGGGTATTATTAATGTTGGTAAAGGGAAAAATAACTTTCTCAATGGAAAAAGGGGGTTCGTTCAATGCCTTTAATACCTACAGTCATTGAGCAGACAAATCGCGGCGAACGCGCGTATGACATCTACTCACGCTTACTGAAAGACCGCATCATCATGCTCGGCTCAGCGATTGACGATAATGTTGCCAACGCGGTTGTTGCACAGTTGCTTTTCTTAGCAGCCGAAGATTCAGAAAAAGACATTTCGATTTACATTAATAGTCCTGGCGGTTCCATCACCGCGGGAATGGCCATCTATGATACGATGCAATACATCAAGCCAAAGGTATCGACCATCTGTATCGGAATGGCTGCTTCAATGGGCAGCTTCCTTTTAACTGCCGGCGAAATCGGCAAGCGCTATGCCCTTCCGAACAGTGAGATTATGATTCACCAACCGCTGGGCGGCATGCAGGGACAGGCGTCGGATATGGAAATTCACGCAAAACGGATTATCAGCATTCGCGAAAAGCTGAACCATATCTACGCAGAACGTACCGGTCAGCCGTATGACGTGATTGCTCGCGATACCGATCGCGACAACTTCATGTCTGCTGAAGACGCAAAGAAGTACGGGTTAATCGACGAAATACTGACCACAGCAAAATAAGCAGCAAAAAGAAAAAGATCGGGGCATATGCTCCGGTCTTTTTTGCGTCCTCATTTAATCATGGTTTTACCTTTTTCAACAAGTGATGCAAGGGCTTTCAGTGCTTCCTCTGCATCGCTGCCTTCCGCTTTCATAAGCAGCTGTTCACCGCAGGCCGGAGCCATACTCATCACGCCCATGATGCTTTTCATATTGGCAACACGACCGTTCTGCTCAATCGTCAGCTGCGATTGATACTCGCTTGCCTGTTGAACAAATCGTGCCGCAGGACGCGCCTGAAGGCCTTCTTCAAACCCAATCGTCACTCTCTTTGTCAGCAATCGCGGATTGCCTCCCTTCATGAAAATGACGGCGCCTAAACGTTTTGGCCTTGTCGAATCCGATTGGCAATCGCGTCAATTTTGCGAAAGCGGTGATTAATCCCGGATTTGCTGATCGGCTCGCCGTTCACCATTTCTCCGAGTTCCTTTAATGTAATGTCCGGATTTTTCAAGCGGATCTCGGCAATTTCACGCAATTTATCCGGCAATTCATCCAAACCGATGCTTTTCTCGATGAGACGAATGTTTTCCATTTGTCGCATCGCAGCAGACACGGTTTTATTGAGGTTGGCGGTCTCACAATTGACCAGCCGGTTCACTGAGTTACGCATATCTTTGACAATACGGATATCTTCAAAATAAAACAAGGCCTTGTTTGCGCCGATAATGCTCAGAAAATCGGTGATTTTTTCGCCCTCTTTCATGTAGATGATGTATCCGTTCTTTCTCGGTAATATTTTGACATTAAGATTGAACGTATTCATCAGTTTAGCCAAAGAATACGTATATTCTTCATAATTTGAAAAGATTTCAAGGTGATATGAAGATTCCGGATGGTTCAACGATCCGCCCGCCAAAAAGGATCCGCGCAAATACGCACGCTTGCAGCACGCCTTTTCAACAAGGTCCAGCGCAATTTCACGTGTGAACTGACCATTGTCATCAATAATTTTCAGATTTTCAAGAAAGGAACGCGCCGACTCTTTCAGGCGAACAATATAAACGTTATTCTTTTTCAGCCGCATCTTTCTGCGCACTAGGATTTCAACTTGATAATGATACACCTGCTTGATTAAGCGAAAAATGCGGCGAGAAATGGCCGCATTCTCCGTTGCGATATCGAGTTCAATGCGTTTATTGCGGATCGAGATAAATCCGTTCATGCGCGTCAGTGCCGCAAGTTCGGCACGTGCGCAGCAGTCATCCACCTCAAGCATGGTTAATTCTTTTTTGGTTTCAGCGGCAAATGACATGCCCATTCCTCCAAACCTTACACTTTTTTCTCCGTGGCTAAAGACATGAGCATGCGTCCAACCATTGCCTCGTCATGGCGGACGACACCGCCGGCTGTTTTAATCAGCGGTGCATGAATGATGTCGATACCGAGATCATTTAATTCTTTCCAGTCAATTTGTACCGGTTCCGACTCCTCAACTGCATAGCGTTTCAACAAATCAACTTTAATCGGCCGGCTGTTGACGATGATGGTATCGATGAACAGAGACGGCACATGACGATGAATGGCCTTAATATGCTGCGACGCAGTAAAATGGTCGGTTTCTCCTTTTTGCGTCATCACGTTGCACACATAAACCTTACGTGCTTTTGAACGTACAATTTCCTCAGCCAGATCCGGGACAAGCAGATTGGGAATCACGCTCGTAAATAAGCTGCCCGGGCCAAACGTAATCATTTCCGCTTCACGAATGGCGCGAATGCTTTCCGGGAGCGGATGAATATCCGCCGGTTTGATAAATACATGTTCAATTTTCTTATTTGCTGCGGTAATCTGCGATTCACCTTCAACAATGCTGCCGTCACTCATCAATGCGCCAAGCGCAATCATCTGATCGGCTGCAGGCAGCACTTGACCGTGCACGTTAAGAATACGGCTCAACTCGCGTACAGCTTTCACAAAGTCTCCAGTAATCGACGTCAATGCAGCAATCAAGAGATTGCCTAGGGAATGGCCATTAAGTCCACTGCCGGTTTTGAAACGATGCTGAAGGAGCTGTTGAAACATGGGTTCAACATCCGACAGGGAAACAAGGACATTGCGAATGTCGCCGGGAGGGGGGATCTGCAGTTCGTTTCTCAGTTTCCCGCTGCTGCCTCCGTCATCCGCAACAGTCACGATCGCAGTGATATCCACCGGATACTTCTTCAATCCGCGAAGTACAGCCGGTAGACCGGTACCGCCGCCAATCGCAACGATTTTTTTTCGCTCTGTCATTCGAATTATGATCCTCTCTCAATATCCCGGTGCGACACATTGGTCGGGAAATCTCCGGAAAGTTTTTTGGCAATCCATTCGGTCAGTGCAACCGACCGGTGTTTGCCGCCCGTACAGCCGATCGCAATCACCAGCTGTCCCTTGCCTTCGCGCTTGTACTGCGGAATCATGAATTGAAGCAGATCCATAAGTTTCGTCAGGAATTGCTTCGTTTCCGACCATTTCAGTACATATTCAGCGATATCGGCATCCAGCCCTGTCCGCTCACGCATATGCTTCACATAATAGGGATTTGGAAGAAAACGCACATCAAAAACGAGATCGGCATCAATCGGCAGACCGTATTTAAATCCGAATGACAGCAGATTGACACGAAACGTCTCGGTTTCTTTAGCAAATTCCTGAACGATGGTATCGCGAAGTTCCCGCGGTTTCATATCTGTTGTATCTATATAGTATTGCGCAAGGCCTTTGACTTCTTCCAACTTTTTGCGCTCAGCACGAATTCCTTCAATGGGCCGGCTCTTCGGCGAGAGTGGGTGCGAGCGCCGCGTCTCTTTGTAGCGATGCACCAATACCTCATCTTTCGCGTCAAGAAAAAGAATCTTGGGTTTGATTTTATCCGACTTGCTGAATGAATCCAGCGATTCGAAGAGCGAGTCGAAAAAAGTGCCGCCGCGCAGATCCATAACAAGAGCTAGCTTATTCAGTTTTTCAGAATCCGAGTCTTCGATGAGATCAATAAATTTAGGAAGCAAGGTTGGCGGCAGATTATCGATGCAGAAGTAACCCAAGTCCTCAAAAATGCGGGTAGCAATTGTTTTTCCCGCACCCGACATACCCGTTATAATGACTACTTGAATATCCTTCATGTTGCATCCATCCCCACCGATCAATTTTTCATGAACCATGCGAGCGTTTCGCGCCGTATTCACTACTCTTATTATACTCGAAATAGAAAGATTCAGGTAGCAGTGTGGTGGGACAAATTACCGGCATACGATTATGCTCATGAAATAGACGCCTACAGAACCAATAGATGCTTAAAAATGATTCATGATACAAAAAAATACGGCACCGCCTTGCTGAGCGAGCCGTAACATCAATTGATATATATAAAAAGGGGGGTCAATCTCATACCCCTATCATAACGTTCTTTCATTGCATAAAGATTACACGAGAATTAAACAAGGATAAAATCAACGCACAAACTTCACTTTTGCATCATGACGAAAGGCATAGGCTGCATGCTTATTTTACTGCGGATGCATCCTTAAGTTTTTCAACATACTTCTGAGCGTTTTCAGCAGCAATACTTCCATCGCCGGTTGCCGTCACGATTTGACGCAATTCTTTTTGGCGCACATCGCCGGCGGCAAAGATACCTGGAATGCTGGTTTCCATCTTTTCATTGGTCACGATATAACCTTGATCATCCAAAATACCCAAGTCTTTCACCGCGTGAGTCAACGGATTCATACCAACATAGATAAATACACCGTCAACCGGAAAGTCGCTTTCTTCATCTGTTTTCTTATTTTTCAGCGTCAGACTGGACACTTTTCCATCTGTACCGTTGATTTTCGTACAGATCGTATCCCACAAAAAGTCAACTTTTTCATTATTGAACGCGCGGTCTTGAAGAATCTTCTGCGCCCGTAACTGATCACGTCGGTGAATAACCGTCACGCTGGATGCAAATCGGGTGAGGTAGGTTCCCTCTTCAACTGCTGAATCACCGCCGCCGATGACTGCCAACTTCTTGCCTTTAAAGAATGCACCATCGCAAACCGCGCAATACGAGACGCCGCGTCCGGCCAGTTCCGTTTCACCAGGAACGCCGAGCTTGCGGTATTCTGCTCCCGTCGTCACGATGACCGTACGTGCCAAATACTGCTTGCTGCCGCAGTCAATCGTTTTGTGATCGGCTCCGTCAATAATCTTCTTAATGTCTCCATACGCATATTCGGCGCCGAATTTCTTTGCATGTTCAAACATTTTATTTGATAGATCCGGTCCAAGAATGGATTCGAAGCCCGGATAATTTTCAACTGCTTCCGTATTTGCCATTTGACCGCCCGGGATTCCCCGTTCAATCATTAACACCGACATATTTGCTCTTGCCGCATAGACGGCTGCAGTCATCCCGGCAGGCCCCGCCCCCGCAATCACCACATCATAAATTTTCTCTTCTGTCAATGTCACACATTCCTTCCTTAACAAGATTATCCGCATCATTTACCAATACGCAAAAAGCATTGAGAATTTAGGATCGGCTCAGCAAGCCGCGATCCTTTTTTCGCTAAGAAAAATGAATTTTTAATAATAATTATTATTATCTGCTCATCTGATAATTCTATGCTAAAGAATGGAGACACCAAAGTCCAGAAAATTGCTCAGATCTTGTTATCGCCTTGTTCATGCGACGTCGTATCCCATTTTGTCCTTAGTGCACAGGATAATTCATGAATTTTTTTTCGCAATCGATAGACGGTTGTTCCGGCTTCTTCTGCAATTTTTTTCTGTGTCACTGCCTCTCCGCATTCTTTATTCCAGAGATAAATCAGTGCAGCTGCCCAACCCTTTACATCGTTTTCCGAAGCCGTGGTCATTGCATCGATCACTGCCCAGAAACTGTAAAGCTCGGGATGCTTCATCGCTTCCTTTTGTCCGCCGGCAAGCTGCTCCACTTCGCGCATGATTTGCATGTTCGCATCACGAACGCCAGATCGGGTCTCGCTGATGATCCGTGTGGCCATACGCTTTATTTCCGCTGATTGGGCACGTTGAGCAGTTTCAGACAGTACATCGTGCATGTAGTGCGCTGCTGCGTAAAAAAGTGCAAACAACCGATAGGCTTCTTCCTCACCCTTCAATGCTTTCCGGACGAGATCCTTCACCATGAAGTTTCCCGAGGCGTCCGCTTCAAACATCATATCCTGAATTTTGTTGTATTTAAACGGGTGAAACGGTTTATCACTAAAGTAGTCGGCACGGCGCCAGTGTTTGCGCGCGCTTTCCAGATGACCACAGCGATAAGCAGCCAGTGCCACCCAATAATAAAAAACTTGATCGCGATGAACGCCGCGTTTTTCCGCAACATTCAGCCATTGATATGCTTTCTGATAGTCTCCAATCAATAGATAGGTAGAACCCAGCTTGCCGCAATGCTCCGGATAAATGGGGCACATCTGGCCTAGAACCGCCACAACCGCAGCCCGGTCCTTCTGCTGACCAAGCTGATCAAAAAATGTAGTTAAGTTGCACAACGCATGAATATTTCCCGGGTCCTTCTGCAGCACGCGCTGGACCGCATCGAATGCATGTACCGGATCACCCATAGAAAAATATGCGATCGAAAGATTATTTTGTGCCGCCAGAAAATCCGGCTCATCCTCGATCACCTGCTTAAAATGATGAATCGCTTCGTCAAAATGACCATGTTCCAGAGCCAAGCGCCCGCGCTCATGTTCCGTCACATAGGGTCTCTCGTCCCCCTCGAGTTCCTTAAGCTCTGAACTGAGCATCTGGTACAGATCTTCTGCTTCACGCTTGAAGGTCCCGTTTGGTTCAACCGTTAAATAGATTTGAATTTCATCTAAGGCTTCTTGGATTTCACCAAGATAGGCGTAATTGTTGGCAATAAAAAAATAACAATCGGTTACGTTTGAATCGAGTTCGTAAACGACTTTTTTCAGCAATCGATTCGATAATTCATAGTTTTCCAGTTCTGATAGAATCTCCGCCTGGCGGCATAAGTAGTCAACCGCATTGGGATTGAATTGAATGGCTCGATCTAAGTAGTGACGCGCACGTTCAAAATCTCCTTTTCTGAAACTGGTCATCCCTTTTTGATAAAAAAAGTCGCCGTCCCGGCGAAAATCGATAACCTGTGCTTTCTTTGTCCGGTTCCTCTCATCCATAAATACCCAGTTCCCCCGTGCCTTTATTAAAATACTGCACTATTATAGCATAACTGCTCGTCCGCATTGCGTGCATTCTTGTTGCGTGCAGGACGTACTTTCACAGGATGTGAACGTTCCTTTACAATCAGGAACGTTCCTTTATAATTAGCGAAAGCTTCTACTTCCGCAGAACGCGGCTGATTAATCATTCTTGATCCTGAGTGACACTTCAGCTGCTTGCTTGCCGCCGTATGCTCATCTTGTAAGAAAAACCTGAAGCTGCGGTTATGCCTGCTTCAGGTTTTTCAATCCGTTATTTTACTGTCGCTCCCGCACGAACAACGATAGCAATCAGATCGTTCATTTGATGAAGCATATAATCGGGCTTCAAGTTTTTGAGCATCGTTGTCCCCTTCAGCGACCATCCGACCGCAGCGGTTTTAATCTGAGCATTTTTCCCCGCTAAAATATCACCGGGACTGTCGCCAACCATAATCGTTGAATTGGTTTGTGCGGCCAGAGCATCCATTGCGCGTTCCACCGGTTCAGGATCAGGCTTTAGGTGCGTCACATCATCGCTTGTAACGACGGTCTCGAAGAATGGTGCCAGTTTGGTATAGCTCAAGCCGCGTTCCACCATGTCGCGCTTCTTCGTGGACACAACGCCGAGACGGCAGCCTTCATCTTTTAAGGCGGTCAAGGTCTTGCGCACATGCGGAAACGCTTTGACAAGCTGATCATGAAATCGACTATTGTGGTCGCGGTAGACTTCAATCATTTGTTGGGTAAGCTGAGGACTGACAGAGTGAAAACTGGTCTCCAGCGATTCGCCAATAAACGGGATCAAATCCTGCCGTTTGTATTGCCCTGGAAAATATTTGTCCAATGTGTATTGAAAAGACGTTAAAATCAAGTTATTTGTATCAATCAATGTGCCGTCCAAATCAAAAAGTACTGTTTTTATCAATTGTTCAATCTCCCGCTTCTAAAAGAATCCTCTTTTTGCTAGTAGGTGAGCTTACTCGTTACCGTGTACACGAGCCGTTAAATCCCGTACCGCGGCCGTTCCTTTTGTTTCATCCGCCAATAAGCGATCAATCCGATGCCTGCAATAATCAGCACAAGCGACAACCACTGCGAGACACGCAGCGGTCCCATCATCAAGCTGTCTGTGCGCAATCCTTCAATATAACTGCGTCCGATCGCATACCAAATCACATAGCTGACGAAAAGTTCCCCGCGTTTCAATGCAACTGTTCGGCGAAGGATCAGTAAAAGTGCAAAGCCAAGCAGATTCCAGACGGATTCATAAAGAAAGGTCGGTATGTAATAGACGCCGTCAATATACATCTGGTTGACAATAAAATCCGGCAAATGCAAGTGCTCAAGTGCGGCACGCGTGGTCGGTCCGCCATGCGCTTCCTGATTCATGAAGTTGCCCCAGCGCCCGATTGCCTGGCCGAGAATCACGCTTGGTGCGCAGACATCGGCAACTTTCCAAAAAGGTAACCGGCGTACACGGCAAAAGATCACGGTTGTGACTACGGCACCGATCAAAGCGCCGTAGATCGCAATACCGCCGTTCCAGATTTTAATGATTTCTCCTGGATGATCCATGTAGTAGTCCCATTCAAAGACAATATAGTAGAGCCGGGCACAAATAATTCCGATCGGTGCTGCGTACAAAATCAAATCGGTAAACGTATCGGAAGGAAGTCCGACACGTTTGCCTTCGCGAATGGCCAGAATCAGCCCAAGCAGGGCGCCGGTCGCAATAATAATTCCGTACCAATAAATATGCAGCGGCCCAAGTGTGATTGCCAATCGATTTAACGGTTCAATGCTTTCATTCATGATAAGTTACACCTCAAATTTTCGTTCATTCATGCTCATTCAGCGTGTCATTGAGTCGATCCGCAAACTGCTGGGCGGCGTGATAGCCCATATTCTTTAATCGAAAATTCATGGCTGCGACTTCGATAATCACCGCCAGATTTCGTCCGGGCCGAACCGGCAGTACAAGGCGCGGAACCTCTGTATCAATTAACTTCGTCTTTTCTTCATCGAGTCCAAGACGATCATAGACCTTGTTTTGATCCCAAAGTTCCAAGTGAATCACCATAGAGACGGTTTTATTACTGCGCACCGCTCCGGCACCGAACAAAGTCATCACATTGATAATCCCGAGCCCGCGAATTTCCAGCAAATGCTGAATCAAGTTCGGAGCGCTTCCGATCAGCTCCGACTCGCCCTGCTGCCGAATTTCAACCGAATCATCGGCAACCAGCCGATGGCCGCGTTTGACCAGTTCAAGTGCTGTTTCACTCTTCCCTACACCGCTGTCCCCGGTAATCAAAACGCCGACACCATACACATCGACCAAAACACCATGCACGGCAGTCATTGGCGCAAGACGCGATTCCAAATAGTTGGTAATCATACTGCTCAGTCGCGTGGTCTGCATCTTCGACTGAATAACCGGTACATGACGCTTATTGGATGAAATGATAAATTCCTCAGGGACCTCAATTCCCCGCGAAATCACAATACACGGGGTCTGCGCCGTACACAGCTGCGATGTTCTTTTGTAACGCTCATCCATACTCAGCTCATTAAAGAACGAGAGTTCCGTTCGACCAAGCAGCTGCAGCCTTCTTCTCGGATAATAGGTAAAATAACCGGCAATTTCAAGACCGGGACGAGAAATATCACTGACAATAATCGATCGGTTAACGCCCTCTTTGCCGCTGACCAACTTAAAATCAAAATGTTCAATGAGTTCATGTACACGTACTTTATTCATCGTCGTCATTTTGCCGCCGGAACACGTCCGCTGTTCTTTCATCATCACGCCTCCAACAATCAGAGCGACCTGCGTTCAAAAAGCATAAACTCCGCCGGGCAAGGCGTACATACCGGAGCGCAAAGCATCCTCCGTTTCTCACTCGAATTGCGCCGGGGGGTCGTTCCGGCGCGCGCTCAGGGTTATTCATGAACCGGGCATCTCACCCGATCTGATTCATTTTTTCCTTTATTTTACCATAGAATCAATCCATTACGAAAACAGACGCATAAACAATAACGTTCAAATAAAAAATAATGCGGCGCCTTAATCGCGTCGCATAGGTTTGATCATAAAGTTCTGAATGATGAGCTGACAGAATGCCATAATGATCGCTACAATCAAGGCACTGCCAAAGCCGTCAAGTTCAAACGCCGATCCCATAATCATTGCGGTGAGTTCCAGCATCAGCGCGTTCACCACAAAAATAAAAAATCCTAAGGTCAAGATCGTTGCCGGCAAAGCAAGAAGAAGCAGTACCGGTCGGATAAATAGATTAAGAAACGATAAGATCAAGCTGGCCGCCAAGGCTGCGCCAACGCCGGAAATATGCACCATCGTATGCAAATATCCAGCAAGTGTCATCAGAATCACCATATTGATGATGACGTTAAGCAAGATCTTTGCAAGCCAGTTTTTAAACAATTGCGTCACACTCTCTCAGGTATAATTAGATAAGCAATAAAATAACCGATCAGGCATGGAAAGACAACCGTTACGAGTGCGAGCACGACAAATCCGAGCCGAACTAAGGTTGGATCCACATGAAAAAACTCGCCGATACCGCCCAGTACGCCTGTCAGCATCCTGTTATCTGAAGACTTATAAAGCCTTTTTTGCATCCGTATTCCTCCCACCATTGATATCCTATTCAACTATACCCTTAGCTCATGCCTTTCGACAAGAAAGAGATGGTTCACCGGAAAAACTTCCCTTTGATTTTAAGCCTTTTCAGCCACTTGCTGCTGCGCGTGCAGAGGTTTGTCCATGCGTGCATGATCACGTTCCAGTACCGGCTTTAAATAACGACCCGTGTAGGATTCCTCGGTTGCAGCAATCTGTTCCGGTGTTCCGGTCGCAACGATTGTTCCACCGCCGTTTCCGCCTTCGGGACCAAGATCAATCAAGTAATCGGCACATTTGATCACATCAAGATTATGCTCAATAATCAACACGCTGTCGCCGCTGTCGACCAGTGCTTGAAGCACGTCGAGCAAACGCGAGATATCATCCATGTGAAGTCCTGTTGTCGGTTCATCAAGAATGTACAACGCACGTCCCTTTGTTCGGCGATAAAGCTGCGAGGCAAGCTTGACACGCTGCGCCTCACCACCGGACAGCGTCGTCGCCGGCTGGCCGAGACGAATATAGCCGAGTCCGACGTCAAAGAGCGGCTTCAGCCTGCGCTTAATGCGCGGTACATTTTTGAAAAATTCCATTCCTTCTTCAACGGTCATATCAAGGACATCGGCAATCGTTTTTCCTTTATAGGTTACATCGAGTGTTTCACGATTATACCGTTTCCCGTGGCAAACCTCGCAAGGCACGTAAACGTCAGGCAAAAAGTGCATTTCAATTTTAATAATGCCGTCGCCGCTGCATGCTTCACAGCGGCCGCCTTTAATGTTAAAACTGAAACGGCCCTTCTTATAACCGCGCACCTTTGCTTCATTTGTTGCTGCAAAGACTTCGCGAATCATATCGAATACACCGGTGTAGGTCGCTGGATTTGAGCGCGGGGTTCGTCCAATCGGTGCTTGATCGATTTGAATGACGCGATCCAGCTCTTCAACCCCTTTAATTTGCCGGTACTCACCAGGCAGGTCGCGCCGTCCGTGCAGCTTCTGAGCAAGTGCCTTAAACAGCACCTCGTTAACAAGTGTACTCTTTCCAGATCCGGAAACCCCGGTCACAACGGTCATCACGCCGAGCGGGAAGGTGGCCGAGACATTTTTCAAATTGTTTTCTTTGGCTCCAATGACCTTAATTGCACGTTTGCTTGTTTTTCTCCGTTTGCCTGGAATCGGGATGAATTTGCGTCCTGAAAGATAAGCACCGGTCAAAGAATGCTGATTTTGCATAATTTCTTCGGGGGTCCCTTGAGCCGTGATCTGTCCGCCGTGTTCTCCCGCACCCGGTCCAACATCAATAATATAGTCGCAGGCGCGCATTGTATCCTCATCATGCTCGACAACAATCAAGGTATTGCCCAGATCGCGCATGCCAAGCAACGAATGAATCAGTCGATCATTGTCGCGCTGATGCAGACCGATCGACGGTTCATCCAAAATGTAGAGGACCCCCATCAACTGGGAACCGATTTGCGTTGCCAGCCGAATCCGCTGCGCTTCGCCGCCGGATAACGTACCCGCTGCTCGGCCAAGCGTCAAATAGTCTAAGCCGACATCGATCAAAAATTTCGTTCTCTGCCTAATTTCACGCAGGATCAGCCGCGCAATCGTCTGTTCCTTCTCTGTTAGTTCGAGCTTCTCGAAAAAAGTCAGCATCTCACGGATCGGCATCTCGGTCACTTCGCTGATACTCTTTTTACCGATCTTAACTGCCAGAGCTTCCGGACGGAGCCGGTGACCGTGACAGGTTGGGCATGCCTTGTGCATCATGTATTCCGACATCTGTTCGCGGATGTAGTCGGAACCGGTTTCCCGATAGCGGCGGCCGATGTTGTTGATCACCCCTTCGAAATACATATCCTTATCGCGTACATCACCGAACTCATTCTCATAGTGAAAATGAATCCGTTCCGTACCGGACCCGTACAGGAGCAGGTTCAGCTTGTCCTTTGGCAGCTTCTCAACCGGCATGTTCATATCAATGCCGAAATGAGCACACGCCGATTTCAGCAGCTGCGGGTAATATTGCGAACTCGTCGGTTCCCAGGCAATAATTGCTCCCTCGGACAATGTTTTCGAGCGGTCGGGGATCACCAGATCAGGATCTACTTCCATACGCGAGCCTAACCCGTCACAATCCGGGCAGGCACCGAACGGGCTGTTGAACGAGAAGAGACGCGGTTCAAGTTCCCCGATCGAGAAACCACAATACGGGCATGAAAACTGTTCGGAAAAAAGCAGTTCTTCGCCGCCGATAATGTCAACCACAACACGGCCGTCGGTCAGCTTCGTTGCTGCTTCGAGCGAATCGGCAAGTCGCCCCTGGACGTTCGGCTTGACAACGATTCGGTCGATCACGACATCAATGGTGTGCTTTTTATTTTTCTCAAGCTGAATCGCTTCAGCAACCTCGCGCATTTCGCCGTCAACGCGAACTCGGACATAGCCTTTTTTCTTGATGTCTTCAAGTGTTTTCACATGAGCGCCTTTTCTTCCGGAGACGATCGGAGCCAGAATTTGCAGCTTTGTCCGTTCCGGGTACTCCATGATTCGGTCGACCATCTGTTCAATCGTCTGCGAGGTGATCTCGACCCCATGTTTTGGGCAGTACGGGTGGCCAATGCGCGCATATAAGAGCCGCATATAATCATAGATTTCCGTTACGGTGCCCACGGTGGAACGCGGGTTGTGCGACGTCGTTTTCTGATCAATTGAAATCGCCGGCGACAAGCCTTCAATCGCGTCGACATCCGGTTTATTCGACTGACCGAGAAACTGGCGCGCATAGGCGGACAGCGATTCTACATAACGGCGCTGCCCTTCTGCATAGATCGTATCGAAGGCCAGCGATGATTTTCCGGACCCCGACAGACCGGTAATCACGACCATTTTATCCCGAGGTATGGTGACGTTGACATTTTTTAAATTGTGTTCGCGTGCGCCTTTAACAACAATATTCTCAAGTACCATGTGCGCGTTATCCCTCCGCTTTCAATTCATAGAGCGCGTCTCTGAGTTCGGCGGCGCGTTCAAAATCGAGTGCCTTCGCTGCTTGCTTCATCTCTTTTTCAATACTGATGATCGCTTTATTGCGTTCACTCTTAGTCATTTTCTTCTTTTTCTTTTTGCCTGTATCTTCTTTCTTTTCCACTTCATAGGTGGCCTTAATCAGTTCTGGAATTGCCTTTTGAATCGTTTTCGGTGTGATGTGATGGGCTTCATTAAATTCAGTTTGGATTTTGCGGCGCCGTGCCGTCTCATCCATTGCCATACGCATCGAATCGGTGATGTGATCAGCATACATGATCACGCGTCCATTTGCATTACGGGCTGCACGGCCAATCGTCTGAATCAAGGATCGCTCCGAACGTAAGAAGCCCTCCTTATCGGCATCCAGGATTGCGACAAGCGATACTTCCGGAATGTCCAAGCCTTCACGAAGCAAGTTGATGCCGACAAGCACATCAAACTCGCCCCGTCTGAGATCGCGAATGATTTCAATGCGCTGCAACGTCTTAATTTCCGAATGCAGGTAGTTGACCTTAATGCCCATCCCTTTCAGATAATCGGTTAGGTTTTCGGCCATCTTTTTCGTCAGTGTTGTCACAAGCACACGTTCTTTTTTCTTAATTCGCAAATTGATTTCATCATAGAGATCGTCAATCTGGCCTTTGATCGGCCGAATCTCAATTTCCGGATCAAGCAACCCGGTTGGCCGGATAATCTGTTCGATCGGCTTGCCGGAATGTTCCAGCTCATAATCTGCCGGTGTCGCCGAAACATAAACGATCTGATGAATCCGTTCCTCGAACTCTTCGAATTTCAGCGGCCGGTTGTCTTTCGCCGAAGGCAGCCGGAATCCATGGTCGACAAGCACATTTTTACGTGCCTGGTCACCGTTGTACATGGCACGGATTTGCGGCAGGGTCGCATGCGATTCATCAACCATAATCAGGAAATCTTTTGGAAAATAGTCGATCAAGGTATAGGGCGATTCACCCGGTTTCCGGAAGGTCAGATGGCGCGAATAGTTCTCGATGCCTGAGCAGAAACCGACTTCCTCCATCATTTCCAAGTCATAACGCGTCCGCTGCTCCAGGCGCTGCGCTTCCAGAAGTTTGCCGTTGTCGTTGAGCACCTTCAAACGCTCATCAAGCTCTTTCTGAATATTGACAATCGCACGTTTCATTTTTTCCTGACCGGTAACGAAGTGCGATGCCGGATAGATGGCCACGTGATCGCGTTCGCCGACGATCTCGCCGGTCATCGGATCCATTTCCGTCAACCGGTCGATCTCATCGCCGAAAAATTCAACCCGGATGCAGTGATCGTCGCGTGAGGCCGGAAAAATTTCGACGACATCGCCGCGCACGCGAAAAGTACCACGTGTAAAGTTAATATCATTGCGTGTGTACTGAATATCGACCAATTGGCGCAGCATGGCATCACGTTCTTTCTCCATGCCCGGACGCAGCGACAGAACGAGCGATCCGTACTCTTCCGGCGAACCTAAACCGTAGATGCAGGACACGCTGGCGACGATGATTACATCGCGGCGCTCGAACAGTGCACTTGTCGCCGAGTGACGCAATTTATCGATTTCATCGTTAATGCTTGAATCCTTTTCGATATACGTGTCGGTTTGCGGGATATACGCTTCCGGCTGGTAATAATCGTAGTAACTGACAAAGTATTCGACCGCATTATTCGGGAAGAATTCCTTGAACTCGTTGTACAGCTGGCCGGCGAGCGTTTTGTTATGCGCAATGACCAGTGTCGGCTTCTTTACGCGGGCAATCACATTTGACATCGTGAAGGTCTTGCCGGTTCCTGTTGCCCCAAGCAAGGTCTGGTGCTTTTCACCATGTTCAATGCCGTGAACCAAGCTATCAATCGCTTCCGGCTGGTCGCCTTGCGGTTTGAAATGGGACACAAGCTGAAAATCCATACCACTGTCCTCCAATCTTCTCCGTTCTATCTATTTAAACGAAAAAAGGTATGATTCGTCTCCACTAGAAAAAATCTTGCCTAAATTATAGCATAACTGTATAAAAAAATGACAGCAAAATGCGAACAGATATTCCTGGTTTGTGGGTAAGCGTCTCCTCAACTGCGCAGCATCATTATAGCCGATGCCAGCGCAAAGTATCGAATAGCGCACGAAAGCCTGTCCTTTAACGGGTACGGTGTATTGGAGTGAAGCATTGGAACGCGCAAGCTTCGATGAGCATTGAGCATCTGCATGCTAAAATCATGAGAGATCACTTGATTCATTTTATGGAAAACTAGAAAACTTCCATGGCGCAGTGCCATGGAAGTTTTCGAAAGTCGGGTTAAGGCTTAATATCTTCACCCATATAACGCTCAATCTCTTGAACCACACTTTTCGCAGCTTTGCGGCTCAAAACGAGCTTGCCGTTTGCAAGAACCAAATTATCCGGTGAAACTTCATTCGTAATCTGGCACGCCATATTCGGCACATATTTTTTAAAGATGATTCGCTCATCTTCCGTGAATATTTCCAAAGGGTCGCCCTCTTTAATATTCATCGTTCTCCGTAACTCAATCGGTATGACAACACGTCCCAATTCATCAACCTTCCGTACAATTCCTGTTGATTTCATTCCAGGATTCCTCCTCTCAGACATTGTTTCATTCAGAGCCTATGCCCAATTATAGCACCATCTTATGTTGCACAACGCATCAGAGACACCGGTATTTTTCATAAACACACAGGTTTGCAAAATAAGTGAAACGCTCACATTTTTTCAGAGTGCTTCAAGTTCAGTAACTATTTTACATTGATTAATCAAAGAATGGAAACAACTCGTTCAGAAATAAATTCGTGCGCCGAGAGCCGCGAGCAGCCCCCGCCCAAAAGCATGAATGAGGACGTTACGATCAAAAGCGTTCCTCTATTCCTGAACGTATTTTGTTTCTGTTATACTATTCGAGATTCGGATCGGCTATTTGTCTTTTGCCTGCATATTCCATTCATCCCTCTCTAGAAAGAGCAAACCGATTTTAAAGTTATCATTCTCGTGAATCGCTCCTTTAACGAAGCGCTGCTCACCGAACCGATCAAACACTTCAAGCTTACAGTACGCACCATGCTTCTGCAATGCTTCATAGAAGTCCGAAACGCTGCTTACTTCCAAATCATTGACACGTAAAATTTCTTCACCGGGAACGATGCCCATCCGGTTCCCAAGTGAATGAGGAATGGCACCAATCACGCGCAGCCCCCGGTTCGGCATCAAGAAATAGAACGGCCGTGTCTGACGCAAATGGTGGTGATACCAAACCAAAGCAAGCCGGCTGATCAGAACGACAGCTCCGCCAATAACAATAAACATCGATTGATGCAAGAGTAATGCTGCTCCGACAAAAGCGGCCATCACTCCTGCTGTCGCCAGCATCCAGAGGGCCGATTGACGTACCGCGGGGCGCGGCATGGCGTAGGTGATTAATTGAGCGATCCCCACCCCAAGCGGAAACAGGGCCAAACTGAATGACGAACCGTTTGACACAAACGGCCATGCACCGACAGCCGGAATCGCCCCGGAAACCGGTACAAGCAAAAACAGCGGCGCAATCCATAATTGGCAAGCTTCGTGGGCGCCTACCAATCCGCCGCGGTAACTGCCGATCAGTCTGGGAGAGGACTGCTGCGTGCCCCAGAAAAAGACGAGCGTACTCTCCATCAGCAGGGCGACGGTCAAAAACAGACCAAATGACACATAATCGATCGAATGAATCTCTTCGATCCAACGATTGAGGAATGCATATGGTGTATGGAAAGCCGGCATCACGGCAGCTGCAATCACGGTCACGCCGCCTGCGATGGCCGGCGACAACAATCGTTGCTGACAGGTGAGCAAAACCGCCACCGTTGCAAGCGACAGCAGCGCAATCACTCCGGGTGCAAGACTCGCACCGGTCACGGCAAGCACAAGCGACCCGCAAAGGCCGACCAGGATGCTTGGAATGATGCTTGCAAAAATTGTGTTGAACATCCCATACGCCTTCACACGAAACGACAACCGCTCCCTTCGCACCCGCTGCGTGCTGTATACAAACAATGCTAAAATCAGCAAATAAAGCAGCGGATTCATAAAAAATGATGCAACACTAGAAAAGATCAATCCGATGATGTCCGACATGTCCAATTCCCCCAGCTTTCGATCCAATCTTCTTGATGTTTCGACAAAAAGCTTGCAGATTCCTGCCCGCACTTTCTTTTAATTATACATGAGTTGACCCTTTGTCGCCGTTCCCAAGGAAAATTTTTACTCTGTTCTTTTGAATTTCCTATCTTCGTTCCAAAACAAGGCCGAAAGCATCAATCATACTTGATCAAACAGCGATCGATGCCTTTTTATTGCTGCGGCTGCTCGCATCAACAAGGCGCGATCCCGCTGGCGCCCGAGCATCTCAATGAGGGGTTCTTGAATCTTTTTGAGATAGTTAAAAATGATACCGGCCCCTCTCACTTCTTTTTCATTAAGCATTCTGGTCCTTCATTAAGCAACTCGTAACATAAGCGGAGTTTTTTCGGTTATATGCAGAGCAGATCTCATTTCGGAGTACATAAGCGGAGGTTTTCCGGTTATGCAAAGCAAAATCCCTCCTGTTCACGTTTTTCCAGTTGATAAGCGGAATCTCTCCGTCGATTTACTTCCGCAGGATGCGGTGACTTTCGCGTTGCATACAGGACGTACTTCCGCAGGATGCGGTGACTTTCGCGTTGCATACAGGACGTATGCGCACTTAGCGAAAGTTCCTTTAAATTAGCGAAAGTTCCTTTACATAGCGGAAGTTCCTTTCATCACCTTGTGCGCGTACGACACTCCAGCTGCTCGCTTGCCGCGGGCAGTCCAGGAGCCTCCTCAAACATGCTGAGATCTGCGGGGTCTCCTTTGGCCTGCACTCCCGCAGGCGTCTCGCGCTTTCGTGTCTTCCGCGCATACATGATGTACTTTCACAGGATATGATGACTTTCGCGTTGTGCACAGAATCCTTTAGCAGAGGTTCCACTTTTATGAGGCTTATCGTCGTACCACAAGGCAAAATTATAATTTTTCTCTACATGTAAAAAAGGCGCCTCACAGTCAACTGTGACTGTGAGACACCTTTTTGCTTGATCATTTATTTAAGTTCTTTTTTGATTTCTTCGATCGCCGAATTGAGCTGACGGTCATGTTTCTGATTTTTAATCGCGTTCAAGGTTGCTTGCTGCAGCGCGTCGGCCGTTTTCTGGTCAATTTCTCCGCTTTCCGGCAATTTATTTTCTTTTTGGAACGCCTTGAGCGCCTGCTGCGTTTGTTTGCTGAAATACCCATCGGTACGTCCCGGGTTTTGCCCAGCTGCCTTGAGCATCTTTTGTGCATTGGCAATCTTTTCATCGGTTTGATCAACCCGGAAGGTCTGACCTTTTTTCAAGTTAATCGGCGTGACATAGTAGTAATCCGGTTGTTTCACTTCTATGGTTGGCTGAATGCCTTTTTTGTGAATCCAGTTGCTGTCCGGTGTCAGCCATTTGTCCACCGTAAGTTTCAGTTCGCTCTTATCGGTCATCGGAATGCTCTGCTGAACCGTTCCCTTGCCGAACGACTTCACACCGATCAGCGGGTAGCCGCCAGCCTCTTTCAGCGCACCGGCAAGGATTTCAGAAGCAGATGCCGATCCGTCATCAATCAGGGCAGCAATGGGATAATCCTTCTTCTTCTCAAGCGTACTGTAGAACGGCTGCTTCTTGCCTTCTCGGTTCTGAATCTGTACAATCGGCTTCTTCGATGAGATCAGCAAATTACCGATTTTTTCGACCGCTTGCAGATAACCACCGGGATTACCACGCACATCAATGATCAGACCCTGCATCTTTTCGTTTTCAAGTTTGTCGAGCGCTTTGCTGAATTCGCCATCGGTATTTTCATTGAACTGAGTGATTGCAATGTAACCGATGGAATTGCTGCTTGATTTCAGCATTTTGCTCTCTACGGTGCGGATGGGAATATCGTCGCGCTTGATTGAGAACGTCAAAAGATCGCTTGCTCCGGAACGCTTAATCCCGATCTTAACAACGGTTCCCTTTTTCCCGCGGATCTTATTTACCGCTTGGTTGATGGTCAGTCCCTCGGTTGACTTTCCATTGATTGTCATAATCGCGTCTTTCGGCTTCAGACCGACTTTCTCCGCCGGAGAACCTTTAATCGGTGAGACGACAGTGACTTGTTTGCCGACCATTTGAACTTCGGCACCGATTCCTTGGAATGAAGAGGACAGGGACTGCGAAAAATCTGAAGCAGTCTTAGCATTCATATAGCTGGAAAACGGATCGTTAAGCGCGTCGATCATTCCGTTAATTGCGCCATCATACAAATCTTGACTGCTGATCTTCTTATAATATTCGTTCTCGATCAGATCATGGATCGCTTTAAGCTTTGCTGTTTCCTGATCCGGTGCAACAGCACCGCCGGCGACAGCAGCTGTTTTTTCCTGGCTTTGATTCTGGACAAAGCGGAACACCGCATAGGAGCCGCCTGCCCCTACGATCAGTGAGATCGCCATCAGCAAAGCGACCACTTTGCCGCTGAACTTTTTCATAAAGAAATGCCTCCTCAATCAACACGGTTTTTCCTTTGGCACAGCTTCTCAGGCATGTGCACTTAATTTTTATCATACCCCAATGCGGTCCACTTGTCTTGGCGAATAAATACACACGACCAATAGTGGAATAAAAAAAACCGCCGATCAGTGCCGGCGGCCCAAGAATGGCTTAGACTTTCAAGAACTTGCGTACCGAGTTCAAGCTGCCCCAAACGCCAATCAAGGCGCCAATGGCCACAAGCAGCAAGCTTAAATTCGTAACCATTGTATGATATGGAATCAGCTTGATGAACATCTGCTGCAAGTCGCCCCCAAGATTATAATAGGCAAGTCGGTAGACAACCATAACCAATACAATTGGAAGAATTGATCCCATCACACCCATGACAAGGCCTTCAATAAAGTATGGCCAGCGAACGAACGCGTTTGTCGCTCCGACCAGCTTCATGATTTCGATCTCGCTGCGGCGAGCAACGATGGTCAATTTGATGGTATTGGCAATCAGGAAAACGGATGTGAACAGCAATCCGAGAATCAGCACAATCCCAACATTGCGCGCAATTCTGATGAAGCTGAACAATCTTTCAACCGTTCCTTTACCGTAGCGGACATCGGTAACATTGGGAAGCTGTTCCGCCTTTTTCGCTACTGCAATCGTCTGCTCCGGCTGTTTTGTTTTTAAAATAAACGCATTCGGCAGCGGATTTTCTTTCTGCAGATCGGTGAAACTCTTCTTATCGTTTCCAAGGCTTTCCAACAGATTGTTCAAGCCTTCTTTTTTCGACTGAAAACGGACTTCCTGAACGTTTTTGATTCCCTTCAGTTCTGTCGCCAAAGCATCTTGCTCGGATTGACTGATTGACTGATCCAAGTACACGCGCACTTCGACGTCACTCTCAATGTCACCGGCAATCTTATTCAAGTTGAACATGACCATTAGGAACAGTCCGACCAGAACGAGAGACACCGTGACGGCACTGACGGATGCGAAGGTCATCCAACCGTTCCGTCCTAGACTTTTAAAGCTTTCATTCACATGTCTTCGCATCGTTCTAATCTTCATAGCCATAGTCACCTTCCTGCTGGTCGCGCACAATCATGCCGCCTTCGAGGGCTAATACTCTGTGACGCACCTTGTTGACAATATCACGGTTGTGGGTTGCCATGATAATCGTTGTCCCTTGATCATTAATCCGTTTGAACACGTCCATAATCTGCCACGAGGTTTCCGGATCCAAGTTCCCGGTCGGTTCATCGGCAATCAGTACCGGCGGCCGGTTCACAATCGAGCGCGCGATTGAGACACGCTGCTGCTCGCCTCCGGAAAGCTGGTTTGGAAACGACCTCAGTTTGTGCTTCAACCCAACCAGATCCAATACGTCCATCACACGCTTTTTAATTTGGCGCGGATGTTCCTCAATCACTTCCAACGCAAACGCCACATTTTCATAGACCGTCAGTTTCGGCAGCAGTCGAAAATCCTGAAACACGATCCCGATCTTGCGGCGCAGATAAGGAACCTGACGTTCACGCAGATTCGCGATATTCTTGCTATTGACAAAGATTTTCCCTCGCGTCGGTTTCAATTCTCTGAAAATCATTTTTATAAAAGTCGACTTCCCGGCCCCACTCGGACCAACGATGTAGACGAATTCGCCCTGCTTGACAGACAGATCGATGCCGTTTAGTGCCATTACCCCATTGGGATAGGCTTTCCAGACATTCTGCATTACAATTGCGTCACTCATACAGTCTCTTCCCCCAAAATCCTTTTTCTTGCCTTTTGTCGCAAAACCAAAAAATCTGTCTGATTATACGTTTCTATGTAAAACATTCGCATCCATTGAGAAATTGGGAGGGTTACCCAAATTGAAAAATCAAAGACGAGCAAAATCCCATTTCATTCGTAAATAAGGATGCAAGTCATCCAACACTAAACATTATAGCATTCCATCCCCGGCAAATTCCGATGAAAATTATTACAATTCAATTTCAAAACAAAAACGAATCATGTCGAAAAATCGGTATACCCGCCGATTTAGAGTGCCAAGCAATAAAGGGACAAAAAAAATCAGCTTTTCAGCTGATTTTTTCACACACTTTCCTGTCTTTCGTTTTACAGAGACGGTTTAATTCGCGTTCTCAAGGGCTAATTGAATGGCATGGTCGGTGATTTCAGTGACGCTGATGCCGGCTGCTTCCATCATGCGCGGGTAGCGGCTGTAACTGGTGAAGCCCGGCATTGTGTTGACTTCGTTAAAGACCACTTCATTGTCAGGCGTCAGGAACAGATCGACCCGCGCAATTCCGGTGCAGCAGAGCGCGCGGAAAATCGCTTTCGCAGTGTCCTTGATCTTTTCCTGCACCGCTTGAGGCAGCTGTGCCGGTACATGGATGCTGGCGTTCTCAAGTCCGGTCTTCTTGAACATGTCCTGATGAATGTGGAAATAGCCGTTCGTCACAACGATTTGATCGACTTCACCCACCGTCAAGTCATCGCCGTGACCGAGAATCGAGCAGCCAACCTCGCAGCCGTCGATTCCTTCTTCAATTCCGATCTTCGTATCATACTTCTGCGCTTCACGGATCGCTGCAACAAGCTTGCTCTTTTCCTCAACCTTAGTGACGCCGTATGAGGAGCCCCCGCTTACCGGTTTAACGAATACCGGATAATTGAAACCGGTCATCACTTTTGCCAACTGCTCTTCAGAAATCGCACCGGTCAAAGCAATCGACTCAGGCACGCGGATGCCGGCTTCTTTCACAACGCGATGCGAGACGTCCTTATCCATGCACATCGCCGAGCTCAAGACGCCGCAGCCAACGTAAGGAATGCCGGCGAGTTCAAGCAGGCTTTGAATCTTTCCATCCTCGCCGTTTTTGCCATGCAATACCGGAAAAACAACATCCAAATGAAGCTTCTCGGACACGCCGCCAGCTGTTTTCAAAAGGCCATGCTGACTCGGATCAGGAAGCAGCATAACCGGCGTACAATCGGATTGCTCCCATGTGTCTTGCGGAATCGCTTCCAATGGTCCTTCATAGAGCTTCCATTTTCCATCTTCGGCGATGCCAATCAGAACCGGCTCATAGTTTTCCCGATCAAGATTTGTAATGATTGTATACGCTGATTTCAGCGAAACTTTGTGTTCTGATGACTGTCCGCCAAAGAGAACCCCAACAGTAATTTTTCCCAATGTGTCCGACCCCTTTTTCAAACCGGTTAAATGATTTTTTTATTCAAAAGCCGTCATTCAATGTCTTACTTTTTCATCATACGCAAAAATGACTCGTCTCTGCTTCATTATTTCTCAAGCCGCACATGCAACCTGTTGATTTGAATCCGATCGTTCACAGATCGTTCATTTTCAAACTTGGACACCATCAGCTGCGCGTATAAAATCCTTTTCCAAAGACTTCCGTCGCATTCGTGATAATGAAAAAAGCATCCGAATCAATCGAGCGAACGAGCTGCTTCAGATGAGTCAGCTCGCTTTGCGAAACAACGGTCATCAACATCGGCCGATCATCGCCGGTGTAGCCGCCCTGGCTGATAATTCGCGTCACACCGCGGTCAATCTCTTCTAAAATTCCTTGACGCATTTCATCCTCTTTCTCGGAAATAATCAGCGCCATTTTCTCGGTATTGAAACCGAGCTGCACCACATCAATCATTTTAGCGGTGATATAGATACTGATCAGTGCATAAAGCGCCGCCTCAAGCGACATGAAAAACGCCGAAGTCAGCACAATCATCGTATCCAACAGCGACACACAGAAACCAAGCGAAATGCCGCTGAATTTCTGAATGATCTGCCCGGCAAGCGCCGTACCGCCGGTTGATCCGCGGCCGCGGAACACCAAGCCAAGCCCCACACCGGTACCGACACCGCCAAACAAAGCGCCGAGCAGCGAACTGCCCGTCGCCGCCGGCACATTCGCCGTAACAAAAATAAAGAACGGCAGCATCACGGAACCAAGCAGCGTCTTCATCGTGTAGTCAAGATAACCGAAACTGCGCCCGAGCACAAACAACCCCAAGAAAAACACGGGCAGATTGATCGCCCAAAGCACATAGGACGGCTCCCAACCAAGCGTCCAGTGAAGAACAATACCGATTCCGGCTACTCCGCCGGAGGCGATATGCGTCGGCAACATAAAAGCATTGAACGAAAGGCCGACAACAAACGTTCCAAAAATGACCCATACATAATCAAGAAGCATTGCTGTTTTCCCTCGGTTAGGAACAGCATGCTTGTCTCTCTTTCCAAACACCTGCATGAAGTTCAATACTCCTTCTTTCGAAAATGGCCGAATGTGTCTATTTTAAGACAAAAATCGCCATGCGGTCAACAAAAATTAGACAGGAAATCATTTTATCGAAAGGAACCATTGCTTCAAATCGCGGTGCAGGAACAAGCTAGATATGCGTTTACATCGGTTTGATACGAGTTCTCGTTCGTTTGATACTACTTTTACCGCGGTTGATACGAGTTTGGATTCGTTTGATACAAGTTGAGGTGTAGCATCAATTTTGATACGATTTTCAATGCTTTTGATACAACTTTTCGTTCGTTTGATACAACTTTTACCGCGGTTGATACGAGTTTGGATCCGGTTGATACAAATTGCGGTGTAGCGTCAATTTTGATACGATTTTCAATGCTTTTGATACGACTTTTCGTTCGTTTGATACAACTTTTACCGCGGTTGATACGAATTTGGATCCGGTTGATACAAGTTAAGGTGTTAGCCTGACTTCGATACGCGTTTCAATGCTTTTGATACAACTTTTCGTTCGTTTGATACAACTTTTACCGCGGTTGATACGAATTTGGATCCGGTTGATACAAGTTGAGGTGTAGCGTCAATTTTGATACGATTTTCAATGCTTTTGATACAACTTTTCGTTCGTTTGATACAACTTTTACCGCGGTTGATACGCGTTTTCAGCTGTTCGTTACATGTTTCGTTGGTAACGCTGTCATTTTGTCTGCAATCGCTATAATAACTGGATTTAATTACCCGAAAACGGAAAAAAAGGAACCGGATCGCCGGTTCCTTTTCGATTATTTGATTCATAGGTGGAGTCGGAGGTAAGCATCGATGAATGGATCGATGTCGCCGTCCATGACGCGGTCCACATTGCCGATTTCGACGTTGGTGCGGTGATCCTTAACCATAGAGTATGGGTGGAACACATAGGAGCGGATCTGGCTGCCCCAGCCGATTTCCTTTTGTTCGCCGTGGAGTGCAGCCATTTCTGCTTCCTTTTTCTCCTCTTCCAATTGAAACAGGCGCGATTTCAACATCTTCATCGCTTGATCGCGGTTTTGGAACTGTGATCGTTCCGACTGGCAGCTGACGACGATCCCGGTTGGAAGGTGCGTCATGCGGACCGCAGACGATGTTTTGTTGATATGCTGTCCGCCGGCGCCGCTGGAACGGAATACGTCGACTCTCAAGTCTTCCGGACGGACTTCGATTTCAATATCATCATCGAGTTCCGGCACCACTTCGCAGGAAACAAAGGATGTGTGTCGGCGCCCGGCTGCGTCAAACGGTGAGATGCGCACTAAACGGTGAATCCCTTTTTCCGCTTTTAAGTAACCGTACGCATCGGTTCCTTTGATGAGCAGGGTGACACTTTTAACGCCGGCTTCATCACCCGGCAAGTAGTCGAGTGTTTCAACCGCGAAACCTTTGCGTTCCGCCCAGCGCGTATACATACGCAGCAGCATTGACGCCCAGTCTTGAGCTTCGGTACCGCCTGCGCCGGGATGCAGTTCCAAGATCGCGTTGTTGCGGTCGTGCGGACCGCTTAGCAGCAGCCGCGTTTCATAGCGGTTGAACGCGTCCCGCGCTTCGCCGAGCGACTCTTCCAGTTCCGCTTTCAGATCCGCATCGTTCTCTTCTTTGACTAACTCGTAAGCCACTTGCAGATCTTCGAATTTGTTTTGCAGGTCGGTCAAACTGTCAACCTTGCCCTTCAAATCGTTGGACTCGTCGATGACCTTCTGCGCTTTTTCATTATCATCCCAGAAGCCGGGCATCGTCATTTTCTCATCCAATTCGGCGATCCTTGCTTTCTTGTTATCTAAGTCAAAGAGACCCCCTAAACGCTTTGAGACGGGTTTCCATCTCATCAATTTCGTGTTTCATTTCTGGTAAATCCATGTTCATCCTACTTTCTTACCCACAGATCATTTTCCGTGGCAGTTTTTGTATTTTTTACCGCTGCCGCATGGGCATGGATCGTTACGGCCGACGTGGACTTTGCGCTTGATCGGCTTCTTCTTCACCGGTTCGTCGTCCTGGCCGCCGGAAATCACGCGCAAACCATGCGTTACGTTTTCACGCTGAATCGGCTGTTCCTCGCGCAACTCCGCCTTCATCAGGAAGTTGACGATTTCTTCATCGATGCTGGCGACCATTTCTTCGAACATCTTGAAACCTTCAATATTGTATGCACGGTATGGGTCGACCTGACCATAGGCGCGCAGATAGATGCCTTCGCGGAGCTGTTCCATCGCATCAATGTGATCCATCCACTTGGTATCTACCGTACGCAGTGTGATCACGCGCTCAAATTCGCGCATCCGTTCCGGCGTGAAAGCCGCTTCTTTCTCATCATAGCGGGCAAGCGCCTTTTCGTACAGATCATCGATCATTTCTTCGGGATCTTTACCATCAAGATCTTTCAGCGAAAGCACGCCTTCGCTGAAGATCATCCCGTTCAGGTAATCGACAACTGCTTGAAGATCCCAATCTTCCGGCACTTCTTTTTCCGGTGTATGAGCGTTCACAACGTTTTCGATGACCGACTTCATCATCCCTTCAATTTCCGGACGAAGATCTTTCGATTCAAGCACTTCCATACGCTGCTTGTAGATGATTTCACGCTGTTGGCGCATGACGTCGTCGAATTTCAACAGCTGTTTACGCGCATCGAAGTTATTGCCTTCGACACGTTTCTGAGCGGCTTCAACCGAACGGCTGACCAGCTTGCTTTCGATCGGCGCCGAGTCGTCCATGCCGATTTTTTCCATCCAGTTCTTTAATTTATCAGAACCGAAGCGCTTCATCAAGTCGTCTTCAAGTGACAGATAGAAACGGGATTCCCCCGGGTCACCTTGACGACCGGAACGCCCACGCAACTGGTTGTCAATACGACGCGACTCGTGACGCTCGGTACCCAAGATAAACAGACCGCCAAGATCGGCAACCCCTTCGCCAAGCTTAATGTCGGTACCACGGCCGGCCATGTTGGTGGCGATTGTTACCGAACCCGCTTGGCCGGCATTTTCAATGATTTCTGCTTCACGGGCATGGTTCTTCGCGTTCAAGACGTTGTGCGGGATACTTTTGCGCTTCAGAAGTTTAGAAATCAATTCCGACGTTTCAACGGCGACGGTACCAACGAGCACCGGCTGACCGCGGTGATACAGCTTCGCAATCTCTTCAACAACCGCGTTAAATTTACCCTTTTGCGTTTTATAGATCAAATCCGGATTGTCTTTACGAATCATCGGTTTGTTAGTCGGAATTTCGATAACATCCATGTTATAGATACTCTGGAATTCTTCTTCTTCGGTCTTCGCCGTACCGGTCATCCCGGAAAGCTTTTGATACATCCGGAAAAAGTTCTGCAGCGTGATCGTTGCCAGTGTCTTGCTTTCACTCTGAATATCAAGACCTTCCTTGGCTTCAATCGCTTGGTGCAGTCCTTCGCTGTAGCGGCGTCCCTGCATCAGACGGCCGGTGAACGGATCGACAATCACAATCTCGCCGTCTTTAACCACGTAATCCTGATCGCGATGCATGATCGCATGCGCCTTCATCGCTTCGCTCACGTGGTGATTGATGTTGACGTTTGAATAATCGTATAAGTTCTTGATGCCGAAGAATTTCTCTGCCTTCGTCATGCCTTCTTCTGTCAGCTGCACGGATTTCGTCTTCAGATCAACCGTGAAGTCCTGCTTCTCAGTCAGGAGACGGGCAAACTGATTGGCGCGCACATACAGATCGGTCGATTTCTCCGCATTGCCGGAAATAATCAACGGTGTCCGCGCCTCGTCAACTAGAATCGAGTCGACTTCATCGACAATCGCAAAATTCAACGGTCGCTGCACGCGTTCTTCCTTATAAAGCACCATGTTGTCGCGCAGGTAGTCGAAGCCGAATTCACTGTTCGTCCCGTACGTAATGTCGGCAGCATAGGCTTCCCGCTTCTCTTCCGGATTCAAGCCGTTGCGGTTCAGGCCGACCGACATGCCGAGAAAGTTGTACAACAGCCCCATCTGCTCCGCATCACGCGAAGCCAGATAGTCGTTGACCGTAACCAGATGAGCGCCTTTGCCTTCCAGCGCGTTCAAATAAAGCGGCATTGTCGCAACGAGCGTTTTCCCTTCACCGGTTTTCATCTCGGCGATATTGCCTTGATGGAGCGCAATCGCACCAATCAACTGAACGTAGTAAGGCGTCATGCCCAGAATACGCGTTGATGCTTCGCGAACAACCGCAAAGGCTTCCGGCAGCAAGTCATCAAGCGTTTCACCATTTTCCAGGCGCTGCTTGAATTCCGGCGTCTTCGCCTGAAGCGCATCATCACTCAGCGCCTTATAGTCATCAGCCATGTTGTCAATCTGATGCGCGATTTTTTCCATCTTGCTGAGTTTGCGGAGACTCGTGTCTCCGAGCACTCGTTTAAGCATTCCTATCATGCCTGCATACACCTCATTTATTATTTCTGATTTGGCGAAACTTGCCGCACCCTCAGAGTCATTCCTGTGTCAAACGTTCACATCTGAACCTGTCCGAAAAAAATCTTCATCAATATGTTCTTTATTTTAACAATATTCCCCTATGGTGACAATTGCCTGAAAGCGAGAACTGCTTCTGCGGCAAGCGCACGCAGACTCCCTATTCAGATGTTCGCAAAATCGCCCCATTTTCAGGGGCACGCATTCCGCTCATTAGGTAAAAACCAACATTTTCTATTATACGTCAAAACGGGCGCTATGAAAACAGAACGGGCCGTTTGGGGATGAGGCGGACGCCGGGTCTGGGACTGGTTATCCGTCGCGTTTGGCACGTTTATCAGCCAGTTTCGGGATTTTATCGGTCAGTTTGGCGATTTTATCGACCGGTTTGCGATTTTTATCAGTCAGTTTCGGGATTTTATCGGTCAGTTTGCAATTTTTATCAGTCAGTTGCCGAATCGTCTGTGCTGTCGAAAAAACGCTTTGCCTAAGAAGGACTAGGCTACGCCTAGTCCTTACTTCCGCAGGATGCGGCTTTCATTCATCACCTTGTGCATGAACGACACTTCAGCTGCTCGCTTGCCGCGGGCAGTCCAGGAGCCTCCTCGGACACGCAATTTATCTGCGGGGTCTCCTTTGGCCTGCACTCCCGCAGGCGTCTCGCGCTTTCATGTCTTGACCTAACTCTTATTGATGAAATGTCGCTTATCGTTGTACACCAAAGCAAAATCCTTAACTTTTGTAAGAGAATCCGGGCAAAAAGCGCCCGATCCTTACTTCCGCAGGATGCGGTGGCTTTCGCGTTGCATACAGGACGTACTTTCACAGGATGTGATGACTTTCGCGTTGCATACAGGACGTATGCGCACTTAGCGAAAGTTCCTTTAAGAAAGTTTCTTCATACATGTGTGATGGACTCGTGTCTTTTCGGTGCTGAATCGCCGCTTCGGTTACTCGCTTGCCGCGGGCGCACCGCGAGCCTCCTCGGACACGCAATTTATCTGCGGGGTCTCGCTGACACGCATCAACAAGGCGCGATCCCGCAGGCGCCAGAGTACCTCTGCTTTGATTCTCGGCCAAGACACTAGTCTATTGGTTTGAAGATGGGGCATAATCATATACTTTTCTATCCTGACAAAAAGAAGAGATTCGCCTAGGCGAATCTCTTCTTCATTTTATGCTAATCAACTGGGTTACACTTGGTCAATCAAGCCGTACCGTCCATCCTTGCGGCGGTAGACCACTGCGGCTGAGTTATCCTCCGCATTGTTAAACACATAGAAGGAATGTCCGAGCATATCCATTTGCAGGATTGCCTCTTCGACAGTCATTGGCTTAAACACAAAATGCTTTCTGCGGACAACGTCGAGCGTATCTTCTTCAGTCGGCTTCGTTGCTGTTATATCGCTGCTTGCGTTCTGAACCGCCTGACGCAACCCTTGACGGCTCTTGCGGTTGATCTTCGTCTTATGCTTCTTGATCTGGCGTTCCAGTTTGGTAACCGCACCGTCAATTGCTGTATAAAGATCTTCCTCACCCACTTCAGCTCTTAGGAGAAGGCCTTGAAGCGGAATCGTCACTTCGACCACTTGATCTGTGTTGTGCACACGCAAGTTCACCCGTGCGCTCGTCTTAATCGGCTCATTGAAGTACTTTTCCAGTTTGCTGATTCTCTTCTCTGCATAATCCTGCAAAGAAGGTGTCACCGTGATGTTCTCTCCGCGAATAATAAGATCCATGAGAAAGCCTCCCTTCAATACTATATAGATTCGCCATTTCAATTCGATTTCCTGCCATACAGACAAAATTTTCTTACAAATTGCGCGTTCTTTTATATCCTTTCGACAAAGAAAGCCGCTGTAAACCACGCCCCCATCCATGCGTAAAAGGTATTAATCACATGCAACATTCCAATTAAACATAAGCGTGCAAAAGCGCTGAATTGTATTGACCCTGCTGGGAATAGCTCATATAATAATAACGCAAACAAGAAAAACTGCATCATTTACCGCAGCTTTTCCAACTTTTTCTTAAACGTGGACACCTTATTCGTTGTCAGATAATCTCACATTAGCTTGGATTTCATTTATAACGTATCGGTTATAGAACTGACATTGACCATATCTCATCAAAGGGGTTTTGACCATGTCCGTCAAAAAGGAAGAAATCATCGAATTGTTCGAAAAGCTCAATGAAGATGAAAAAGAATCAACGTACAATTACTTGCAGTTCCTCGCAAGTCTCAATACAGACAACCAAGGCGAAGCAGTTGCCGCCGAATAACTAGCGCCGAATGCGCCCATCCGCTCACCGCAGCGGGTGGGCGTTTTGTTTATGTAACGGAAAAAAACGAGCCCAAATCATTTCAATGATCTCAGTATATGAATGTGTGGAATATTGGTGCAAAAGAAAAATCACCGGCGTATGCGGTGATCCTCACTCTCGTTTATCTAAAAACATTCCATCTTTCGTTGGCCCGGTGTATGGATTCCGGTAACGATTGACGGTTTGTTTCCGTTGTCGGAATTGATTCATGTCACGGGCAATTTCCCGTTTAATCCGCTTAAGCGGTTCATCAATCCGCCGATTGATTGCCTGAACGCGTTTTCCTAATTCCCGTTCTGCTTCAGTCGGGCTGGCCGGAAGCTGTTTCAGCAAAACTTCGCGCTGATCAAGCAATTGCTGCAGCTCCGCAAGAAACGGATCACGCTGCTCACGTGTGTAGCCACTCACAAGCTGTTCAAGTTCAAGTGAAAGATCGTAAATCCTCAGAAGAACCATCACACACGATCCCGCTTCGGCTGATTCTTCTGCGTAATTTCAATGACTTGCTTCCATGTGTCGCGAAAGTCAACCGCATAGCCTTCCACTTCATCTAAAATTGACGCATCATTCTTGATGTTTGCGTCAATCAAGCGGCGATTCATATAATCGTACATCTGCATCATGCTTTTGGCTACATCCTGTTTTTGATCAAGCGTCACCATCAATTCACGGATAATCTTCTGTGCTTTTTGAATATATGTGTTCTTTTCTTCGATTTTGTCCTGTTCCATAGCCAGTTTTGCTTGACGAATAAACTTAATGCATCCATTATAGAGCATCAAGGTCAGCTCTCCCGGCGTCGCCGTAAGGACTGAATTTTGTTGATAAGATTTGTATGCACTTGCTGGCATTGCTGGCCCTCCTTACACTTGTTGTCCCATAAATTGTTGCAAATACCCCGCCTGACTATTCGCTTGGTTAATCGCCGCTTCCATCGCATCAAATTGATTATAGTAGCGCGCTTGAATATCCTGAAGCCGCAACTTAAACGCATCAATCCGGTCATTCATATCATCAATCGATTTGCCCATCGAATACTGCGTATAGGTCATACTCGTGTTCCCGGCTTTATCCTCAATCCGATCCATCGTATTCTTTAACGTCGTGTTTAGCCGTTGCATAATCCCTTGTTCCGAAGTCGTGTCCCCGGTTTTCGTGAACAGTTCCATGACCGCTTGAGGATTAGTACTGATCGCTGCTTTCAGCTTGTCCTCATCGATCACCAACTTGCCGTGATCAAGATAATTGTTACTCGTGGTAATCCCGATTTCCGCAAGCTGATCCATCTTCGAATTGCTCGTTCCACTCACCGGTGAATACAAATTGGTACGGAGCTGACTCAGCGCGCTGCTGAGAATGCTGTCATTGGCCAGCATGCCCGACTTCGCTTTGTCGGTCCAGTTGGTAATGTCCGAGTCTTTCATGCTCGATTTCTGAGCATCAGTAAGCGGAGCATAGCTGCGATTACGTTTTTCAGAGATTTTGTCATTAACTTGTTTGATTGTGTCGTTGTATTGGTCGACAAAGTCAGTAATGGTTTTATACACAGAATCAACATCGGTATTAATGTTGACAGAAACTGCATTGGTAAATGAACTCTGCAAATTAAAGGTTACACCACTGACCGTAAAGGTATTTGAATGGCGCGAGGTTTTTAGGCCATTCAGAGTAAAATTGGCATCTGTTCCATCCTGCTCCTGCTTTGAATCCATATTCAAAGTTGTGGTGAGAAAATCCCCACTGAATTCAATTTCAGAATTGTGTTGCGTAACTTTTCCGCCAGCATCTTTTAGATCCGGATGATTATCTCCAGTCGCTGTACGCGTCATTGAAATTTTTCCGGTTGCTGCGTCATAAAAAGCATTTACACCAATATTTGAACTTGTTATATCCGACATGATTTTATCAAGCGATGTAGTCGACGGATCATATGAGAAGTCATGAGTTGTTGCCTGACCATCAGTATATGTCTTAATTGAAAATTCAATTGGGTTGGTCAATTCACCGATAGTTTCCGATTGTGTCGATAAGTATGCGGACGAATCAAATTTTGTTTTGTCTGTCACAATTGAGTCGCTACTTTGATTATGTGCAGCCGTAGCCAAAGTCACATCGGAGAGCGTATAGGACACATTTCCGGAATTTGCTCCACCCGTTGCCGTCACTTTAGACAAATCACTTGATGTTGCTGTTTTTGCTAAAAACGGTCCTTGTAGCTTCAGTTTCTGTGTTGTCGTTTGAAGATTGCTGAGCAGTGTATTCATCGAACGATAATCATCACGCTGCCATTCCGTCAACTGCAGATTCTGCTGCATCTGGACGAGTGGCTGGCTTTCCGCTGTCATTAGTTTAGCTACAATGCTATCTATATCCATACCACTTGCAAGACCGCTCACACGGCTTGAATTACTAGCGCCAATCATACTATTTATTGAATCTATTGAAGCACCACTTGAACTTGAATCTGCCATTGTATTCACCTCTTCATTAAACGCGCTTATTAATAATCAAACCTAATTTTTCAGCGATTGCTGCGTACATGTCCATGAATTTCTTTGGGGGAATTTCGCGAATCACCTGATGCGTCCGCACATCTTCAACCCGTACATAATACTCATCCAGTTTATCATGCAATACATAATGCATCTGTGTCAGCTGCGGCTTCAGCAATTTGTTCGCCTCTGTAACGAGATCCCCTAATTGCTTCTTATTAAAAGATTGATAAATTCTCTCTTCTTTGCCCGTCCTGTCTTTATTGGGTAACAATTGAATCTCATTTATTCTTCCCTCACCAGACTGCTGCATCTCTGATAATTGACTACTTCCCACCGATGGACTCACCGTCAGATCCCCATCCATGGCCAGCCCTCCTCAACCTACCATCTTAAATCATCTAATAGTAATATCGGTTGATCGGAAGAAAAGTTTAAGAACGGCTACAGAAGAATTATATAAGAGAAAACAAAAAAGAGCCTCCAAAAATTGGAGACCCTTCCGATTAAAACGATGATTACCGCAGCAGCTGCAGAACACCCTGAGGAAGCTGATTTGATTGAGCGAGCATAGCTTGAGCAGCCTGGTTCAGGATGTTGTTCTTTGTAAAGTTGCTCATTTCCTTGGCCATATCAACGTCACGAATACGTGATTCAGCAGCAGTTAGGTTTTCGGAAGATGTACCAAGGTTATTGATCGTGTGTTCCAAACGGTTTTGATAAGCACCGAGTTTCGCACGTTCACTTGAAACTGAACCAATCGCATTATCAATTTTTGAAATGGCGCTGTTCGCACCAGCTTGAGTAGTAACATCAACTTGTGAAATTCCAAGATTTTGTGAATCCATAGCATTAATAGATAGATTTAAATTCTGATCTTCATTCGCACCAATTTGGAAAGTTAAACCACCACTAACTGTAATGGAGCTACCATTTACAGCCGCAGTTGCTCCTTCCGAGGCTAAGGTAAACTGTAAGCCCGTAAAGTCACCAGAAGTTACCGTAACATTATTCCCTTGATAAGCGAATGACGCACCTGCCGCAGTTAACCCACTAGCATTTGTCCCAGTGCCAGCCTCAGCGGTTGTGTGATCAGATCCATCCAATGTGTTTGCTACAGCTTCTGCAACAGATATTGATTGATCTGCATTAGCATCATCTGACGTGATCGCTAAGTCTGAAGTAGTTTGGTCAAATGTAGCTGTATAACCATCTACGGTACTAGAAATATTTTTCGCAATATCATCAAATGTCTGTCCAGCACTGAAACCTACATTATAAGTTTGACCGTTAGCAGTAATGTTTAATGTGCCATCCGCTGCTGCGGTTGTTCCTGTAGCAATATTTATAGTAGCTGAAGCTTGGGTTGCCATCGTTGCATCAGCTGTGGTGAAATTTAATGTGCCAGATTTAGTAGCTGCTCCCACATTAAGTTTCGTGATATTTTCACCATTTGATGTCTGAACACCTATAGAGCCAGTTAATAATTTTTTAGTGTTGAATTCTGTGGTGTCAGCAATTCGATCGACTTCTGAAGTCAGCTGGCTAATTTCTTTTTGAATCTCTTCTCGATCAGAAGCGGTATTCGTGTCGTTTGATGACTGAACGGCCAGTTCTCTCATTCTTTGTAGAATAGAGTGGGTCTCGTTTAAAGCTCCTTCAGCAGTCTGAATTAAGGATGTACCATCCTGTGCATTCTTACTTGCCATATCCAAACCGCGAATCTGTCCACGCATTTTTTCAGAAATAGCGAGACCTGCAGCATCATCACCGGCACGGTTGATACGAAGACCTGAAGAAAGTTTTTCAAGAGATTTTTGAGTAGCTGCTGTGTTTTTGCTCAAGTTATTGAGCGTGTTCAACGCAGCAATGTTGTGATTGATAATCATAACTTGTTTCCTCCTTGAATTGTGAATTCCCACGTCCATGTGGAATTTGGCAATCGGGAAGGCGCCTTCCCAATCTCCTTACATTTTATATATCGACAAGAGCAAAAAGATGTTTAGTAGACTAGGATGCTTTTTCATATTTTTCATGCGATGGAATGATCAGTTTCTATCACCATAGGTCTAACATTTCCTCGACTTTCCGATTGTCCGCCTGTCCGTTTTTCAAAAACACATTAGGAATTCCATTCGCATATCCACGGACATTCTTCTTACCGAATATATCTGCAACACGTTTGCATGTTTTGATAAATTCGGAATTATCCTGTGGTTTATCGAGTTGCATATCTTTATCATACAACCACTTGTCTTTCGCCCCCTCGGAATAGCCGATAACTGAGCACTTCACCGCGCCTTTCATATTGTGTCGGGCCGCCAGTATGCTACGATAAATAAAATCATCAGTCGGAAGAGAATAACCTGCAAAAATAATATGCTTAGCTTTCTCTAACGCCACCTTCATATCACTCTGAATTTCTTCAATGAATGATGGATTACCACCTTTGAAATTGGTTTGCATGACCAACGGTGTATGATGAGCTTCTGTTATTTGTCCGCAATGTGTGCACTGAACTGCATCATACACACCACCTTTTATTGCCTTTTCCTCTTCAGTAGAACGTGCTTTTTTCGGCGATAATGATGGAATGATTTGAGGAGGAAATAAACTATCCGAATCAAACGTCCAGTCATTTCCAAGATAGAAAGTTAGCTTGCCACATTTGGGACATTGTCTAAATCCATGACAACCATGGGGAAAGTAAAATTTTCCTATCCTTACTCGTCTGTCTGTATGATGATCCGGATCATTAAGCCTTTGGACTGCTGTTTCATTCATTGGGAACCAAGCGCCGGGAGTACCGCCATTAACCTTCCTAACAGCCATAAAATGTGCAAGATCATTAAACAATTTCATAGGCTGAGGTGGCATACCAATGTTGGGTCTAAAGGCTGAGTCATTAGCTTCTCGATGCGCATTAAATATTAACCAGAGCAAGATTGGATCCCAGTTCATCGATATTACTGCGTAACTAAACAAATAAAAATCTCGTGAATCCAAATTTCCTTTTCTCGCTCTTTCTAGACCCTCTCTTTTCATACGGTCTGCCAATAACTTGGCAAAGCCATAGTATTGGCGATAAATGTGTTTACTTGTGTCATCTTTTATCATTTTCTGATAACTTATTGCATGAAAAAGTTGAGTGAGCATATCAACTGTTCTTCTGGCCGAAATTAAGCGATCAAGAGTAATAAATTCACCATCCACCTCAATACCGTTCTGCGACTTGATATGCATATCGAGTAAATTATACAGATCCTGAAGTGCTAAGCTCCCGGCATTGATTCCTGGGCAACGTTCGATAACTTGTATAACAGCACTCCAATCATACAAACGGGCAAGTCTCTCCGCACGTTTTACATTAAATCCAAGATTATTTCTTGCTTGTTCTCTTTTAGTATCTGATTGTCTCAAATCAATGATTGTCAAGAAATCTTTCAATTCATCAATAATTTTATTCGTTGCATCCGGTAACGCTTCTTGAATAGTTGCAATATCTACTTGATTAGTCTTTGAATTTGATAACCCGGATAGTGTATGGAACACATTACCGATTTGTTTCGTCATTAACATTCCAAGGCCTTGTGTTGCGCCCGCTCCCCAAAAAATCACTGTTTCCGGCCAGTAAGGCTTATATTGGGTATTTGCATTCATTTCAGATCATCCGTTAGTTCAACACCCTTAATGACGTACCCGTTACGTTCGCCCGCATAGAACATAGTAAATAACAATAACGTTGAAGACTTGTATTGATCTAGTATGAATTTTGATAGTTTGTCTGAACTAATCGTTAACCATGTTGTTTGTGGAAGCGGCAAGATCATGTTCTCTTTTGTAATACAATCGTATTGCTCTGTGGTCCCAAATCCCTGTAAAGGAATCCATGAATTAAACATTTTATTTGATTTGTCCGGCAGTATCTTTTCAGTACATATTGAAAATTCCGAGGTGGCACAAATTCTAATCTGAGATTTATTATCATTGTCTTCTTTTACACCAATAATTTTGCCAATAATTCTATATTTAGTCATTAATCTTCCCCCCGAATAGTTAAAATCGAATTCTTTTTAATTTGAGCCAATCAATATCCTTTAATTGCGTGGACTTATTCCCAACCTTTTGAATTGTAAACTTATTCCCATCATTTGTCACATATATCCTACCATCCCCTATCAAAACCTATTTCTCGAACATTAGTTCCTTGAATCTTGTCGCGAAAGTTTGCTTTCTCAGGTCTGTATTGAAGAAGGCCGATTTGCTTTCCCAATAGATGAAAACGTCTTGTTTCTAACTTGTTTATTTGTATGACTTTTCAGAGATATTAATATTTGAGTATACTGTTGTTAACCTCGTTTTTAGACCGTTCATTCTTTTATTTGATAATCGAGATATTTTAAGTTTGTTAGACTCTATTTCTGATCCTAAGGTTACTATTTTTTGTTTTAGATCTGTGTTCTGAAGTGCTTCTTTTTCTAGAACTGTTAGAATTTCATCAACTTCATCTTCCGGAATTCTTTTATTTAACTCTTGAGCTAATGATTTAACTTGGTTTTGTAAGTGTTTGTTAGTTAATTCGAGTTCATTTATATCTACTTTTCTTTGATTAATAGTATCCTTATACTGCTCGAAGACGAGACCTTGTTGCTTCAATTCATTCAATTCACTTTTTAGACTTGCAAGACCAATATTCTTTTTTCTTGTCGGGCATTTTTTGCATAATCTTTAGCAATCTTTTTAATTTCTTCATTTGAAACTTTTTTATCATTTTGTTTTGCTTCAAGTACTGTTTTTGCCGAATATCCTAAACCAATAGTTGCGGAATAAACTAGTGGCATTGTATATTGCCATCGCAAAAGCCCAGTTATGCCATGTTTTTGGGACACTTAGGACATAAACGAGGGACATGTGTGCCATGCGAGGGAC
>NZ_JFZC01000035.1 GCF_000648615.1 Sporolactobacillus terrae DSM 11697 | reverse complement strand
TTCGCTATTGATCGTTTCCTTAGAAAGGAGGTGATCCAGCCGCACCTTCCGATACGGCTACCTTGTTACGACTTCACCCCAATCATTTGTCCCACCTTCGGCGGCTGGGTCCATAAAGGTTCCCACACCGACTTCGGGTGTTACAAACTCTCGTGGTGTGACGGGCGGTGTGTACAAGGCCCGGGAACGGATTCACCGCGGCATGCTGATCCGCGATTACTAGCAATTCCGGCTTCATGCAGGCGAGTTGCAGCCTGCAATCCGAACTGGGGGCGGCTTTATGGGATTCGCTTGACCTTGCGGTTTCGCTGCCCTTTGTACCGCCCATTGTAGCACGTGTGTAGCCCAGATCATAAGGGGCATGATGATTTGACGTCATCCCCACCTTCCTCCGGTTTGTCACCGGCAGTCACCTTAGAGTGCCCAACTTAATGCTGGCAACTAAGATCAAGGGTTGCGCTCGTTGCGGGACTTAACCCAACATCTCACGACACGAGCTGACGACAACCATGCACCACCTGTCACTCTGTCCCCCGAAGGGGAACGGCCTATCTCTAGACTTGTCAGAGGATGTCAAGACCTGGTAAGGTTCTTCGCGTTGCTTCGAATTAAACCACATGCTCCACTGCTTGTGCGGGCCCCCGTCAATTCCTTTGAGTTTCAACCTTGCGGTCGTACTCCCCAGGCGGAATGCTTAATGTGTTAACTTCAGCACTAAGGGGTTGGACCCCCCTAACACCTAGCATTCATCGTTTACGGCATGGACTACCAGGGTATCTAATCCTGTTTGCTCCCCATGCTTTCGCACCTCAGCGTCAGTAACAGACCAGAGAGCCGCCTTCGCCACTGGTATTCCTCCACATCTCTACGCATTTCACCGCTACACGTGGAATTCTACTCTCCTCTTCTGCACTCAAGCTCCCCAGTTTCCAATGACCTTTTGCGGTTGAGCCGCAAGATTTCACATCAGACTTAAGAAGCCGCCTGCGCGCGCTTTACGCCCAATAATTCCGGACAACGCTTGCCACCTACGTATTACCGCGGCTGCTGGCACGTAGTTAGCCGTGGCTTTCTGGCCGGATACCGTCACAGCACCAGCATTTCCTCTGGCACTCGTTCTTCTCCGGCAACAGAGCTTTACGATCCGAAAACCTTCTTCGCTCACGCGGCGTTGCTCCATCAGACTTTCGTCCATTGTGGAAGATTCCCTACTGCTGCCTCCCGTAGGAGTTTGGGCCGTGTCTCAGTCCCAATGTGGCCGATCACCCTCTCAGGTCGGCTATGCATCGCGGTCTTGGTGGGCCGTTACCCCGCCAACTAACTAATGCACCGCGGGCCCATCTGTAAGTGATGGCCGAAACCATCTTTCAACCTCGCACCATGCGGTGCGAGGGAT
>NZ_JFZC01000034.1 GCF_000648615.1 Sporolactobacillus terrae DSM 11697 | reverse complement strand
TACAAAGGGGTTCACGGCCAGGAATACAGAATTAAAGATTATCTCTAAACAAAAAAGGACCGGGCGTATTTTGCCCGGTTTTTCTTATTGAGTGATGTAAGCGCTTATGTTAAAATGAAAACAAATGAATAAACGATCCACTAGGGGAGCGAGAAGCTGAGATTGACTCCGTCAAGACCCTTTGAACCTGATCCGGGTGATACCGGCGTAGGGAAGTGGCTGATCAAATTCCAGCTTTTCACCTTGAGTGATCAACCGCTTTCATAACTGAAAGCGGTTTTCATTTTGTCAAAAAAGAAATAGGGGTGATTAAATGGAGAGTATTTCACTGGTGGCACGGAAACAATGCGATGCGCTGTGGCAACAGAGTTTCAGACATCCGTTGGTGCAGGGAATTAAGAATGGAACCCTTCCTTTGGAACAGTTCCGTTTCTACATCAAGCAAGATGCTTACTATGTACGCGAATTTGCTAAACTGCATGGTATGGCTGCCGCGCAAAGCGATGACGCAGATGTTGTGGCTACGCTTTTAAAAATTGGTCTTGGACTTGCTGAAGGAGAATTGCAGCTGCATCAAAAGCTATTCCAAACGCTTGAAATCAGTGAACAGGAATGGAAGACTTTTCGTCCGGCTCCAGTTGCTTATGGCTATATCAGCCATCTTTACCATGTTGTGAGTAAAGGAAGTTTGGGGCATAGTTTGGCTGCGTTAATGCCGTGCCCATGGCTCTACTATGAAATTGGCTTGCAATTAAAAGATGCACGACCAAAAGAACCGATTTACCGCGAGTGGATTACCGAGTACAGCGGTGAAGGGATCGAGAAAAATATGGAAATTGAGCGTGCGCTGTGGGATGAGACAAGCAGATCAGCATCTGATGAAGAACGTCGCGAAATGATCCATATCTTCATGCAAAGCAGCGATTATGAATATCACTTTTGGGAAATGGCTGCCAATCTTAAAGACTGGCCGACATACGGAAAAGGAGAAAACGCTTATGGTCAAAAATCAACGGTTCATTGAATTGATGGATGAAGTGCGTAAGCAAAAACCATTGTTGCACGTTATTACCAACCGTGTCGCCATTAACGATTCGGCAAATGGAGCACTTGCAGTTGGTGCGTCGCCAATCATGGCCGAAGCTCACGAAGAGGTGGCAGAAATAGCGGCAATAAGCGGGGCGCTTGAGCTTAATATTGGCAATCTAACGCCCTATTCAATTGAAAGCATGCGATTGTCCGGCCGGGCAGCAAATAAAGCAGGTGTACCGGTTGTTCTTGATCCGGTGGGTGCAGGTGCCACGGATTTTCGACTGCAAACGGTTCAGAAACTGCTTGAGAAAGTGAAGGTTGCAATTATCCGAGGAAATGCCGGAGAGATTGCTGCGCTTGCCGGTGAAAAGTGGGCTGCAAAAGGAGTGGATGCGGGCGATGGGAATGGGGATGTCACGGACATGGCGAATCGCGTGGCATTGAGCTGGAACACCGTTGTTGCTGTTTCAGGTGCTGTCGATACAATTACTGACGGAAGACGAACCTACCGTGTGAAAAACGGCCATCCGCTGTTTCCATATATGACCGGCTCCGGCTGTCTGAATGGCGTGATTCAGGCAGCCTATGTTGCTGTTACGTCAAATGCGCTCGAAGCCTCCGTTGCTGCTTCGACGATCTATGCGCTTGCCGGACAGCTTGCTGGTGAAAAATGCGCAGGGCCCGGTTCTTTTCGTCAACACTTGATGGACGAATTATATTTAATGAATGAAGAAAAAATACAACGCTATGCCGCCGTTGAGGATGTGACCGATTTATGAGACCGCAAGTTTTGACCATTGCAGGAACCGACAGCGGCGGCGGTGCCGGGATTCAAGCGGACTTAAAGACGTTTGAGGAACGGGATGTGTTTGGCATGTCGGTCGTGGTGGCGGTGACCGCTCAAAATACAAAAGGAGTTCAAGGCGTCTATCCGTTATCCATCGAAGCGATTGAGGCGCAAATGCGGTCAATCGCCGATGACTTCACCGTTTCCGCTTTGAAAACCGGTATGCTGGTTGATGCGGAACGGGTTGAAACCGTGGCTGATGGGATTCGCCGATTTGTGTGGTGCCCTTTGGTTGTCGACCCGGTTATGGTAGCGAAAGGCGGCGCGCATTTGGTCGCTCCCGAAGCGATTGAGTCAATCATCCGTAACTTGCTGCCGCTTGCCGACCTAATTACGCCCAATACACCGGAAGCGGAAGTCCTAGCGGAAATGACCATTCGTTCAGATGAAGATCGAGAAAAAGCCGCAAAGAAAATCATGATGCGCGGAGCTAGAGCCGTTCTGCTAAAAGGCGGGCATGATAGGAATCATCCCGATAAAGCCCGCGATTGTCTCGCAACAAAAGATCGAATAACATGGTTCACCGCAAATCGGTATCCAACGCCGCACACCCATGGAACCGGCTGTACCCTTTCTTCATTAATTACTGCGGAGCTTGCAAAAGGCAGTCCATTAGAGAAAAGCGTACAAACAGCAAAACATTTATTGACCCGAGCCATCGCTTGTGCACCAGAAATTGGCCACGGACATGGCCCGGTAAGTCATTGGACACTTAGGGGCGATGCCGCTCATGATCAGTAATCGAGACTTGCACGACGTACTGTCCTTATATTTTGTAATGGGATCCCCGGATGCAGGCAGCCACGCGCCATTGGAAACAATCAGAATCGCACTGCAGGCAGGCATTACCTGTTTTCAATGGCGAGAAAAAGGAGAACAGTCCTTAACCGGTAATGAGAGGGTCGACTTCGCTTACGCCGCAAGGCAATTATGCCGAGACTATCATGTCCCTTTTTTTGTTGATGATGATCCAGCCCTTGCGCTCCTGCTTAAGGCGGATGGTATCCATGTCGGCCAAAAAGATGAACAGGCAAGGCGAGTGCGACAAAAAATCGGCAACACGATGTGGCTTGGCGTATCGGCGCACTCCACTGAAGAAGCAGAAAAGGCGTTGCGCGATGGCGCAGATTATATCGGTGTCGGTCCGTATAAGCCAACACAGTCCAAAAACGATGCAGAGGCACCGATCGGTGATTCGGTCATTCGCAAGTTATCGGATGAAAAATACCCGTTACCGATGGTCGCCATTGGTGGTGTCACGCCCGATGATGTACCGGACATTTGTTCTGCGGGCGCAAGTGGTGTCGCCGTCATTTCAGCAATTTCAAAAGCGAAAGATCCTGCGGCTGCCGTCAACTGTTTTTTAACAAAGCTTTGTAAAGGGTAGAGATTATGAAAAAGCCTCCTGGTTATCCAGGAGGCTTTCAAGCACTTGGTAATTAGTGAACTACGGTTTCATGCTGCTTTTCATAAGTCGCAATTTCATCTTCATAGGTTAAAGTCATTGCGATTTCGTCCAATCCTTTGAGCAATACTTCTTTTTGATAAGGATCAATCTCAAAATGTTCGTCAAAATTCGCTGCGGACAGCTTTTGCTGTTCAAGATCTACAGTGAGTGCAAATACCTCAGTTGCTCCGCGCCGGATCAGTTCGTCCACACGGGTTGGATCGAGTCGAATGGCTAAAATGCCGTTTTTTTGACAGTTATTATAGAAGATGTCGGCAAAGCTCGGTGCAATGATGGCACGAAACCCGTAATCCTGCAGTGCCCACGGCGCATGCTCACGTGAGGAACCGCAACCGAAATTGTCTCGAGCGACTAGAATCGATGATTGAGCATATTCAGGTTTGTTTAAAACAAAGTCCGCTTTTTTATTCCCATGCTCATCGAATCGCCAGTTATAGAAGAGGCAGGAACCAAAGCCTTTACGTCCCACCCGTTTCAGAAATTGTTTCGGAATGATTTGATCGGTATCAACGTTTGTTCGATCGAGCGGACAAACGCGGCCTTCAAACGTTTTAAATGGATGCATCGTTAATCCTCCCCTTTTTGATAAATTAGTGGATCGCAGTGAATTCGCGGATATCGGCAAAATGTCCTTGGATCGCAGCGGCAGCAGCCATTGCCGGACTGACCAGATGCGTTCTTGATCCGGTACCTTGACGTCCTTCAAAGTTTCGATTCGAGGTTGACGCACAGCGTTTTCCGGCTGGAACAATATCGTCATTCATTGCAAGACACATACTACATCCAGGTTCCCGCCATTCGAAACCGGCTTCTTTAAAAATTTGATCCAATCCTTCAGCCTCTGCCTGTTTCTTGGTTTGGTATGATCCGGGAACGATGAGCGCACGTACGCCTTCATGAACATGGTTTCCCTGTGCCACTTCAGCGGCTTGCCTTAGATCGCCAATTCGACTATTGGTACAGGAACCGATGAAGACGACATCAATTGGAATGGCATGGATCGGAGTGCCCGGCTTTAAGTCCATATAAGCAATTGCCTTTTGTGCTGCTTGCCTCTTTTCTTCATCATCAAAAGATTCAGGATCGGGGACCAAATCATTGATCGATGCGCCCATTGACGGGTTCGTTCCCCATGTAACCTGAGGCTGAATTTCAGAAGCATCGATTTCGAGCGTGCGATCGTAGTGGGCACCATCATCACTGGCTAATGCTAGCCATTTTTGCGCTGCGTGATCGAACGCTGCGCCTTTTGGCGCGAAACGACGTCCGCGCAGGTAGTCGACTGTTGTCTGGTCGGGACTGATCAGACCTGCTTTTGCACCCGCTTCAATCGACATGTTGCAAACGGTCATTCGTTCCTCCATTGACAAGTTGTGAATCGCTTCACCGGTATATTCAACGATATGGCCGGTGCCAATCGAAATGCCGTACTTGGCAATAATGGCAAGGATTAAATCCTTAGCTCCGACGCCGATACCAAGGTTTCCATTAACTTTAATCTGCATCGCTTTTGGACGTTTTTGCCAAAGTGTCTGCGTTGCCAGCACATGTTCTACTTCACTTGTGCCAATGCCAAACGCGATCGCTCCGAAAGCACCGTGGGTTGAGGTGTGGCTGTCCCCACAAACCATTGTTTTGCCCGGCTGTGTCAAGCCGAGTTCAGGTCCGATCACATGCACAATGCCTTGATGCGGACTATAGATATCGGCCAATTCAATATCAAACGCTTGGCAATTCTTTTGCAGCGTTTCAATTTGAAGTTTAGAGATTGCGTCCTTTGTTTCACGGTTTTCCGATGTCGGCACATTATGGTCAACCGTTGCGAATGTTCGATCCGGACGGCGAACGGGCCGATGATTGATGCGCAGTCCCTCAAAGGCTTGCGGGGATGTAACTTCATGAACCAGATGGAGATCGATGTAGAGAAGATCTGGTTTTCCCGGTTCTTCATGGATCAGATGCTGATCCCATATTTTCTCAATAATCGTACGCGGCTTCATTCGTTTTCCTCCTCTTTATGATTACTGTTGGATCACGTTCTGTTCGCATTAATGGCATGAATCACGTGATCGGTCATTTCTGAGGTGCTGACGATTTGATCTTCATGGTTTGCGACATGCAGGTCACTCGTATGGATCCCTTGATTGAGAATCTGACGAACGGCTGTTTCAATTTGCGCAGCTTCTGTATCCATATCCAGGGAGTACCGTAAGAGCAGAGCAGCCGACAAAATGGTTGCCAGCGGATTTGCTTTTCCTTGCCCGGCGATGTCTGGTGCCGATCCGTGGGCCGGCTCATATAAACCGACTTTATCCGCTCTCAAACTTGCAGATGGCATCATTCCAAGTGAACCGGTAAGGACAGAAGCCTCGTCGCTGAGTATGTCGCCAAACATATTCTCGGTGACCAGCACATCAAATTGTGAAGGGTTGGTAATCAGTTGCATTGCCGCAGAATCGACGAGCTGATGGGTAACTGCAACTTCCGGATAGCGTTTGGCGGTTTCATTAACAACTTCACGCCACATCCGGCTTGATTCAAGCACGTTCGCTTTATCAATTGACGTGATCTTCCTGCGACGTTTCAGTGCCAACTGGAATGCTTTTTCAACGACGCGTTGAATTTCTTGTCTGCTGTAGGCTAATGTGTCGACAACGCGGTCTTGGTTTGGTCCAAGCCGTTCACTTGGGCGTCCGAAATATAAGCCGCCGGTAAGTTCACGAACAATAACAAAATCAACTTGTTCAACAAACGACTGCTTCAGTGGTGAGGCATCGACCAGTGCTTGAAAGGCTTCTACTGGTCGCAGGTTTGCAAACAATCCCATCGCTTTGCGGATGCCGAGTAAGCCTTGCTCCGGCCGCAGCTGCATGGACTGTTGATTCCATTTCGGGCCGCCGACCGCACCAAGCAGAATGGCATCACTGTGATGACATTGATCGATCGTCTCTTGTGGAAGCGGCGTACCGTATGCGTCAATTGCTGCACCGCCAATTTTCTTCTCAATGAATTGGACATTTCTGTTGCTGGTGGAAAAAATCGATTTTAATACCCGTACGGCAGAAGCGGTGACTTCCGGACCGATTCCGTCACCAGGTAAGACGGTTATGGTTTTCATCAATTCATCATCTCTTTTGAAAAGGATTTTAACGAATGGCTGCCCGTTGAAACGGTGCGAATAGAATGCGCAGGTCTTGATCGGTTACCACTTTCTTTTGATCCGCAAGTGCTTTAAACACGTGGAAGGATTGATTGACCTGTTCGTCGGTGAGATGAATGCCCATTTCTGTAGCCTTATTTCGAAGCGCGTGTCGTCCTGAATGCTTGCCAAGGACTAGTTTTCCAGAATCAAGACCAATGAGTGCCGGGGAGATAATCTCATAGGTTTGTGGGTTTTTCAGTACACCATCCTGATGGATTCCCGCTTCATGAGCGAATGCATTCGCACCGACCACCGGTTTTGTCGCGGCAATCGGGCTGTTCATGAAGCGGCTGATCATCCGGCTTGTTTTGGCGATTTCGTTCATTTTAAGCTGGGTCATCATCTTGTAGTGATCTTTTCGGACGTGAAGGGCAACGGCAATTTCTTCGAGCGCGGCATTTCCTGCACGTTCGCCAACACCGTTTATGGTGCATTCGACTTGTCTCACGCCGGTTTCAATTGAGGCGAGCGTATTTGCAGCTGCCATGCCAAGATCATTATGACAATGACAGGACAGACGAACCTTTTCAATTCCAGGTACATGCTCTTGAACATAACGGAACATGCCCGAATATTCTTCAGGAGAACAATATCCGACCGTATCCGGAAGATTGATGACGGAGGCCCCAGCCTTAATCGCGCCTTCAATAACCCGAGACATAAAAGGGTAATCGCTACGCGAAGCATCCTCACAGGAAAACTCAATTTGCGGGAAGCATTTGTGGGCATAGCTTACAGATTCAACAGCCATTTTTAACACTTCTTCAGGGCTTTTCTTTAATTTGTCAGCCATGTGGATCGGTGATGTAGCGATAAAAATATGAATACGCGGATTTTCTGTTTCTTTCAGTGCTTCCCACGCCGTATCAATATCACTTTTTATTGAGCGGGCAAGACCGGTCACAGTGCTTTTCTTGACAATTTTTGCAATCTTTTGCACCGCTTTGAAGTCTTCTGGTGAAGCAGCGGGAAAGCCCGCTTCAATAACATCGACGTGAAGATGCTCCAATTGCTGTGCCACCTGCACTTTTTCTTCTTCGTTTAAACTGCATCCCGGTGACTGTTCTCCGTCGCGGAGCGTCGTGTCGTAAATTTCAACCTTTTCCATTTTCGAATCTCCCTTCTGAAAATTTTTCTGTTTTTTGGTCTGTATCTCTTTTTATGGCAAGGAGGAATCGTGGTGCGGTTCCCCCGGCGCATCTGAATAAAATAAAAAGTCCTTCCACCGCGCACCAGTCACAATAATGACTCGATGCAGGGATGAAAGGACTTGTTTCACGGTACCACCCGGCTTTTCACTACTTTCACAAGTAATGACTCAGCGGCATTTTGGCAAGCAAAATGTCGATTTGATAACGAGTGCACCATACACTCGGCCGGATCTACTCATCTGAAAAGTTCAAACCGGCACTCTGAGGTGAGTTCGCAATCAGTAGTACTGCCGGACTTTCACCGTGTTCCGGCTCTCTGCAAGTACCCTTGCTGATTACTTATTCCTCATCATCGCGTTTTCTGAAAAATGTTTGTGCCCCCAATAATACATGGTTTATTTTTCTTGTCAACCATTCAATCAAATTTTTTTGGAAAGTTCTCTATAAAAAATGTGACCGTTGTTTCGGCCAGCCAATGATCGATATAATTTTCTTTTGAGCGAAAAAACAAAAAATTCTCTTGACAAAATCAAAAGTCCAGGAGTAGACTGACGATACGCCAATAACGAAGCGAAAGGAAGTCTCATGATGAGCACAAATCGTCGATTGCAAAGTCTACTAAGTGAATTGTTGCAAGGGCTAACCGTTTGCCCTCAGCCTAACTTCATGCTTTAGTAGGACACAGCAACCGTACGGATGTGAACAGGGCGATGTGTCCTGTTCATGCAGTGCGTGGGATGTTCAACCGTTCTCAAGACCCATTCAAACATGAATGGGTTCTTTTTTTACACTTTTTTAGCAGATAAGGAGGGTAGGGAGGGAAGACAGCGCAACGGCGAATGAACGTATTACGAACAAAACAGAGAAAAATTGAAACAGAAACAGAAGGGATGAGGTGCTCGCTATGATTGATACAGAAGGCGTAATCAGAAGACAGGGGATCCAGAAACGGACCACAATCAATGCTGAAACGAATTGTTTAACACAGGAACAAATCCTTAATTTGGAGCGTAGAATTAACCAGCTTCCAGTTACGAGAACGATGTATCGCATCTTCACCTTGATCACGCTAGGGATGATGCTTGACGGATTTGATGTTTATCTGGCAGGAGGTGTTCTCGGTCAATTGGTCCAAAGCGGATGGTCGTCACTTGCTTTGAATGCCACCTTTATTTCGACAACCTTTGTTGGCCTATTCATCGGGTCGTTAGCAACCGGATTTATTGGAGACTGGAGGGGACGCCAGTTTGCTTATCAAGTCAATCTATTTATTTTTGGTGTTGCTTCTCTGGCAAGCTTCTTTGCCCCAAACATGACCACGCTTATTATTTTAAGAGGGATCAGCGGGATTGGACTTGGAGCCGAAATCGTGACAGGCTTTACACTGTTAGGGGAATTTGTGCCTGCCGCTTCTCGAGGAAAATGGGTTGGCGGATTATCGGTTTTTGCAAACTGTTCCGCGCCAATCGCCACTTTTCTTGGATTTATGATTATTCCAACGATCGGATGGCGCTGGATGTTTGCGATTGCCGGTGTGCTCTCCATCATTGTTTGGTATTTTCGACGCGGGCTTCCGGAATCCCCGCGCTGGTACTTCTCTCAGGGAAACTATAGAAAAGCAGAACAAATTGTTGCACAGTTTGAGGAAGAGGCAAGAAAGAGTGGAAAATTTCAGAGGAACAGCGATCAACAAGATTCAGTGAATCAGATCGTTACCAAAGAGGGGCATTATGGTGAATTGTTTAGCAAAAGCATGATCAGACGTACTTTGTTAGGGTGTATGATCCTAGCTGCGATTAATACAGCTGCATTTACTTTTGTTACCTGGGTACCGACTTTACTGGTGAATAGCGGGATTACCGTTTCTAAGTCTCTTGGTTATACAGCACTTATGATGCTTGGTGCCCCGATTGGTGCGTTGATCGGAAGAATGACGGTTGATCGTCTTGGGCGAAAATGGATGATTGTCGGTGCATTGATCATGACCGCTCTATTAGGCTATATCTATGCTTTTCAGACGCAACCGGCAGCTTTAATGACCATTGGTTTTTTGATGACGGTATGTCTCTACATACTGATGGCGGTGGGTCTGTCAATCTATGTTCCTGAACTTTTCTCAACGGCACTGAGAATGCGCGGGAACGGCACGGCGCAAGCAGTTGGCCGACTGTTCACCATTGTTACACCATATATCGTGGCTTGGCTGCTGACCAATCAGGGCATTCTATCGGTCTTTATCGTGATCGGCATTTTCTTAGCGATAACTGCGGTATTGACAATCAGCTGGGGTCCGGAAACGAAACAGCAGATTTTAAAGTGAATGATGAGATCGGACGTTGTGCGGAAGCACGTCCGAGTGTTTAAAATAATAGAAACGGCAAAAAGAGGATCTCTGTATAGCCTAGGAGATCTTCTTTTCTGTTTTGTTAAACAATGAATGTGCGCGTGATCCATTGATTTTATACGACACGCATCTTTAATTAAGCAAAATATTTGACGGGGAAAACTAAATTGTGTACGTTTAAATTGTGCAAAATATAAAGGAGTAGAGAGCATTGAAACCTGCGTTCCGTCTAGAAGACCACTTATGCTTTTCGATCTACAGTTGCTCACGAGCAATCCTGCGTATGTATCAACCTGTGTTAAAAAAGTTAGAAATCACTTACCCGCAGTACTTGGTTTTGCTTGCACTGTGGGAAAATCGCGAATGTTCGGTGAAGCAGATTGGTGTGCTTCTTGACCTTGACTCAGGAACATTGACTCCTTTGTTGAAACGAATGGAGAGCAAAGCTCTGTTGCAGCGGAAACGATCGCTGGATGATGAGCGAATCGTTACGGTTCGATTAACGGAAAAGGGTGCAGCCTTAAAGGAAAAAGCCGTTTGCATTCCTGAGACACTTATTCGATCAAGCCAGATGACTGAAGCCGAGATTCAAAACTTGAACCGGACGATCAAATTGTTAACCCAACAGGTGACGCAAGGTCAAATGAAATGATTGTCCCAAAGAAGTTCATTTATCTCGGTTAAGGAGGTGTTGGCAACCTGATTTGTGAATACCCGTATACGGATGGATTTTGTATTAAATACTAACCGAACTTTTGGAGGGATAAATGATGAGTGAAGAAAAAAAAGGAATTGCAACGGTTGGCGGAAATCCGATCACTTTAATTGGACCGGAATTGAAAGTCGGAGATAAAGCACCGGATTTCACGGTGAATAAGGATCTAATGGAAGAGAAGTCGCTTTCCGATTATGCAGGAAAAATCAAGCTGATTTCTGTTGTTCCATCATTGGATACGAAAGTGTGTGAAGCCCAGACACGGCGCTTCAATGAAGAAGCGACAAAATTTGGTGATGGGGTTGCTGTACTGACCATTTCAGTCGATTTGCCGTTTGCGCAGGATCGTTTCTGCTCCGTGGCTGGAATTGACAACCTTGATACACTGTCTGATTATAAGACACATGCATTTGGCAAGAATTATGGTGTGTTGATTAAGGAACTTCAACTGGATATGCGTTCAATTTTTATTATTGATCAGGAGAATACGATTCGTTACGTTCAATATGTAAAAGAGATGACCGATCATCCGGATTACGAAGCAGCTCTAAACGCATTACGGGCATTAGTATAAGCGAAGATTGCGGACCAATCACTGGATTGAAGCAAAAAACGTTGCATAAAAGCCCCTTGAAGATGGATTGATTGGTTCAGCAGCAAGACGCGTATCGGCGTTTGTCACAAGCCGATGCGCGTTTTGCTTTTTATTGTGCAAGCAGCAGATAAATTTAAGGAACTTATAAGAATTTTGTAACCTGAATGTTCCTTTTAAAATGTTTTAATAGGTACATAAAGAATAGGTTCGATTTTTGGCGAATACGTGCTGTTTGTTACAGAAAAGGGAATAGCCTGAGTATGTGAAATTTTCAATGGTTCAATCAGCGATTTACCCGAAAAGAATCTGAATCATCGATCACGGGAAGCAGGGGTACTATGCCGGAGGCAACGGATCATACGAACAAAAGGGAACAATCAGGAGTCCCGTCGAAAAGGCTGCATCGCCAGAAATGGCTGTCCTGTTTTCTATGGATCCTGTTTATTCTCTATCTATGGGCATTGAGCAGAATGAATTTAGTGGCACCTTTACACTTAACAACGAATGGATCCAGTCCGCAATTTAATTTTCAGGCTTATAATTTGGTGCCGATGAATTTTGTGAACACTTTGTTTTACCTAGCGGACCAACATGATCAGGAGTTTCGTTCCGCTCTATTCAGTGTTGTTCAGATTTTTATGGCTGCACTGCCATTAGGTTTTTTTGTTCCGATTCTATTACGAAAGCCGATGGAATTCGAACGGTTTATCGGGATGACCCTGTTAATTGGAACATTGATCGAAACGATTCAATTCTTCTTTGCGACTGGAAATGCAAACGTTGATGATTTAATTCTTTGCATGCTGGGAAGTATTCTTGGGTTTGCACTGTGGCATCTGTTGTCTGATTGGCTGGCAATTGATCACCAGAATCGAAACCATTGTCTGATCGTTATTTCATTAATTATTTTCTGCACGCTCATGGTTCAGTTTGCAGAAATGAGCCATGCAAATTCATCGGGTCAAGCACAGCGAGCAGTGATTCGTTCACTAGGTATTCCGGATTACGCAGGAACACTGCTTGCAAGCAGCAGAAAAACACTGACTTTACAGACAGACGACAATCAGGGGAAAATTAACCTTTCTGTTCAACTAAGTGCGGCAACGCAAATTTATACTGAAGAAAATGCCCGTTCTCATCAACCGGAACAAGCAGTTTATAAGCATCGTTCCTTAGATCATCTCTCTCGATTGCATCGCAACGTACCCATTCGTGTATGGGGGAAGGAGCAGAAAGGCGTCTTTCATGCAGAAATCATTATGATTCGTTCCGCGTCCACAACGCATACTCATCTGATGCAAACGTCTTTTGTTACGTTTTAGGCATTTAGGAATCAACTGGTAGCAACTGCTTTTCAACTCATCCAATGCGAATGAGAAAGGGAAGATAAATGAAACTTAGAACGGTTGTAAGGGTTACGATCAGAGACGCGAGCTCAGAGTCTCCATTAAATTTTTCGATTAACATAACGCTGTTTACGGCAGCCGGCATGCTGACCTCAACGAATAAAACGGAGGCAAGCATGCCGTGAATCCCCAGCAGGAATAAGACGCCTTTAGCGATAAGTGGGACCAGCAGCAAGCGAAGCAGCACGCCGCCCCAAACATCGCGTCGCCGAATTCCTGCCAAACGGGTATGACCTAATTTTATTCCAAGGATCAATAGAACGAGCACAGGATAGGCTGCGCCGAGCATTTGAGCTGCGGTATCAATTCCGCTTGGTAGCGGCAGCTGCAGAAATGCAAAGAGAAAACCAATCAAGGATGCATAGATAAGCGGCGATTTTACGATGTGAACCAACGCTGCTTTACCGCTCATTTCTGCACGGGATGCAATGTACATACCAAGCACATTGACGAGAATAATCTGACCGATGACGTAAATGGCGCCAAGTGAAAATCCGGATTGGCCAAATGCAAGCAAAAGAACCGGAAGTCCGTAGTTGTTTGCGTTGCTAAAGACGAGTGTTAACGTTAATGCCCGTTTGCTTCCCTCGGATAAATGCATCCATTTAGCGGCAACAACGGCGAGCAGCCAAAGAACAGCGGTCATAATCAGTGAAAAAGCAAAGATGTGGAGCACGTAAGATCCCTTTAAATGCGACTGTGAAAGTGCTGATAAAATTAGGGCAGGTGCGAGTATGTATAAGCTGATATTCGCCAGCATTTTTGTATCGATGGGCTGTTTTTTTTTGCAATAAAGCGCCGCATGTACAAATAATCAAGATGGGCAGACTGACAGAGATGAATAAATGGATATATGCCATGATAAAGCGCCTCCAATGACTTGGCTCCCTTTAAAGGGAATTTCATTTTCTATAGCATACCATGAAGCCTGTTTGTTTCGGGGAAGAGATGTTCCAATCAAAAGAATTGCGGAGAAATGATTATTTCTTTTGTCAAACAGGCTTGGATCTGTGGCAGGAAACGGATTTGCATCATATGCTAAGAGCAGATACATTCTTGGAAGTGTGATGATGGCCAGGCAACTTGAGACAGAGTGAGGCGATCAGCCATGGAAATGGGACAGTGGGTTCACACAAAATATATGGGAAAGCATGATTGCATTGGTTTCGTGACATCAATTTATCCTGACTTTAAAAGGTGCAAGCTGCGTGTCACACAGTGCGAAAATCATCCACGAATGAAGTGGCTCGAAATTTCTTTTGAAGATGTACTTCCTAATCATGATGCATTGACGAACCAAGAGTTGAAGAGCTTAATTGATTTGGCTTTGGCTACCTATGATAAAGAATGGTTTGAAAGACTAACCGCTATGGCACTGAAGGAACAGATCAAGTAACAGAATGATCACGGAGCTGGCTAAACAAATGTAAACCCTTACAAAATAGATCAGCCTCTTTATCGGATCACTCCCTCAATCACAAGAAAGCGTCTCACAAATCAGTATTTGACTTGGAGACGCTCTCTTTATCATTGTTGTGCGAGACAAAAAACAGTGGATAGACGCTTAATCCAGTTGATGAAGGGCATGAACAATTAGTGCTGAATATTTCTTTGCGCCGGTAACTGACAGGTGAACGCCGTCGCTACCGATATAAGATGCTTGACCCGCACTGGCCTGATGCCAGTCAACGGATGTGACATTTTTGTGTTTCGCAGCTGTTTGCTGAATCATTTGGTTTACGACGCGTTCCCATGGTCGCGGAACGCGAATTGTGATCAGAACAATTTTGCGATTCGGGCCGATTAAGCGGATTAATTCATCCATTTCTTCTTGATCGTATGGACCGTTTGTTCCGAGTTCAATGATCACATAACGACCGAGGGCACCGGATTGTTTTAATTGATTGAGCGTGGTAAATCCTTCTCGGAACTGTCTGCCCACCTTACAATCAATCGTGAGCTGTGGAATCGATTTTTTTAAATAAGGCTCGGCGCCGAGCATGACGGAATCACCGATCGCAGTGACTTTTCCACTGGTAAATGAGCTGGCACTGCTTGATGGCGGACTTTGTGTTTTGACTTCACTTTTGCTTTTTGTTTTTTTCTTCGTTGCCTTTTGCTTCTGCTTTGGATGGCTTGTCTGCTCTTTTGCATTTACCGGTTCACTCTTTTTGTCCGCATGTGTTTCTTTATGGCGGGCATCCGGATGGTGCTGCTCAATTGCAGACCGTTCAGAATGAACCGGGAACGAAACGTGCCTGACCGCAATGGATGTTCCCGAAAAAATCAAAAACAGTGCGAATAGACCGATGCCTGCGTGCTGCACGATCAGCCAGCTACTGCTTGCATGATTTCTGCGCCGAATGGGCTGTTCAATCAAACGATAGGACAATGCAGAAATAAGGAAAATTAAGATTAACTGTATCACAATACGCAGCGGATGTATCTCGTTTGCCTGATTTGCAGGCGTTGTGAGTTGTATGACGGGATAATGCCATAAATACATTCCATAAGAGCGTACACCGATCCAACGCAGTGGTCTGGCACCGATCCACTTGCCAAGCAGAGTAGACGGATGGGCAAGTACTGAAATCAGAACCACCACCACAATAGAAAACAGACCGAGACCGCCGCTATAGAGAAAAGGTTCAAAAGCGTCGACATAGCCAATGCATAAGAATAGAAACAGAAGTGCAAGACTGCCCATTCCATCAAGAAAAATGCCCTGTGCCTTGCTGCCGGTTAGGTGACGGCTTGGCCAAATACAAGCAAGAATTGCACCGAAAAGCAGTGAAAATGCCCGCGAGTCGGTTCCATAATAAACACGGCTCGGATCCGTACCGAAGTGATAAAGCAGTCCCATACACAATAAGGATCCTGCAGCTAAAACAAGGGTCAGAAAATAGAGGGCTTTTTTACTTTTAAACAATTGCAGGACAAGCAGGACGAGCAGTGGCCAAATAAGATAGAATTGTTCTTCAACTGCTAAGGACCAAAAATGTTTCAAGAGTGAAGGATTTATAAAACTGTCGAAATAGGATTGATGATGAAAGATCGACCACCAATTGCTGAAATAAAAGAGCGCGGCAACGGCATCCATCTGCGTTTCATGCAGCAAGCTTGGCTGGAAGAAAAAAACATAGCCATATATAATTGTGACCACAGTGATCATTGCAGGCAATAGTCGTCTTGCACGTCTGATCCAAAACTGTTTGAGATTAATGGTTTCGGATGTTTCCCATTCGTCAATTAAAAGATCAGTAATCAGATAGCCGGACAGAACAAAAAAGATACCGACTCCGAGAAAACCGCCGCCGGCCCAGGGCAAATTCATATGATAGGCAATGACAGCGAGAACCGAAATCGCCCTCAGCCCATCCAAACCGCCCATATAGCGGTGTTTCGTGTTTAATTTCAAGTGAACTCGCCCTCCGTGAAAGATGTGTTTTGCCATGTTGCTGAGGCGAGCGTTGTTTCTTGTTGTTACGAACAAACTGCTCACATTGCTTAATAGCTATAGATTAAGTTTACCTCATGACGCAAGAGAAAAGATTGCATTCCATTTAAAAAAAGATTGAAATTTTATCCATCGGCTAAAGGATTCGAAATGAATCAGAATTGCATGTCATTTATTTGTTTGATTTTATGTTAAACTAGTAAAAAAACAGAGGTTTTTCGTATGAATGCATGCACGGAACAACGTGGTTTGAAAAAGCTGATCGCAATCGGGATCAATCATTATTATAACAAAAGGAACGAGATAATGGTTTTGGGGGTGCGGTTATGAATAAAAAGACGATTAAGTCGGAAGAAGCGAAGAAAAAAGGCGGTAAAATTGTACCCATCATCGCGATCATCTGCGCCGTTGATGTGGTTGCAACATTAATTTACTATTATGCATCGGGCAGCTTTAATTTTTAAAGCGCTTGGACAACAAAAGGAAGCTATAGAAAAAACCTTGTCGGCTATACGCCGTCAAGGTTTTTTCGTTGTGTGCTTTCATTTACATGGAGGGTGAATCATCTGAAGGTACCGATTTTTTCGGACGCTCCATAAACGGCCACCAGTTGCCACGCCCAAGCAGTTTTACCATTACCGGGATGAACAATGGAATCAAGATCGCTGCGTAAAGCACCAAACCAATAATGACCACCGTTGAAATTTCAACGAGCGACAGCATTCCGGAAGGCATCATTGCCGCAAAAGTACCGCTGAGGATCAAAACAGCGGAGAAGATTACACTTCCCATATGCCACAACGTGAGCAGCATGCGTTCTTTTATTGCTTGATTAACATACTCATTAAATCGTGTCATGACAAAGATTGAGTAGTCAATGCCCAAGGCTACGAGGACGATAAAGCCGAAAAATTGAGTCGTCCACGTCAACCCTGAAAAATGAAAGAGTTTAGTGAAGATCAGCTCTGTGAAGCCCATTGACGCGAAATAAGTGAGCAGAAGCGATGCCATTAAATAGATCGGCATGCTGAGCGAGCGCAGCACGATAACGAGCGCAATAAAGACACCGATAATGACAAAGGTAACGGCTTTTTGATAGTCGGAACTTACGAGTTGTTTCAAATCACTGTTAAAGCTGGCGATACCGCTGACCCCAACTTGAGCATTTTCGAGCTTCGTTCCTTTTAGTATTGATGGAAGTTCTTTTTTCAGATTGCGCAGATCAGCGATCCCTTTATTGGTATACGGATCTTCCTTCATCGTCACTTGAAGGGTTGTGATCTTTCCGTCACTGCTCATGTATTGATCAAGGGCGGTCTTAAAATCTTTATTGTTAAAAATCTGTTCAGGTACGTAGATGCCCGACTGATCATAAGGAACCTTTGCCCAGCTGCCGACTAACTTGTTTGCCGATTGAAGGCCACTTTGAATTTTATTGGTCCCGCTTGCACCTTCGGATAATCCGCTAGACAGGTCTTTCATCTGATCTTGAACATCAGAAAATCCATTTTTCAGTTTTTCTTGACCCGATGCAATTTGCGTTAAGGCATTAGTGATCTTCGGGGTGCTGGCAATCACTTGCGCTTGACCATTGCTTGCCTGGTTTAACCCGTTTTCCAGTTGAGCGAGGCCTGTATCGAGTTGTGCCAAACCGGACTTAAAAGCGCTAAGTCCATCGGAGACTTTGGCAGACTGGGCGTTCAGGGTGTTCATTCCGTCTGCCAGCGCTTGGATGTTCTTATTGGGTTGGCTGATTTGTCCTTGTGCTGCTTGCGACTGTTTCGCTGCTTCAGACTGGATCGAGGACTGCAGCTGGTTCATCTCATCCGGAAGCTTTTGCAATCCAGCAGCTATGGTTCTGAAATTAGGGTCCCGCATCGCTTCAGGGTGTGCCGCGGCGTATGCCTGCAGACCCGATTGAATTTGTCCTAAGGTTTTCTTTAGTTGTGTTGTATCGATGGCCGGCTGAGCGCTTGATCCGGTCGAAAATTTTCCGAGCTGATCGGAGAGTGTCTGCAAGCTCTGAGCAACGTTTTGATACCCATTTTGAAGTTGCTGCTGACCCGTTTGCAGTTGTGTCAGCTGCTTTTGCGCATCGTGAACATGCGTCCTGATTTCACTGGTTCCGCTTGATCCCTTTTTAATTCCGTCGGAAATCTTTGCCAGTGCAGATTGCAGATCTTGAACGCCTTTTTTTGTATCGTTTGTGCCGACTTGCAGTTTGTCAGCTCCGGTTTGTACGGCTGCAAGCTGAGGCTGCGAGGCATCAATTTTCTTGCTTGTGTCGTTCAGACTTTTTTGTAAGGTGCCTAAGCCGTCAGAGGCATCCGATAAACCACTGTGCAGTGCTTGTGACTGTTTCGCAACGTAGATATCCTTTAAACGATCTCCCAATGGACGGGAAATACTCATGACCTTTGACACATTTGCATCCGTCTTTAGTTCAGTTGAAATCCGTTCAATGAGTGCAATATAGTCCGTTGTTTTCATGTTATCATCATTTTTTAAGTAGAGGGTTGCTGGGGATATATTTCCCGGACCGAAGTCATTTGAGACAACGTCGAATCCTTCCTTTGCTGCATAATGGTCAGGCAGCTCTTCAGGTGAGTTAAAAGATAATTGACCATTGTAAGTCAGAATCGGCGGAACGAGAAAGGCAGCAACAATTAAAAGTGCAATCAGCGGACGCGTGAACGCAAGATTGCCTGCACCCGCCCAAAGCGGACTCTTCGGTTCTTTGATTTTACCAACCATCGGCCAGAATAACTGTTTGCCCAACGTGGACATGAACAGAGGCAGCAAGGTGAAAAGTGCTAACAGCAGGAAGATAATGCCGACACCGACGGCGATCGCGCTACGGTAAAGGCTAAATTGAACAAAAACAAGAGACAGGAACGCGATGAAGACCGGAATCCCACTGTGCAGTACGGTTTTACCGGCAGTTCTAAAAGTTGCCTGTGTTGCTCGGGTTTTGTCCTTTCCTTTTGCAAGTTCTTCTTTAAAACGGCTCATGAGTAAAATGCAGTAGTCCGTTCCAATCCCGAACATGATGGCAACCATGAAAATTTGTGTGAAATTGGAGACCGGAAAGTCAAAATATTTGATCAGAAACGCAACCACACTCTGAGCAACGACGTAACTGATTCCTACGGTGACGAGCGGAATAAATGGTGCGATCAGTGAACGGAAGACGAGTAAAAGAACAACGAGTATGAATACAACGGTAATCCATTCAGTCTTTTGTAGTCCCGCTTCCGCGGAGGTACTCATATCGTCATTGATCAGTTCTTGACCCGTAAGATAGGTCTTGACTCCGTTCGTTTTGATTTGCGTATCCATTTTGGCGCGCAATTGATGGACGGTCACATCGTTCGTGTTTTCTACTTGAAAGACTGCCATGAGCGTTTTGTTGTTTTTTGCGACCAGCTGACTCTTTAAATCGGTCTGATCAAAACTGTCCACGACATTATTGATATGGAGGTCTTTCTGATCCGCCCTTATTTTCTGTAGTGTTTCTTTGATGCGATCCATTTGCTTCGTTGATAATCCTTGATCTGAATGGAATACCGCAATGTATGATGTCGTGTTCTGATCGCCACTAAATTGCTTTTCAATTCTGCTGGCGACACTGCTTGAATAATCATTTGGAAGTGCATAGCCGCCTTTATCACGGACGAGCTGGTTCATATTCGGTTGGGTTAGGATCAATGCCGCCAGACCAACAATCCAAATGGCTAGGAAAACCCATCGAAGCTTGATTACTTTCTTCATTGTTCCACCTTCTGTTTCCGAATCGTTTCATTAATTCTCGTATAAATTCGGATGAATGCCTTGCTGTCTTCTTCACCGACTTCTTCAATCCATTTCCCGACAAGGTCGTGGATCTTTCGCTCTCCTTCTTGTAAGACGGCACGACCATTGGCAGTGATATACAGCCCAAAACTGCGATTATCAATCTTTTGTTTTTCAACGTAGCCTTTCCCTACTAACCGATTGACGCGAATACTGACGCCGCTTTTGTTAATATCCAATGCTTCTGAAATCTGGATTGAACTAATTCCATGATGACGATAAATCATGCGCAGCAAGCACATCTGTTCATACGTAATGCCATGGGATCGAAGCACGCTCTCAACGGCTTCATGTACCTTATTGGATGTATAAATCGAAACCTCCTCATAGGCATTAATCAGGGATTTGATCGAGTCAAGCTCCATTTATTAAACCTCCATAAAATAGATAACTGTGTTAACTGTTTTATATGGTACCGATAAAGGTTAACACAGTCAACTAAAATGAATGAAATTTCATTTTACATTAAATTTATTTTTTGCCTCATCGATGGACATCTTATTAAGGGAAGCGGCGGCTCAAGGATTTTGCAATAAAGATGATAAAACTGACGCTGTAAATGAAAATAGATAGCGCAAATAGAGGCGATAGGTTTAGCTGAAATTATTTCTGGAACAATAAGGTAGACAAAAAATACAATTTAAATTATAATGATTACATAAAGAAAAACATTATTAATAAGGAGCTGTTTTAATGTCTATTCAACAAGAAACAACGACGAAAACTTTTTTGAATAAGCAAGTTGCAAATTATGGATTGTTTTATACAAAATTGCATCAACTGCATTGGTATGTGAAAGGTGCAAATTTTTTCACCTTGCATGCGAAATTTGAAGAACTATATAATCAAACAACGGAAATTCTCGATGAATTGGCAGAACGTCTGCTTCAGATTAACGGGCGGCCCTATTCGACATTACGTGAGTTTCTGGAACATGCAAGCCTTAAGGAACAGCCGTATGTCAATCCGCTAAGTGAGAAGGAAATGGTTCAGACAGCGGTTGACGATCTCGTATTGCTTCGCAATGAGCTGGTAGAAGGGATTGTGATCTCTGACCGTGAAGGTGATGCAGTCACGAATGATACACTGATTGCAATTAAGAATAAGCTGGATAAGACGATTTGGTTTTACACGGCTTTTCTGGGCAAAGACCCGGTACCACAAAAAAATAATTGATTTAGTGAAGCAGCACGCGAGTTGGGTCTCCCAGCTCGTTTTTTTATGCAATGGGTTTAGACGTTTAGCGCTGAAAAAATAAGAATGTAGGATGTGGTATTAATATCTGGTATAATATGATCAATAACAGCAGTGAAGGGACGGTATAGCCATTGAAATCAACAGCAAAATTGTCGGCGATCGGTGCCTATGTACCGGAGCAACGTTTGACGAACCAAGATTTAGAAAAGCTCGTAGACACTTCTGATGAATGGATTGTTCGGAGAACAGGAATGAAGGAACGGCGCATCGCTGGTCCGGAACAGTTTTCCAGCGATTTGGCTTGTGCGGCAGTCAAGGATCTTGTCGCACGCTATCAGAGTGATCTACACGATACGGATCTCGTGATCGTCTCAACCACGACTCCTGATTATGGATTCCCAAGCGTTTCTGCACGTGTCCAAGCAGCTTTTCAGTTAAAACAAGCCGGTGCCATTGATCTGAGTGCCGCTTGCTCCGGATTTGAATATGCCCTCCATGTAGCTAACGGTTTAGTAACGAGCGGATTGCATAAAAAAATTCTTGTGATTGCCGCTGAAACGATGTCAAAAGTAACGGATTACAGCGACCGCACGACTTGCGTTTTGCTCGGCGACGGCGCCAGCGCAGCACTCGTCGAACGAAGCGAAGAAAATGGGGCGTTCCTTGGTGCTTATATGGGTGCTGACGGCAGCCTAGGAAAAGCACTGTACCGTACCGGGTTGTCAACCGTCATGGATGGTGCAAAATTGGTGGATACTGGAAAGATGATTCAAAATGGACGTGAAGTCTACAAGTGGGCGGTAAAAACCGTGACAACGGGCATTCCCGAGCTGCTCAAAAACAGCGGACTTTCCATCGAGGACATTGATTGGTTCATTCCACACAGTGCAAATTTACGTTTGATTGAAGCTGTGTTTGATCGATTGAACGTACCGATGGACAAAGTATTGTACAGCTTGGAGTATTATGGAAACACGTCATCAGCCTCAATTGGTCTTGCATTGTCTGATGCCGTTAAAGAAGGAAAGATTAAGAAAAACGATCGCCTTTTATTGTACGGATTTGGCGGCGGACTCTGCCACTGCGGACAGGTCATTGAGTGGAATGCTTGATCAGTATTTCCGTTTTGCGGAACTTAATAAACGACTCTGTTTTTCTTATAGGAAAAGAAAGTATAGAATTTGCCCTGTCTTCAAATCAATAGCTCAGTGTCTTGGCCAAGAATCAAAGCGGAGGTACGAGACGCCTGCGGGAACCGCGTGCCAGCGAGACCCCGCAGATTTCTGTTTGTCTGAGGAGGCTCGCGGTGCGCCCGCGGCAAGCGAGTAACCGAAGCGGCGATTCAGCACCGAAAAGACAGGAGACCATCATACATGGTTGGAAATTAAGGACCGGGCGTATTTTGCCCGATTTTTCTTAAATCGTTTACTTTCAACGGAAAACGCTATTTATACTGCCTGATGCTTGTATAATGAAACTAAATGGATTCTAGAAGAAGGCGGGTGTTCGAGCAGTGGCTATGTGGCAAACGAAAGAGGCAATGACTGATCTTCTTTGTGAGATGGTGCGTATTCCTAGCATCTCCGGATCACAAGCAGAGAAAGATTTTCCTGAATTAATAATCAAAAAACTATCTGAGATGGATTATTTTTTGCAACACCCGGATGATTTGCAGCAACTATTTGCAGAAGATGGACGTTCTCTTGTTTCAGCTTTTGTTCGGGCACCGGAACCGACTGCGAAAACCGTTATTTTGTTCAGCCATTTTGATGTCGTTGATATTAAAGATTTCGGGAAGTGGCAGGACTCCGCATTTGAAGTGAAAGCATTAACCCAACAATTCTATCGCGAAATGGATCGCCTGCCGCAAAGCGTGCGCGAGGATCTCGCATCAGGTCACTGGCTGTTCGGAAGAGGATCGATGGATATGAAAAGTGGTCTTGCCGTTCACTTATCTCTGCTGGAGATGGCAAGTCAGGGTGCGTTTTCTGGCAATCTGCTGTTTATTTCTGTTCCCGATGAAGAAGCGAATTCCGTGGGCATGCGTGCGGCTGTTCCTCATTTACTACAGCTAAAGAATAAATATAACTTAGACTACCGGGTTGCTCTGAATTCTGAACCGATGTTCTCACTATACCCGGGCGACGACCATCATTACATCTATACCGGCTCAATCGGAAAAATAATGCCTGGCTTTCTCTGCTGTGGAAAAGAAACGCATGTTGGTGAGCCGTTTTCAGGATTAAACAGCAATCTTATGGCGTCTCTGGTGACGGCTGAGATTGAATTGAATACGGATTTGTGTGATCAAGATGAAGGGAAGCCGGCCCCACCGCCGACAAACTTAATTCAAAAGGGATTGAAGAGCGGCTATTCGGTACAAACGCCCCATCATTCCGTAACGCTGTTCAACCTGTTTCTGCTGGAGAGGTCCATTGCAGAGCTGAGCGAATTACTGCTTCGAAAAGCGACTTCTGCTGCTCGCAAAATTGAGGCGCGCTATCATGACGAAGCAGAAAAATATGCAAAACGAACCGGTTCATCGGCTTCACATCAGACTGTGCGTGTACAAACGTTTGATCAGCTAATCCATGAAGCAGAGCGATCGCTAGGTAAAGAGAAAGTGGCGCAAATGATCGCTGCCTGGATAAATCAGTACCGATCAATGGATGACCGAGGTCTGTCGATTTTGATTGTTGACCAGCTTGCTGCTTATTGCAATACGTTAGCACCCATGATCATTCTCTTTTATGCACCACCTTTTTATCCGGCGGTTCAATCCCATCATCATCAACGGATCCAAGCAACGGTTAAAAAAATTCAAGATCACGCACAGAACGTTTATCGTACGAAACTGATTGAACAGCACTATTTCAGCGGGATATCCGATTTGAGCTATATCGGGGTCCCGGCAAATCGGTCGTCAATGGATCAGCTTCGCGGCAACATGCCACTTTGGAATCATGGCTACTCAATTCCGTTCACGGAAATCGAAGCGTTATCGGTACCTGTACTGAATCTTGGTCCGGTAGGCCGCGACCCACATCAATGGACGGAACGACTGGATGTCGATTTTGCGTTCGGCCCACTTAAAGAACTATTAATCGACGGCATCCATGAACTTTTTAAGGATTAATCGGTGTCGCCAGCTATAAAATGATCGATATCCAATGATGTAAGTTCAGCGATTTCTTGAATGATAGCTTTTCTCATTACATCTAAGTTTAAAACATCACATATTGAAAGAGCTTTCCGTATGAAACTGAATCCTTTGTCTTTATTTTCAAGGTTTATCAAGGACATACCTTTTCGACTATATGCAACTGCTAAACCTTCATATCTTTTGATACGAATACACTCGTCAATTGTTTTTTCAGCATAGTCAAGTGCTTCTTGGTATTTATGATCTTTAATTAAAAGAATCGATATATTTAACAGATAAGAAGATTTTAGTTCTATATTTCGAATAATGTAAGAAAAACGATTAATATTCTCTAATGCTTTTTTTGCAATAAATATGGCTGTATCAAGTGGGAAAAAGTAAAATATATTATTAATTAACTTCAATTCTATTGAGTACCAATTATCAAGTTTTGATAGACGTTCCCATACTTTCTTTGCATAAGGTAAAGCGGATTCAAAGTTCTTGCTGTTGTGAATAGAGATATTAGCTTTACAAACATAGCTGATGTCTTGCACAACATTATCGTAATTATCTTTCAAATAGGACTCACACTTAAAATTAAGTGAGTGGAGTTTATTAATCTCAGTACTAAAAGATAATTGAAATAAATCATGTATTATTTCTTCTTTTCCGCTTAATCGGTAAGAATGTTGAATATAGGTCAATTCATCATACGTTATATCAAGTTTTTTTAATATATGCATGAATTTTCCAACTGTAGGCTGCATGCTACACGCTTCTATTTTTGCATAAGTTGCGCGTGACATTTCTTCATCTGCAACATATTTTTGTGTGTATCTTTTCGACTGGCGTACTTTCTTCAGAACTTCCCCTAATTGATAGCCCATGACATCGTTCCTCCCTGTAATGTGTGAGTATATTATACATTTTAAAATAAAATTGTCGAATCATGCTACTATAATTACATCAAAAGGAGGTGACGGCCATGTTCAGTCCTGATATTATTTGGGCGATTCGGCCAAGTCGGTGAGTGAAGGCGTTTTAGCTATTGTTGAGGCTCCCCATAATGATAGCTTTTCAATTTTGACTGGTTTCAGTCAGCCATACTTATATCCTATAAGAGAGTGGAATTCTAACTTCAGGGTAAATGTGGTGGTTTCAGTTGAGAATCAGAAGTCAGGCGACATGCGCCGTTTCGATTCTCAGCTTATTTTTTTGCAATGCAAATCCATAAAATGGAAAATATATAATTATATGTAATTTTTAGGATAGATGAGTCTTATACCGTTTTTTTATTGACAATTTTTCCCATGATCAATGATGAAAAATAGTGTATAGTTTTTATAAGATACATTTTCCATGGAGTTTCACAATCAGCTGACTAAAGTAGAGTGTAGGCGTTTAATCTGAATGCCTTTGAACATTAAACCACTTATTCACTCTTGCATGCGTTCTTTCTCATCGTTTTTTCCACTGCTTTCTCACATTGTTTTCCATTTATCAAGAAGTTGTTTTTTCATCCGGTTACATACCGTATTTCGTTGCGTCATGGTTCTTTTCACGAAGCGTGCAGCGTAATCATTCAACGATGATTGATGAAAATGGAACGCAACTTCCCTTGAATCAACAGTTGAGATTTACGAATACGGATTGATTGATCGAGGCAGGGGTTTACAGTGAGTGCAGTTACGGCCGATTGCCTATTATTACCTTCTATTAACTTGATGGTGGCAATCATTGGCTAATGAAGAGCGTTGAAGAACGGAACAAGGGTCAGCAGATGATAAAATAATTCCTGGATCTGTACAACGTGTTGAGGAAATCAACAGATTGAAGGAGGAATTTAGTTGAAAAGAACTGGAGAAATTGCATTGACGGTTATTGGTGGTTGCATTAATCTGCTCGTATTGCTCATCGGTATTCGATTGGTCACTGCGGATTACTCTGTGATACGCAGCCAGCTGCAAGCTGCAGGCGAGCAGCAGAACTTAACCCCGCAGCAAATTAATGATTATATTCATATTGCACAGGCGGCAGGCAATTTTATTTTAGTGTACAGCATAATTATCTTTTTGCTTACAGCAATTGGCCTGTTCCTTCTTTTGAAATTAAAGATGACGAAAACGTCTGGAATAGTATTGCTGATTGCAGGAATCTTGAGTCTACCGGAACTGTTTGTTCCCGGCATTCTGTTGCTGATCGCTGGAATTATGGCTTTGGTAAGAAAACCACAGCAGCCGCGAGATGCTTATTAATCGAATCGTCGAAAGCAAAACGACCGTTGACCACATTGGCCAACGGTCGTTTTGCGCTATTGATTAAGAATGCTGTCCTCAAGATAATTCTTAGCATCACCGTAAGTACGTTCGATATGATGCTCACCCCAAATGCAGAGCGAATGGAGAATTTCTCGTAAAGAATTTCCGTACGTACTCAATTCATATTCGACTTTTGGCGGTACCTGGTTGTATACAATACGATTGATAATACCGTCGTGTTCAAGCTCACGCAGCTGCTGGGTCAGCATTTTTTGCGTGATTTTCGGGATCAATCGTTTGAGCTCTCCGGTTCTTTTCTTACCGTTCATTAAATGGCAGAGAATGACGGGTTTCCATTTCCCACCAATGACCTCGAGTGTCGCTTCAACTGAAATATTATATTTCTTAGTCAACGTTGTAACCTCCACAATTGTTACAAAAAAGTGCTTACCCTACAAAAAAGTGCGTACTTGGCTAAAGATTATGCACCTACCATAATAGCATGTGCAAATTGTTTTGAACACCATTCTGGAAGGGGTCGCTTCATGTCGTCTAAACGTAGTGTTTTTTCCTTAATCGCTCTAGCAACAAGTGCATTCGCTATTGGTACAACAGAATTCATCAGTGTTGGTTTGCTCCCGTTAATGATGCAGGAATTTCATGTTTCTTATTCAATGGCGGGACTAACCGTCACGCTCTATGCATTGGGTGTAACCATCGGCGCTCCAGTACTAACCTCGTTGACGGTAAAAATACCAAAGAAACGGCTGCTGATCTTAATCATGATTGTTTTTCTCGTCGCCAATACACTGGCTGCTGTTGCGCCAACGATCGATCTGTTGCTGGCAGCACGAATACTGTCTTCTTTTTCTCACGGTGTGTTTATGTCGATCGGCGCGACAATTGCCGCTGATCTTGTAGCACCGAATAAACGTGCGAGTGCGATAGCGATTATGTTTACCGGAGTTACGCTCGCAACAGTGACTGGTGTGCCAATCGGTACGTTCATTGGTCAAATAATGGGATGGAGAGCCGCCTTTGTCGTTATTGTAATCATTGGATTCATTGCATTAGTTGCCAACGGTTTTTTAATTCCTTCTCAGTTGAAAAAAGCACCAAAAATGAGATTTGCTGATCAGTTTAAACTCATCAAGACTGGACCGCTGCTTCTTGTTTTCGTAATCACTGCACTTGGCTATGGTGGGACGTTTGTTGTCTTCACCTATCTGTCTCCATTATTGGAAAAAATCACTGGATTCTCGCCAAATGCTGTTGCTCTGATCTTGTTTGTGTATGGCGTTGCTATTGCTGTCGGAAATGCATTCGGCGGGAAGGTTGCGAATAATAATCCGATGCACGCATTGATCTATATGTTTATTTTCCAGGCTGCTGCACTCTTTCTCTTGTCCTTCACCGCATCGAACAAATTACTTGGTGTGACCACTGTTGTTTTCATGGGTTTATTTGCGTTTATGAATGTTCCTGGTTTGCAGCTTTACGCTGTGATGCTCGCGGAACGTTTTGTCCCGGAAGCTGTGGCTGTTGCCTCTGCTGTAAATATCGCAGCATTTAACGGGGGAGTCGCTTTAGGATCATTCATTGGCGGTCAAGTTGTTCGTTATCTCAACTTAATTGATACAACCTGGATCGGCGCGCTGATGGTTCTCGCTGCGGCAGTTTTAAGCATCTGGAGCGATGCTCTGGAACGTCACTCACTGAGCAGAAGGATTTCCTGTCGCAGACCGTGACCAAGAGGACGATTCATTGAAGAACGGACCGCGATGATGCCGCGATCCGTTCTTCTTTTGTGGTGCTCTATTTCTGCAGTGGGTGCTTAGGAAGACCACTGTAGGATCAATTATTGGTTCAATACATAGTTTTCAATGGCGTAGGCAACGCCTTCCTGCTCATTCGTCTTGGTCACGAATTGAGCTTCAGCTTTTAATGCATCAATCGCGTTGCCCATTGCAATGCCTAATCCGGCAAACCGAATCATTGCCAAATCGTTTTCTTCGTCACCGATTGCCATCACCTCAGCTGAAGACAAACCAAGAAAATGAGTGAGCGTTTGCAGTGCCTTACCCTTATCTGCATCCTTATTTAAAATTTCAAGCAGGTAAGGATGAGATTTAACCATGGTATAGTTTTTCATGTACGTTTGCGGAATGCCGGCAATTGCCGGTGTTAGAATTTTCTCGCTGATGCAGAAGACGGCTTTATTGACTTGGATGTCGGCAGGAAGGTGCTCCATATCTGCTTTTACAAAGGGCATTGTTTTCATGACTGTTCCGTATAAAGAAGGCTTTTGCTTAGGATAAGGGGGACAGTATACTTTTTCGCGATCAATAAAATTCATTGGAAGGTCACGTTCTTGGCTCAATGCGTATAGGGAAAGCAGCTGGTCGCGAGTTAAGGTCTTTTCAGAGATGACTTCACCGGAATCGCTTTTTTGCACAAGCCCTCCGTTGTACGTGATTGCAAAATCACCAGGATTGGTAAGTCCAAGTATGCGCAGATACCTGTCGATTCCGCGAAGCGGGCGGCCGGAACAGAGCACGATTCGAACGCCGCTTGTTCGTGCTGCTTTGAGTACGGCTTGTGTCTGTTTTGTGATCTGTTTCCGATCATTCAGTAAAGTGCCGTCAAGATCGATCGCAATTAATTGAATCACGTGAATTCCCTCCAAACTCCTTTAACGCTCTTTAGTATACAGCAATTTTTGTAAATAAAGAATGAAAACGCTTTTAAAAGTGTGCGAAATGAAGGCAGTCGATCAATCACCAACTGCCTAGGATGTCCTTTAAAAGGGTACAACAATTTTTATAAAACAAAGATAACCAGTCACGGAGCCTAACAAAATGCCGGAGAGTACATCAGATGGATAATGCAAGCCAAGAAAAATTCGAGATACAGCAACGCTCAATCCAATAGGAAGCAGTATAAGGCTTAACGACGGGTGAAATAATATTAATGGAGTAATAACAGAAAAAATAGCAGTACTATGACCCGACGGGAATGAGTTGTCTTGTATTGGATTTACTGGATGATTTGTTCCGTCAAGGATGAGATAAGGACGTTTTCTCGGAAAGCATCTTTTGAAAATCTGAACAATAATATGACTCGTTATTAGTGATACAGCACAAGCAATAGCGGTTAAATGCAATGGACCGTGTGCAAAAATCAACAAAAAGAGAACGAGTGCAATTTCAAGTACGGCCCCGCCAATATTGGTGATCATGCGAAAATAAGCATTTAACATTCTGCGTTCAAAATGCTGATTGATTCGTCGGAATAAGCGGCATTCCATTTCATACAGTGCATGAATGGACAGCAATCGTCTAACCTCCCTATAAACAGATTCGAAGCATCGAAAGGCGATAAATGATTCGCAGTGAAACTGTCTTTTTGATCTGTGCGATGCTTTTATTATAGTGTACGTGATCATTGTTAAGCAAAATATTGATTTATTGTGAATGTATGTTTATTATTTTTTGACATCTAATGTCCCATTCATAAAATTAATTTCATTTTAACAAAAAAACACACCCCATTGGAATTGAGGCACAGTTTACAAGATTGAGCGTCAATAGTATACTCGATTCAAATGTCACTAATAAATACATATAGGAAAACATTGGAGGAAACTAGATCATGAAATCCAGGTTTGACGTGAGAAATGATCGAGATCTCACGATGCTGGTTGACTTTTACGAGCTGACCATGGGGAACAGCTATCTTTCGGAAGGAGTAGGCGATCAAATCGTCTATTTTGATATGTATTTCCGCAGAGTGCCTGACGGGGGCGGCTATTGCATTATGGCCGGAGTGGACCAGCTGATTGAATACCTTGAGAATCTCCGTTTTACAGAGGAAGATATTAATTATCTCCGCTCCACTAAGTCCTTTTCAGAAAAATTTCTCGATTATCTTTCCACATTTAGGTTTTCTTGTGATGTTTGGGCAATTCCTGAAGGCTATCCTGTTTTTCCAAACGAACCGCTCGTCACTGTACGTGGTCCCGCGATTCAGGCACAGCTGCTTGAAACAATGATCCTTGTAACGATTAATCACCAGACGTTGATTGCAACAAAAGCAAACCGCATTTGCCGCGTTGCCGGGAATCGACCGGTGATGGAGTTCGGATCTCGGCGGGCTCAAGGGTATGATGGCGCCATCTATGGCGCGCGCGCCGCAGTCATCGGTGGATGTTCTGCAACGGCCAATACATTAGCGGGCATGATGTTCGATATCCCGGTCTCAGGCACGATGGCCCACAGCTGGGTACAATTATTTGACAGTGAACTCGAAGCGTTTCGCGCGTGGGCAAGAGCGTATCCAGATCAATGTCTGGTCTTGATCGATACGTATAATGTCTTGAAATCAGGGCTTCCCAATGCGATTCAAGTGTTTAAAGAACTTCGCGAACAAGGTCATGAGCCGATGGGGATTCGGATTGATTCAGGGGATATAACCTATTTGACGCGCAAGGTGAGGAAAGCGCTGGATGAGGCGGGTTTCCCGGATACAATGATTGTCATCTCCAACTCTCTTGATGAACATATCATTAAAGATGTCTTGGTTGAAGGCGCAAAAATCAATTCATTTGGTGTCGGTGAGCGATTGATCACCGCACGTTCCGAACCGGTTTTTGGTGGCGTGTACAAACTCGTAGCCGTTGAGAAAGACGGCAAAATCATTCCGCGCATCAAGATCAGTGAAAATGAAGAGAAAATCACCAATCCAGGATTTAAAAAGATTTACCGGATCTATGATAAGGATGCGGATAAGGCAATCGCCGATCTGATTTGTGATGAATCGGAAACGATTGATGAAAGCAAGATGCTCACCTTATTTGATCCTGTATTTACTTGGAAAAAGAAAAAATTAAAGCGGTATAAAGCGGAACTTTTACGAAAACAGATTTTCAAAGACGGCAAGTTGTGTTACAAGAGCCCATCCGTCATGGACATTCGCCAATTTGCTCAGGAACAAGTGCAGCGCCAGTGGGCAGAAGTGCTCCGCTTTGAAAATCCGCATAACTACTTCGTTGACTTGTCTTGGAAGGTTTGGAATGAGAAACATAACCTATTGAACCGCTACTCAGACGAGTTCAGTGGAAAATAATGATCCAACAGAAAAACCCGAAGCATACAATTCACGCAGCTTCGGGTTTTTCTTATGCCAGATAAAAGGTGGTTTTGATGAGCTCGGCTGCTTGATCCGCACTAAGGTCCGTTGTATTGATGCGGGGTATCACCCAAAACAAATGATTGGTACCGGACCGTTTAAAATTGTACACTATAGCAATCAGCTGCTCATATTGGCACGGTTTGCCGATTATTTCCGTGAACGCGCGCTGCTTGATCGGATTGAATTGTACGTTGCACCCAAACTTGTCGGCGCGAAAAAAATGTATGACGTAGCGCAAATTCAGGCGGATCACGCTACACATGCAAAGCGCTTTGAAGAAAAGGGCAGCAGCTACATGATTTATAATCTTAATAGATCGGGTCCTCTTCAGGATAAGTGGTTGCGGCTAGCGATGAACACGGCGATTGACCGCAACAAAATGCTTCGCGAACTCTGCGGCGACAGATACAGCCCGTCAAACAGTTTTATTCCAAACAATTCGGAACGCAGGTTGAAAGCGGTTGGAGATGCAAAACGAATAGAGGAATGTCTTGGGCGAAGTGTTTATCAAGGCGAACGATTAAAACTCTATTATTTTAATCATCAGCCTGTTGCTGTTGATGCCGCGTGGATTAAAAATGCTCTAGCACGATTTGGGGTGTGTCTGGAACCTATCCCTTGGCCGATGGATCAATTTTATAATGATCAGTTTGTTGAAAATGCCGATATCATTCTTGGCGGAGAAGTGCTTGAGGAAAATGTAGAGCTGGGATTGATTCATCTATTTAAGGATCAAAGCGGCTTAATTCGCAGAATGCTTGATCCAAAGCGATTAGCCCGTGTTGATCAATTCATGGATTTGTTTATCCAGGCAGGCACGGCAAAAATGAGACAAGAAGCTTTTGAACAATTGGAAAGGTATCTCAATAGCGAACAGCTGTTGATCTATTTATACCACAGCCGCAAAGAAATCACCTTCAATGCAGCATTATCAGGAATCCGATTGAATGCGTTCGGTTGGGCGGACTTTAGTAAACTATGGATTAAACCCAGTTCATCGGCAGAAAAATTAATCAATTAGGAGAAACGAATGAAGTTCATTTCATGGAATGTCAACGGTTTTCGCGCGCTTCAGCGCAAAATGGATGTTTTTTCATGGCTTAAAGAAACAGGAGCTGATGCACTGTGTATTCAAGAAACGAAGCTCCACCAGGATCAAGTACAGATCGATACACCAGGATATCATCAATTTTGGAATGATGCCGTTCGCAAAGGCTATTCGGGTACTGCTATTTTTACAAAAAATAAACCCCTTCGTGTCACCTATGGAATGGGGATTGAGGTACATGATCAAGAGGGACGATTGATTACTTTGGAGTATGAAGATTATTATTTGGTCACAGTCTATACACCGAATGCAAAAAGAGACTTGACGCGGCTTGCTTATCGCTTGGAATGGGGCGCAGCCTTTACCGAATATATAAAGCGGCTGGACGAGAATAAGCCGGTTATTTTTTGTGGTGATTTGAATGTCGCCCATCAAGCGATTGATTTGACCTATCCCAAGAACAACAAAGGAAATTCAGGATTCACGATCGAGGAACGTGAGGACTTTACCGCTTTACTTAATAACGGTTTTGTTGATAGTTTTCGCCATTTATATCCGGAGCGCACAGATGCCTATTCGTGGTGGTCATTTCTATTTAATGCGAGGGAACGGAATATCGGATGGCGCATTGATTATTTTGTTTTGTCCAAACGCTTGAGCAGCAGTATTCGCGACGCAAGAATTTTAACAGATATATATGGATCGGATCATTGTCCGGTTGAACTGGATCTGGATTTGAAAGGATGAATTTAGGAAAAACAGAGGATCGATTGTGACAGAGAGCTGAGAATCGTCGGTCTTTTTGCTTGCCGGACATTGAGCACGATTTCAAAGGGTCATCGTTTGATGAGAACAATAATAAAGCACCGGGGGATGTTTTGCCTCCGGTGCTGCTTCATCATGCGCTGGTTATTTCACTTTATTTTGTTCCGCCCATTTTTCCAATTCAATCATTGCTTGATAGACCGTTTCAACTGAAGGACTCAGCGGGTGCATATCCATAAGGGAAAAAGGTTTATGAACCGATGAATCAGCGATGTCATGAATTTCTTGGTCGGTTAGCGCACCCAGCGATAGATCTTCTAGGCAAAACGGAAGCTTAAGTGCCCGATAAAATGGGAGAAGACGAGTCATTTCATCGTATTTCTTTTCAATAACGAGTTCAACCATAATACCATATGCAACTTTAATACCATGAAGCAGATGGTGTGTTTCTTTGCGAATGGTCAACGCATCATGAACGGCATGAGCTGCAGTCGCGCGGGCGTATTCATCGCCAAATCCGCCAACTAACCCACTTGCCATGATATTGGTCTCCATGACTTCAATCCATTCATCGGAGAGCTTTCCCTGTTTCATATCCTCAATGGCTTGTTCCGCATGATTTAGCGGAATTTCTAAGCATTGACGAGCTGCTTCACGAGAAAAACGAAGTGCAAGACTGTTACGGTCGGCATTTTTTAATAGAAGGTCTGCTTCATACCACTTGGCAATGGTATCTGCGACTCCGGCGATAAAATAATCGATCGGTGAATCAAAGATAACACGAGGCTCGACCAAAAGAAGAAAAGTTTGATTTTGATAAATTTCATGGCCAATACATTCTCCGTTATCTTTATACAGTACGGAAAGACAAGACCATGCCGCACAGTTGCTTGCCATCGTTGGCAGCAAAATAACGGGTACTGCGCCGGCTTTATATGCTGCGGCCTTTGCGGTATCCATAACTTTACCGCCGCCTAGACCAATAATTGCATCGGCCTGTTTGCTGTGAATGAGGTCGATCATGCGTTGAATTTCACTTTTCGAGCATTCACCGTTAAAGGAGACATCAATGACCTCGATCCCTTGCTGGGATAGATCGGGAAGATATGGTGCTGCTTTTTGCATTGATTTGGTTCCGTGAAGCAAGATCACACGGTGAATGAAACGCGATTTAAGTTCAGGTGCAAGCCGATCATAGGCACCTTTTTCTAATACATATTCTTGAGGGGCAATTCGTGAAATAAGCTGCAAGGCCATTTTCTTTCTCTCCTTAATAAACATAACGATCTGATTTTTTCTATTTGTGTTGGAAACATCAGGTGTTTGGAACTATATAGTAGCCGTTTTCAGATCGACTTGTCAATTGGTAGATAGCGCTTACGTTCCTGGTTTGGCGAAGTTTTCAATGCAATTTTAGCATTAAATTAATACACTTGTTTTCAAGCATGATGATAGCTGGATCGATTATTTTTCTCTATACTATTAAGTAATCTCGGAAAATTGACAATAAAGGAAAGACAGGTGACGGGTAGTGAATAAAATAGTGTTCGGCTTCGATCAAGAATTCTCATTGCCGGCAGCAGAGTATGAGCAGCTTGTACAACGGTTTAAAGATCACTATGAATTTGTCCAACTCGATGCAAATACGGTTCCCGATTCGGTTTCTTTGGAGGATGCGGTTGCGTTCATCGGTGCGCCGTCAGCAGAATTGCTAAAGAAGATGCCGAACTTACGTTGGTTGCAGCTGCCAAGTGCTGGAGCCAATCATTTTGCGCATCATCCCAATCTTGCTAAAGAAGTTACCCTCACCAATTCAAGCGGCGTATTCGGTGTGATCGGTGCTGAGCATACGCTTGCCTTAATTTTAGCTTTAATTCGAGAAATTCCCTTGTACGTCAAGCAAACGGAGCGTCATCTTTGGCACGAAGGGGATCGTTGCTTGCAAATTGACGGTTCGACCTTTGGTATTATCGGCTTTGGAGACATTGGTTCGGAAATCGCACATCGCTTGAAGGCATTTGGCGCGCGCGTGCTTGCGGTAAAGCGCAACTTGAGCGGACTTTCTGAGGATGCAGATGCTGTTTATACGTTGGATGATTTGGATCCCGTCCTCAATGAATCGGATTTCGTGGTCAATGTGCTGCCTTTAACTCCTGAAACCAAGAATCTGTTTGATGCGAAACGATTTGCTGCGATGAAGGACGGCGTACAATTTATCAATGTCGGAAGAGGCGGGACTGTTGATGAGCGCGCCTTGATTGACGCAGTCCATTCCGGAAAAGTCGGTGGGGCAGCCCTCGATGTAACGGCTGAGGAACCGCTGCCTGAAAATCATCCTTTGTGGGATTTGCCGAACATTCTTATTACTTCCCATTCCTTAGGTGTTGGACCGGGAAAATATAAAAAAAGAAATGATTTAGTTGCGAAGAATGTAACAAACTTCATCACGGGTAAACCATTGAGAAACCAAGTGAATCGGGAACTTGGCTATTAAATCATCGCCTAAAAACGAGCATCGTTTTTTTATAGGTACCAGGTGTCTCACAGTCAGTCATGGCTGTGAGATTTTTCTTTGCAAGAAAAAGAAACAAGGAAGATCCTGGAGTGGACAGAAAATTTCAATCGTTGATACACATAATTAACAATTCTTACTAAATATTCGTCAACTGAAACAAAGTTGTAATCGAATTGTGTCGGACGATCGGCGAATCTGTTGTTATAATAAGAAGTATGTTGAAATTGATAGAATCATTGTTTCATTGTTTCGCAGTTGGCGAATGAATCAGTTGATAAACTGAGTTTGCGTAAGGGGTTTGAATAAATGAATGTACCGAAGTTAAAAATTGTCGCATCAGTATGCCTCTCATGTTCGCTTGTGTTAAGTGTCAGCAGCGGACCGGTTTTCGCGGCAACGACCCAATCTCAATTAAAAGATAAATTGAACACGATTCAAGATCAAAAACAAAAGAATAAGGAAAATCTTTCAAAATCAAAGCAAAAACTCTCGAAAAATCAGAACAAGCAAGACACGGTGGTTGAAGCGATCAAAGCTACCGATAAGAAGATCAGTACCTTAAACGGAAGAATCAGCAGCACACAAACGGTTATCGATCAAAATAAACTGAAAATGGAGCAATTGAAAAAGACGATTAATAAGATTAATCAGCGTATTGACGCAAGGGGCGAGATTCTTCGCGGGCGGATTCGAACGATGTATATTAGCGGCGGGGCGGTAAACTATCTCGATGTCCTCATGGGCGCGAAGAGCTTTGGCAATTTTCTTGACCGCTTGCTGGCCCTTAAAATGATTACAGATCAGGATAATCGAATCATTAACGATCAAAAAAAGGATAAACAAGTTCAACAAAACAGCAAAGAAAAGCTGCAGAATGTTCTCGCGCAAACAACGAACGCGTTACATAACTTAACCACGATGAAAACCAGTTTAGATAAGGAGAATAATCATAAACAAGGCTTACTTAAAGATCTTCAAAACCAAGCGGATGACATTGAAAAAACTGTTTTTTCGACAAGCGAACAACATGACATATTGAGTGCCCAAGAATCTGTAGTTAAAAAGCAGCTTGACGATTTGGCAGCGGCAAAAGCAAAAGCAGAAGCTGAAGCAAAGGCGAAGGCAGAAGCAGAGGCGAAGGCAAAAACGGAAAGAGAAGCGGCAAAAGCAAAAGCAGAGCGGACGAATACAGCAATTGCGAAGAATGCTGCAGATAGCAGTACATCTGCAGCAGCCGACTCAGATTCGAATCAGAGCAGCGGCACGGTTGAGAATGCTCAGCAAACATCTGCTGAAACGGTTTCTTCGGCAAATACGAGTGCTCAATTCATCAGACCCGCCGCGGGTTATATCTCGTCAGGTTTCGGCTACCGTTCATTTGATCATGGATTTCATCCGGGAATTGACATTGCGAACAGTACAGGTACGCCAATTCATGCGGCAGCCGACGGGATTGTCTTCAGAGCTTATCAATCGTCCAGTTATGGAAATTGTATTATGATTTCTCATGTGATCAATGGACAGCTCATGACAACCGTATATGCCCATTTGTCAGCGATCAATGTATCAGAGGGACAAAGCGTCTCGCAAGGACAGACGATTGGTGCAATGGGGAGTACCGGTGAGTCGTTCGGATCACATTTGCATTTTGAAGTCTATAATGGACGTTGGACACCGCCGCCGCACAATGGTGCGGTGAATCCGCTCAATTATATCAATTAAAGAGGTTTTCTTGAAGAAGAGCTAGCTTAAGCAGCTGTTCTTCTTTTTTTATTCTGATTCCCTGTTCGACGCATAAAGTTATGGTATACTTTTTTGTTTTGCATTTGTAGCGGGATGAGGAGCTGATCAAACTGAGGAATCAAAAGATTTGCGGCATAATTAATTTATCGGACTCAATGGAAACGTCAAGGCTTTTAACGGTCAGCAAACCTTTGGCAGCACTTCCGTTTTGCGGCAGTTACCGACTGATTGATTTTCCATTGTCGAATCTTACTGCAGCCGGATCCGAGTCGATCGGTATTTTTATGAACGAACAATACCGTTCCATTTATAATCATGTTCGCAGCGGCAGCGATTGGGATCTCGATGGAATCAGCGGAGACCTTTTCTTTTTTGCACCGGGAATTGATCAATCACGGTACGGACAGAATCATGAAGATCTTGTTAATTATTATGACAACCTTGAATTTGTTGAAAAATCAGATTCAGACTATGTCGTCGTCTTGGGGGCACAGGTTCTGTGTAATATCGACTTGCGCGCCTTATTGCAAAATCATCTCGAACAAAAAGCAGCCATTACCGTTGTCTATAAAACGGCGCGGCGAAGTGAGGGTGAAAGCCTTCCGATTGTAGAACTGGACATGAGCAAAAATGGAAGAATCAAGGGGATGGTCTCAGAAGAAACGTTGGACAAAAAACGGGTGCCGATAAACATGGAAATTTATTGCATGAAAGCATCGCTTTTTATAAAAGTTGTACGCTGTTCAGTTGCAAGAAATGAAGTGTACTATTTGCGTGAAGCGCTGCACCAGGCGGTTGCAGAATTTTCCACTTATGGATTTGAATATACAGGTTATATGAAAAAAATCCAGTCAATAAAAGCGTATTATGATGCAAATATGGATATGCTCAAGGATGCGAACCGGATTGCCCTTTTGGGAGGCAGCCATCAGATAGGGACAAAGATGAAAAACGAAGTCCCCGCCTATTATGGACCTAAGGCTGCACCATATCATGCGTTAATCGGTGAGGGGTGTCGGGTGAATGGCTGTATCCGTCATTCGATAGTGAATCGAAATGTTTCAGTTTATGAAGGAACGAATCTTGAAGACTCCATCATCTTGGAGGATTGCATCATTGGCGAAAATGTGTACTTAAAACATGTGATTGTCGGACAAGGTACGTACGTAAAACCAAATACACGAATAACCGGACGAGCGGATCAGCCCTTTGTCCTTGAAAAGAAGCAGACGCCTCATAGGATTCCTTGAATAAGCTAATAGGTTGGATCAATCGCTCATTCGAAATGAGCGTTTTTTGCCTGCCATTATCAATTTAAAGGATACGCAATTTTTTCCTCTCTTTTTTTAAAAGTTAGCTTTTCAAAAAGGAAATGAAACCTTACGCGGTGAATTAATATATAGTAAACCCCTGTATTTCGAGATCAAGTCGGCCTGCACAAACAAAAGGAAAGCAGGTGAACTTGTGTCGGAAATCGACAGCAGTACCCTTGAGAAAAGTCGAGATTTATTAAAGCGTGCCCATGAATCCGGTGCTTCTGACCTTCACTTTACGCCGCGCGAGAAAGACACACTGGTTGAGTTAAGAATTAATGGGTATCTTTATGAACTCAGCGTCCTTAAGCCCAGTTCTGCAGAACAAATCATCAATCATTTCAAATTTTGTTGCGGGATGGACATTGGTGAACGCCGTCTCCCGCAAAGCGGAGGTATGCGGGTTGTGATTAATCACGATCTTGTATATTTGCGCGCATCGATCCTTCCCACTGCAAATGAAGAAAGCCTAGTGATTCGGCTGCTTCCTCAACAAACTGAGCTGCCCATTGATGATTTAACTGTATTTGAAGAAGCCAAGAAAGCTTTATGCTCGCTCCTTTCTTATGACAGCGGGTTGATTTTAATTTCAGGGCCGACAGGATCCGGGAAAACAACCACGCTCTACTCCATCCTTTCAACCTTGCAGCGCCGTTATCGTGCACGTGTCATTACAATTGAAGATCCAATTGAAAAAAAGAACGATGCCTTCGTCCAAATGGAAGTTAATGAAAAAGCACATTTTACCTATGCGGAGGGCTTTCGCGCATTGCTTCGCCATGACCCGGATATGATTATGATTAGAAGCAAGAAACATTGTTATATCAATGTTTATCGGATGCATTACATTGAAACCGACCACTATTTGACCACATTCATTTTATTTTTGTTCATATTCAGTCGTTCGGAGAGAAGAGCAACACCTTGAACCTGCATTTCCGGTTTAACATGGGAATAAAGATCAAGAGTGATTTTTACGCTTGCATGACCCAAACGTTCACTTACAATTTTAGGATTTACTCCAAGTTCAAGAAGCTGGGTAGCGTGCGTGTGTCGCATATCATGTATTCTAATCTTGGGCACGCCTGCAGCTTTAATTATACGATTAAAAAATTTATTGATGTTTGTTGGCCGCATCGGGCGACCATCGTCATAACAAAAAAGTAAGTCATTGTCATTGTATTTTTTTCCATAAAGCAATTTTAATGCACCTTGTTTACTTATTTGATCCTTTAAATATTTTTCAATCGTTTCGTCAAATAGGATTGTACGCTTTGAGTACGAGGTCTTTGGCGAACAAACAAACGCTCCGCCTTGCATTTCGTAAACACTTTGATTAACATGAATTTGTTTGGATTTAAAATCAATATCTCTTTTTCTCAAACCAAGAACTTCGCCTTTGCGCATCCCTGTATTTAGTGCAACACCAATAAAATTTGAGTACATAGAAGTATGATGACGATTAATATATTTCAAAAGCTTTTCTTACTCCTCAAATGTCCAGGTCTTCATGTGCTTATCTTCTTTCAGATTTTTAATTAATGAAAATGGATTAAAGAAGATGATCCGTTCCGTTACAGCTTTTTTAATCATAGATCGAACTATATTCAGCGCTTTATTAATGGATACATTATTTAAATCCGTCTCTTCGATTAGATAGTCTAGAAACTCCTCAGCATGCCTAGCATTCAGTTTTTCTAGTGTTATGCTGCCAAGAAAAGGAACAATATAATTATTTATTTTTCCTCTATATTGAATAAAAGTGGTTTCGGCAATACGTCCTTTTTTCGATTTCAAGTATTTTTTAGCGTAATCTTCAATCTTGATATTCCCCGCCTGAACATTGATACCCTGATTAGCTTTATCGAGCAAATCCGCTACTTTGCGCTCGGCTTCTTTTTTCGTTTCAAATCCTCTTCGACTGAGTTGTCGGCGTTTACCAGTCATTGGATCATTGGGAAGGTTAATCGTAAATCCCCAAGTATATCCTTTTGAATTTTTGGCAGGTATTTTTCTAAAGTACGCCACGACTAAAACCTCCTGTAAGAAAAAAGATTATGACAAGCATATTAATCAGCGAACACTAATAAAAGAGCATAAATATGCTGGAATATGGTTATCAGATAATTAATTTAGGTATATCATCAAATAAATAGCAACTGTTTGACTGGATTTGGATGACGTCGGCAACAAGTATGATAAAGTGGTCGATTTCTTCAATTACTGAACCAATACGCTGTTTAACCATTAATAAGTCAATGCCAATCTCCTCGTATCTTCTTCCAGTGGTGAGTTCGGCAAGGGAAATACTACACCCGATTGAGTCATCAATATATTCTCCAATAAATATTGAGTCGTAGTTCAGCGCATCGATGTATAGCTTGTTTTCAACTTGTGTCGCCTCGCGTAATGGCACTTTTAGCCAAATAGGCCGCTTTACATCATCAGAACCAATATCATAAATCAATGTGTTCATACAAGTTTTGCTCCTGTTTGTTTTGAAAGCTGCTTCATAATCCTTTTTGTTTCGTCTGAGCAGTTTTGAAGAGCGAAGGGTTTGAATACTGGAACGTACCGTTCTCGCTGACGGCGCTGCTCCCAGTAGGTTTTCTGACGGATATCTTCGATCCGTTTATGCGCTAGCGCCTTTGTGACGTTAAATTCCTCCATGATGCTGTTCATAGTGTATGGCTTGCTAAAATCGATCATATGGAAGGGGATAGCGGCATACATCGCAAATAAATTGGCGTCCCACTCTTGGTATTCCCGAAGAGATTGGGGCATGTTGGTTTGATCGCCATAATGGCGTAGCACATGACCGAGTTCGTGCAAAAACTGTTCATGTTGTTCAGGAAGCTGTAGCCGCTCATCGGTTACGATAAAAGAACCTAGCTCATTAGTTTTGGATCCGGCAATACCAAAATGATTAGTGTACTCAATATCGAAAGCTTTGCAAATTTTACTCGAGCATATATCACTAGGATAGAGGATACCGGCTTTTATAAGGGTGTCAGATACCCATTTTTCCACAAGTGGAGGAGTGTATGGTTTGTTCAAATTAATCACCTCAATATTTCAAGAACATATGTTCGATTATAGAGCAAAAAGAAAAGCCCGTAAAGGGCAATTTATGTTTATGTGTTATCTCTTCGATCTTCGATACCCGGCATTGATCGCATCTTGCTCAGTATTAAACCACACGATATTGTCCTGCGTTCGGTCGTAATACGCACCTCCAGGAACGTGATAAATCTTTGTATTTGCATTACCTTTTATTTTTCCTCTGTACTGCGTGCTCTGCTCCTGGTCATCAGCCGGATTGTTTTCAAAGGGCTTGGTTGAACTGGTGGAATTGGAAGCAGCGGGTTTATTAGCGTTGTTATTATTTGATGGCGCGCTCTTTTTTGGAGTTACCGCAACTGATTTTTGAGAACTGCTGTTACTTGAATTGTTGTTTGATGATGTTGTTGTATCTTTTTTCTTCACTGCAGCCTTTGGCGTATTGAAGCCTGAATCTGTCACATATCCATTAATTGACCAAATGCCTAGTTTATTATTTTTAGCATAGTTTTGAGCTGCATTCAGTTTGTCCAAGTGCTGTGTGTTTGGTGGATAGATGTAAGCAACGCGGGCAAGTCCTTTGCGTACAATCTTTTCATTGTAAAGTTGACCATTCGGAAGGTAGATGAAGGCGAGCAGGCGTCCATATTTGTCACGTTCGTATCCTTTCTTACCGATCTCCAACTTAATCTTGGTTCCGACCGGCATTTGACCGACAGCGAATGCAGACGCCTTAATCCCAAAAGGCTGCACCGGTGTACCTGGTTTATGTGTTTCCGGTGTATCGATCAGCAACATGCGGATCGTTTCGTCTTTGCCTTTAAAGTTAACGTGGAGCGTATCGCCGTCAACTTCTTTTGTTACGGTTGCGGTGACAAGTTCTTTAACTGCATCTGCTGCAGTCTTTGGTTTTGATGCTTGAGACGACGAGCTATCAACTGATGTCGTTTGGGAAGAATAAGAAGAACTATCCGATAAACTATCAGCGCTCGATGATGAATTGGATGATGCAGAGCTTGAATCTTTAGCAACTGATTCAGTTTTTACTGTGCTCGAACTATCGCTGTTGTCGGTAGCGCTAGTGGAACTGCAAGCTACAAGCGATATTGAGATTAAAATGGACAGTAGTAGTGCGGTAATTCTTTTCATGATTTCCTCCATAATTTCGTCTTATTTATGTAAATGCCTTGCGGCAAAATACCTAAGTAGGGGAAGCGGAACGATGTGTAGATCAAAGGGGTATTCCTTTCTCTGTGTGGTTGAAAAACGTTATTTTAATAGTTTGCTCATGTAGTAGTTATCAGTAATATTAGGATATTGGGTGTAGTCAAATGAATCCCATTGGATCTTCTTAGCGACGCTTTTTGTCAGCCCAACCTTGGCCAACGTTCCGACTGATTTTTTACCGTATTTATCCACTACATCAGCATCCCAAAAGACTACGACTTCATTGACTTTCTTGATTTTGAATTCTTTGCTCATAATTAAGGATGTTTGGTAAAGTGCTACTCGTTTGGTAGCTTCGTTTGATTTGATATGAATGAGGACGATTTTTCCACCATCATTTTTTCCAGTATCGTCATTAATATCGACTTCTTCAACTTTGCCTATTTGAGGCTTAGCTGAAGATTTTATTTTTGTTTTTAATGTTTCCTGATTAGCGGAAGATTGAGCGGATGCTAGAGCTTCTTCATCATCTTTCGTTAAATAAATACTATCTGATGCTTTCGAATTAGAGTTATCACTAGACGGCTTATCATCTTCATTGAAGAAAAGCGATGTAACGACACACACAGCAAAAATAACTATACTTGCCGCAAATAATTTCACACCCTTTTTTCTCATTTTCTTAGGAATCATCAAAACGGCTCCCACAAAAAAAGATACGATTGATAAGGCGGTAATAATTGAAATGGAAGCAATCATCGATATCCCCCTATGAATATTTATATAGATTAAGCGTTTAAAACTTCTTACGTAATCGTTCAAAGCCTTCTTTGCCGATTTTGTCGTTCGGCGCAAATATTAACTGGACCTTAGTTTTATAAACACTGACTATGTTCTCTCGCGAACCTTCGCCATTAGTTAGCTTCAGTAAGATATATCGGATCGTTTCACCTTTCTCTTTTTCTTTAATAAGTTTCATGACTTTAATGTCAGAATAATGTTCACTAAAAACGCCATCATCTTTCATAGAAGACATCATAGCTATAAGGCTATTATCTTTTGACATTAAATCATTCATTGCTCGATATTGGTTCGATTCTTTACCACTGTACATTGCTTTTGTGAAGTCGTAAGCGACTTGTTCTGCTGTTGAAAATTGATCTTTTGGAATGCCGTTTACACTCTGACCACAAGACGAAAGAATTAAAGTGGAAATAACTGTCAATAGAATAAGTGCTTTTATCTTCATAAAATCCCCCCCTATGAATATCTATCTATTAAATATGTACTACCTCAATAATAATAAAAATCCCACACCTAAACGGGCGCTCTTTGAGCGTCTTTTTTCATGGTGTGGGTTTCAATCGCTGTCTTTATTTTGTCTTTTTTGTTTTCTACGCTGAAGCATTTTGTACACTTGTTCAAGGTCTTCTAAGTCTTCCTCGGTAGCATCATCTAAGTCGAAGAAGAAGCGGCTTTCCGACCGTTTTTCGGGATTTTTTATGTCCGATAAGCCTAATAAATAATCCGATGTCACCTCGTAATACTCGGCAAATTTTGCTATTAAATCAGGATCTGGATTTGCTTTCCCCGTCTCGTATCGAGAAAGTTGAAAATTCGTTATACCGAATCGCGAAGCAGCCTCTTTTTGGCTTAGTCTTTTTGATTCTCTCAACTCTTTTAATCGATCACCAAGGGCTTTTTTCAATAAAATTACCCCCATAAAAAATCATCCCCTTAATTTTATCATCTTTGCGTTTAATGCAAAAATAAATAGCGAAAAACGCTAATTTAGTATTGACGTAGCGAATAATGCAATATATAATATGAATATGGAGTTGCAAAAAACGCTACGGAGGTGATAAGGAATGGCAGTTCTAAACCTTGAGAAAATAAAGGATTTGAGAAAAGAAAAAAAGTTATCTCAAGAAGAACTTGCTGAACTGTTAAGGTTTAAAAGCGTTTATTCCTATAACAGAAAAGAACTTGGACACGTTAAGTTTTCGGCAGATGAGTTACATGCACTAGCGATTTTTTTCAAAGTTCCATCAGAATATTTTTTTGATCAGGATGTAGCGAAAAACGCTACGAAAGATAAAGAAAAGGAAGTGATCTAATGAACCAGCTTATCCCTACTCATCAAACAGAAAATGGTGAATTGAAAGTTCATGGTCATGAACTTTACGAATTTCTTCTAATCAAAGAAAGATATTCAAAATGGTTCGAGCGAATGACCGGATATGGCTTCACAGAAGGGGTTGATTATAGCCCGTACCAAATGGTACACCCCCAAAATCTTCAAGTGATCGAGGATCACAAAATGACAATCAACATGGCTAAAGAAATTTCAATGCTTCAGAGAACGCAACGCGGCAAAGAAGCGCGACAGTATTTTTTAAAACTTGAGATGCTTTGGAACAGTCCTGAAATGATCATGAAGCGTGCGCTTGAATTCGCAAATGCCAAAATAAATGAACTTAATAATACGATTGACATCCAGAAGCCAAAAGTCCTGTTTGCCGATTCCGTAGCCGACAGTAACGGGTGCATCTTGATTGGCGATCTTGCAAAGATGTTGAAGCAGAATGGAATCGACATTGGTGCTACTCGATTGTTTCGCTGGATGCGTGAAAATGGCTATCTGATCAAGCGTAAAGGAACAGATTACAACATGCCAACGCAAAAGAGTATGGAAATGGGTCTTTTTAGGATTAAAGAAACAGCGATCACGCACAGTAATGGATTTGTAACGCTATCTAAAACGCCAAAAGTTACTGGCAAAGGACAACCATATTTCATAAATAAATTTTTGAAAAACGGTGTTCCGGCATGAACAATCTACCCAATGCCTGATTACAAAGCAAAAAGGAGGCGGATCAAAAATGACTGAAGCCGAAAAAGAACTGATTGAAAACCTTGCTGAAGAAGCAAACCAAATCATCGCGAGTAACGGCTTTAGTGAGGACGTTAAAGAAATCGTCCAAGCCATCGCCACGCTCAAGCACAACTGAAAGGAGGCGACACAAGTGTTCAAAGCTGAATTTGACGACGATTTTATTAATTTGTTGGCTGACAAGATCGCTGATCGTGCCTATGAGAAACTCACCGATCGATTGAGCGTTTACAGTGACTGGCCGCCGATACTATCAAAGGCTGATTTGGAATCCTATTGCGGTATCAAGAACAACAAAGCATCTGAGCTGTTAAATGATCCGCGGCACTTCCCAGTTACACGTGAGCTTGGTCGTCCGAAAGTTGCGAAGCATCTCCTTATCTTATGGATTGAGCAGAACACCGAATGGGTGAAACTGAATGCGCCAGTGCTTTATCGGCGATTGGATGAATACCGAAAGACGGCGGTATGAAAGTAACAACTTATGATTCTATCTTAACTGGAAAATAATAGTAGATTTGGAGGCGAACATATGACGAACAAAGCGTATCCACGCTACATTTTGAAAAATATAATGCATGACGATCGCATTGAGGCAGGAATAAGTCAAGAAGCAATTGGCAAATGTCTAGGCAAAACTCAACGTCAAATCAGCGATTTTGAAAATGGCTACATCAATGCAACACCAGAGTTTATGATTCGCTGGTTCACGGTTTTAAAAGCCTACGAACATATTGACCTTGTCCAGTACATTTACAGTCTACATCCACTGGCTGCGGTGCCGATTACGCCGGAATTAAACGACAACGCAGCCGAGGCGCTGATCAACTTGCAGGAGCAAATCGACGAAGCAGAGGACAAGCTCGGAACGATTCGACATTGGATCAGCAACCTACGTCCAACTCGGATTTCGGTACTGAAAACAGATGATTGGCAGCAAGTTTATGACGTTTATCGAGCATTGCAAACATTCCTTTACGCAGGAATGAGAGAATTTGACTTAGATGTTGACGACCTGACAAGCCGTTGGTCAACAAAGGCATTAACTCAGGGCGTGGCAATGACCTATAAGCCGAAAAAGGCGGCGATGATGTAATGAACCTCTTCACGGACGAACTGAAAGAACATTTTTCAGATAAGGATTTACCGGCGGTTAAAGAACGTATCGAATGCATTGAGCGCATGTTTCATGCATGGCAATTAAGAATCGCTCTTGGCGAATTGGAGGACGCCGACACAAATATTGATGAAATTTGCAACTGCATGGACGAGCTGATCGCACTGGTCAATAAGCCGGAACAACCGTTTTTACCGACTTTGGAGCATCTAAAGATCGTCAGAATCGTGGTGAAAAAGAAATGAACGAGGTTTTGGAACGCATCACAGAACTGGAAGACCTGCACGCGAAAGCACAACGCAAAGGTATGGCCGTTGCTGAATGTTTCTTCTATCGGCAGCTGATCGAATTCAAGGCAATCGCGAAACGAGGTGAATTGAAATGACAATCAAGCAATGCAAGCGTTTAATTGGTAAACAAATTCATAACTTCGTCATCATCGGCGTTAGCGAAAAGATGGGACACGCCATTGTCCATTGCAAGCTAACGGATACCGGTCGCACCGGATCACTAACAGGCGGCGAACTGAAAAAGTTGATTTGCGGTATCTGAATGCAAACCAAAAACAAATAGAGGTGAACTGAATGCCTGAAAAAGATTCTGCTTATTACAACCAAGCATTTTTCGGCTATGTGATGCTTGCTGCAGATCGTCTCGGATACGCGGAAGAACAGGAAACGAAGTTACTTGCTGCTCTATTGCGTGTGATGGATGATAACTCGTTTGAGCAAGCAAGGGACATCTATTTGAACCACTGAGAGGGGGTGATTGCATGAGCATCGAAAACGGAATGGTTCTTGGAAGTCCTTTGTATGGGCCATCATCTAAACAGCATAAACCGATTGGCCGTTGTGAAGGCTGCGGCGAAGCAATATATGATGATGAATGCTATTGGGAATTGGCTGACGGAGAGATGATTCACGATGAATACGAGTGCAAGTTTGTGTACATGGCACAGAGAGGAGTGAGAAAAAATGTGTAACTATCCATTCATGCAAGACTTGGATGCGCAGAAGCTACTAGCCAAGCACGGCGGAAGCATTGGTTTTGATCGTTATGGCCGTCCTTCATTCCAGTTCAAAAGCGGTTCAGATTATCAAGCGTTCATCAAAGATTTTGAGCAGACGAAAAAGAACGCCGGCCAGGGCGCTCTTAATGAAAACTCTATCAAGTTAATCAATAACTCTATTTTATCAGGAGGTGATGCTGATGTCCATGAACGCCATATCGACTGCAAATATGAGCCGAGCTGATTGGCTCATGGAACGCACCAAGGGCATTGGTGGAAGCGACAGTGGCATTGTCCTAGGGCTGAATAAGTATAAGACACCATTTGAACTCTGGCTTGAGAAAACAGGAAGAGTGACGCCGGAAGAAATTGATTCAGAAGCGATCTACTGGGGCAATCAGATGGAAGATGTGGTTGCACGAGAGTTTATGAAGAGGACTGGGAAGAAGGTCCACAATGACAATCATATGCATTTCCATCCGGATTATCCCTTTATCTTTGCGAATGTCGATCGGCTGCTTTACGGGGAATCAGCGGTGCTTGAATGCAAGACCGCATCGGCCTATCTGGCGAAGCTCTGGAAGGATGATGAGATACCAGATACTTATTTAACTCAGGTGCAGCATTACCTTGGTGTTACCGGTCTTGATCACGCGTATATCGCCGTTTTAATCGGTGGAAACAAATTCGTTTACAAAGAAATTAATCGTGATGACGAGCTGATCTGGATGATCTTCAATGCAGAAGTGAAATTTTGGAATGATTATGTGATCGCTGATGTTGCACCTCCGCTTGATGGAACAAGCGCTGCTGAGAAGTATCTGAAAGAGAAGTATGAGCGTGCGGAAGCTGAGAAAGAAGTCGTGCTTGGTTCTGATAGCAAGGCTCTGATCGAAGAGTACCTACAGCGAGAAGAAGAGCTGAAGCCGCTGATGGAACGCCAAAAAGAAATCAAGAATCTACTTAAAGCTCAGATGAAAGATGCAGAGAAAGGCATCGTTGGCGACTATATTACAAAATGGTTTAATATCACGCAGCATCGCGTTGATAGTAAAGCATTGAAAAAGAAGTTCCCTGACGTTTATCAACAAGTGCTCAACGAATCAACGTATAGAAAATTTGATATTAAGGAGAGACCAGTAAATGGCGACAGCAAGTAAGCTCAAAAACCAAATCGCAAATCGGAACAATGCACCTGGAGAGGGAATTCGTCAGTACGATCTAAAACAATTGATGAATTCAGACACGCTGAAAAGACGTTTTAATGAGCTTCTTGATAAAAAGGCACCGCAATTCATGAGTTCAGTTCTGAACCTTTACAATTCGGAAACTCAGCTTCAAAAGGTACAGCCATTGAGCATTGTATCCAGTGCGATGGTGGCAGCATCCCTTGATTTGCCGGTCGATAAAAACCTTGGCTATGCCTGGATCATTCCTTATGGAAACGTAGCTCAGTTTCAAATGGGCTATAAGGGCTATATCCAGTTGGCTCTTCGCACCGGACAGTACAAACATATCAATGTTATTTCAATTCACGAAGGCGAGTTAAAAAGCTGGAATCCTCTCACAGAGGAAATCGAAATAGATTTCACTGAAAAAGAAAGCGACAAGGTGATCGGGTATGCAGCCTACTTTGAATTAATCAATGGCTTCAAAAAGACCGTTTATTGGACTAAAGAGCAGGTTGAAAAACATAAACAACGGTTCAGCAAGTCCGATTTTGGATGGAAGCGTGATTGGGATGCAATGGCTACCAAAACGGTTTTGAAAGCTCTGCTGTCCAAGTGGGGAATCCTATCGATTGATATGCAGGCGGCTACTACAAAAGATGAAACGGTGCGACAACTTGTTGATGGTGATGATGGTCTTGAGGATAAAGAAGTCATTGATATTGATCCTCACGAGCTTTCAGAAGCGCAGCAAACAATTGCTGAAGATTCATCAGCAAAGACCTCCAGTCAGTCAAAAGATAACGGAAAGAAAGATGCCAAGATGACCGAACCGGATCTTCCGTCAGATGAAGAGTTGCCATTTTAATTACGGACGAAAAGAGATGAGCTTAATTGATTAATCGAGTGGTTTTGGTCGGTAGATTGACCAAGGATCCGGAATTGCGATACACGCCCAATGGCGTCGCAGTTACAAGTTTTGCCCTAGCCGTCAATCGTCCTTTTAAAAAACAAGATGGTGAGCAAGAGGCAGACTTTATTCCAGTTGTTGTATGGCGGCGTCAAGCCGAGAACGCTGCCAACTTCTTGAGTAAAGGAAGTCTCGCAGGTATCGATGGACGAATTCAAACAAGAAACTATGAAAATAATGAAGGACGCAGGGTGTACGTGACGGAAGTGATTGCCGATTCAGTGCAGTTTCTCGAGCCGAAAGGGACGCATTCTAGCGGTCAATCAACAAGCGGGAACAATTACAGCAACAGGAGCAGAAGCACCGGTACAGAACAATCTCAGGGCGTTCCAAGCTTTGATGACCCATTTGCAGGAGACAGCAAGGCTATTGATATTAACGAAGACGATCTGCCGTTCTAAAAGATTGAGACATTCAGCAAGGGAGGAGGGATAAAGTGGCCCGTCCTAAAAAAGAAGGATTAGATTATTTTCCACTCGATGTAGACACCGATCAAGACGACAAAATAGCGCTTGTAGAAGCTAAGTACGGAGTAACTGGATTCGCTGTTGTGATCAAACTATTCATGAAAATTTATAAGGAAGGTTACTTCTATAAATGGGGAGAAAAGGAACACTTACTTTTCTCCAGCCGAGTAAATGTTGACATTAATACCGTTTCAGACGTTGTAAATGATTGCATTAAGTGGGGTTTGTTCGATCAAAAAATCTATGAATCTGAAAAAATATTGACCTCTGAGGGCATACAGAAGCGCTATTTAGACGCGGTGACCAGACGAAAAGAAGTTACTTTGGAAGGAAAGTACCTGCTTATTAATCCATTAGAGTATATCGGAAATAGCAAAATTAAGGTCTATATCATTAATGTGGACGGAAAACGAGTAAATGTAAACATTAATGATAGTAACGGTAAGCATCAAGTAGACAGTAATCCCCAAAGTAAAGTAAAGGAAAGTAAAGTAAAGGAAAGTAAAGAAGAGAATTTAAAAAACAACGATGAGGAAATCGCACAGCGTCAAAAATCAATTGTTGACAAATTGATCGCAAATAATCTTCTCACACCTGGTGGGATAAACGAGACGTTACGAGATGATATTGCAGATATATTCAACAAGTTTGGGTTTGAGAACCCGGAAGATGTAATTGATTTTGGAATCAAGACCGCAGCTCGTGGAAATGGTCGTACTTGGCGCTTTGTATACAAACGGATTTGGTATTGGCGACAGCAAGGTGTTCATACGGTTAAAGATGCTGAACGGTTAGAAGATGCAGAGTTTGAGCACAAGCAAGTGTCACCTAGCAAAAAATTCAATAAAAAGTCTCAACGGCAAGAAGTTGTTCCGGAATGGATGCACAAGCAAAAACAGGACAAGCCACCAGAGGATCCGGAAGAGGTCAAGCGGCGCGCTGAGTATCTGGACGAATACCTGAAATCGATTTGAGAGGAGCAGCTGAATGACAACGCTAGCAATCTTAATCGTCGCTCCAATTGCTCTACTCAGCCTAGCGACGTATGCCGCGTATTGTAAGGGCTGCGAACTAGAGGATCAGCTACAGAAAGAAGGCACAAAAGATGAAAAATCCTAAGTTTCGGATATGGCTTCCAAAATCCAAAATCTTAACTGATGATCCTGGCTCATTCTACGTAACAGCAGATGGCGACGTTCTGGATATTAATAACGATTTACCATTCGATGAAGAACCTGTCTTAATGCAGTATACCGGGCTTTGTGACAGGACTGGTCGAGAAATATGGGAAGGGGACATTCTTGGCAATACACTCGGTGGCGTGATTGGCAGAGTATTTCACAGCACCATGTATGCTCAATATGTCGTTGCGGGGTTAGGATTTTCTGAACCGTTATCTGAATATAGAATATCTGAAATTGAAGTACTTGGGAACAAATATGAAAACCCATCACTTCTTGAAAGGTTAGGTGCTGATTGATGGGTGAAATTGCAGAAATGATGCTGAATGGATTCTATTGTGAACAATGCGGTTGTCTGATCGACGGTGAAGAAACAGGTTATCCGCGGCTGTGTGAGGATTGTGCGGAAGAGGAACGACCACATAAACGCAAACGGAACCGGAAGAAGGCAAAGAGAAAATGAGGGAAATGATCACTTTGCCACTAGACGATGTGGAAGATATGCGTAATGAAATATTCTGCTTGAACATTAAAAATGATCGTCTGACAGATGAACTGAACGGATATAAACATCTGATCGATAAACTGAATTTGATTGCGCCAGATAAAGTAAGCGAAGCGATAGACATGCAGGAAGGGAGCAAGAGCGATGAGTGAAGAAACATATGTACTGAAAAATTGGAAGTCTGAAAAGGTACTAGAAAAATTGAATAGCATTTCAGGTTATGCAGGTTTCAAATGTGCTATCGAAGAAATCCACCAAGTTAATGGAAAAGAAGACGTGATTGACATGGCTAACGCTTGCTGGAGTCACAAGAGGATTGTCAATCCGATGTCTCCGAAAGAGGAATTAAGGCTCTTACGTGATGCATATGCAGGACCTGTCGATATTACCAATTTGGGTGCAGCCAAAGGCGAAGAATTAATTGATAGTGTCGTTGAGATCATCGCCAGAGAGCATCCTGACGTGAAGGATTGGCTCAAGGACGGCGATCACAATGCTTAAACCCTTCACAATCAACGGACACCATATAGACGGCGAGTTACTCAAGCGAATGGAACAAAACGGACTGAATAAGAACAACGTGTTCAATCGGATCTGTGTGCAGAAATGGACGATTGAGGAGGCGGTAAGTACCAAGAAAGGCGAGAAACGGCCACCACGTCCGTTTCAGCCGAGACCAGTACTTGCAAGTGGACCGGTTAAGCATTACTTTCTGACAAAAGAGCAGCTGGCTGAGGTACATCAGAAATATGGTGGTCCTGGACAGCATTGCAAGGACTACGGCAGCGACAAGCAGCCAATTGCACTGAGAGGGGCGTGGCACGGGTGAGCGATCGATTGGAAGAAATCAAAGAACAATGGAAAGACGAAGGATATGATTTTGACCACATGCAAGAAATGGGCGAAGATCTCACTTGGCTTATATCCGAAGTTGAGCGGATGAGAGCAATAAATGAAGTGGTTTGTGAAGAACTGAGTGGCTATCAGAGCCTATTCGATACGCTCAACTTGATTGATCCCCGGGCTGTCGAAAAGGCAATTGACGTACAAGAGGACGGTGAAAAACAATGACCACACACGCGAACTTAGGCATGCAGCTGGAACACGAAATTGAATCTAGCAATCTAGTCTATCAGCACAAGGGGATTGCTGTTGTCCAAAAGATTCCAACGCCGTTTAAACCGATTAGAGATCGCAAGGGTAACTTTACCAAACTGATTCCTGCTAAGAAGAGCACGGTGGACTTTATCGGCTGTCTAAACGGTCGAGGCATCGCCTTTGACGCGAAGGAGACAATCGAGCGAACAAGCTTTCCACTGCGGAATGTGCACGATCATCAGACGCGGTATCTGAAACGCTATAAGGATTGCGGCGGCTATGCGTTCCTGCTCGTGCGGTTTGTTAAGCACAACGAGACTTATATCCTGCCGATCAAGGAATTCGTGAAATGGCATGACGCGGTGCCGAATGGCGGGCGGAAGTCGATACCGTACAGTTGGTTTTGTGAAAACTGTGTCACGGTATGGAGTCGGAACGGGATTGCGCTCGACTATCTGCATCCGTTTCTCACAAAGAAGGTAGCGACATGAGTCGCCGCCGGTGGATATTGCTCAAGCGTTATGAAAATAGATGGCCAGTATGGAGATATGAACCTCTTCAGCGTTACGACCTGAAGGCGAGGATTAGGGATGGATGGAAAGAAGTGAGGGAAAAATGAACAACCCCGAAACATTTAAATGCCCATGTGCTATCTGCCATAAACGGCCGGCTACTCGGTATTGCGATTATGTGATTGACTGTTGGCATCCACAAATATTCCTGCGGGACCGTATGAGATGCGTTAAGGAAAATGAACCGAGTTATGAGACTTGTGATGTGCCGATGTGCGAGGAATGCGCCAAAAATATTGATCGTGAAATTGACTTCTGTCCGTATCATTTTGAACTTTACCAGAAGGCAAAAGAGATACCGGAAAAATGGAAAAAAGAACAAGCAAGAGTGAAGAGACAGATCAATACAGAGTTACTGAATGGAAGTGATTGAAAGGAGATTAGCAGATTGCCAGTTAAACAGCTTGATATATTCAGAGAAATTATAGTCGATAACTTCGCCGGCGGAGGCGGGGCGAGTACTGGCATTGAGTTGGCAACGGGATTGAACGTAGATATTGCAATTAACCATGATCCAGATGCAATCGCGATGCACAAGGCAAACCATCCCGAAACCAAGCACTATTGTGAGAGCGTGTGGGATGTTGATCCCAAGAAAGCTTGCGAGGGCCGCCCAGTTGGATTGTGCTGGCTGTCTCCGGACTGCAAGCACTTCTCCAAGGCAAAAGGTGGCAAGCCGGTAAGTAAGAACATTCGTGGCTTAGCATGGATCGCAATAAAATGGGCAATATCGGTAAAACCACGTGTAATCATGCTTGAGAATGTCGAGGAATTTAAGACATGGGGGCCGTTGATGCTCAACTCGAAAAATCAATGGGTTCCTGATCCAAACAAAAAGGGCATGACATTTAAGTCATTTGTGAAGTCGCTGAGATCGCTTGGTTATCGGGTGGATTGGCGAGAGTTGAGAGCATGTGATTATGGGGCACCTACAAGTAGGAAACGTTTTTTCCTAGTCGCTAGACGTGACGGAAAACCGATAACATGGCCAGAATCTACGCATGCAGATCCGCGAGAATTAACTGTTCAGGTAGGATTGAAAAAGCCGTGGAGAACAGCGGCAGAGGTCATAGATTGGTCGGTACCGTGCAAAAGTATTTTTAAGCGCAGAAAGCCATTGGTTGAGAATACGATGATTCGGATCGCAAAAGGGATTGAGAAATTTATTGCTAATAATTCAAACCCTTATATCGTGAAAGATGATCGAGTGATGGCATCGTTTATCAGCCAATATCACAGTTACGATGTGGACACGTCAAACCGATATGCGTTAACCTGTGCGTTCCTCACAAAGTTTTATAAAACGGGAATTGGTTCGGATGTTCGGCAGCCAATGCCAACCATAACAGCGAGAGCACAGCATATCGGAGCGGTTCAAGCCTTCTTGATCAAATATTACGGGCAAGGTATTGGACAGCCGGCAAATACACCGCTTGGAACGGTCACAAGTCATGACCGGTTCGGCTTGGTGAAGGTTTACGGTCAGCCATACCGGATCGTAGACATCGGCATGCGGATGCTGCAGCCGAGAGAGCTGTTCGACGCGCAGGGTTTTCCACACAATTACATTATCGATCACGACTTTGAGGGCAAAACGTATCCGAAAAGCAAACAGGTTGCGCGTTGTGGAAATGCGGTTCCACCACAATTCGTGGAAGCGTTGGTTCGTGCGAACATGCCGGAATTGTGCGTGAAGAAATACAAGTGGGCTGTGGCAGAGTAGACAGCTAAAGCGAAGGAAGGTAAGAGGATGAAACCAATATTGGATGCGTGCTGTGGAAGCCGAATGTTTTGGTTTGATAAGCACAATCCTAAAGCAGTTTACATGGACAATCGGAAATTAAAAGACAATTTATGTGACGGTCGAACATTGGAAGTTAATCCTGATGTGGTTGCCGATTTCCGAGACATGCCATTCGGCGATGAATCTTTCTATCTAGTAGTTTTTGATCCACCGCATTTAATCCATGCCGGAAACGGTGTACTCGAAGATACATGGAAAGAAGACATAAAAAAAGGTTTTGATGAATGCATGAGGGTGCTGAAACCGAACGGAACACTGATTTTTAAGTGGAATGAGGAACAGATCAGGCTGCCTGAAATCATAAAGGCGATTGGTGAAAAGCCGCTGTTTGGAAATAGACGAAGTAAGACACATTGGATGGTTTTTATGAAAAACTGATTCGCAGTACGACCCTAAAGTGCAATAAAAAAAGCCGGGTCGCCCCGACAATCCGATGCCTATATCTTACCATAAGGGGCGATACCCAATGAACATTAACAAAGAATTTATCCAGGTTGATCCAGCCACGATGAAATCAGAAATAGATGCAAAAGAAAATGCTGTATATCTTGTAAGTAATGGACAAGCAGTTAAGTATCCTATGCCAGAATTTGGTACAATAGAGGTATCATTTAACAAATATAAACCAGCAAGACCACAGTATAAGATCATAGCTGAATAACCGCCTGGCCGGGGAGAACGGAGGGCACTGATTGAGCGTTTACGCGCTTGAATTGGTGTCCTCTTTTATTTGTTTTTGTTATTGACTCGGACAATAAAAAAAGGAGTGGTCAAGATGGAATTGAAAGAAACAGCGGATAAATTTTTATCGGCACTTGGTTGTGATACCTTCTCAGAGCTTCCAGATCGGATTATGAAGGCGGTTATGGACGGAGAGATAAAAGCATACGAAGAATATTTGAAACTCTGCCCTGATCTAACTGTGGACTGGATGCAGCGAATCTATCAGTTTTATCTGGCAGACCGTGAGGAAAAGAAGCAGGACTTTACGCCGGTAAGTCTTGCGAAGTTGGTTGCAAAGCTGACAGAGCATAAAGAGGAAAAAGTTGTTTATGACTGCTGCACCGGATCCGGGGCTTTGACGATCCAGAAATGGAATACCAACCATAATCTGAAATTCGTGTGTGAAGAACTTGATGAAAATGTCGTTCCGCTTCTTCTGTTTAATCTAGCTGTGAGGAATATTGATGCGACGGTTATTAATGGTGATGTGCTTGCCGAGTCACATGATAAGACATATCGGGTTATTCCGGGTAAAGACCACGCTCAGGTGAAAGTGGTTGATTACAAAAATTTCAAGGCGGACAGTGCGATCGCAAACCCACCGTACAATATCAAATGGGAGTGGCCAATCATTGGCGAATTTGACCCGCGGTTTACTGAAAGCGGGCTTCCACCAAAAAGTAATGCCAATTATGCCTTTATACTCCATATTCTCAGCAAGTTGAAATCAAATGGACGGATGGCCGTCATCCTTCCAAATGGATGCTTGACGTCGGATCCGGAGCAGAATGTCCGGGAATATCTGGTCTCAAATGGAAAAATGGAATCGGTCATCATGCTCCCTGATAAGATGTTTGAATCAACAAGCATTCCCACATGCATCTTGTCTTTGACCCCGAAAGACAATGAAAACATATCCATGATTGACGCTAGAGAAAGCGCCGAAAAGTTTATTAGAGAGCAGCGCGGCGGATCGACCGATGCGGATGTGACACACAGAGCGAGAATTTACAAGAAAGAGATCAATGTCCTGAAAGACGATTCCATTAACAAGATTACCGCAACAGTTCATAAAAAGAGTGATGAAGCGGATTTTTCAAAAACAATTGATGTTGACGATGCAATGATGAATTCCTTTGTCCTAACTCCGAGTCGGTATATTGAACATAAAAATGCAGAGGTGGAACATCGTCCATTGTCTGAGATCGCAAACGATATCCATCGCCTGAGTGTCGTTAAAAATGCTGTCAAAGTAACGATAAACGAAACAATCGCTAAAGAACTTGGCTTCGACGATTTAGCAGAAACGATGAAAGAAAACAATGATTTGATTGCAGAAAATAATCGCAACATGAAGAAAATAGGGATCAATCTGGATCTTCAAACTGACCGGTATATCACGATGTCCCGATCGCGTGTATTGAAGATTGAATTGACGGATAAAAATGATGTTCCTTCTGTTTTCCGAATCATCATGTTGCTAATGACACAAAGGTGCATGTTTTTTAATGATGAAGAAAACAAATTGATGCGAGAATTGCGCGATGCTCTTCTCCCTGAATTGATGTCCGGTCGAATCCGCGTGCCGATGGATGGTGAATCCGATGAACAAGAAGCCTAAGCAATCAAAGAAACGAGTGAACCGGAAACCGGACATATCGAAACATGAGCTGCGTGAAATGATGGGGCAGTTTGACCAAACTTTGGAACGCCGTCATGGTGCGCTGCGTAGGAAGGGGCGGTAAGATGCCTAAAACAAAGCTTCTGCCCCTTGAATTGTATAATGACCTCTGCAAAGAAATTGACTGCCTGTATCTGCGAATTAACCAGTTGGAGACCGAACGCGACTATTATTGGCAAATGGGAACGCATCCGACAAAGGCGATGATGCCGCTTGATCGTGCGCTAGATGAAATGTATCGAGTGGATGATGTACTGATTCCCCTGAACCGGATCATGAACGATAAAGAGCAAACTAAGCGAGATATTGAAAAGAAAATGAGCGAATTTAACGGTATTGAATACAAGGTCGCGTATCGACGGTTGCAAGGCTATTCATTGGTTGAGATCGCTGACGAGTTAGGCTACAGCTATGATTGGATCAAACACGTGAATGCCAGAATCAGCAACGGACTGTTCAAAAAAATATCAAGATACTTCCGAAACACAACACCAAGACGACACTTCTAGTTGGATTTTTTATGTTATCCTTATATCGTAAATAAGTGCAGAGAAGGCGTACCTTCGGTACTTAATATATTTAGAGAAAAAGGCATCCGAGAGGGTGCTTCCATTTTCCTCCCTTTTATCCGATAATCAGATAAAGGGAGGATTATCTTGAAAAAAATAACCAAAATTGATTACGTATTTATTGGATTTGTCTTCTTATTATTTATATTATGTGCCGTAGCTATTTTTAAGACATTTGGAATAAGTACCGATGAACTCATATCTGGTTATTTAGGAATAGTCGGCGCAATCATTGGTGGACTTGTTGCTGTTTATGTAGCGTTTATTCAGATAAATCAAATCAGGCAGCAAGATATAGAAAACTCGCGGAATTATTTATCGGTTTACTCCACAGGCAATGATTTGCATGATTTATTCAATGGTAAAATTGATCATTTAAGAAGAGAAACAGGGAAGTTATTGGTTACTGACGACTATGAATACTTAACAGAAGATATTAATACAATCTACCCTAAATTAAAACATATGTCTGACTATAGGATTGGGCAAAAGGAATATGATATTGGGAAGAAAGTCAATACAGTTAGATGTTATTCAATAACTGTATTTGGAAACTCAGACGCAATTATAGATTGCACTATCGAAATATTGATTAGTGATGATGAAAAATTAACAAATACAGATACACTCAAGATTTGGATTGACAACATAGAAAAGAACCAGGAATTAATTATTCCTTTATGTTCGCAGAAATTAAAGATGCTTCGTCCTTATGTAGACAGTATTGATATTACTTATCGCACACTCAAAAATGAAAAAATCCATTACTCTCAATCAGAGAGAAAACAAGAAATTATTTATAAACAATTCAAAGGCAAAAAGAAGACTGACAATAGCTTGATAATGGATATCGATGATACAGCGACGAAGTTTCAATACTTAAGTAAAAAGGAAAAAATAAAGTTTAACAAGACTGGCAAAAAAGATTAGGCGCTCCTTCGGGGGTGTTTTTATTTTGCATAAATGGAGATGGATGAGTTGAAAGAAGAGGAATAATTGAGAAGTAATTAATATGTATTGCATTCGCTATTGTTTTTAACACATCCGTTCAACCCCAAAGGAAAACCCTTTGGATTATTTAATTTTTACTTCTTTGTCGCTGTTTCTTAAATTACAATATAGATTCTAATGAATATCAAATCAATTACAATGAAGCATAATTTCATTGACATTTACCCCCTTGAATGAATTTCCAAGGGATTTTCCTTTATTCAACATTATTATATTCAAATCGTAATTATTTTATTCTTAGGAGTGTGGTGAGTCATGTAATGCCAAGAAAAAGAGATGTGCGCAGAGGCCAAGCTTTTGAGATATGGAAGCAGAGTCAAGGAAAGATCACCAATCGGGAACTTGCTAATCAATTAGATGTTCCTGAAAAGACAATCAGTGCATGGAAAAGCCGCGATAAGTGGAATGCAGTACTGCAAAAGAACGATTGTAGTACTACAAAAAGAAAAGGAACCAAACAGGCGCGTGCCCCAAGTAAAAAAGAAATTGAAGAGCCTATTGCAGAATCGGACGAACTAACCGAGAAGCAAAGGCTTTTTTGTTTGTACTATGTGAAGTCGTTCAATCAGACGATGGCAGCAATCAAAGCCGGCTATGCTCCTGATAGCGCTCATGTCGAGGGCAGCCGTTTGATAAGAAATGCTAAAGTTGCAGCGCATATTCGTAAAATCAAAGGCAAGATGCATCGGGAACTGTTCATTGATGCGATGGACGTTCTGAACAAGTACATTCAGATAGCCTTCGCTGACATCACTGATTACGTTGAGTTTGGCAATAGGGAAATGACCAAAAAGGAGATTGTCGATCATGACGGTGACGGTAATCCGGTGTTTGACGAAAGCACAGAATCATATTCGTTTGTGGATTTAAAGGATTCGAACAGTGTTGATGGGTCGTTAATCAATGAAGTGAAGCAAGGGCGTGACGGAGTATCAATCAAACTTGCCGACAAGATGAAGGCACTCGATATGTTGTCGAAGTACTTTGACCTTCTGTCCAAAACACAACAAGAGAAACTTAAAGCAGAGAAGATTAAAGCCGATACCGCTAAGGCTCAAGCCGAAACCACTAAGCTCAAAGGAGACGATCAAGATGATTACGAGGATGATGGATTCCTAGATGCTCTGAACGGAAAGACGGCTGATGTCTGGAAGGACTACAACGAGGATGATAGCGGTGGTGACTCCGATGATTGAGACGAAGCCACGCGTTAAAAAGTTCACGATGCTTGTCCACAAGAAAAAGCCGGCGCCGTTTAAGTTCAAGCCATTCTCTCCAAAGCAGATGCAGGTTCTAACCTGGTGGCGTGACGATTCACCGGTTAAAGATTCAGACGGAATAATTTGTGATGGTTCTGTCCGTGCAGGTAAGACGGTTGTCATGTCGCTTTCCTTTGTCATGTGGGCAATGGATACCTTCTCAGAAGAGAACTTAGGCATGTCCGGTAAGACAATTGGTTCATTCCGGCGAAACGTTATCACACCGCTTAAACGGATGCTGAGATCACGGCATTATCGGGTTAAGGATCATAGAGCGGACAATATGCTTGAGATTCGATTCCATGGAGTCGTGAATTATTTCTATGTGTTCGGCGGCAAGGACGAAGGTTCTCAAGACCTTATCCAAGGGATTACGCTTGCCGGTATGTTCTTCGACGAAGTTGCGCTGATGCCGCAATCATTCGTTAATCAAGCGACTGCACGTTGTTCTGTGGATGGTTCGAAGCTGTGGTTCAACTGCAACCCTGAAGGGCCTTATCACTGGTTCAAGACTGAATATCTTAATCATCTTAAGGGCAAGAGAATGGTTCATCTTCATTTCACGATGGATGATAACTATTCGCTGTCTGAAGCGGTCAAACAGCGCTATAAGCGCATGTACACCGGAGTGTTCTACAAGCGATTTATTCTCGGCTTGTGGGTGCTTGCTGAAGGTCTCATTTATGATATGTTTGACCGTGAGAAGCACGTTGTTCCGGCTGAGGAGCGGCGCTACACGCAATTCTATGTATCTTGTGACTACGGCATGCAAAACCCAATGACGTTTGGTCTATGGGGATTCTGCAACGGCGTGTGGTACAAGGTGAAAGAATATTACTATAACGGTCGCAAGGAAGTCAGACAGAAAACAAACGCGGAGTATTTGAAAGACTTCAAAGAGTTTGTTGGCGATCGTCGGATCCGAGGCGTGATCATTGATCCATCGGCTACGAGTTTTATAGAAGAATTGAAGCGAGCAGGTTATTATGTAATTAAAGCTAAGAACGACGTGCTGCCAGGCATCGAAAATATGTCGGTGGCACTCAATAACTGCTTGATTCTATACAATGATTGCTGTAAGAATACTTTTACCGAGTTTGCGTCCTATGTTTGGGATGAAAAAGCGGCTGATCGTGGCGAGGACAAGCCTGTGAAGCAATTTGACCATGCACTTGATTCGGACAGATACTTCTGCCAAACGGTTCTATTTGCACCGAAAGCAGGCATAAGCAGTAGATCAGGATGGTGATAGAATGAAAGTCAATTGTGATGGATGCCATAAAGATTTTGAGATCAAGCACAAGACAAGGAAGATTGATAAGTTCATTGTAGGTTATTTCCGCTGCCCGCATTGCAAGCATGAGTATGTGGCTTATGTGATGGACAAGGAAGTTAAGAAGCTCCAGGAGCGGCGGAAGTCTTTACTAATCCGAATTCAGAGAGCGTACAAACAAAAGCCAATAGATCTAAGCAAAGTTCAGCCGCTTGAAGACGAGTATCAGCAGCTGGACGGCAAATACATTGAAAACATTGCTGGCCAACATATCAAGTTACCGGGATTGATCGCGAACCGGATGGACGAACTGAAAAAAGAATATCTCGAAAAGTACGGTGCCAAGTGATGGTGCCGTTTTTGTTTGGAGGGGATTGCTTTGCGAGAAGTTATTTTGAACGCAGATCAGCTCAAGGAAAAGCTAGATTACTGGCAGAAGCGATTACGCCTGCGGGATTGGCTGATTGATTTAAAAATCACAAGACAGCGCGACATGGAGTTCGACGGTCAAGGCGAATGCAATTACAATCTGCTAAAGAAAATGGCGGTCATTCGTATTGTTGATTCAGTCGATTATGATGCATGTGAGGCATTCCCTCAGGACATGGAATGGTGTCTCGTACATGAACTCTTGCATTTACATTTTGCTCCACTTCATGTTGAAAGAGATGATGAAGCTGAAGAACAAGCGGTTGATCTTATATCAAATGCTCTTGTGACTGTGGCGAGAGAAACGAACGCTGAATAAGCGTTTTTATTTTGCATGAAAGGAGGTAATCAGATGCCAGCAATCAATTGGACAGAGTGGTCAGAAGGCGTCATTGAGCAGTTCCACGGTCATGTGTGGTTCTATCGTGATCTGTATGAGGGCAAACATGCTGATCTATTTCCGAGGGCGAAGAACCTAATCGACAAGGGCGAGATCACCGATCAGATCATGCACGGTCGGCACTATGCGCAAAACGTACAGACACCGTATATCATTGCGAATATCTCGAAACTGATACCGGAGATTCCGGCTATGCTTGTGTCACGGTCGATTGCCAAAATCTCGTCCTCAATCCACTCTGACAGCGAGCAAAACGATGCGGCGAACAAAGAGACGGACGAGCAACTAGAAGCGCCACACGATGCTGAGAACAGTCAAATTGATGATCTGCAGCAAGAATTAATTCAGCAGATCGAAAAGAACAGCGGCTTGCAGATGGAGCATTGGTCAAACATTGTACAGCAACAGGTTGATGGTGGACTGGTCGGCGTTGTGTGGAATGACGAGCGCGGGCTGAGAATCGAAACCAAGCAGCGTGATGTCTATTTCCCTCACGAGGATGGGCTAGGCGCTGACCTCGCTTATCAGCGAAAGATCGGCGAGGACTTTTATCTTCATATCTACCGTGAACGTGTTGAAGATGGCGGGCTTCTTGCAACAAACATGCTCTACAAGATCGACGAGTTGAGCGCGCACGACGAAAAGAAATCCGCCGGCGGATTTGATGCGAGTGGCATTGGTAACTATTCGCAAGCCATATCCGGACAGCTTGAGCCAGTGGACGATGAAACAGCAATGGAACTTCTTGAGATGGACGAGTTGGAGACCTTCTATCCGGGTCGCAACCGTCCATTTATTGTGTATTGGCCGAACGACAAGACGTTCATGCATCCGCTGGGCGTCAGCTGCCTGAAAGGTCAGGAAGGGAAGCAGGATGAGATCAACTGGTCGCTGACACGGAATGCGATTGTGTATGAGCGCAACGGAAAACCGAGGCTGGCCGTCTCCAAGGAAATCATGCAGGCGCTACAAGATAAGGCATTTGATCGCTACGGTGATGAAAGCAAGATTGATCACCGTGACTTGGAAATAACCACCTTCGATGAAAATGGCAAGGCACTTGAAGTTGTTCAGATTGACATTACGAAGATCGGCGACGTTGCTTGGGTAAAAGACCTCGAGCGGCAGATGTTGGCTGAGACACAGACCTCTGAAAAAGCCTTGGACTTGTTTTCTGAGACCACACAAGCACAGTCAGGCATTGCCAAGTATTATGACTTGTTCGTTTCCCTGTGCAAAGCTGAGCGGCTGAGAAATGAATATGTTTATTTCTTGAAGCAGCTGTTTGAAAACTGTCTGTGGCTTGCCAATCAGGACGATTCGGCGGTGCAAATTGAACAGCCGGAAGTTGCGACCAAAGAGATGTTCCCGATCACGAAGAGCGAACTAATCACGCAAGGCGTTGCGGCACACACTGGCGGCGGATCGTCACTTGAAACACTTGTGCGAACGATTAATCCGGATTCTTCGGAAGATTGGATTAATCAGGAAGTACAACGTATTGAAGCTGAGAAACAGAGTGACGATAGCACATCACTTAGCCAAGGCAGAGCGAACCTCAGTAACTACATGGATAACCGAGATGAGGATGGGAAGCCGATTGAGGGGGATGAAGAATAATGTCTCCTGACAAGCTGATTGATTACTTCTCATTCGTCGTTCAAGATATCCTTTCTCAAGTCAGTTCAGTCGATGATTTGCAGAACGACGCGAATGCGCTTGAGCTGATTAATTCTATTCTCAAGACACTGGACAGGCTGAAAGCTACGGTTGCTGATGTCATTCCGGAGCAGATTCTAAAGGAGTATTTTGGCGGTGTAGATGAGGGAACGAAGTTGCTTATCGCAGCGGGGCTTGAGATAAAAAAAGCATCCGCACTGACGAAAGACGGCAAGGTGCGGAAAGAATTCCAGTCACAAATGCATCTTGAAGCCGTGCAGAACATTGTCGAAGACACGATGATGGACCTGAATGCGGCGATTCGAACAGCTCAGCGGAGTGCAAAAGCGAGCATTGACGGTGCTCTGAAAGCTGTGAATAAAGATATTGCAAATGGCTTAATCGTAGGCGATCCGCGCAAGGTTATACAAGCACGGGTCGCTAAATCGTTCGCGGAGAATGGACTGACATCGTTCATCACGAGCGATGATAAGCGGTTACCGTTAGACTTCTATTCTCAGGCCGTGGTGCGGACGAAGATGCGGACAGCGAACACGACCGGGGCGGTTAATCGGTACCTTGAAAACGATGTGAAACTGGTAAAGGTTGACGAACACAGTCCTACATGCCATGTGTGTGCGCCGTATGCAGGGAAGGTGGTGAGTTTGAATGGTGATATAGAGGGATTCCCTTCAGGAACTGGGATACTGCCCCCTTATCACCCAAACTAGCTGCCGTCATACTGTATCGCCGTATTTAGTTGAGTTTCATTCAGACAGCGAGATTCAATCCGAGCTGAACGCATGGAAAGGTTTCGAGCCAGACAAAGACGTTCGCTCCGCTTCTCAGATAAAGGCATACGAGAAAGAGCAAGAGATTCGCAGAGTTGCGAATCAAGAGAAAAAGCAGTTTGCTAGGTGGCAGATGGTGCTGGGCAAGGACGCACCCAAGACAATAGGCGGATTTAGACGAATGAAGCGGCAGAATACTGTGAAGTTCCAAGAATTGCAGAGTGAATACCGCAGCATCATGCAGGGGATATCCCGGAAAGGATAGTGATCTGCACTTATCTCGTTCTGAGCACGGACGTTAAACAGGCTTATTAATTTTGTCTTTTTCCCATGACTGCAGACGTAAAAGAACAATCATGAGAATGGTGCCTGCAACCTAGAGCAGAGGAGGATTTACATGTTCACAAGATTAAAACTATGGATCTCGCTGATCGTTGCTTTGCTACTTCAAAAGAGGGTGCCTGCTTCCCATAAAGCAGAGAAACTGCCGCACAAGCTGAATCTCCAGTTCTTTGCTAGCGAGGACGGAGACGACGATGAAGGCGGCGATGATGACGATCAGGATGATCAAGACGGTGACAACGAAGATGATGAGGACGAGGAACAAACACTTGAGCAGATGATCAAGGACGATCCGAAACTCAAAAAGCAGTTCAATCAGCTATTTAAGAACAAGTTCGACAAGCGTTTGAAGGGCGTCGATCTGAAAAAAGCCAAGGAATTATTGGCGAAAGAGCAGCAGAAGCAGGACGTCAATAAGGATGAAGGCAGTGACGAGGACGATGCGAAAACAGCTAAGCTGCAGCTGAAATTGGATCGCAAAGCGAAACGGTTGTCTGTTAAAGAGTATGCCGCTGATCATGGCCAGAATCCAAAACTAGTCGCTCGCCTTGTTGATCTCGACAAGTTGGAACTGAATGAAGGTGGCGAAGTAGATCCGGATGATCTCGAAGAAGCGTTTGACGCGCTGGAAGACGAGTTCCCGGATCTTTTTGCTGCAGATGATGGCGGTGACGATGAAGACGAGGATGAAGACGAAGAGCGGACAAGTAAGAAAAAACGGCGTTCAGCCTATCGCCCGGGTTCTCGTCAGCGCGGCAACAAGAAACCGAAGCATGATCCATATGAATCGGGCAAGGCACGCGCTCTTGCTCGACACAAGAAGGAGGAATAATCCATGAACTTACAACCACGTTTTGACACGATTTATGGTCAAAAAGAATTTATGCGGAACACGCAAGGCATGGAAGTGAAGACAGGCGGGGCGACACTGTCGGCTACGGATTTTACCGCAGGAGCCTATGTGGAAGCCGGTACCGCTGTTTATAAGGGTGAGGATGGTTTGTATCATCCGTTTGATACTGAAACAGCAGCAACGGTGGCGGGCGCAGGACTGACGATGCATGACGTTAAGATCTATGCCGGTCAAAACCCAATCGTTGGTATCTTGGCAGCTGGTCACCCATTGGAATCCAAATGCACCGGTGTGACTGCAAACTTCAAGACTGCGGCAGCTGGCCGCATCGTATTCGATATTTAATTTGAACCAATAGGAGGAACGAGAAATGCCATTACATCTTGATGAGTTTCGAGAAGCAGAATTCACTGGGTACGTGGAAAACGTACCACCGGCAAGAGTTTATCTACTGAGACGCTTCTTACCGCAGAGAACAACAAGCGACATTGACTTTACTTACAACGTCATTACAGGGAAATACGCACAGGCTGCGTCAATCACTGGATTCAGTGCATCGGCACCGCTCCGCGATACGAAGGAGCTGCAGAAAGCTTACGGTTCTGTAGCCAAGATTCAGCACATGTTCCGTTTGGACGAACGACAGATTTTGAAGTTCAACGCACCGCGTAACGATGAAGAAAAGCGGCAGGCGATAGATTATGTTTATCAGAACACAGATGATCTGATCGCAGGTGTGGACGATGTGGAAGAGTTCTTACGTGCTCAGGCGCTTTATAAGGGAGTTCTGCAGTACGACGACACAGACAATGATATTCATATCCATGTCGATTTTGAAGTTCCGGAAGAAAACAAGCTGTCTTCGACTACACCTTGGAGCGAAGTGCAGGAGGCGTCACCGTTGGATGACATTACGGCTGCGGTTAATCAATTCAAAAGCGAGAACCAGCGCAAAAAGCCAGTCGTGATGCACCTAACCAGTGCAACTGAAGCACTGCTGCTCAAAAATGATCAGATAAAATATCAAGTTTATGGGAATCCAACTGATAAACGATTGCTAACCAAGCAAGACCTTGCGAATGTGTTCTCTTCGCTCGGTCTACCGCCTTATGAGATCAACGACGATGTTCTGAACCTCTACGGAACCGGTGATGTAGCATTGCTCGAAGATAACAAATTCGTACTTCTTGGCGAAGATCTTGGATTCACCATGATCGGGCCTACGGCAGAAAAGAACTTCCAGTCCGGCAAGTTCGTGAAGCCGAAGATTGAGGATGATCCACCGCAGGAATCTGTTCGTGTTGGTGAAACGGCTTTCCCGGCACTGCAGAAACCGCAGGCTATTGTTACGATGGGTGTTTGATCTTAATCATAAATAAGAGGAGTGATTCGATTGCCACTTTATTTTGCTAAAGGCTATCTTGTCGATCATGGCAAGATTGTTAAACCAGATGAAACACTGACATTAGAAAAAGCACAGGCGGACAAGCTCGGGGATAAGGTCAAGGCGGCTACAGTCGATGATCTGTCGAGGCTGAAACTCACCGATCTGCAGGCAATCGCAAAGGACGGCAGCGTTGCTTACTCAGGCTTGAGCAAAGATCAGCTGGTTGCAAAGCTGACAGGTACTGAAGCATCCGCCGAAGAAGAGCGAGCATCGGAGCAGCCAGCAGACACCGCTACACCTAAAGCCTGATTAGAAAGCAGGTGATCGCATGGATTTTAATTCCGTGGACCAGTATTTAAACAAGATGCACTTTGCTGATCTGTATAAGGCGCTGGATCCTGATGGTCAGCAGTCAATCTTCTTTGAAGCTACTGAACTACTGAAAGATAAGTTTAGAGAATCGCTTCTAACTGATCGCATTGTCTCCCTACAGGTGAATTACATGCTTGAGGGCGAGAGTGAGGAATATGCCAAGCTACGCCGGCATGGAGTAACTGCAGCGTCTGCTAAGGATGTCTCTGTGACGTTTGAAGGACGCGGCGGCGAGACTACTAGTTATGATCCGATCTGCCCAGATGTGCAGCGGCTGATTGGCGGACGCAAGGCAAGAGTGGGTGAGCTAATATGAGACCACCAATGCCAAAGCTAGCTGATGGTGTTCTGACACTCAAACAGCCACAGGTGGACGAAAACGGCGAGCCGATGACTGATGATTACGGAAATCCATTAACAGTGGATCGTCCTATCAAACAGGCTCGAATTCGACAGTCTACGAAGTTCATTCAGGCACGAGACGGACAGCAACATAAATGTGTATTGGAGATCGATTTTCCGACGGAGATAGCGATATCAGAGGGCGACAGCGCCGAATACCATCCAACGGGTGCCGCACTTCAAAAGGGGAAGATCATCTCAATCAACGAGACTTTGAATCTCGCGGGTAACCATGTCTATTTCAGGACCGCTTATGTCGAATAAAAATGAATTGTTTCATATCGAGTGGGATGGACTCGAAGAACTCAAAGAACTGTTTGATCAAATGGATGAGAACTTTCAACGGATTCTTATTGAAGAGTTCACTGACTATGGTTCCTTAGTCGAAGAAGGTGCTAAAGCCTTAGCTCCTAAAGATGCAGGTGATCTTGTTGATAGCATTAATGCGACAAAGGCTGAGATACATGGTCACACTGTTGAAGTGAGTGTCGGTTCAAATTCGAAGTATGCTGTGCGACGGCATGAAGAACCATATCGCAAGGGTCATTTTCCGAAATACGATAATGGCTCTAAGTTTGATAATTACTATATTAATGGTCGTGGAAAACGAACTCGAAGTAAGCATCGATGGAAGGGGCAGCCCACTGGTCGAAAGTATCTGCAGAATGCCATCAATGCGACTGAGTCGGATTACAAGAAAATGCTAGAACGAATTTTGAAACGTACTCTGGGAGGCGATAAGCTGTGATCCAGAGTTTTTTTATGCAACAAAGTAAGCTGATTTTGCCTGATTTAAAATGGACGATTGACAACTACACAGCGAATGACAACACAGGCACTGTGTACTCGGAAGGTAGTGGTGATCCCGACTTATACGATGCTGATATACATCAGCCGGAATACATGGTCTATATCCGATCGTCCGAATTTGCTTATGCAGAGTTTGCGGCTCGTCAGGTGTTCAACCGATTCCACAAGATGCATGATCAGCAAGTAACGATCAGCAAGACAATTAAAGGCGCCACCATAACAACAAATTACTATGTTTATTTGATACAAGCGCTCAGCGAACCACTCCGAATCGGTGTCGACGAATCAGGCATCATGGAGTGGTCCATTAATTTCAGAGCGACTTTAAGGGAGGTTTAAAAGAATGGCAGGAGAAGATAATATCGTTAAAATTCCCTATGGCCCTTGTACGGTTACTGTGGGCGAAGGGGAAGACATCGTGAAGTTTGACGGGTCAGAAAATCTTCAGGCTGATGGCGGAGAAGTTCAACTGCAACCGCAATGGACGGACATCACAGTTATTGACTTTGGTTCGTCACCAATCGACCGCAAACTGACAGGGTATCAAGGCCATGTGACCATTGTTGCTGCTCAGGAAGATATGAAAATACTAGATTTGGCGCTTGCGGCAAGCGAGCAGATCACCGCAACTGAGGGCGGCGCTTTGGTAGGATTGACCGATTCAAAAATAGGGACTTCGCTACGTTCTAAGGGCAAAAAAATTGTGATCCATCCACGTAACTTGGCAGCTGATGACAAATCTATGGACATTGTAGTCTATAAAGCAGCGTCGGACGGAGATTTCACAAAGCAATGGAATCAGGGACAGACAAACCGTTCAATTACGCTTAATATCATGCCGCGTGATGGATTTGATCCAACGAAGGATGGCAACTACTTCTACATTGGACCAACTGATCCAAATGCTGAGCCTTGATTTTTAAGGACTCTTTTGAGTCCTTTTATTTTATTATCATGGAGGAAAACTCATGGCCACAACCATTCAATTAAAAATTAAAGATGAATCAGGCAACATCAAAGTCGAAAATCATGAAATAGAGGAAATCGTGCTCGACCAGTATATTGGAATGATGAAAGTGCTGAACGATGCATTAAAAACAGTCAACGGAGATCAAGGCTTAGCACAACTCCTTGATTTTTTTAACTCGAAAGCTGATGAAGAAAGCGCACAACAGCGAGACATTCGCTTTGCTTATGCAGTTGTTGGCTCGTTTGATGCCTTGGCTGTTCGATTGCCGGAACACGCGGTGCAGCTTGTGAGTGTCCTAAGCGGAATTTCTCTTGATGCACTGAAATCGCAAAAACTTGGTGTTATTTTCGATATTTACGACGCAATCATCACCGAAAACGACATTGAAAAGTTGATGTCTCGAGCAAAAAAGTCTTTGGCGCTGACCAAGACAAGAGTCAAGATCAAGGGACTGATCAACAAGCTGGCTCCAGCGCCGAAAGAAGAGACAGAGGAACAGACACAAGCCTAAAAGAAACCATCGTATTTCGATTAGCTCCACTACTTGGCGGACGCACAGAGGTGCTCCAAACACCAATGGTGGAGCTTTTAAGTTATGTGGAACTGCAGAACGAAAAAGACAAAGCTAGCGCCCATGAGAAAGATAGTGAGCGCTATTTAGCGTTCCTTTCAGCATTTTATGCTTCCGGGAACGTGGATTCAAAAGAACGAGAAGAATTCCGTCAATCGCTTCTTCCACGTTCTCTTAAAGATCAGCCAATTGAGAAAAGAGAATGGAATTTTGAACTTTTAAAACGGCTGAAGTTGCGGCAGAAAGGAGGTTAATTGTATGGCATTAGTTAGTGAACTCCAAGCGAGGTTTACTGCCTCGGCGGCTCAGATGCAAACCACAATTCATGCGCTAAGAAAAGAAGTTGAGGATTTAGGTGCGACAACTGAAAAAACAAATAGTCGCGCTGGCAACTCAACTGGTAAGCAAGTGAGCGCGTGGGAACGGCTGAGTTCTAAGTTAACCGATGTCCAAAAGCGTTATGGTGCCGTCCAGGACGCGGGCGGAAAGATGGCAAAGGTGTTTGGGATTGCGACTGCCGCCATTGGTAGTGGACTGGTTTACGCTACTAAAACTGCTATGGATTTCGACGCGAAGATGTCGAAAGTAGGCGCCATGGCCGGATCTAATCGACAAGAGTTTGGCAAGTTGCGCGAATCGGCGATAAAACTGGGTGCGTCAACCTCTCTATCAGCTTCTCAAGCTGCCGAAGCCATGAGCGAGATGGCAAAGAATGGTTTTAATGCCAACCAAATCATTGCGGCAATGCCTGGTGTTATTTCTGCGGCTGAAGCTAGTGGGGAAGATCTTGCTCTTGTTTCGGACACGGTTTCCACGGCAATTAATGCATTCGGATTATCAGCAAAAGATGCCTCACATATTGCGGATGTTCTGACGATGGCTGCAAACGACAGTGCTGCAGGCATTCAGGATATGACCTACACCTTTAAGTATGCAGCAGCGCCAGCGCACGCCCTCGGATATAGTATGGAAGAATTGTCTGCCGCTACCATGGTCATGGCTAACTCTGGTATTCGTGGAGAACAGGCAGGAACATCTCTGCGTGCTGCGCTCTTGCGTATGGTTGATCCGCCGAAGGATGCATCGAAAGAATTGAAAAAACTCGGTGTAACAATAACAGATAGCCATGGTAAGATGCGTCCATTTGCTACAATCATGGGCGATCTTAGCAAGAAAACAGACGGCATGAGCAAGGCACAAAAAACGGCTGCTTTGTCTACGATCTTCGGAACCGAAGCAGTTTCGGGCATGTTACCCGTAGTTGAAGCCGGATCGAAAAAATTAAACGCTATGACGAAAGAGCTCAAGGATTCCGATGGGGCATCCGCTAAGGCTGCCAAGCAGATGAAAAATAATCTCAAAGGATCTGTCGATCAACTACAAGGAGCTGTTGAATCTGCCGCAATTACTGTTGGTGAAAACCTTACCCCAACCATTCAGGACATGACTAAAAAGGTTCAAGCTGCAGTTGAGTGGTACAACAACCTGTCGCCTGAAATGCAACAATTTATTGTTAAAGCGGCGGCAACAACTACTGCAGTGCTTGCCGTCGGTACCGGTCTCGGAGCCATGACGTGGGCGATTGGGGGGCTAGTTAAAAATACTGCCGGGGCAATACAAGCGGGTAGTAAATTCATTAATTACCTCCGAGATCTCAATAAGGCAGCCGGAGTTGCAGGAGCAGCCGGAGGATTGGCACAGACCGCTTCAAAAGCAGGTGGGCTCGCCGGTGCTCTTCCACTGCTTACCAATCCGATTGGGTTGACAATTACAGCTCTCGCCGCGCTCGGCATCGGTGCCGGCGTCGTATGGCATCAAATGAACAAGATAGAAAGCACTTCTACAGCTGCGGCTGATGCTATTGGAGAGCAACGTGCGGAACTAGATCCAATTATTAAAAAGTATGATGACCTGCAGGCACAATCTAAGCTGACCTCAGACGAATTCGGAAAATTTATCGATATTCAAGCGCGATTGAAGAAAGAGACGAGCGAGAAAGAGATTGCCAAACTCAAAGATGAAGCTGATCAGCTTCAAAAAAAGTCTGGGTTGTCCAACAAGCAACTATCCGAAATGCTTGATTTGAACGGTAAATTAATTGAGAAGGTACCAGGTGCTACAGACAAAATAACTGACCAAGGCAATCGAATTGCAGAGAGTACGGACAAGGCAAAGAAATACAACGCTGCTTTACTTGAACAACAGTTGCGAGAATTAGAGATTGCTCGTAACAATGCTTTAGGGAATGAAGAAAAATATAAAAAAAGGATAAAAGATTTACAAGATCAACTCAATGTAGGGTTGGGGACGGAAAGAGGGCTTCAAAAGTTAAATGAAGAAGCGATTGCAAACGGTTGGAAAGCAACTATAAAGAAATACGAAGCGCAACGCGATAATGTTCACGCTTCGGAATCTGAACGAGCAGTTGCAACCTATAATCTAAGTTTATTGAGAAACCACGGTGAGTTGCTAAATACTAACTTGGGTAAACAGCAGAAAATAAATGACAAAACACAAGAAAAGTTGGACAAAGATAAGCAGCAGCTTAACCGTGCGGATCAGTTGAATGCGAAGATCGCAAGCGTTTTGCTTAAATCTGTTGGAATTAATGACCAAGGACGTAAGGGAATATCAATTCTTGCGGGGCAAGTTGAAAAGGAAAAAAATAAACTTTCTGAGATCAATAAGGCATACGCTTCTGGGAAGTTGAACACTGCCGAGTACAATAAACAGAAGTCGGCAACTCAAGGGGTAATTGACAAACTTATCGGTGTTGGAAATAAGATTAAAGGTGCCACTAACGGTGCTTACGATCTTAACAAAGAATTGCGGAAAGACATTAAGAAGGATATCAATACCAAGACACATAAGGACAATAATTATTATGACCTTGATGACACAATTAAGAAGCTTGTAAACACGAAAACGAACAAAGACGGGAATTATCACGACTTACCTAAAGGTGTCCGAAAGAACGTTAACGCCAAAACTAATAAGGACGCTAATTATTTTGACCTTGGCAAAACGATTTCAAAAATCATCAACGTCAAGACATGGTTTTCAAAACATGCTGCTGGCGTTAAAGATCTTCCGCGCGATGAAGTTGCCCTTGTTGGCGAGGCCGGACGCGAGTTTGTTAATGATAAGAGGATTGGCACCTATCTGGTCGATAAACCGTCCATTGTGCCTCTTTCCGCTGGATCATCTGTACTTAAGAACAGTGAAACTGAACGGCTAGGAAAGTTGTTAGGTTTACCGGGATTTGCGACCGGTGTGGGCAATGGTTTTAGTGGTGTGAAAGAAATTATGAATCACTTACAAGACCGAATCAGCAATTTAAGTCTCCCATCAATTAATCCTATTCGGCAGCTTACGTTACCATCAGAATTTTCAACGCCAACGATTGTCAATCGATCAAGTTCTAAGTCGGACAATTCTCGGGTAGTCAATGTAAACCTCAATATTAAAAATTACAATGATGAGACTGGGAAAGGGCCGAAACAATTATCACGGGAACTTGGCCTTTATATCAAGGAAGAGGTGGGATTCAAATGACCTCTTATTTTGAGTTTAAAGGTGAAAAATCTATTGATTACGGACTGACGATTAAAAATGAATTCACTTCAGCGGCGCCAGAACGAGATGTTGAATTTGTTCATGTTCCTGGTAAAAGTGGTGATTTGATTATCGATCACAACAGCTATAAGAATTACGATCAACCCTATGATTGCAACGTTGAGACTACCAGCAATGAGTCACTTGATGAATTGGGAAGCAGGATAAAGGGATGGCTGCAATCATCTTCAAAATATGGGAAGTTGGTTAACAGTTGGAATCCTGACTATTTCCGTTGGGCAAGCTGCGTTAATGCTTTAGACATTGCGCAAGTCATTCACCAATTTGGCAGCTTTCGTCCGATCTTTAATTGCAAGCCATTCCGATATAGCCTAATTGGTGACCAAATCCAAACGATTACGGCGCCCAAAACAATTACCAATCCCGAAAAGTGGACATCTTTGCCGTATATGAAAATTTTCGGATCAGGGGACATTACGCTACACATAAATGATCAGGAAATTATCCTAACTGGAATTAGTGATTACATCGAGATCGATTCAGAACTTCAAAGTGCTTTTAAAGGAACAACTACACAGAACACTCATTACCGGTCAGCCTTCTGGCCGATTTTAAATGCTGGTGGAAATCAGTTCAGTTGGACTGGCTCTGTGGATCATATCGAACTGAAACCGAGGTGGAATAAGCTATGACCCCAATTCTATATGACAAAAATGAAACTCAATTTAATCATATGGGTATTGGTGCTCTGGCTGATATCATCTCGCCGCACGTAGTCGAGGAGCGAAACGGAAAAATCATTCTTGAATTCGCTTATCCGGCTGATGGGCCGTTATTTGATTCGATTGAAAAAGAATGCATCGTAAAGGCAAAAATGAACGATGATGCTAACATGGAGCCGCAGTTGTTCCGGATCCACTATGTTGGGAAAGCAATCAATAAACGAGTCTTATACAAAGCGCAGCATATTCGTTATGATCTGAACTACAATCCCATCAGTAAAGTTACTGTGACCAACGGAACGGCTCAGCAAGCCTTAAACGCTATTCTGTCAAACTGTCTTTTTCCACATCGTTTTGAATCCGTGAGCGATGATACAACGGTCTCCAGTACGACACTCGATCATTGTTCTGCAGGTGCTGCTCTGGCCGGAATTGAAGGAAGTGTGCTTGATCGCTGGCGCGGTGAATTTACCTTTGACAATTATCTGATTCGGTTTGTGCAAAACAGAGGCACTGATACCGGAATTATTGTCGGGTATGGGAAAAACCTGATTGATTTTAACCAGGAAGATGTCATTGATGAAACATACACGAGCATCTATCCCTATGCGACGATCCAAGTTGACGACGGAAGCGGTGGAACGACTGACCAGGTCATTGAATTACCCGAAAAAAAGGTAGAGAGTCAATATGTAGAAAATTTTGCTTATGGACGTTGTCTGCCTGTTGATCTTACCGGTGACGATGTGACGGATGAAGCATCGCTTCGAACAAAAGTGCAGCAATATATCGTCAATAATGAGATAGGTAAACCAAAAGTTAATCTAACAATCAATTTCATTGATCTTTGGAAAACAGAAGATTATAAAGATATTGCGCCATTGGAACATGTGAATTTATGCGATATTGTCACGGTAAGATTCTTGCAATATGGAGTAGATGTAAAGGCGAAGGTCATTGCAACTGATTATGATGTGCTCGATGAAAAATATATCAGCATCGATCTTGGTGATCCAATCAGCTACGGACTATCACAGAGTATCAACACCATACAATCCAACATCGCTGACGTATCCGCAACCGCGAACCAAGCGGCGAAGGTATCCGGCTATGCACTCACACAGGCGAACGGTAAGAACAAGACCTATTTTTCCGCGGTTGAGCCGACTGGAAACCTAATCAGCGGCGATATGTGGTTTGAAATTGTTAACGGACAATTTACAAAGATGCATCGATACAACGGCATCAGTTGGGATTTAATCAAGTCAGCCGATGCCAACGATGCCCTGAACAAAGCCATCGACGCACTTACCGCAGCAAATGGCAAAAACACTGTCTACCACCAAGCGGCGCAGCCCATAGCGGCGAATAATCAAGACATATGGTTCCGTGACAACGCTGATGGCACTGTAACGATTTTTGTCTATCAAGATGGTCAGTGGACGAATCCGATTCAAGACGGCGTCAAAGCCGCACAGGATCAAGCAGATGCTGCAGTAGCCACAGCAGATGCAGCGAGCACACAGGCTATTAGTGCAGCAAGCGATGCATCGAATGCCGTCAACACAGCAAATGGTGCAAATAGTGCGGCTATTGCGGCTCAACAGACGGCAGGAGATGCGGCTAGTCAGGCATCGACAGCGTGGGACAACGCACAGGCGGCAATGGCAGATGCCCTCAATGCAATCAACACGGCTAACGATGCATCAGACACTGCACAGTCGGCACAAACGGACGCAAACACAGCGATTAATCAGGCGACAAGTGCTGCACAGGATGCGCAGGATGCACTGGACGGCGTAAGCAGTCTAAGTGGACAGGTAGATACCATGCAGTCCGACATCGCAGGTAAAGCCGATGCGACATGGGTTAATGGACAGCTTGTCACTAAAGCTGATAAGTCAACCACGTACACCAAAACGGAGACAGATAACGCCCTGTCTGGCAAGGTCAGCACAACTACTTACAATACGGATCAGAGTGGTGTCGTCCAGCGTTTTGAAAATAATGAGTCTGCGATTGATCAAAATGCAGAGGACATCCAGACAAAGGTGTCAAGCACAACTTACAACGCCGATAAGGATACCCTGACTCAAAACATCGCTTCTGTCGATCAAAAAGCAGACGGAATTAGAACAGACGTTAATAGCCTTACTCAAACCATATCTGATCAAGGCGATACTATTACCAGTCAGGGCACCAGCATCAATCAGTTATCTGACAGCATCACGCTTAAAGCTGATAAGACAACGGTGGATATGCTGTCTGGTCGTGTAAACTCGAACACGGCGCAACTTGACGTACAGGCGAACCAGATTGCCGGTAAGGTGTCACAGACTGATTATAACGCCGATAAGGATACGCTCAACCAATCCATATCCGCAGTGGACATCAAAGCAGACGGCATCCGCACAGACGTGACCAGCCTGTCGCAGACGGTAGGTAATCAAGGCACGACGATCAGCAGTCAGGGGTCGCAGATTAACCAGTTGTCCGATGAGATAAGCACTAAGGTTAGCCAGATGGAGTTTGATAATCTTCAGGTTGGTGGAAGAAACCTAGCACTTGGTACAAAAGACATAACTTCTCCTGTTGTGATGAAAAATGCGCATCTTACAAGTGACACCTATCAAGGTCTTAAAATCGCAGAAGGCATTGGTGATTGGAGTGGTATTGCCTATCCAGCCAGCGATTTAGTTAGTCGTGGAGTTATCCAAATCGGTAAAGAGTACACTATATCTGTATGGGCGAAAATTACAAGTAGTGCTACTAAACCTATTCAATTTTGGTGTGATAGTATTGCTTACGATCAACGTGGTTTTGTAGCAAATATTAATGGTGAATGGACTAGGTTTTCTAAGACTTTTACTGTTAGGGATCTAGATACGGTTGGAACCATTAGGCTAGAAGCATATGGAGGAATAAATAGCACTGATAAAGTTCGGATGTGTGGATTAAAAATTGAAGAAGGCAACAAAGCAACTTCATGGTCTCCAGCACCCGAAGACAAAGCAGATCAATCCGCACTCGACGGCTTGTCCGGCACAGTAACGACACAAGGCACAGCTATCAACCAACTGTCCGACAGCATAACGCTTAAAGCTGATAAGACAACAGTTGATACCCTGTCTGGAAAAGTCGATCAGCAGGGCACGCAGATTAGCGCTAATACTAGCGCTATCGCCCTCAAAGCAAGCCAGTCAAGTGTGGACACACTCACCGGTCGAGTCTCCACCGCAGAAGCAACTATGACCACGCAGGCGAATCAGATCGCCGCACGAATCACGGAGCAAGATGCGGATAGCCGGTATGCCACACAGACGGCGTTGACAGCTACGAGCAATAGTTTGACGAGTAATATTAGTGCGGTGCAGACAAATTTGGACAATTTACAGATTGGTGGAAGGAATCAATTTTTAAATTCCGCTGAACTGTATCTTACGCCACAAGGATCAAGTTATTCTCAATCATGGATTCAACTTTCAAGTGTTTTTGTTGAGGAAACTGTTGCTTTAGAATATACGATGCAGTTCAATGTGCAGAGAAATCAGATAGACGCTATACCATTTAATTCCATTGTTATTGGACGACGAACTGATGGAGTAGGTGATGCTTGGGGTGTCCGTATCGGAGAAGACTCTTCTGAATGGGAGAAAACAGATTTAGGAAATGGCTTATGGAAATACAAAATAGTATTTACTTATGATAGACCACTTTGGGCAACTACTAATAATGGTCAGTTTGGATTTATTGCCGAGGGTCCGGCACAGGGTGGTGTATTTAAAAATATGTCTCTGAGACAAGGTAACAAAGTTTCTGATGATTGGTCACCCGCACCAGAAGATATGGCAACTGCTGTCCAGTTTACGTCTCTATCCCAAACCCTGTCAGGCTTTCAAACGACCGTCCACCAGGACTATGCGACAAAGTCACTCGTCACGCAGACGGCAACGACTCTGCAATCGAGTATTGATAGCAAAGTAGGAACAGACACCTATAACAGCAAGATCAGTCAGTTGTCCAACGACATCAATCTGCGCGTCAGCAAAAACGATGTAGTCAATCAGATCAATGTCAGCACAGAATCAATCTTAATTGCCGGCAACAAGGTGCATATCACCGGACAGACGACGATAGACAATGCGGTGATCACGCACGCCATGATCGCCAGCGTCGACCTGGGCAAAGCGACAGTCGGAGAGTTAAACGGCAATTATATCAAAGCAAAGTCTGTTACGTTTGACAAAATGGACGTTGCCAATTTAGCAGCCATTTCTGCGAATTTAGGAAGTGTGACGGCTGGATCAATTACCGGTGTAACGCTAAACATGGGCAACGGTAATTTCTTGGTTGATCCTTCAGGAAACTTAACGACGCAAAATACAACGATGCGATCAAAATTTGTTAATGGCGATCAAGTTGTACTCGGGTTAGTTGGTAACGAAAGCCCGTTCCGAATTAACGCATCAACTGGAGAATATATCACCCTGAATTCTTCCTCATTCCAAATTTGGGACGAAACTGGTCAAAATGCGATCACGATTGCGGACAATGAAAATCTTCGAGGAATTGACATCAAAGCTGATGGAAATGGGTATTACACCAGTTTAACTGCAGGAAGGCTCTATACAAGTGGATCCGTACGCGCTGATGAATATGTACAAGTTGGTGCATTTGCGGCTCACTTATTGGCAAATACGTCGTCACTGCAAATCTTCGATGTGAACAGTTACGCTGGAATCGTAATCGCTGACAATGCCGACATGCGAGGCATAAATATACAAAGAGATTCCAGTTTCTCCACGGTAAGAGAATCATATATTGAGACCTCCGGTGATGTCATCGCCCATTCGAATATGCTTATTGGATCAGAAACGGCCGATCGTACGATTATCAATGCTTCATCATTCCAATTATGGGACGGTGATTCAGGCGAGAACGGCGTTCTGCTTGCTGACAACGCAACGATCAGAGGTCTCTACGTCAAACGCGGTGATGCTTACTCGCTGCTTAAAGAGAATCGCATCGAAACTTCAGGGCAAATGGTTGCGGGTGACAGTATCTATGGTGGTTATGCCATTGCATCTTCAGGTGGGTATGGATCAGGTCTCTACTTAGGCCACGGTACAAGTGATCCCATCATCGCGAGATTAACAGCTGGTTATGATCAAGCAGGGCTTGGTGGGAAGAACAATATTGCAATTGAAACCTGGTATGGGTTCAGTATTCAAAATCTTTATAACGGCGGAATTGTGGGTCAATATGGTACTGCTTTTTCGGTAGATGCACGCCAAGGGACCATGTGGGTGGCTGGTGATGCATGGGCAAACCATTGGAATACGAATTCACTTGCTGAACTTAAACAGGATATTGAAGAATTGCAAGAAGGCCAAGCACTTGCAGCGGTTAACGCCGTGGATATTCGGGCGTATCGGTACAAGAAGGAAGCAGAAAAGGGGATAACAAAACTCAGCTACGGTCCCATTATTGGGGATGGATACAGTACGCCAGAACAAATGTTGAGTACTGACGGTCGAGGAACAGACGACCACAGTGCTCTTTATCTTGCAATTAAATCCATCCAAGAATTAACAGCTATACATCAACAAGACATTTTAAAAATCGCAGAACTAGAATCTCGAATCTCACTACTCGAAGGAGCTGCAGCATAATGGAAATCAAAATCGAAAATCAGAAACTTGCACCGGCTATTAATCTTTTATACTCACTATCACTTAAAGGTCAGCAGTCACGGCATAGGACGCATTTTATCAAGCTCCTGCAAGCGAAGCTGGAAATTTTCCTTGAAGACGAAAAGGACATGAGAAAGGAGGAATGTGAACTAGATGAGAATGGTGAGCCAAAGACACATATGGTAAATGGACAAGAATTGCTCGATGTGAAGGATATAGAACATTTTCAGAAGGCACGAAAGGAATTGTACGAAGAAGAACGCGTCATTGATGGCGGCGATAATCAGGTAATGCTGCAGACAGTGAAGAAAGTGCTGTTTGATTGTGAGAGAGAATTCAGTGGGCAGGAAGCTGATATATACGATTATCTATGTAATGCATTTGAGAAAGCTGAGCAGAAGAAAGAGAGCACCAAATAAGGTGCTTTTTTAATACAAAATTTTAGGAGGAATCACTCATGAACTATCAATTTACAGGAATTAATGCACAATACGACGCGCAACGTAATATCACGGGTTTCTTGCTGCAGTTTAACGGTCGCAATGACAGCACAGGCGAATATCTCAACGGCAGCGTGAAGATCACGATGGAACAGTTTACGGCTGCAGGTGGCAACGTGGAGCAGATTAATGCGCTGATCGCTCCGGCTGTACAGTCATTGGCAGGGGCGACACAAAACTAACAGGGCGGTGAGGACGTGCAACACAATACAGATACATTATGGACAGCATTACTCGGCGGCGCCTATTCGGCAGCCGCTTTTTTGTTGGGCGGATTAGATAATCTCATCATTGCTTTTGGCGTTATGATGGGCACTGACTACATCAGCGGGGTCATGGCAGCGTACTACATGCGCACGGTCTCGTCCTACGTGGCATATCGCGGCCTAATGAAAAAGTCCGGAATGATTATGGCCGTGGTCGTGGCGCACATGCTTGACATGGCGTCCGGATCCGGAACGTTTATGCGCAATGCAATGCTCATGTTTCTTATTGGCACGGAAGGAATCAGTTTTACGGAGAACCTGGGGCATATGGGCGTACCTTTGCCCCAGAAGATTTCCGAGGCGTTTACGCAGCTTCGGGGAGAAAATAAGAAGGGAGAGAAGAAACAGTGAAGAAAATCAGATATGTGATCACGCTGGTGCTGACCGTAGCACTGGCGTTTTCTTTTTGCCAGCCAATCCAAGCGGAGACAGGAAGAATTGATTTTATCGATGTGAGCCACCATCAGTCGGAATCAGGGTTGCCTTTATCGGTGTATCAAACAGCAAAAGCAGGCGGAATTGATGGAGTGGCTATCAAAGTCTCGGAGGGAACCACCGTCCGTGACAAAGCAGCTGCAGTTAATATCGCTAATGCTCGCGCGGCTGGACTGCGTGTATCAGCTTACCATTTCGGAAGGCTAACAAGTATCAGCGAAGCACAGGCAGAGGCGCGTTGGTTTGACAAAAATCTTCAGGCGGATGGATTCGACAAGAATAAGGATGGATATGTTGTGTTGGACCTCGAAGCAACAAACCTGTCAAAGAGCAAATCAACTTTGACCAGCTATGCCAATTCATTTATCGCAGAGCTGCACAGGCTTGGATACGATCGGACGGACATCTATACCGGAAAATCGTATTACGAGGACCGATTAGACGCGAGTAAATTGAACAACTCGCAACCGTGGCTCGCACGATACGCATCCGATGGCAAGACAGTCCTAGACCCCGGCAACAACCGCGGTGCACACCAATGGAGCAGCTCACGGCGTCCGTTTGCTGGTTATGGACCAATTGATGTCAACATTGACTATGCCGGTAAGTATACGGGCGCTGTGTCTAGCAAAGTCGGCAAGATTGGTCCGGTCAGTCTCGTAAACTATCTTTCGTCAAAAAAAATCGACAAAAGCTTTACTAATCGTGCAAAACTTGCGGTTACTTATGGCATTGTGACCAAGACAAGCGACTATCACGGTACCGCTGCACAAAATATTGCACTGCTGGCAAATATCAAAGCTGGGAAAAAGGTCAGCAAGAAGGCTCAAGATGCAGTTAAAAAACCTGCCGCAAAGTCGTCCGTGAAGACAACTATTCTCAAGCTCGGTAGCCGTGGATCAGCTGTAAAGACGATGCAACAGAAACTGGCATCCGTTCATTTCTATCCGCAGAAATCGGCAAAAAACCACGGTGTCGATGGCGTTTACGGTCCACGGACCAAGAATGCGGTTCAGAGGTTCCAGCTGGTTCACGGACTTAATGCGGATGGCATCTACGGACCGAAAACAGCATCCGCTCTTTCTACGGCCGTGACTAAGAAACCGGCAGCCAAAAAGGCTTCAAGCCGATCATATACGGTTCGGCACGGAGATACGCTTTGGGAAATCGCGAAGGCGAAGAAAACAACTGTGAAGGCTCTCAAAAGCAAGAACAAGCTGCACTCGGATGTCATTTATCCTGGTCAGAAAATCAAATATTGAAAGGGTGGTTATTGTGCAGGATTTAGGCGTACAAGCATTAACTGCAGTTTTATCCATACTGGTGGCAGGGGTTGGCGTTTTAATCTCAGCGTTTGTACCAAAGATTAAAGATGCAGTTGACGAACACCTCGGCACAGCGCAGGCAAACATCGCAAACAAAGTTATTGATGGACTGGGTTCCATTGCTCAAACGGTCGTTGCTGACTTTAATCAGCGAGTTGTTGCGGATGCCAAGGCTAAAGGAATTTTCACAGCAGAACTCGCTGCGAGTGTCAAAGAGGATGCGGTTAAAGCCGTGATTGCACAGGCACCAGAATTGATTGAACTTGGTAAATCAGCCATTGGTGACGTTGAAGCGCTGATTCCACAGCTGATTGAACAGGCTGTGCTTAAGGCGAAATAACATAAATTTTTACCGCCCGGGTGACCGGGTGTACATAACAAAAATGTTTAACTGTTAATTATAACATAAGTTATTGATTTGAAATCGAAAATATCAATTAGGCTCCTTATAAATTAGAAAAGGTATAGGTGTTGTTAAGGAAATATTATATTTGTTATAATGCATTTATCCACATTATCCACACAATCCACAGGTTGACGGAGGAAAATATGAATTATATATATTGTGATGAGAGTTGTCATCTGCCTAATGACAGTAGCGAAGTCATGGTGCTAGGGGCGATTTCTTGTCCTCACGATAAAAAGAAAGAAATATTCAATAAAATAAGGTCAATAAAGTCTAGGCATAACGTTGGTAAGTCAGAAATAAAGTGGACAAAAATATCGGCGCCAAAGTTTGATTTATATAAAGAATTATTGGACTATTTTTTTGAAGAAAAGGATCTACGATTTAGGGCGATAGTTGCTACAAACAAATCGGAGTTAGATCATGACCAATTTAACGATGGAGACCCTAACCTTTGGTACTATAAAATGTATTACTTTCTACTAAGTAGATTTTGTTTGCCAAATGAGGAATATAGAATATTTATAGACGTAAAAGATACTAACGGCGGCCCAAGAGTGAGAAAGTTACGTGAAGTCCTTTGCAACAATAAATTTGATTTTAAACGAGAAACAATAAAAGACATTTCTCAAGTTGATTCTCGGAGTTCGGACTTACTACAGATTACCGATTTACTAATCGGTGCACTGGGATACTATCATAGAGGGCTTTATCAAAAAAGTAAAACCACTAAAACAGAATTCGTAAATAGTTTAATTGATTTTATTGGTGGAAAAATAAACGGGACTTATCCTGATGAATATAAATTCAATGTATTTATTTGGCATCCACGGAGAGGTAATTAAATATGGAAAACTCGTTGCCACAACCCATTGATATAGTTGATAGCAATAATGATAGATTATTTGAACGAGCCTATGATATCTTTATTTCTGAAATGCTTGACAGAAGTAATCGGCCAACTTTATTTGGTAAATTTATATTTATTGATGAACGTTTAACGGTTAAGAATAAAGAAGCTTCTTTTTGGCACGTAGCTAGCATAGGCTCAGATGATACAAAATACGATATGTTTCCTTGTGAAAATCATATTGCGGAGAAGTATTGTGTATTTCAATGTCAATATAATGATGAGCAAAATTATTTAAAGTCGGAAAATAGTATTCCTTGCATTTTTAGAGCTCATAAAGTTAATTGGATCAGGATAATTATTGAATTAGCAAATAATAATAGGCGTAATGTGCATTTAAGAATTTGGAAAAGATGGGTGAAAACTCGAAGAGGAAGAGAAAAAAGACTATTTATAAGATACGTTGATAGGCCAACTGATTATGTATTAATATTTAGCATAGTTTATAATCATGACAAAACAGATATAGCAATGTATAAATTTATTACAGCTTATCCAGTAGTTCTAAAAAGTTTTAAATTTGAATTCAATAAGGACTATGAACAATATGGACATAAATAAAGTGGGACCCGATCGGGGTCCCAGTTTCTCCTTCTACGACTTGGTAGATGAGCTCTACGATTAAACTAACACTAAAGAAAATCGCTGTCAACCATGGTCAACTTCTTTAATGCACTTTTAAATTACGAAAATAAAGCTATTTTTATGCATCATTACAGCGTATTTTTTGAAGAAAATTCCCTTTCATCTAAATTAATAATTTTTTGTTAATAATTAATATATCCAAGAATAATTCATTTTATACGTATTAAAATTAGTTATAATTTTTCAACCGATAAATATTTCGAACAAAACATATTCTCCTTTACCAATATTTTACGAACGTTTATTCTTATTATATATTGTTTTGCGAATAAATGTTCGGTATAATTATGGAAAAAGGAGAGTTAAAAGTATGCGACCGGGTGATGTTGTTGTGATTGTTTATCAAGATAGAACAGGTAAATTCACTAAGCGAAGAATCCGCATTATTTCCGTGTCCGAACAGCATATCCGGGCGTATTGTTTTTCACGTCACCAAGTCCGGAAATTCTTGGTGGAGCGCATTTTTGCGATACAAAGGGTACGTTCGGCGTGATCTTTGCCGATATAGTTGGATATAATTATTTTTGCTTTGGATAATGAAAGTCTCACTTTAGGGTTGCGATGATCTGGGGTACCTATAATTGGCTTGAGATGATGTAGCTCGTGTCTTGAGGGGATTTTATGAAAATAATAGTTGTTACAACGAATTAAAACACAATGAGGCGGACGAGAACGCGGCTTTGAAGAATAACGATGTAACCCAATTACTTGCGCGGAACCTTCACGGATTAGCTTATTGAGCGCTACTCTTTTTAAAGTGTATAGCTGCTGCGGCTGAGTGGCAGTTTTAGCGTGACAGTTGACAACGTAAATGGCTTCTGCAATTTTTTGTGGATTCATTTGATCACCTCGATTATTAGATAGGAAGAAACACGTGGAAATAGTGGGGGAAAACAAAGAAAATATAACTAAATATTCAAATAAATTTTAACCGATATTTGGGTAATTAGCAAATATAGATTTTAGTGAAAATAAAGCTTACAATGGTCAATCATTATCGATTTGACACACTGTAAGCGATTATAAACTGGTGATTTTGCTGTTTCATTAAAAATTACCTAAAAGATCATCAAGACCTCCGATCACTGCCTCATCCGGCTTTTCTTTCTTTTCCAGTTTTGGGACAGGCTTGGTTTCGAGTTTCGGTCGTTCTGGCTGCTCAAATAAATATGCTCTTAGCGCCGCACGGATCAAATCGCTTCGATCATCGGTTAATTCCTCAAACGCTGTACGCAAATCATCATCTTTCTGTTTTCTTAACCGGACACGAATCACTTCGACCATAACCGCGCCCCAATTTTGCCATACCCTCGGACATTACCAAACTGCGAGCCTTTGAGCAAAACCAAGTTTGGAAGATTGATAAATTCCTTGATTGTCGGCGCACAGCCACCGGTTAAAAGATACATATCATAGTAGCTTGATAAGCTGTCAATCTCCAATAATATTTGCTGTGCGAGCGCCTGAAACGCTTGTTTAACGAGCGGGCGAATGTCATAACCGGCATATTCTCCAGACAGCACGTAGCGATCCATTTCAAAACGTTCCGGAGCGTGGCCGATCATATCAACGAGATAGCCATGTAGGAGGTTATAGGCGGTATCTACGCCTAATCCGTGCGGTGACCGGCTATTTTTGCCGATCTCCATGCCGTCCAGTTCGAGCAGATCAAGCGTGTGATAGCCGACATCAATCACGAGTATGGATTTCTTTGCTTCATCCATTTTAGCAACATTGCCACGCTCATCTAAGAGATAGTCCATAGCGCTGCCAAACGGCTGCGGAACTATTTTGTAATTGGCAATCAGGGGATTAGCGCGGACCGGTTGACGGCGGCCGAAAAATTCCACTTGGTAGGATCCGGCTGTGTTAATTCCATCAATCAGCTGTGCCATCGATGCTTTTTGTTTCAAATAATAGTCCACAGGTAGGCCAGTAATTAAGTTCACTGGCCCGGTTGGGGACAAGCTAGCAAGTGCCGTTTTGAGAATGACAGCTGTTGTCCATGTCTCCGCTTTATTTTCTCCGGTGCTGTTATATCGAATCTTACTTTGCCGCAGTGCGAGGCCGCCAACGAATAGTGACTGCTCATCGTCGTGGTAGATCATGTCTCCGTCGCGCTGCTGTTCTTCCATTAGCTGCCGTGCGTCTCCGACCACGGAAGGTTCAAAAAATTGTTTTCCACTGCTGATTCCTTTTGTCCATCCATACCCTAAATCTATATAAGACAAGCTATTCATGCTGATTCCTCCGATTTTGTGGTACGTTGGACCACAGTTTTTATAAATCCGTATAAGAAATTACTATTGCGTCAATTGGATTTGGCTCTTTTAAATAATTGGCAACAAGCCGATGCACGACTTGACGATAGGGCAGGAGCCACTGCACAGCCAATGTTTGCACCATCTTAAAATAATCATCTTCCAGTTTGACATGTATAAGCACACCGTTGGTTGGGTAAGCTATTTTCGAGTACATGCGATATCGAACGAGTTCTTCTCGGACAAGCTTTGAGCAAAATTGCGTAAGCGATAGATTAGCATCGTAAGCCATCAGCATCAATTTTCGTTTGTCGTCAATGGTTACAGCAAACTTGATATCGTGTTTTTTCAAAATAAAAAACCGCTCCTCTCTCTACCCTGTTCGTGCGTACGCGCGCGCGAAACAAAAGCTAAAGTCAGGGTTTTTGGGTCAGCGGGCCGATAGGTTTATTGGTCAGATGGTCTCTGATCGGTTATAATACTTACGTTGGCCCTTGCGCTGACGGCTAGGCAATCCGGAATCTCTGCCAGGGGATCGGGTTGCCTTTTACATTTTCTTCAATGACATTTTCTTTTCCACTTCATAATTTCCGTTAATGTACTCAACCATAAATAATTGCAGAACTTCATTCATTCCCAAGCCATTCGATTCGCACTTGCTTTTAAAAGCAGAGTAAATTCCTTCATCAAACGTGGTATTTAATCCTCGCTTCGCCATCACATCACCTCCATGCCATATAGATATGATGCAGTTAGCGGAATATGCAAACGCCATGACCACATTTTGACCACACTTTTTAAAAATCATAAAAAATACACGTAAATGATTAATGCATTAAAATTAATAGATAGGGGAAATCGAAGGGGATACAAATGGGAACAAATATTCTCAAATGGATAGCACAGTCCGGATATTCTGATGATTGGTGAAATTCGTGATGAAGAGACAGCAAGAATTGCGATTCGTGCAGCATTAAGCGGTCATCTTGTTCTGTCGACCGTCCATGCATCAAATGCCGTGACAACGCTGCAGCGAATGGCCGAATTGGGGATTGCTCGGTTTGACTTGAAAGAAACATTGGTTGCAGTAATTGCAGAACGGCTTGTCACCATTCAATGCCCGAACTGCGGGCAAGTATGCAATCCTGAATGTCCCCATCGACATCACCCAAAACGAACCGGGTTATTCGAAATTTTAGCAGGAATGCCGCTGCATGATTATTTATCCGGAAGGCAGTCGCGCACGGCTTCGCTATCTTACAAGACAATTGAAGATTATTTAGAAGAAGGAATCGAGTCCGGCTGGATTGCGAGAGATGCGGCGAGGAGGGGTGCCGAGGATGTTCTTTCAGAAAAATTTGACTAGGAAGCAGCAGGCACAATTGCTAATCAATCTTGGCGAATCGTTGAATTATGGATACTCACTCAATGCGTCACTGCGCGCACCGATTGGGCATCGCTATGAACGCGCGTTTCGGACGCATTTGCAGCATCAATTGCGATCCGGAAAAAGGTTGCATGAGTTGCTTCGCGCGCACCGATTTCCGGAGGAGGTAGCAAGCGCCATCTATTTTGCGGAGCGAAGCGGTCAGTTATCTAAGGCACTATTGGAGAATGGAAAGGCGATGCAGCGCAAAGAAAAGTATGTGCAGTCGCTGCGACGAGTCATGCGTTATCCGCTTTTTCTCGTGTGGATGTTTGGATTAGTATTGTATGTCATTGGAAAATTTCTTCTCCCGAACTTTATTCAGCTCTATCGGTCCATGTCCTTGGAGCTTCCGGCAATCACAAAAACGATGTTATCCTTGGCCAATCATTTAACGGAACTTCTTGTGTTCGGTGCGTTATTCCTTCTTCTACTCGTCATCAGCTACGTTTTGAGCCGCCGGATTGACCTCTTGGTGCGGTTACAGTTTGCTGCTCGTCTTCCCGTTCTGTCACCATTCATTCAGTTGTATTACACCCATCAGCTTTCTTTTCAGCTCAGCAGTCTTCTACGGTCAGGGTTAAGCATGAAAGAAGCCATTCATATACTGTCTGAAAATAGAACTTCAATTTTTTTGAAAAGAGAGGCCAATCGCTTGAAAGAGGCATTGACTCAAGGGCATACATTAAGCAGTATCCTTGCCGATGTTTCTTACTATTTGCCTGAATTACCGATGATGATCGAACAGGCAGCCTTTCAGGAAACACTTGGCGACGCACTGCATCGCTACAGCATACGGTTGATGGATCGGATGGAGCAGCGTTCTAAATGGCTGCTGTCCCTGTGTCAGCCGACACTTTTAGTCGTCATTGGCGGATTAATTCTCCTTCTGTTTCTTTCTATACTGCTGCCGGTGTTTCAGATGATTAACGGTCTTTAATTAAGTCTGGCAGGAAGGCGGCTGATTGAAGAAAAAAAAGCCCGGCATTGATCAATGTGACTTCTATTTGCGGTTGATATTGTTCTTTTAGTGCTTGCTTCTCCTGAACATAACGCTCTGGTTTTTCTTCCTGATGTTCATAAAAAGCGTCAAGCAGCTGCAAATCCTTGCCCCATCGCGTGGCAGCGTGATCGGCCCAATCGAAGTTTTCTTTTTGCAGCTCGGACTCGATAAAATGTTCGATACGTGTGAGCCCGCTTTTTATGGTGATCAGCGGACGAAGCGTATAACAATAGTCCGGAAGCTTTTGACTTAGATGTAAGGTGTTAAGTACCGACTGAAAGCCTTCAATCATTGTTCCATTTATTAATTGCAGCCCCATAGAACAGATACGGTCCTTCTTTAAGTCACATTGATAGCTCACTTTCATATTTATGCAGAGCCATGGCTCCAGCGCGGGAGACAATTTATTTGCAATGACTTGATACATGCGAATATAACGCCCCATTTTTTCGGATGCATCGAGTATCTGATGTAATCGCGGCGAACCGGAGTGAATAAACTCTCCTTCTTGAATACGATCGCTGAACCGAAAATTGAGTACAGCGGTCTCCGGCTCTGCACCGATCTGCTCAATATAGTGCCAATAAAAAGGGCGGTTCATCAATCGTTTGTCCATCGCTTTTGTCAGTTTGACCTTTAATTGATCGTGATCGTCTGCAACAGGGAGCAGTTCACATTCAGCGCTTGAAAAAAAACGCACAAGAAAGTCATGAATTTCCGTCTGCTGCATGAGAATCACCTTCAGATAAATGATTTTGTTCAAAGTTGATGACACTGCTTAAATTGTCCAGCTTCACTTTAATTTCTCCCTCAGATTCGGATTCTTCAAAAATATGAGCCACTTGTTTGTCGACATCTTTAAGATCAATATGTGTAAGAATTCGATCCAAATCGCCGATGACCTGTTCGAACAGATGTATTTTATTGTAAAGCAGGTTCAATATGTGGCTTTCCACGGTCCCGCGCGTGGCTAGATTATATATATGAACATCTTTTTCCTGCCCCAATCGATGAATACGGCCAATTCGCTGTTCAATCCGCATCGGATTCCAAGGCAAATCATAGTTAATCAAGTGGCAGGCAAATTGAAGGTTGATTCCTTCACCGCCTGCTTCCGTTGCAACCAATACTTGTACTTTGTTTTGAAAAAGCATCCTCATCCAATCTTTTTTGCTACGCTTAAACCCGCCATTAAACGGCACCGATGAAATTCCGTTTTTTTTCAGAAACCATTGCAGGAAAAGCTGTGTAGCTCGATATTCGGTAAAGATAATAACTTTGTCATTAATTTGTTGGATGAGCTCCAATGTTTTCTTCGCTTTGGCATTTTGCTTAATCGCATTCATTTTTTCAAAAATATGATGCCAAAGCCGCTCATTCATTGGATGTGCCGTTTCTTTGTAGATTTTGTTTAAGGTTGTAAAGGCGGCTTCTCTGCTGCTGCACGCCTCGCGTTGCAGAGTGAGCAGTGAGAAGGGCTGAATCATCCCTCTTTCCTTTAATTCGAAAAGGCTGTCGTAGAAGTCTTTTTCCGCCATTGAAAAAGGAATATCATACGCTTTAACAATTCGCTTCGGCCAGCGAAGGCCGGTATCTTCGCGGCGGTTACGTACCATCACCTGATTTACCAGTGCTTTAAGTTTTTCTTCATTTCTCACGGCATGGCTTCCGGATTTATAGTTCTTGGCGAAACTCTCAGCATCACCTAAATAGCCAGGCTTGAGAAGCGAAACAAGATAGAAGATCTCGCTGAGCCGATTCTGTATCGGGGTCGCTGTGAGTAAAAGACAGAATTTTTTCTTGAGCGATTGAACGAATTGATAGTTTTTTGTTTTGTGATTTTTTAACTTATGTGCTTCGTCTATAATGATTAAATCATAATCTTGGTCAAGTACGATATCGCGATGCGGTTCGCGTTTTGCGGTATCAATTGAAGAAACGACGACGTCGCACTGACTCCAAACGTAAGTCTTCCGCTGGGGTACAGCAGGAATATAAAACTTGGAATTCAGTTCTGAAACCCATTGAAGCACTAAGGATGCAGGAACAAGAATCAGCACTTTTTTCACCAGTCCGCGGATCATATATTCCTTGATAATAAGCCCTGCTTCAATGGTCTTTCCCAAACCGACTTCATCAGCGAGAATCGCTTTTCCATGCATCTCCTCAATAACGATTCGGGCGGTTTCAACCTGATGAGGGTGAGGCTTCAAAAGCGGCAGTCTGCTTGGTGCGATTAATCCGTGAAATGTGGGGACGGTTCTTGCCTGTTCTGCAAGGTAGGCCAGCGAAAATAGTTCCGATTTCGCCCAGGGTCCATCTTCTTCAATGTGTTTAAAAAATGATTCATACCAACTTCTGTCAAAGTGAATGATTGGTTTCATCGCCTGCACCTGTACATGTTAAAAATTTGTGAACAAAGTATTGCGAAGTTCACAGAGAAAATGTTAGGATAACACTGTTAGTATGTACCATAATAACTTGGGTTAAACGATGATTAATTGAATGAATTGCGGATGACGTTATGGGGAGAGACTGCTATGAAGCAGTCGCCGAAGGAGCAAACGTACAGTGAATCTCTCAGGCCAAAGGACTTATAGCGGACGCACCTCTGGAGAGTGCCACGGGGCTACCAAAGGGGATACCGCTTTTACTCAAGTAGAGCGATAAACTTTCAGGTATCAGGGACAGAGGAAGACACAATGTGTCTTCCTCTGTCTTTTTTTTTTTGCAGGTAAAGAAAGTTCAATAATTTTGTCTTGCTGGTACGACAATTAGCGGCATGAAGAGGAACTTTCTGCGAAGTAAAGGAACTTCCGCTAAAGGCGTGCACATCCTGTGAAAGCACGTCCCGTATGCAACGCAGAAGTCACCGCGTCCTGCGACAAGCGAACGGCTAGAGCGTACAGTGCTTTCCATCGTTTATTCAATGATCATAGGCACACTAACAAAATTGAGAATGGGCGGAGGAAAAGTCGAGATGCCGGATTTGAAAATTACGCCGCTTTACAATTATTATAAAAGTCAGAACGCAAAGTTAATTGATTTTGGCGGCTACCTATTGCCAGTCCAAATGACTGGAATCAAAAATGAACACCATGCAGTACGCACAGCAGCAGGGATTTTTGATGTGTCACATATGGGCGAGTTTGGTGTTGAAGGCGAAGGCGCACAACAGTTTCTTCAAGAAATGGTAACAAATGATGTTGCGAAAGCGCATCCGGGCGATGCACTTTATACCGCGATGTGTTATGAAGACGGCGGTACTGTTGATGACTTGTTAATTTACTGTTTCGATACGAACCATTACCAACTGGTTGTTAATGCAGCAAATATTGATAAAGATTTTAATTGGCTCTCCGAACATGCTCCTCAATCGATAAATTTAACCAATCGATCAGAACAAATCGCTCTGCTCGCAGTGCAGGGTCCTCATGCGCTGAACAGCGTACAGAAGATTACAGACTATGATCTGACAAGTATAGAACACTTTAAATTTGCAAAACACGTTTCTTTAAATGGTGTAGACAGTCTTGTTTCACGAACGGGATATACTGGTGAAGACGGGCTTGAACTCTATTGCCCGTGGGACCAAGCGTGCAGCATCTGGAATGCATTGCTTGAAAAAGGAGCATCCGATGGACTTATCCCATGCGGCTTAGGTGCACGCGATACGCTTCGTTTCGAAGCGCGTCTGCCTCTCTATGGTCAAGAACTGAGTTCCACAATTTCGCCTTTGGAAGCTGGAATTGGTTTTGCGGTGAAAACAAATAAGCCGATTGACTTTATTGGCAAGCAGGCGCTTATTACACAAAAAACAGGAGGATTAAAGCGCAAAATTGTTGGTCTGGAGATGATTGATCGAGCAATTCCGCGATCCCATTATAAAGTTTATGCAGGAGACAAAGAGATCGGCGAGGTTACTACCGGAACGCAGGCACCAACAATCGGCAAGAATCTCGGCCTTGCGTTGCTGAACAGTGAGTGGACGAAACTCGGTACAGAAGTTGACGTTGATGTACGCGGCAAACGAAAAAAAGCTAAAATCGTAAAAACCCCTTTTTATAAGAGATCTTGAGGAGGAAATTAAATGTCAGAGTTTCGCTACCTACCGTTAACTGAAAAAGATCGACACGATATGCTTGATGTCATTGGGATTCATTCCGATGAAGCCCTGTTTTCCGATGTTCCTGAAAAAATTCGCTTCAAGGGTGAGTTGAATCTTGAATCCAAATTGTCCGAACCGGAATTAATTCGTTTTTTCTCTGCACTTGCGAAAAAGAATGCAAGTACAACTGAATACGCGTCTTTTCTTGGAGCGGGGGTCTATGACCATTATATTCCTTCTGTTGTAGATAGTGTGATCTCACGTGGAGAATTTTACACGGCTTATACGCCTTATCAAGCGGAAGTTTCCCAAGGAGAGCTTCAGGCAATTTTCGAGTTTCAGACCTTAATTTGTGAGCTGACCGGCATGGAGGCGGCAAACTCATCGATGTATGACGGATCTACAGCCTTAGCTGAAGCTGCACTGCTTTCAAATGGTGTGACGCGAAATAAGAAAGTAATCGTGTCTGAATCCGTTCATCCAGAATATCGAGAGGTGCTCGCTACCTATGCACATGGACGCGGTCTCGATGTTGTCACCGTACCGATGAAAGATGGAGCAACAGATCTTGAAGCCCTTGAAGCTGCAACGGATGACGCTACCTCATGTGTGATCGTGCAGTATCCCAATTTCTTCGGACAAATTGAGCCGCTGAATGAAATTGAACAAATTGTACACCGCGTGAAGCGCGCACATCTGATCGTCTCCAGTAATCCGCTGTCATTAGGGCTTCTGACACCGCCTGGCCGTTTCAATGCCGATATTGTTGTCGGCGACTGTCAGCCGCTCGGCATTTCCGAATCCTTCGGTGGCCCGCACTGCGGCTATTTTGCAGTAGCGAAAAAATTAATCCGCAAAGTGCCTGGTCGGTTGGTCGGGGAGACTGTTGATGAAAAGGGACAGCGTGGGTATGTGCTGACGCTCCAAGCACGTGAACAGCATATTCGACGAGAGAAAGCAACCTCCAACATTTGCTCGAATCAGGCCTTGAATGCGTTGGCTTCTTCTGTAGCGATGACGGCCTTCGGCAAGAAAGGAATTCGTGAACTGGCAAAGCAAAATATTCAAAAGGCTCACTATGCGGCTGAGCAGTTTCAAAAGTATGGGATTAAGATCGTTACAAATCAGGCGTTTTTCAATGAATTTGTGATCGACTGTGGGCGACCTGTCTCAGAAGTTAACCGTGCATTGTTTGCCCAAGGCGTCATTGGTGGATACGACTTAAGTAAATCCTATGAAGGTTACACGAATAAGATGCTTGTTGCAGTTACCGAAATGCGGTCGAAAAACGAGATAGACCAATTTGTTAAAGCGCTTGGAGGGATTTCAGTTGGATAATCAAAATCAGCCGCTCATTTTTGAACGCAGCAAAGAAGGAAGAGTAGCGTTTAGTCTTCCTGAACTTGATGTTCCGGAAAAACCGCTTACCGAATTGGTTGGTGAAGCATATCTGCGTCAAGACGAACCACATTTTCCAGAAGTTTCAGAGCTTGAACTCGTCCGCCATTATACAGCCTTGTCTCGTAGAAATTTTGGGGTTGACAATGGTTTCTATCCGCTTGGTTCTTGTACGATGAAGTATAATCCAAAGGTGAACGAACAGGTTGCGCGGCTTGACGGGTTGACGAAAATCCATCCGTATCAGGATGAACAGACGGTGCAAGGCGCACTTGAGCTGCTGTATCGTCTTCAAGAAAATCTGCAGGAAATAACGGGAATGGATGCCGTTACCTTGCAGCCCGCTGCAGGTGCGCATGGCGAATGGACCGGACTAATGATTATTAGCGCGTATCATGAGTCTCGCGGTGATTTCAAACGTACCAAAGTTATTGTTCCGGATACAGCTCATGGTACGAATCCTGCTTCAGCTGCAGTTGCGGGATTTGAAGCGGTGACTGTTAAGTCGAATGAAAATGGTTTGGTTGATTTGGATGATCTTAGACGCGTCGCTGATGAAACCACAGCAGCACTGATGCTCACGAATCCGAATACTTTAGGGCTGTTCGAGACGCAGATACAAGACATTGCAGAGATCATTCATGAAGCAGGCGGCAAGGTTTATTACGATGGTGCAAACATGAATGCGATTATGGGTGTCACGCGTCCGGGTGATATGGGCTACGACGTTGTTCATCTTAATCTTCATAAAACATTCACTGGCCCGCACGGCGGTGGAGGTCCGGGGTCAGGTCCGGTTGGTGTTAAAGTCGACTTGGCACCGTTTCTTCCGAAGCCGTTGATTATGAAACGTGAGAACGGATTGTTCGGATTAGACTTTGATCGACCGCAGTCAATTGGGCGTGTCAAGGCTTTCTATGGTAATTTTGGAATCAATGTCCGTGCTTACGCCTATATTCGCACGATGGGCGGCAAGGGGCTGTTGCAAGTGTCTAAAGATGCCGTCCTAAATGCGAATTACATGTTAAAACGGTTATCCGGCTACTTTGAAACACCGTTTAAGCGGCTGTGCAAACATGAATTTGTATTGTCCGGAAGTCGGCAGAAGAAGTTAGGTGTCCGTACTTTGGATATGGCGAAACGATTGCTCGATTTCGGCTATTACCCGCCGACTATTTATTTTCCGCTTCTTGTTGATGAGGCACTCATGATCGAACCAACGGAGACGGAATCCAAAGAAACTTTGGATGCATTCATTGATCATCTGATCGAGATTACAAAGGAGGCTGAATCAGCACCGGAAAAGGTCCAAGAAGCGCCGCATCAAACCGTGATCGGCAGATTGGATGAAACACGTGCGGCACGCCACCCGGTACTTCGTTATGTGAAAGAATAACGAAGTGCTGTTTAGCGCGTCACGGCTGTTCAAGATTATTTGTGCAAAGAAAACGAAGACCCAACCCGGATACTGATGCGAGTTGGGTCTTCATTTTGTCAACGGTTTAACGGCCGTTCGATTATCCTTTTTTGACGCGACCGTTCCATTTCTTAAAGCCGCCTTCAAGTTGGTAGAGATTTGAATAATTCATTTTCTTTAGTACAGCAGCAGCACGTGCACTTCGTGTACCATTGCTGTCATACAAATAGATTGGCATATCATGACGCACTTCCGTATGGCGCATCTTCAACTGGGTCAGCGGAATATTACGCGCACCAAGGATATGACCATTTTTGAATTCATTCGGTTCCCGGACATCAATTAACTGAGCTTTACGATAGCCTGCTCGAAAATCAACGTCGGATAATGTGGTAAGATAGCGACGCTGCATAAATCTGGCGATAAAAAAATAACCGAAATATGCGGCGATCATTGCAACTAAAATAATCCAGCCCATGACTCGTCGTCCCCCTAATTCATTTCACATTTTATTATAACGATTTGTCTCAATTTATGAAAGGCATGAAACCAGTCCGAATGACGTTGATTCCGCTTTCCAGATGCCGACAAATTCTTGTTTTTTAAGGAGTGTTATAGTAACATGAGTAAGAAAAGATGAAGTGGTTAGGGGGAGACACGATGTCGCCTACTCCGAGTATGGAAGACTACATTGAGAGAATTTACTGGCTGATTCAAGATAAGGGCTATGCAAGGGTTTCCGATATAGCGGAAGCACTTGATGTTCATTCTTCATCAGTAACAAAAATGGTTCAGAAATTGGGTAAGGATCAATACCTTATCTATGAAAAATATCGCGGCTTTATTTTGACGCCTAAGGGCAAGAAAATGGGGAAGCGGCTAGTGTATCGGCACGAGCTTCTCGAAGATTTTTTAAAGCTGATTGGCGTGCATGAAGAGAATGTTTATAAAGACGTTGAGGGTATTGAACATCACTTAAGCTGGGATTCTATTGACCGAATCGGCGATGTTGTTCAATATTTCGAAGAGGATCCGAAACGTGTCGGACAGCTATTGGAAATAAAAGAACGAGCGGACGAAGAAGAATGATTTTTGATGAGATCGAGAGATGAAAATCTTCCGGTCTCATTTTGCATGTGCGGTCATCTAATGGTAGTAGGGGGGATCGCGGGTGTACATTGATATTGTTTTTTCGGGCGGCGGAGTTAAAGGTTTTGCGTTTGCAGGCGCTTTGCGCGTGCTTGAAAACGCGGGTTATCAGTTTAAGCGGACAGCAGGTACGAGCGCCGGTTCGATTGTTGCAGCTCTTGTTGCAGCAGGTTATTCAGCTGAGGAATTAAAACAAATCATGGGCAGTATGGATACTGACAAACTGATTGAACCAACGGCACATATTCGCTTCCCAATTATTAAATGGATACGTATTTACTTCAAGATGGGCTTATTTCCAGGTAACCATCTTGAAAAGTGGATGAATACACTGCTTCGTGAGAAAGGAATTGAGACGTTTGCAGATCTCCCTAAAGACCGCCTGAAAATCATTGTCTCAGACGTGACCAAGGGACGGCTGCTTGTCATTCCTGATGATTTAAAAGATTATGGACTGGATTCGCTCCATTTTTCAGTAGCACGTGCAGTGCGAATGAGTTGCAGCTTGCCTTTCTTTTTTGAGCCGGTTCCGCTCTATGATGCGGATGGGGTGAAATCGCTGATCGTTGATGGAGGCATTCTAAGTAATTTTCCGCTTTGGATCTTCAATCGAGACGAAGCACTTCCTGTGCGTCCGTTTGTCGGTCTGCAGATTGTCGATAAGGAATCGGAGAATCTAGAGAAGAAGAAAATCAGAAATGCGGTTGAACTCTTTCGCGGATTATTTAATGCGATGCGAGAAGCTCACGATGAACGCGCAATCGATAAATTTAAAGAATCCAACATTATTGGTCTGCCTGTTGATAAAGTAACAACAAAGGACTTCCAAATATCTGCAAAAGAACGGGAACGCTTGTTTCAAATTGGTGCAGGCAGCGCCGAACAGTTTCTCAAAAAGTGGTCCTATTAGATTCATTCGGACGCTGAGTTTGTCGTAGAAGTCGATATGGATCCGTGCATCATCACGTTTTCTTAAGCACATAATAAGAGCGCCTCAAGGTCTTAAGACTTATGAGACGCTCTCTTCTTTGGTTATGTTTTAAGGTTTAAAATAAAAGTCGTTTTCTTTTCTTATTTTTTCGACCTTCGATGACCGTTAAGTGACTTTGTTTTTTTGCTTGGTGTGCGTTTCGTGTGTAAGCAGAGTGAGCGTTGTTTTTAATCACCTTAAACTTGGGTGAGGTCGAGCGCAGCATATGCGTTTTGTGATGCAATGAAACGATTTGTCTTCTTTTTCGCGACTGACGCGCTGCTCTTTTATAACGCGTCTGATCTCCATGACCGGTCCATTCTGCCAAACGTCGGAAAAAGAACAAACCAATGATCATTATTAGTGCAATGATGAACAATTGAGTCAGAATGACTGTCTTTTGACTTGGCATAAACATAGAAAGCAGGCCGAATAGTCCGAGACCTCCAATAATTACGAAGCCTAATGAATAGAGAAACGTTTTCACGGACACTCACCTCCGTTAAAATTAGAGCACTTGTCGCACAAGTGACTGTTTTTGCTCAATGTCTTTTTCTTTGCGTCGCATTTCTTTAAAGGCATAGATGCCAATTTCAATTTGCTTATCGTCAGGCTCCTTTGTTGTGAGCAATTGAACCCAAAGTCCCGGGTAACCGAGCCACTTCAGCACAGGAATATGGCGAACCTTATTCGTTAATCGAAGAATTTCATAGGCAAGACCCAAATCCAAGGGAATCAGCGCGATTCGGGAAAGGAGTCTAAGTGTCAGCGGTTCTGCAGGGACAAAGAAATAAAGGATGATACTAATGATCGCAGTGAACAGGATATAGCTTGAACCGCAGCGATAATGAAGCCGTGAATGCTTTCTTACATTGGCCACCGTCAGATCTGCACCACTTTCAAAGGTATTAATTACTTTATGCTCCGCACCGTGATACTGAAACAGCCTTTTCATCATCGGCGTCAAAGAGACAAAATAAACATAGCCGACAAGAAGCAGAATCTTGAAAAAGCCTTCGAGCAGAACCTGAGCAACAGTTCCCGATATCAGCGGTTCAAATAAGCTTGCCGCAAAAGCCGGGACAAGTGTGAAAACAAACTTTGCAAACAAAAACGATAGGATACCAAGTGCAGTCAAGCCAATGATTGCCTCAAGATTAAAGCGCTTCTTTGGTTCTTCTTTCTTCATCACATTTGGATCTTCATCATACACCTCCGTTGCATAATTGAGGTGCTTTGTGCCAAGTGCACTGGATTCAATAATGGCTGCAATGCCGCGAATCACTGGGATTTTTCGAAACGGTGCAAGAGCACGCATTTCTTTCTTGGGTACTTCAAAATAGGTGACGGATTGATCATTCCGGCGCACAGCAGTTACTGTTGTGTGCTTACCGCCCATCATGACACCTTCAATGACCGCCTGACCACCGTATATAGGAAGAATTTTATCCATTACCTAATCAGCCCGCTTCTCATCAATGATTTGTTTTTCCTTGTTACTTATTCTTATTCTACCCGAATTCACTTAAAACCTCTAGATATGTACCCCTTTCTGTTCATAGTTTTCTAGATCAATATTCCTTTCCGACCGTATTCATTTGTTTAAAGAAATACATGATTATCCACAAAGAGGCGCATACTTCATGGTAACCATTCGTATTGTGAGGGGTAAATGATGGCTAAACGCAGAAGAAAGACGAATAAAAAAGCGAAGCATTTATTTGCCATGTCGATCGGGCGTACAGCGATAACCGGTTTATTTGGCGGACTGTTTTGGGGGTTAATCGGTCTCCTATGCTATTTGCTGAATTTTTCAAAGGTTGGTCCGTCCTTGATCTTCGCAGTGTTTCCTTACTGGACAGGGAAGGACTCCGTCTATGGACAGCTGATTGCGGTGGCGGTCATGTCACTACTCTCTCTGTTAATCGCAGAGCTTTATTTATTTGTTTTCAGCAGAATTAAATCAATGTGGTTCTCGGTTAGTTTTGGTCTTTTATTATGGTTTATTGTCTTTTTCTTGTTTCAGCCGTTTCTACACGGTCTACCTGAACCTGCTCGGCTTGGCTGGAATACGACATCGACAACACTTTGCCTTTTTGCGTTGTATGGATTGTTTGTTGGTTACTCGATTTCTTTTGATTTTGAGGAACAAACGGGGGGAAGCAACTATTCAAATCAATAATGCTGTGGTAAAATGTCAAGAGTGAATTTGTCTGCGCGTCTCGTTAGATTAGGCTGAAAAAAACCTTAATCAACACGTTTTTCTGCATTTATTTCCTTCGTTTATAGGAAATGATGCTTTTTTCATGAGTGTGGACATGAACGTTTTACAGACATAGTTTTTACTATTTTTTTAAAGACTGGCGCGGATGAGCCTGCGGCAGCGGTGTACTTAAAGGAGGAAGCTTATGATTTCTGTAAACGATTTTAAAACAGGTTTGACCATTGAAGTGGACGGCGATATTCTTTCTGTTATCGAGTTCCAGCATGTTAAACCTGGAAAAGGTGCGGCGTTTGTTCGTTCAAAGCTGAGAAATCTGCGTACGGGGGCCATTCAGGAAAAAACGTTCCGCGGCGGCGAAAAAGTAAATCCGGCACGGATCGACAACCGTAAAATGCAGTATCTCTATTCAAGCGGCGATACGTATACATTTATGGACTTGGAATCTTACGAACAGTTGGATCTCGATGCAAGCCAAATTTCTGAACAACTGAACTTCTTGAAAGAAAACATGGAATGTAACGTTCAATCGTATCAAGGTGAAACGCTTGGTGTTGCGTTGCCAAATACCGTTATTCTCGAAGTTACTGAAACGGAACCAGGAATTAAGGGAGACACGGCTTCGGGCGGTTCGAAGCCGGCAACGCTTGAGACCGGTTATGTCGTTCAAGTACCGTTCTTCGTTAATGAAGGAGACAAGCTTGTGATTGATACGCGCTCAGGTCTTTATGTATCCCGTGCGTAATCAACCCATTAAATAACGCATGCATGAACAGCATACTTGTGAACAGTCTCTTCTGAGGCTGTTTTTTGAGCTGTCCCAAAAGGGTGTTGAACGGATTGCTCGCATCAACTGATCGCGACCGCGGGCGATCCAGGAGCCTCCTCGGCTGATCCTGTAAATCCTGTGGGGTTTCCTTTGGCTTGCGATCAACGGGAACGCTCCGCAGGAGTCGCGCATCTTCGCGCTTATCCTGAAACGGACGTTTTTTAAAGAGTGTCCCGTAGTCAATTTGACTACGGGACACTCTCTTTTTTTGTCCTCACAGACGAACGATTCCGGCATGTGTGCTTTTCATCTGTTCGCATGCAGCCTCATGCGAATCAAGCATATTGTGTACAAGCGGGCATATATTTTGATAGAAAACAAAAAGCAGTGAAGCATTAAGATCCGAGGTGGCTCATTTGAAACAGATACTCCCCTATCTACCTGAACCGATGCAGCAAATTATTCTTCGGATGCCTGAAACCGATCGCAATGCGCTTGAAGAGATTCGCTGCCGCACAGATTGTCCGCTTGAATTGATTGTTTCTGGCAAACGGTGGGTGCCGCCAGAAGGTGTTGCGATGCCGATTTTCCAAAAAGAGCAGGCAAGGCACCTGTTGCAGCAATTAGCCAAGTATTCGCTCTATACCTTGGATGAGGAGCTTAGACGCGGCTATGTGACCATCCCCGGCGGTCATCGAATTGGACTTGCCGGCCATGTCATTACAGAAAATGGACATGTCCTTCGTTTAAGGGATGTTACCTTCTTTAATATTCGATTAGCCAAACAAAAGGTCGGAGCAGCACTGCCGCTCGTTCCTTATCTCTATCAGCGCAATCGCTGGTTCAGTACATTGCTAATCGGTGCGCCTCAAACCGGAAAAACAACGATGCTGCGCGATTTGGCACGGCTTGTCAGTGAAGGCATACCGAATCGTTATCTGCCGTCACGAAAGACGGCAATTGTTGATGAACGCTCTGAACTTGCAGGATGTGTCGATGGCATTCCACAGAATCGCTTGGGCATTCGCGCAGATGTGATGGATGCGTGCCCAAAAGCGGAAGGGATGATGATGATGATTCGTTCGATGAGTCCTGAAGTGCTGATTGTTGATGAAATCGGCGGAGCGGAAGACACGAAAGCATTATTAGAAGCGTTAAACGCCGGCGTTGCCGTCATGGCCAGTGCACATGGATTCACTTTTGATCAACTTCTCCACCGCCCATCAATTCGCCCATTGATTGAAGCACAGCTGTTTGAACGTTATGTCATTCTTTCTCGTCACAACAGTGCTCAAAAAAATGGTTGCCGATTGACGATTCTTGATCGAATGGGAAGAAAGATGTCTGCCACAGAGGAGCAGTGGCAGTGATTCATTTAATCGGGGCAATGCTGATTGTTTTTGCATCGACTGCAACAGGGCTGCTTCTTGCCAAGCGGTACCGGGATCGTCCAAGGGAAATCAGACAATGGCGTTCGGCTCTGCAATCAATCGAAGCAGAAATCGTTTACGGACGAATCCCCGTTGATCAAATGGCAGAAGATCTTGCCTTGCAAATGCCGCTGCCGCTATCAAATTTCTTTGATACGCTTCATGATCAGATGATCGGTGAACGTTTGCCGCTACAGACAGCATGGAGCCATTCGATCGAACAGTATTGGCCCGGAACGGCACTGAAACAGCCGGAGAAGGAGATTATGATCCAATTTGGGACAACACTTGGAACGGAGGATGCGGAAAATCAAAGGAAACACATTCAGCTTGCATTGGCGCATCTTGAACGTGAAGAACAGGAGGCACGTCAGTCGCAAAAAGCAAATGAAAAAATGATTCGCAGCTTGGGCTTTCTGGCGGGAATTCTTATTGTTCTACTGTTCTTATAAAAGGCATTTAAAGCAAGCAATCTGGCGCGGAGTGAGAGGAGGGAGTCCCATGTCACTCGATGTAAATACAATATTTCAAATTGCCGGAATTGGCATTATCGTAGCGATGATCCAAACGGTTTTGAAGCAGATGGGAAAAGATGATTGGGCGCAGTGGGTGACACTGATCGGGTTTATCGTCATTCTCTATATGGCGGCAACGCTGATCGATGATCTGTTTGAACGAATAAAACAAGTATTCCTTTACATGTAGTGAGGCGGCTGATCCATGGATATTCTTCAGATCGTTGGATTGGGACTTTCTGTCACATTTCTCACGCTTATTTTGAAGCAGAGAAACCCAGTGTTTGCTTTAGTTGTCTCGCTCATCGCTGGTGTGTTTATTCTCCTCATGATGATCGACCAAATTCGTTTGGTTATGGAGATGCTGAAAAATATGGCGCAAACCGCGCATCTAAATAATGTTTACGTTGCGACCATTCTTAAAATAATCGGCATCGCTTATATCTCGGAATTTGGTGCACAAATTGCAAAAGATGCGGGACAAAGCTCAATGGCTGGGAAAATTGAGTTAGCAGGAAAATTGATCATTTTGGTTATGGCTATTCCTATTTTGACCGCCATCGTTGAAACCGTGATGAACTTAATGCCACAAGTAGGAGGAGGTTGAGATGAGGCGAAGGTTATATTCCAAGCGATTTCAGCTTCTGGCATTCATGCTGTTCTTGCTCATACTCTTGTTTGGTGCGGACAAGCCTGCTTATGCAGAAGACAGCGGCGAGTTGCAGCAATGGTCTGATCAGCAGCTTGATCAGCTTGACACCGATAAAATTGATGCATATTGGCAGAAAGTTGTTACGGATTATAACGGATTTCTGCCCGAAACCGAAACCAACTTCAAAGATTTGCTGCATTCAGATAAAGAAAGTTTTTTTAAAAAAATGATCGACGGATCGGTTCGATTCTTTTTGAATGAACTCGTTGTCAGCAGCAAGCTGCTTGGTACTCTGATTCTGCTTACCGTCTTTTCAACGCTGCTTCAAACCATTCAGTCGGCATTTGAGCACAAGGCAGTTTCTAAGGTCGCTTATCTAGTTGTTACCTTAGTGCTTATGATTCTGATGTTGAACAGTTTTCGACTGGCGATTAATTATACGAACGAAACCGTTGGTACGATGAGCCATTTTCTCATTGCGCTGCTCCCTCTCGTTCTGGGGTTGACTGCGGCTACCGGAGGACTTGCCTCCGTTGCCTTTTTTCATCCGCTTGTTATCTTTCTTGTTAATGCATCGGGATGGCTGATTTCTTCCTTTGTTTTGCCGTTGCTGTTAATGTCTGCCTTGCTCGCCATTGTCAGTACTTTGTCCGATCACTATAAACTCACCAGACTCAGTGAGCTAATGAAAAATGTTGCCCTCTTTACTTTGGCTGGTTTTTTTGCCGTTTTTCTCGGAGTTATCTCAGTTCAAGGGGCGGCAACATCGATTTCCGATGGTTTGATGGTAAAATCCGCAAAATTTTTTACCGGAAACTTTATCCCGGTGGTCGGGAGGATGTTTACTGAGGCTGCTGATACGGTCATGGGCGCCTCGGTACTGTTAAAGAATACGATTGGAATTGTCGGTCTGCTTATTTTGATTTGTATCACCGTTTTTCCATTGCTCAAAATCGTATCGCTCGCGTTTATTTATAATTTAGCAGCCGCTGTACTGCAGCCGCTGGGAGGCGGTCCCGTCATCGATTGTCTGGTCATCATGGCAAAAAGCATTTTCTATTTGTTCGCAGCACTCGCCGTCGTCTCGCTTATGTTCTTTCTTGCCATCACGATCATTATTGCATCTGGAAATCTGTCGCTAATGGTGCGCTAGGAGGTGCATAGATGGGCTATCTTGTTCATTGGATTTCACAAATTGTTCTCATCGTTCTGTTCGCGGTCATACTTGAATTGCTCATGCCTTCCGGCGTTTTCCAAAAATATATTAAGTTTGTTATTGGTCTTGTACTCATTATTGCATTGATGGATCCGGTTATTCGTTTGTTTCATGTTGACCCGAACAGTCTGCTTCAAGGGATCAACACGCAGAAATACAACGAACCGGTAAAAAAAGAAACCGCGCGCCAAAAAAGTGAAATAGAAAAGGCACAAGCCGCATATATTCAAGAACAAGTGGTTGTCCATATGAAAAATCAGGTGAAGGAGGAGTTGAATGAACAATACGGATTACAAATTGCACATTTGGAACTCTCCGCTGCGCATGAGGACGGACAAGATCTGTCGGTGCGAAACGTTAAAGTTACGGTTGAAAAAGCGGAAGCAAGCCATCGTCGTCAAGAATCCGGAATTCGGAGCATTCAACCCGTTCAAAGTGTATCGGTCGACCTAGATAAGCAGTCGACAACTGAGAAGTCGGTACATGAATCCAATGAGATGAAAGATGTCCGAGCCTTCCTTGCGAAACGATGGGAACTCAATGAGCGCCTCATCTCAGTAAACATGGAAGGGGGAGAGTGAAGGTATGATGCGATGGATTGAAAAGCTGAGCCGGATGCTTGGGGGCAAGGATAAGGACGGAAAACCGGCAAAAAGTACAAAAAGCGCATTGGTTAAATTGGTTGCGCTAGCGCTGGTCGGTATGGCGCTTTTGGCTGCCAGTCATTTCTTTTCCGAAAAAGGGTCTGAGCCATCAACTGCTGAACCTGCCTTCAGCACCAAGGATTCGAAGAACCTCTCAGAGATTAAAGCAGGAACAAAGACGGGCACGATGACTTCGATTGAAAAGTATGAGTCTTATGTGAATCAGAATTTAAAAAATATATTGGAACAAATACGCGGCGTATCGGATGTCTCGGTTATGGTGACTTTTGCTTCTACAGAAAAGAAGATTTATCAAAACAACACAAAGGTACAGGATAATCAAACGAGTGAGACCGATCCAAAAGGCGGCAAACGCCAGGTTACTGAGCGCAACGAAGATAGTGAAGTAGTCATGATTGATCAGGATGGCAACAAAGTGCCCGTTGTGATCGGCAATGAGCAGCCAACAGTACGCGGCGTTATCGTTGTCGCCAGAGGTGCCGAGCAATCATCGACGAAAGTCGCAATCATGGATGCAGTTTCTACCGTTTTGGATCTACCGTCTTACAAAGTAACGGTTCTTGAGAAGAATGACTGAGGAGGAGAAAAAACATGATCAAAAAACAAACGGTTTGGTTACTCACAATGCTCAGCTTAATTGTTGTTCTCTCCGTGTACGCGCTCTCTGCTCCAGGAAACCATGGGCAAACGGCGCAATCCGGTGAGAAAGCGGCTCAGACAAGCGCAGGATCAAAAACGGCAAAGACAGCAAAAACAGTTGCAGCCAGTGCAACTGAAGAAAAGCTCGCCAATATTGAGTTGACTAAAGATGACGAACGCAAGAGCTTGGAAAACAAGTATGAGAGCGTTGTTGCTTCAAAAAATAGTACAGCCAAAGAGATTAGTGCTGCCTACGACGCAATGTCAGATCTTAAAACAACTGCGAATAATGAAACAATGCTTGAAGACGTCATCGAATCGAAAGGCTATGATAAAAGTGTTGTCAAAACAAGCGGCAACCAAGTTCAAGTTTATGTCAGCGCTGATAAATTGACGAATAAGCAAGCCAATGAAATTATTCAATTAACAAATGAATATTTGGGGACCGGCCGCGTTGTCAGTGTTACCTACGCGTTAAATCAAAAGTAATTTAATAAATCAATGCCGCTTAAAGATTTTTTAGATAAAATAAGGTAGAATAAAAGCTGTTGCGATTTTTTCGCAGCAGTTTTTTTGGTAAGGTAAGAAAGTATCAGACGTCGTCAATGTATTCAAACCGAAAAAACAATCACTTGGTTGCGCGTCCTGCGAAAGTTAGGAACGGGACTAGCCGAGTATTTTTAATCAAGTCGAAACATTTTTGTCCATTGATTCGTAATCCTATAGGGTTATCGTTTTCTGGACGAGTAGACAAACAAAATAAATGCCCAACGAACAACGCTTGAAGGAATTATGAGTATCAAACAAGTGAATGATGATATGTTATAATTGAGTTTAAAGCGGACGGGATAAAGGAGTGCTGGATTTGCTAACTATTGAAGACATTAAGACTTTAATTAAAGAACTGGATTCATCTTCATTAAGCGAACTGAAACTTGAGGCAGAAGATGGAAAAATCACCTTAAGAAAAGCGGATGCATTTGCTGGAAAAGTAAAAACAATCGTTGAGGCAGCACCTCAGACGACGGCTGTTCAGGCACCTTCTGCTCAGCTTGAGCCACAATCAAATACAAGTGCTGAACCTGCGGCTGCGGAAGCAAATACAGATGCTGACCCGTCCCTCCACAAAATTACGGCACCGATGGTTGGAACTTTTTATTCGTCCTCCTCACCTGACGCAGATGCGTTTGTTTCTAAAGGATCAAAAGTAGACAAGAAGTCGGTCGTTTGTATTGTTGAAGCAATGAAACTATTCAATGAAATAGAAGCCGATTGCAAAGGGACGATTGTTGACGTTCTTGTGGAAGATGGTCAGCTTGTTGAGTATGGTCAGCCATTATTCTTGGTTAAGGAAGATTAAGGAGTTTAGTTTAAATGATAAAAAAAGTATTAATAGCCAATCGAGGAGAAATTGCGGTTAGAATTATTCGCGCTTGTAAAGAATTGAACATAGCAACGGTAGCGGTTTATTCTCAAGCCGATAAGGATGCGCTTCATGTACAGCTTGCTGATGAAGCCTACTGTATTGGACCCAATGCCCCTAAGGACAGTTACCTCAGCTATACCAACATGATCAGTGTCGCTGCATTGACTGGCTGCGATGCGATTCATCCGGGGTATGGATTCCTTTCTGAGAATGCTGATTTTGCTGAGATGTGTGAAGAATGCAACATCAAATTCATCGGTCCGACATCAGAAGCCATTAGTAAAATGGGGATCAAAGACGTAGCAAAGCAAACAATGAAAGACGCTGACGTACCGGTTGTCCCAGGTTCCAATGGTATCATTGACAATGTTGAGGACGGAGTGAAGATTGCAAAAGATATCGGCTACCCGGTTCTTATTAAAGCGACCGCAGGCGGCGGAGGCAAGGGGATTCGCGTTGCCAAGAATGAAGAAGAACTGCGTCACGGGATTGCTATTACTCAGCAAGAGGCCGATACTTCTTTCGGAAATTCCGGGGTATACATCGAGAAGTATATCGAAAATTTCAGACATGTTGAGATTCAAGTACTGGCGGACGAGCACGGGCACGTCGTTCATCTTGGCGAGCGTGACTGTACGATTCAGAGGCGCCTTCAGAAGTTATTAGAAGAGTCTCCCTCACCGGCACTCAATGAAGCGAAACGCCGGGAAATGGGTGCAGCCGCGGTTCGTGCCGCACGTGCTGTCCGTTACCGCGGTGCTGGAACGATTGAATTCATTTATGAACCGGACGGATCGTTTTACTTCATGGAAATGAACACGCGCATCCAGGTGGAACACGGCGTTACTGAGGAAGTTACCGGTGTGGACTTGGTCAAGGAACAGCTTCGTATCGCTGCCGGTGAGCCGCTTTCGATCAGCCAAGAGGATATTCAGTTGACCGGACACGCGATAGAATGCCGGATCAATGCTGAAGACTCAGAGAAGAATTTCATGCCTTCCTGCGGACGTGTTGAGACTTATCTTGCCCCCGGAGGTCCTGGGGTTCGAATCGATTCAGCTGTCTATCAAGGCTATTTCATTCCTCCATACTATGACTCCATGGTATCAAAGGTCATTGCGTATGGGAAAACAAGAGAAGATGCTATTGCGACAATGAAACGCGCACTTGACGAATATGTTATTGAAGGGATCAAAACGACGATTCCCTTTCACACACGTCTGCTCAAGCATCCGGTTTTTCAAAGTGGACAATTTAATACGAAATTCTTGGAAAAATACCCGTTGAACGAGCAAAGCTAATCGTGGAGGTGTGATGCTCATGCCTGAAAATGAAAAACAAACCATTGAGGTTGAAGAACATCAGGAGGATTTAGGCAGAATTGAAATTTCACCGGAAGTGATTGAAGTGATCGCCAGCCTTGCCGCTATCGAAGTTGTCGGGGTCGGTGAAATGTATGGAGGATTTGCTGCCGGAATGGTAGAGAAACTAGGCGGTCACAACAATCGAAAAGGTGTTAAAGTTGATCTGACTGATGAAGGGATTACGATTGATGTTCAATTGATCATGAACTATGGTGTTTCGATTCCCGAAGTTGCCGAGAAAGTGCAGGATAATATTGTTCAAAAGCTTAAGCGGATGACTGCACTTGATGTTAGTGAAATCAATATTCATGTTGTCGGTGTGCGTTTCGAGCATAAAGAAAATGACAATGATGCAATCGATTAAGAAGCAAAGGGGCGGGAGGTTGTCCTCTTTGCTTCTTTCCGTGTAGTCCTCAGCAGTTATGATGTGAAACCGTTGACAGCTTATGAATGTTCAAGACAATGAATCATGTGAAATGTAAGATGAAAGGGAGTACGTAATGAATCGAAGAGAAGCACGTCAGCTGGCATTGCAAGCCTTATTTCAAATGACACTCAGCGATATTGACAGAAAGTCGGCCATCGATGCCGTAAAAGATGAAGGAGAACCTGTTGACCCTTTTGTTACTCGGCTGCTGGATCAAACCTTAGATCACGAAGAAGCCATCGATCAACTGATCAGCAAGCATTTAAAAAACTGGTCTCTTGATCGTGTTGGGAATATTGATAAAACCATTCTGCGTCTAGCTGTTTGTGAAATCATGTATTTTGATGACATTCCATTGACGGTCTCTGTCAATGAAGCGGTTGAACTTTGCAAAATTTATAGTGATGAACAGACAAGAAAATTTGTTAATGGCGTTCTTTCCGGCATTTCTAAAGAAATAGAAACAAATTGCTGATGAAAAGGATGATAGAGTATGAGTGCACAACTCATAAACGGCAAAGCAATTGCTGCAGAAAAAAGAAAAGCAATGATCGCTCAGGTTGAATTAATGAAACAAAAAGGAACGACACCTGGGCTGGCTGTCCTTCTTATTGGTAATCATCCTGCATCCGTCTCCTATGTGAAGGGGAAAGTAAGCGATTGTCAGGAAGTGGGCATTCATTCACAATTAATTCGTTTACCGGGAGACGTTGCTGAAGCTGAACTTCTGAATCAAATTACCAAGCTTAATGTTGATCGCAGGATTCACGCCATTCTTGTTCAATTGCCGTTGCCAAGTCATATTTCAGAACAAAAAGTGGTTCAAGCGATCCGTCCTGAAAAAGATGTTGATGGCTTTCACCCAGTTAATATTGGGCGAATCGTGACGGGACAGCCCGGGTTTGTTTCATGTACACCCGCGGGAATTTTAGAGATGCTGAGAACCATTCATTTACCGATTGCCGGCAAGCATGTCGTCATCGTTGGTCGAAGTAATATCGTCGGCAAGCCGGTTTCACTGCTTTTTCTAAATCGCGATGCGACCGTCACAGTCTGTCATTCTAAGTCAAAACCGTTATCATTGTATACGAAGCAAGCAGATATATTGATTGTTGCAGCAGGCAAAGCATCACTGATTCATGCTGATGATATTAAACCTGGGGCTGTTGTAATCGATGTTGGCATGAATCGAAATGCAAGAGGAAAATTGGTTGGTGATGTGGCATTTGATGAGGTGAAGGAAAAGGCGGGTTATCTTACGCCGGTGCCCGGCGGAGTCGGCCCGATGACGCGGGTCATGCTATTGGAAAATACATTGACCGCTGCAATGAGACAAATGGAAAAGGGACTCTGATTGCTCATGGAAAACGAACGCTATGTAAGTGTTACCAAATTGACGCGCTATATCAAACAGCTTCTTGAAACCAATGGACAGCTTCAAAATGTTTGGTTGCGAGGGGAAATTTCTAATTATAAACGGCATTCGCGTGGCCATTTGTATTTGACAATTAAAGATAAAAATGCACGGATTCGCGCCGTCATGTTTGCTGGAAATGCACGCCGATTGACCTTTGAACCTGAAGATGGAATGAAAGTGCTCGTCCAAGGATCGGTCGCTTTATATGAACCTTATGGTGAATACCAGATCTATATCCGAGAAATGGAGCAGGATGGGTTAGGCAGGCTTTATCTCGCTTATGAAGCACTGAAGAAGAAACTTCAGGCGCAGGGCATGTTTGATGAGACGCTCAAAAAGCCACTTCCAAAAGCAGCTCATGAAATTGCGATTATAACCTCACCCACAGGTGCAGCCATACGTGACTTGTTTACAACGATTAAGCGCAGATTTCCAGCGGCACGCTTGACCGTTTTTCCAGTGCTTGTTCAAGGAGCGGGAGCTGCATCCTCAATCGCTGCAGCAATTGATCAGGCCAATCGGTACAATCGCTTCGATGTTCTAATTGTTGGGCGCGGCGGCGGATCCATTGAAGATCTGTGGGCTTTCAATGAAGAAATGGTTGCTCATGCTATTTTTCAGTCGCGGATACCTGTTATTTCTGCTGTGGGACATGAAACCGACTTTACAATTGCCGACTTTGTTGCTGATAAAAGGGCGCCTACGCCAACGGCAGCTGGTGAATTTGCGGTTCCAAGTCGTATTGACCTTCAACGAAGACTCGCACAGACAGAATCTCAACTCGGACAAGCCGTTCGCGGCAAAATTCGCGAGGCGAAGAAGCAACTGGAGCATCTGCAACAATCCTATGCCTTTCGCTATCCTGCTCAGCTTGTGCTGCAGAAAGAACAAGAATGTGACCGGCTTATTGAACGGTTGCGCGGGGCGTTTCAAATGGGTATCCAACGGAAGCGTGACCGGCTGGGCATGGTGGAACGTCTGCTCAGTCAAAGCAAGCCCAACCAGCTTGTTGCGCGTGCCAAAGAGCGGCTCAATGATCGGGAACGTCAATTAACCCGTTCTTTTTCTGCTCAATTCAACCAGAAGCAGGCACTTTTTGAGCGAAGGATTGATCAGTTGAACCATTTGAGTCCGCTTAAAATTATGGGACGCGGCTACGGGCTCGCGTTTGATAAAGACGATCATCTGATTAAATCGGTGCGTACAGTTGATCCGGGTGATATGATTAATTTGAGGCTGCACGATGGAACAATTGACTGCCAAGTATGGGGTATTGAGGAGGCGAAGACGAATGAGTGAATCTTTTGAACAAGATCAATCGAAAGCGCCGGCTTTTGAGGATGCGATGGATCAGCTTGATCAGATTGTCAAACAATTGGAAGAAAACGATGTTCCTTTAGAGAAAGCGATTGGGCTGTTTCAAGAAGGTATGGCTTTATCTAAGATTTGTCATGATAAGCTGGAGTCTGTCGAAAAGAAAATGGATCAACTGCTAACTCCGGATGGGGAAACGCGCCCTTTTTCTGTCCAGGGAGATGACGAATAATGAGCGAAGCGCTGAATGCTTATTTAGCTGAGAAGAAGGAATGGTTTGACGATCAGCTCCCGAAGCTGTTTAAGCACCTATCCATCACCCAAAAGTTAAAGAATGCAATGCTTTATTCGATAAAAGCAGGCGGAAAACGTATTCGACCGATCTTGCTTTTTGCGACGCTTCATTCCTTTGGCAGGGATGAAAAAATTGGGTTAAAGACTGCACTGGGACTTGAAATGATACATACGTACTCACTCATCCATGATGACCTTCCCGCAATGGATAATGATACATTGAGACGCGGACAACCGACAAACCATGTGGTATATGGCGATGGTACTGCTATACTCGCCGGTGACGGATTACTGACCGCGGCTTTTCAAATGATCGCTGATGATCAAAGCCTAGATGCAGCAGTTAGAGTAGCACTAATTGGTAGGTTGGCAAAATCAGCAGGTCCCGAGGGTATGGTAGGCGGTCAGGAAGATGATCTTGAAGCTGAGGGGAAAGTGCTACATTTAGAAGAACTGATGTCAATTCACAAAAGAAAGACCGGAGCCTTGATCCGATTTCCTGTCGAGGCAGCAGCCGTCATTGCAGAGGCAACCGAGGTGCAAACAGAAGCACTCATTCGCTATTCGGAGCATTTGGGACTGGCGTTTCAGATTGGAGACGATATTCTCGACGTGATTGGCAACGAGCAAGCATTAGGGAAAACGATTGGCAGCGATCTTGCCAACAATAAAAACACGTATGTAAGTTTGCTGCGTGTTGACGGTGCAAAAGAAAAACTTGCACAGGAAGTTGAGCAAGCACTTGCCAATTTAAAGGAATTAGGTTTTGAAGACGGCCTGCTTGGTGATCTTGCACGCTACCTGGAAAAACGAACGCATTAAAATCGTTAAATGGATTTGAGCGTTTGCATCTTTTGTGATAAACTTAATTGCATTGTCAATGAAGGTGCAGTATTCTAGTCACTCTACTTTGCTTGAAGACGGGGCTAAAAATCCGTCAAAGGGCACATCGATGAAGTTCCTGGTGTCGGCTTAAGGCGCCCAGCTTTGGGCTGGTGCTGGGAGTAAAGGGCGTAGGGCGATCCGCAACGGCATGTGGGCGAAGACCCTGCGCCCGTGGAGACACGTACGTTGTTTGCTTTGTGCAATAACTATGTGGAAAACCTGTTTCGTCAGTACTTGAACAATTAAGGAAAAGCGAACAGCGTAGCCTGCCTTGAGTGGGAAAGAGGGGATGGATGGCGAATAACTTTGACCTGCTTGGCCAGTGGGAAAAGGGACGTCTTCCTGAAATCAATTCTGCAAAAGAGGCTAGAGCAAAGCTTCAAGAGTGCTTGAGGAAATCTCCTAGACTGTCTGCATCACCGCAGCGTTCGAAAAGGATTATGGTGCGGTCTAAGTGGCGTTCCAGTTCGATGTATGGCGACAACATCGGTCAAATTTTAATAGGAAACTACCTGCTTGGCGACAACAGGCAATTTGACGGGAAAACCTACTGGACCTAAGCCGCAATGTTTACTTTTCGAACGACCTCATATACATAATTTTCTTTAATGAGTATCTTATAATTTATTTAAGGATGTGAGAATTTCGGTCAAGATAAAAAGATGATCGAAATACGCATGAAAAACGATTTAAAAAAAGCTTTAAGATGGGCATTGCCATTAGCTGTTATCACATTTGTGCTAGCGGCTATTTTTTCAATTGCATCGACAGCCGTGCTCAGCAATGCAAATGTATTCAGCGGTACGATCGTTGTCATGGTCATCATCCTGATCGCCCTTTTCTTCGATATTATTGGTGTTGCTGCCACAGCTTCAAGTGAAGCGCCTTTTCATGCCATCGCTTCTAAGGGAATGAAGGGTGCGAAATTTTCGGTCTGGCTTACCAAAAATGCGGACCGAGTGAACACATTTTGTACCGATGTAATCGGTGACGCAGCAGCAATTATCAGTGGTACGGCAGCTTCAGTCGTTGTAGTAGAATTGATGGCGCTCCTCGTTTACAATAAGAGTGGTGTTGCCGAGTATATCATTTCTGTGATTGTGACGAGTTGTGTTGCAGCATTTACTGTTTTTGTCAAAGCGTTGGGAAAAGGCTTCGCCATTAAAAATGCAACGAAAATTATTTATCGAGTGGGCTACGTCATGTACTTCACAGAAGATCATCTTCATATTCCCATCTTAAAGCTTCTTGATAAGAAGAAAAAAAAGAAGGGGAAGAAGAAAAAAACGGCAAAGAGGGACGTGTGATAAATCATGGATGTATCGACAATAAAGAATCCTAAGTTTCTTAAGAAACTGTCCGTTGATCAAATGACTGAGCTTGCCGATGATATCCGCTCATTTTTAATTCAGAAGCTTTCCAAAACCGGCGGACACCTGGCACCCAATTTGGGTGTTGTTGAATTGACGCTTGCACTGCATAAAATTTTTAATAGCCCGGCGGATAAACTGATCTGGGATGTCGGTCACCAGTCCTATGTGCATAAAATTCTGACCGGACGCGGCGGTCAATTCGACACGCTGAGACAATACAAAGGGCTGTGCGGATTTCCAAAGAGAAGCGAGAGCAAGCACGATGTATGGGAAACCGGACACAGTTCGACGTCACTGTCAGCAGCGCTGGGAATGGCTGTAGCCCGCGATCTCAAGCATGAACACTTTGATGTGGTCGCAGTTATCGGCGATGGGGCGCTGACAGGCGGAATGGCACTTGAAGCATTGAACGATATCGGGCACCAAAACAGAAATATGATTATTGTTTTAAATGATAATGAGATGTCGATTGCGCCGAATGTTGGTGCTCTTCATAATATGCTGAATCGAATTCGTTCGGCAAATAAATATAATCGCGCAAAAGAAGATCTTGAATACTTGATGAAGAAGATTCCTGCATTTGGCGGAAAACTGGCTTCCGTTGCAGAACGATTAAAAGATCGATTAAAATATTTACTCGTCTCCGGTGTGTTTTTCGAAGAACTGGGAATCACTTATCTTGGTCCTGTCGATGGTCATAATCTAAACGCACTGATTGATAATTTAAACTACGCACAGAAGCGGAAGGGACCGGTTCTGATTCATGTGCTGACCCAAAAAGGGAAAGGGTATCGGCCCGCTGAAATGGATGAGATCGGTACATGGCATGGAACCGGCCCCTATAAAATAGAATCCGGTGCCTTTATTAAGCCCGCTGCTGTCGCACCGGCGTACAGCCAAGTGGTCAACGATGAATTGCAGGAACTTGCGCGTCATGATGAACGGATCGTCGTTGTTTCGCCGGCAATGGTTGTCGGTTCAAAGCTCGAAGGTTTTGCCAAGGAGTTCCCAGAGCGCTTGTTTGATGTCGGCATTGCAGAACAGCATGCCGCTACCTTTGCTGCAGGACTTGCAACCCAGAATATGAAACCCGTATTGTCGATCTACTCAACATTTATGCAGCGCGCTTATGATCAATTGGTCCATGATCTGTGCAGACAGAATCTTAATGTGGTTCTTGCAGTCGACCGTGCAGGTCTCGTTGGTGCCGATGGAGAAACACATCAAGGTGTTTTCGATATCGGATTCCTGCGGGCCCTGCCTAACCTTGTCGTGATGATGGGCAAAGATGAAAATGAATTAAGAAATATGGTCTATACAGCCATTCACTATAATAAAGGACCGATTGCCGTTCGCTATCCGCGCGGAAATGGTATTGGTGTCCCAATGAAAGGTAAAGCTGAAGCATTGACCATCGGTTCATGGGAAGTGCTTCGTGACGGAACGGATGCAACGGTGCTCGCCTTTGGACCAATGCTGCAGATTGCAGTTGCTGCCGCAAAGCAGCTTGAATCTGAAGGATTCCGCCTAAGCATTGTTAATGCACGCTTTATTAAACCGATGGATGGGCGAATGCTCGACCAAATTGCGAAACAGCAGACGCCGATTTTAACGGTTGAAGAGGGAATGCTTGCCGGCGGTTTTGGCTCAGGCGTGCTCGAATATTACCACGATCATGGTGTTCATGATTTGGTCATCGAACGCATGGGGATTGAAGATCGCTTCGTAGAACACGGCACCGTAAAGGAACTGTTAAACGAGCTTGGCTTAACGGCTGAGCAAATCGCTCGTCGGGTGAAAAAGATGATCCATGAGCAAGCGCATCGAAATCAGGTTAGAAAGGTTATTACATCATGAGAGATAAAGAAAGGGTCGACGTTCTCCTCGTGAGACAAGGATTATTTGACTCGCGTGAGAAAGCGCAGCGAGCGGTCATGGCGGGAATGGTTTATCATGATGAGCAGCGTGTCGATAAACCAGGGAGCAAGGTTGACCGTGCGCTTAAATTTACGATTAAAGGAAATCCACTGCCTTATGTCGGCAGAGGCGGCTTGAAGCTCGAGAAAGCATTAGATGTCTTTCATCTTAACTTAAATGGTTTGTTAATGCTTGATATCGGTGCGTCAACCGGCGGTTTTACCGACTGTGCATTGCAAAACGGAGCCGCAAAAGTTTATGCACTTGACGTGGGATTCAATCAGCTTGCTTGGAAGCTGCGCAGTGATCCGAGGGTCATTGTCATGGAGAAAACGAATTTTCGCTACTGCAGGCTTGATGATTTTCAAGCAGGGCCTCCTGATTTTGCGTCCATTGATGTTTCGTTCATATCTTTGAAAAAGATTCTGCCGACATTGATTGGCATTTTAAAGGACAAAGGCGAGGTTGTCTGTTTAATTAAGCCTCAATTTGAAGCCGGCCGCGATGAGGTCGGAAAGAAGGGAATCGTTCACGATCCGAAAACTCATTTGGCGGTGATCAATGATATTCTGGAATTTGCACTGGGCTGCGGGTATACGCTGTTAGATCTTGACTTTTCACCAATTACAGGCGGAGATGGAAATATAGAATTTCTTGCCCATTTACGCTCGGAAAAGGATCAGGCTCAGAATTTACTACAAGTCATGCCTGACGATGTTGTTCGCTTGGCACATACTAATTTTAAACAGAAGAAAATAAGGAATAAACCGAAATAAAGGTTTGTTCCTTATTTTTTTATTGACGAATTTAGGGAAACAGTGGAAAATAGAAGGGAACGAATGTTCGAATCGAAGAGGTGTTTCCATGTGCTAACAGAACTTCAAATTATAAATTTTGCAATTATAGACAAACTGAATGTGTCTTTTGAAGACGGACTGACTGTATTTACTGGTGAAACCGGTGCGGGAAAGTCAATCATTATTGATGCCATTGCCTTGCTTGGCGGGGCACGCGGCTCAGCTGATTATGTCCGGCATGGTGCAAAAAAGGCTGAGCTTGAGGCGTTATTTGATATCGAAAATAATGAGCGGGTCATTCAATTGCTTGATCAGTTAGGTTTAGATCACACCGATGACCAGTTAATCCTCAGGCGCGATATCGCACATACTGGGAAAAGTGTCTGTCGTGTCAACGGCAAGCTCGTGACTCAGTCCGTTCTGCAGCAGTTCGGTACGCTTCTGATCGACATTCATGGGCAGCACGAACATCAGCGCCTTCTCGATCCTTCGAAACATCTCGACTTTGTTGATCGATTTGGAGGGTCGACTATTGAAAAGCTGAAGCAGGCTTATACAGAAGAATATCAAAAAGCAACGAAGCTTGCCGCTCAATGCAGCCGCTATAATCAGGACGAAAAAGAAGTAGCACAGCGAGTCGATTTGCTTCACTACCAGATAAAGGATATTGAAGCCGGTCATCTGCAGAAAGATGAAGAGGAACAGCTGCTCGAGGAAAAAAGAAAGCTGTTGAATTATGAAAAAGTATTTCAAACGCTTAAATCCAGCTATGGCGCACTTGATGGTGAACATGCGGCCTTGGATCTGCTTCGTCAAACCGCTTCCGGCCTTGACTCGATTCGCGATCTCGACCCTGAGCTGAATCATTTTTCTGAGTCTGTCTCGAATTGTTTCTATCTGCTTGAAGAGCAAGCCTCATCGATCCGCAATTATTTGGAGCAGATGGAATATAATCCGGAACGGCTGAATGAAATTGAAGCACGCTTAAATGAAATTCAGCTTTTGAAAAGGAAATACGGAAATAATGTGGACGAAATTTTAACTTATTATGTGCAAATAAAAAAAGAACTCGATGACTTGAATTCACGCGACCAAAATTTCGATGCCCTGCATGAAGCATTGAAAGCTGAAATTGGCGTATTGAGAGACTGTGCCGTTCAATTATCCAGAGCGCGAAAACAAACAAGCGGGAAACTGGCGCGTGCCATTAATCATGAGTTTAAAGATCTGTGTATGGAGCATGCTTTGATTGATCTTCACGTGAAGATGAATGGTAATCTTGAGTCATTTTCCGGATTCAGTTCAGAAGGCATTGATCATGTTTCCTTTTATATAACCACCAATCCTGGTGAACCATTCAAACCGCTGGCAAAGGTTGCCTCAGGTGGCGAGCTTTCACGAGTTATGCTTGCAATGAAGACGGTGTTCAGAAAAGTGATTGGTCCGGTAACCATTGTCTTTGATGAGGTGGACACTGGGGTCAGCGGCCAAGCAGCACAAGCCATGGCGGAGAAAATCAGTTCGCTTTCTCAAAACGCGCAAGTATTTTGTATTACCCATCTCCCTCAAGTTGCAGCCATGGCCGACCAGCATATCTCTATTGAAAAATACGTGACTAAAGATGAACGTACCCATACGCATGTCAAAACGTTGGATGACGCTGAAAAAGTACAAGAAATTAGCAGAATGATTTCGGGTCCGTTGATGACTGATCTTGCTCGGGAACACGCAAAAGAACTTATTCAATTGGCGGAAAAAATCAAACAGTAATCACTATTGGTATCGTCACCCTATACTGGAATTAATCCCTGAATCGCTTCACTCATAATTCTCCTCTGCTCAGGCAATTTTAATAAATGCACTGCACGACAAGGTGCGGTTTTGGAGCGAGGAGAGTGAGTTATGAACAAAAAAAATAAGCTGGGAGTCGTGTTTGGTTGGGTTTTACTCGGTTTCCTAATGATCGGATTCGTTACCGGAATAAAGGCAAACCTGTTTGTTTCGCAACTGAGTAAGCATACAGAGATGATACATGCAGAGCGTTTTCAATTACGGGCAGAATTAACAAGTGGTTCGCCAATCGCTATGTTAACCAAGAAGAAAAAGCTCGAAGCGGTCCATAAATGGAAAGAAGCGGAACAAAATGACACAGTCGCTGGTTCTGTTTCACTGCCTGTACTATTGCCTAAAAAAGATCTTCGGCTGATTCCGGGCGGCCAGTCCATTGGCGTTCAGCTTAATACAAAAGGCGTACTGGTTGTCGGCTATCATCTGGTTACGACTTCAAAAGGGGAATCATCGCCAGGTGAGTCCGCCGGCATTCGAGTCGGTGATGTGATTACAAAAATTAATGGACGGCAAATGGGTTCAATTAATGATGTGCGCAAATTTATGACCCATATGAATCAAGAAAAGCCACTTCACGTAACATTGATTCGTCAAAGATCAACGATGGAGAAAAAATTAACGCCGATCCTGGATGTAGCAAATCAGCGTTGCCAACTGGGATTGTTTATTCGAGACTCTGCTTCTGGAATTGGAACGATGACTTTCTACGACCCAATTTCCGGTTCCTACGGAGCGCTGGGACATGTCATTGCCGATCGTGACACCGGCCAGCCTATCATGGTTAAAAACGGACGCATTGTACGATCAATTGTGCAGGCAATTGATCGCGGTCAGGAGGGGAAACCTGGAGAAAAAATAGCCTTTTTTCCAGAAAATGCCCTAAGTATTGGCTCGGTAGCAAAAAATACCCCCTTCGGCATTTATGGAAAGATGCAAAAAAATTATTTGACTCGTTCGGATATGCTTCAAAAAGCCCTGCCAATTGCTACAGCAAGCCAAGTGCAGGAAGGCCCGGCACAAATCTTAACGGTTCTCAATGGCAATAAAGTCGAGGCATTTGATATTCGCATCCTGAATTCAATACCGCAAAAACATGCTGCAACAAAAGGTTTGGTTCTTAAAATTACAGATCCAAAGCTGCTGAAAGCAACCGGAGGAATCGTACAAGGAATGAGCGGAAGTCCGATCATCCAAAACGGCAGGCTGGTTGGAGCGGTCACTCATGTATTTGTTAATGATCCGACCAGCGGATATGGCGTGCATATAGAATGGATGATCAATGAAGCAGGATTACAGGACACGCAGCACTCGTCCTTGCAAAAACAAATAGCAAGCTGATCACAAGTGCAAAATAATTCGACAAGTTCGTGCTGATCCTTGTCGAATAAACGATAATCGAAACGGATTACCTGTTAAAAAGAAGGATTAGGAAGAAAAAAATGGATTGAAGTGAATAAGAATAAAAAGGATACCTTACCCTCTTGTCGAAATCATTAATGTAGAATCATCGACAAGGGGGATTTTGTGTTGCAAACAATAAAGGTCTGCATGACCGACGATAACCAAGAACTGATTATGCTAATTAACGAGTATTTGAAGTCTCAAGATGATATCGAAGTAATCGGTACAGCGAGCAATGGTCAAGATTGCTTAGAAATGCTGAAAAACATGACGCCCGATGTACTTTTATTGGATATTATTATGCCACATCTTGACGGGCTAGGGGTGTTGGAACAAATTCATTCGAACCCAGAACTACCCAAACCCGGAATTATTATGCTGACTGCTTTCGGGCAAGAGGATGTGACGAAAAAAGCTGTAGAACTTGGCGCTTCTTATTTTATTCTAAAGCCTTTTGATATGCCTAACTTAGCGAATCATATTCGTCAGGTCGCCGGGAAAAAAGCGGCAAATCCTGTGTTTACCTCACATACACTGAAGAAGCAGACAACATTGGAAAAAAATCACGACTTAAACGCAAGTATCACTGATATTATTCATGAGATTGGCGTGCCTGCACACATCAAAGGGTATATGTATCTGCGGGAAGCCATCTCGATGGTCTATCATGATATTGAATTGCTCGGTTCGATTACCAAGGTCCTGTATCCGGATATCGCCAAAAAATACAAAACGACGCCCAGCCGCGTCGAACGTGCGATCCGCCATGCGATCGAAGTTGCTTGGAGCAGAGGAAACGTTGAATCCATCTCGCAGCTGTTCGGCTACACAGTATCCATGTCAAAAGCAAAACCAACAAATTCAGAGTTCATCGCCATGGTCGCCGACAAGCTCCGAATCGAGAATCGCGCCGAAGAATCAATGCGGATTTTGTGATATAAAGGGATTTTTAGGGATTGTAAAATAGTGGATGTTGGACGAATAAGCCAGCAAACATGGATTTAAAACCAATAAACTCTTTCAAAAGTGCCGATGAATTTTTTAGTTCATTGGGACTTTTTATTTTGGGCTGAGAGGTCGAATCATGAAAGTAACAAAATTTGAATTCTATTAGAAAATTTTCTTATTTATTGTCAATCGGGATAGATTTGCTGGATCATATCCTTGTTGGTAAGGATGGAGAAACAATATTTTTAAAAAGTAAAAAGTCTGATTTAACAAGATTAATTAAGAAGATTTTCTTAATCAATAGTTAGACGGAAATTGGAAATGATTTCTTTTTGCAAAAAATTCCATTTGATATACAATGTATAAGAAAAGGGGAATGTATTAAGTGGATAAACTGAAAGCATCTTTACTAATCGCAGCAATAAGACCGAGATAACTAAAAAGAGAATTGACTGGTTGCCGTCTGCGGTTTCTATCGACAAAATGATGCTGAAACATAAGAACGTTTACAAAACAATTCTAACGAAGTGGAAGAATAACAACTTAACAAATTTAGATGACGATGCTCCTACAATCAAACACTTACAAAGCTAAAAGATCAGTGTTTAATACATATATTATCCTGAATTATTCACCGCTTGCCGTTTTTTCGGGATTTTGCTCACCAGGATGCAGCCAACCTGATTTCACTTGATTTTTTGAATG
>NZ_JFZC01000033.1 GCF_000648615.1 Sporolactobacillus terrae DSM 11697 | reverse complement strand
AAAAAGAAATAAAGAAAGAACTGCATGCCATCGCATCCTCTTACGCCCACATCAAATTTATCCCCCGAGAAACATTTTACACATAGGCTTGATGCTGCTGCTTATTTCTAAATAGGGCTGATAATTACTCCGAAATTCCCGTCTGTCTAATGGTTACGTCGACTTTGCAGTGGAAACGAGCGTTCGGGTAGCGTTCCGGCCATGACTTTCCATCAAAGTTGCGTGTGTAGCTGCGCACATGCTGCCCGAGTTGAAGCGGATCGATTTGCTTCCTTTGAAAACGGCGAACGAGCTGAACGGCCTCTTTAGCCATGTGTTTGTTTAGCTTTTTTTCCATACCCGGACCGGTTGTTTTGCTAAGCGTTTTCGGATAAGACTGGCGCACTTGCGCGCTGACGTTCACCGATGCGTAGATGTCGGGCGCAGCGCTGTTTCCGTTTTTAACTTTATAGTTCACATCAGTATGAACGTTTTTAAAAGCAATGTGTTTGTTCGGGGCAAATTCATAGTCATAGACGCCTTGGTTAAATTTTTGAAAGAGCATTTTAAACGTGAACACTCTATTCTCGCTAAGGCGCATAACATATTTGTCATTCTTAAATAAAGCGAGTCCGTGCATGGCAATATGGTCACCTTGCTTACGAATTATAGGAAGAAACGGGTCCATATAGTCGCCATAATAGGCGTACATGAAGGACTCCATTGTACTTTCCGGATAATTTTGCTCCGTGTTTTGCTCAATCATATCTTGAATATAACGGGCAACCGGAATTTGTGTTTGATAGTCCGCAGACGTCAGTAATTTCCGGCAGCTGCCTTCTACAACCGCAAAATTCATATCGCGTGGTGAGTCAGGATCGCGATTTCTTAAATCAATTTGTTTGTACAAACCTTTTTTTGCCATGGCCGTGTTAACCAGCATAAGCCGTATTTTGCCAACGCGAATGGGCATTTGTCCGGATTGTTGAAAACGGTCGACAAGCGATTTGCCGTCGTAGGTCACTCCGCTAAGATGACGCAGCATCGATGCGGTCGTCGGCAGTCCGGCGCCGCCGCTTCCAGGGTTTGGATTTTCAACATAGTTCGGCATGGTAATGGTTCCCATCACTTTCTCATTCCCAAGATAGTCAATCCCCTCTGCTTCAACAAGCAGAACATCGTCGAGGATGCTCGTTGGCAAACATCCGGACAGAAGGAGTAAAGCGATCAAGGGCGCGATAAGGACTGCCTTTTGTTTCATGATGCAGCTCCCCTTCCACATTTTTTCTTAATCCACTGACAAAACAAGAGAATTGGAAGATAGATATAGATAATCAGCGCACCGTACGTTGCATACACATCGTTTATCTTCTTCACTTGGAGTCCGCTATGGATCATCGTTGTCCCTGCAATAATTAAAGCGAGAATAACGATCAGCGAATATTTCATTTTAATCTTCGGTACAGTGAATTTTACAGCGCGAGCGATAATCCAGCTGCATAAGCAGATATTAGGGACAAGACTCCATAGTAAGAGGACGATCGCAATGATATCGATGTGTTCAACAAGAGGAAAGCGGACACCTTTCCAATAAGTGACCGTCGGCCAAATCGTGTTCTGCATCTCGCCTTGACTGAAATAAACAATCGCAAGAATGAGCGCTGTTGTATAAAAATAAATGGTTGTCAGTACACTGCGAAACGCCCATTTACGTGCTTCACGCGGATGGCTGATAAACGGATAGATATAAAGCAGCAATTCAAATCCCAAATATTCATGCGTGAGTTTATAACAGGATTTCAGCAGCGTTACCGGTGAGTGGTCAAAAAACGGTTGTAAATTTGCAAACTGAGCATGGGGAACAATAAAGAGGGTCAGGATACTCAACGGCATCAAATAGATGAAACTGAGCAGACAAACGCCGGTGATCGTTCGAATCCCTCCGCTGACAATATACCAGACAATGGAACAAAAGATAAGCGAAAATAGAAACGTTGACATTTGCGGAAAAACCCACACGTGTACAATTTCGACGTAACTACGTAAAAACATGATAGTGAAGAGAAGAATATGCGTCACGGTGAAGAGATTAAGGAAGGTTCCGATTCGTCTTCCGAAAATACGGGAATGGATCGAAAAAAGGTCGGGCATACCGAATTGACGCTCATTCTCCAGAAGGCGCAGAACAACCCAAAGAATGCCAAGAATAATCGCACCACTGATAAGCGCTGCGAGCCATGCGTCTTGCTGGCTGTACTTGGTTACGACGTGCTGGAACGAGAGATAGCCGATTCCAATCTGCATGGTCTGCGGAATAAAAAAGGCAGAAACAGGACCAACTTGATGTGCAGGTTTTATCTTATCATTCATAGAGCGTCAGATCCTCCATTTTGAAAAGGCAATTATTCATCAATATCCGGCTTTGGTTTGCCCTTCTTCTGCGTTGTCCGCTGCAGATTCACACGATTTTTATCCGCGGTGCGCAGAAACATCGGACGTTGTCCTTGCGCGCTGGTTGGCAAACGGATGAAGCTGTCCTTCAAATCTGTCACGCGCATGGGGTAGATGGGTTCAATAAACGGTCGGCCAAGCGAGGTCAGTTTCAACAGGTGGCAGACGAAAAACATAAAACAAAGACCGACACCGAGCAGACCGAACACTTGCGCAGCAAAAATAAATGGAAAGCGCATGAACCGGATCGTTGTTGCCATCCGATAGTTTGGTGTGATAAAGGCAGCCAGTGCCGACATCGCGATAATAATTAACAGAATATTACTTGTTACACCGGCTTGAACGGAAGCGGTACCGATGACAATACCGCCTACGATACCGATGGTTTGGCCAACCTTTGTCGGCAGGCGTGCGCCTGCTTCGCGAAGCAGTTCAATCATGACTTCAAGCAGCAGCACTTCAATGATCGGATCATATGGAACGGAACTGCGCGAAACGATTAAAGTTGCCAGTAAATCTTTGGGTACTAATTGATAGTGGTAGGTCAGCACAGCAACGTACAGCGATGAAGAAATGACGGAAAAGGCAACGGCAAACAAGCGCAGCAGCCGATATAAGGATGCGATCGGCCAGGTCAATGAATAGTCGTCGATGGTTGAAAAAAACTCAACAATTGTACTTGGTAGAATCAGTGCACTCGGAGAACCATCCACGAGCACGGCAATTTTTCCTTCGTAAAGGGCGCCGCTGACACGATCGGGACGCTCAGTATCGATGAATTGAGGAAAAAAAGACCAACTATTGTCGGCAATCATTAAAGCAAGCATGTTGGCATTGATTACGCTGACGGTTTCCAAATCGGTGATTCTTTGCTTAGTCGTATTCAGATTAGCCTTATTCGCGAGTCCTTCAATATAGAGAATGGAGATGCGCGTTCGCGACAGTTTGCCAATGCGGTGTTCCTCGACTTTAAATTGAGGAATCGGAATGCGCGAACGAATCAAATTGATATTGGTTTCCAGCGATTCAACAAAAGCGTCGTGCGCACCGACAATGCTGGTTTCGATTTCCGTCTGCTCGACTTGTCGCGCCTGTTTTTTTGGGCAGGGAATAAGATAGACGTGTTGCGAACGCTTCGACGGCTGAATCATTAAACAACCGTCAAGCAGACTTGTCTGAATGACGGATAAATCCCTTGTCTCGATTAATTTATCAACGGGAACGACCTGAGCAATGTCTTTCATGCGCTGCACGCGTTCAGAATAAAGCGCAGGCAGCAAGTCTCTGTGGATGTACTCTAAATCGACCACTGTGTTAATGAATGAAATCCAACAGGTAAGCGTTTTGCTGTTATGACAGAAATGATTGAAATCAGGATTGGTTTCAAGCTGAATCAGTAAGTCAGCCATGCTTTTTGAGGGCTGTGCCGGACCTTGGTCATTCTTTTTTTTACTGTTTTTCCAAAACACGAATAACCCCTCGTTTCATGTTAATTTGCATCCCGTTCCATCTGCTTTGCTTTTTTGTGTTCATCATGCCGTTGATCGAGAATCAGGATTATGAAAGGCATTAAGCAAGGAAAACAGATCAACAGATAAAGCAAGACTGTCGCACCCATCGAAATACGAAAACCGACGAAAAGTAAGAAAATGAACAGCAGACCAAAATAGGATGTATAGAGCAGCGTATACATAAGAACCTTCCTTTGTCGTTCGTCATTCACATGTGGGGTTAGTTTTCCCGAGAACGATCGTATTATTCCAATCTTTTAAGGCGATTGGCTGTGCCTTTCTAAAAAAACTGTCGTTTTCTTTTTTAAAAGAGCTGTGTTAAAGTATGGAAGGAGAAATGTAAATTGGTGACGAGTGGAAGGATTTTGTTATGAAATCAGCATGGAAAGTTATTCAGGAACAAATAAAAAACCTGTACTTAATCAGGCGTTTGTCTCTGTACGAATTAAAAAGCGAAAATAGCAACAATTATTTAGGGATGGCATGGATCATAATCAATCCAATGATTCAGATCTTTGTATACTGGCTTGTTTTTGGCTACATCAGTGGACGAGGCGATGTGCTTCTTGAAAATGGAAAACATGCACACTATATTACATGGCTGATCTCAGGGATTTTTCTTTGGTTTTTTCTGCAGCCGGCAATCATTCAAGGATCAAGATCCATTTACACGCGGATTCGTTTTATTGCTAAAATGAACTTTCCGATGAGTGCAATTCCGAGCTATGTCATTTTTGAAAAATTGTATCAGCACCTGTTTTTAACTGGAATTATTTTAGTGATCATGCAGTTTACTGCATTCAAAGCCAGTCTGTACCTGATCCAATTGCCCTATTTTATGTTCGGCGCTATCATGTTTTTGTTCTCAGTGTCATTAATTACATCGACACTATCAACAATTGTACGCGACGTTCATCAAATTTTAATTTCAGTGATGCGAATGATGTTTTATTTGACACCGATTCTTTGGGAGCAAGCGTATCTTGAGAAGGTACCCTCAATTTTACGGCAGGTTCTGCTTCTGAATCCCATGTACTATTTAATTCAAGGTTATCGGGCCTCTATTTTGGGAACCTCCTGGTATGCCGTTAATCATAGTGCCTATACTGTATATTTCTGGTGCTTCATTCTCATTGTGTTGATGTTTGGTTCATTTATTCATCTTAAATTTAGAGATCATTTTGTTGATTATTTATAAGGAGATCTCAACTCATGGAAAAATCAGTGATTGTAAAAAATGTATCAAAAAAATATAAAATGTACACAAAAAACTCCGAAAAACTATTGGATTTGATTTTGCCGAAAAGTTACGGAAAATCCTTCTATGCGCTGCATGATATTAGTTTTGAAGCGGAAAAAGGCGATGTTATCGGCATCATTGGTGTCAATGGGTCGGGAAAATCGACCTTATCTAATATTATTTCAGGTATTATTCCACCGACGAGCGGCACGGTACAGGTAAATGGCGAGGCGTCGTTGATCGCCATTCAATCCGGATTGAAAAATGAGCTGACCGGCCGTGAGAACATTGAACTCAAGTGTTTAATGCTTGGGTTTAATAAAAAAGAAATCATCGCCTTAACGCCGCAAATTATTGACTTTGCTGATATCGGTGATTTTATTGACCAGCCAGTAAAAACGTACTCCAGCGGGATGCGCTCGCGGCTCGGGTTTGCGATCTCCATTCATATCGATCCCGACATACTGGTCATCGACGAAGCACTGTCGGTTGGGGATCGCACCTTCGCCGATAAATGCTTGGATAAGATGAATGAATTTAAGTCACGCGGAAAAACCATTTTCTTTATTAGCCACTCCATTGGTCAAATGAAGAAGTTTTGCGAGAAAGCACTTTGGGTTCAATATGGACATGTTGAGCAATATGGGTTAATGTCTGAGGTCATGCCGAACTATGAAGCATTTATTAACAAGTACAAAAAAATGAGCAAAGCGGAGAAACAGCAGTTTAAAAAAGAAGTTGAAGAAAAAAGAATGGTACAAGCTTGAGCGCGAGCAGCGCTTTTTTTTTGCAGAAAAATATCCGCAATGACGATGCGGACAAATCAAAAAGTGAATTGGGGTTAGGGTTATTCTTATTATTGCCGCTTTCATTGGTAAATAAACCTATTTCCTGTTAAAAAAATAAATAAACCCGCACAATGTAGGAAAAATGAGCGGATGCCTAGGCTAAATAGTATCAATGTAAGCGCTTTTATTGTATACTAGCGATTAAAAATACGCCTTCGGTGCATACTGGAATCGGGAAGAGTGACCACAAAAATCGATAAGAAAAGGAAGGAGGAAGGATCGCTTTCAGCAAACAAATGTAACCGTTTTCCGAAAGCGAGTCCGTTGATGATGCATGTTAACCAACTGAGAAGAGCCGTCGAAAATCGAAAAAAACAGTTGATTCAAGCTTTAAGGGATCATTCAGCTGTGCCGGATACAGAGCGTCTCAACGCATGGACACTGTCTGAACTGGAGCGCGAATGGAGCAATTATCAGAGGAGCATGCACAAAGAGATTGGTTGAGTTCGGAATTTCATTTAGAGGCCATGTGACTTTTTTGATAGAATAGGGGGTATCACCTGCAAGGACAGAGGGTGATACGGAGGTGACTGCCAGGTGGGCAAACAACGTATCTTTCCTGATTTTTATGGAAATAAAGTGACACTGGCATTTTTAGCAGAACCCTTTTCAAAGGATCCCAGACATGTATGGGTGGTTTGCCGCTTTAATCACCAGTGGCTGTTGACAAGACATTCAAAACGTGGGTTGGAATTTCCAGGAGGAAAGGTCGATCCTGGAGAGCGGCCGGAAGAAGCCGCGCGGCGGGAGGTTTTTGAAGAGACAGGCGCTCATGTGGCGAAACTCTTTTTTATCGGTCAATATCAAGTTGAACAGCAAGCAGAACGGATCATTAAAAATATCTATTTTGCTGAAATTGATCGGATGGAATTCAAAAAGGACTATCTGGAAACGGATGGGCCGAAATTGATCCGCTCATTTCCGAATTCGATCAAAGACGAGAAACAATTTAGTTTCATCATGAAAGATCGGGTTTTCATTGATGCGTTAAACGCCGTACGGCAAAAAGAATGGCTTCCAGTGACTGTGTGAAGCGGTTTCAATGGATAAAGCAGGCGCCCCAAAGTCCGCTTGGACTGTGAGACGCCTGCTTTTTAAATGATTCCTGTAAGAAGATGAAGCGATATAAGGGGATGAGACTGCTGCTCCGTTTCAGTCAAGCAGGCAATATCACCGCAATGCCGGACCGGCGCAGCGAATCCGTTCGGACGTTTGTGCGGCAAATTGTTTAAAGTTCGCATGAAAAGCATGTGCCAACTGATTTGCGGCTTGTCGATAATCGGTTTGGTTCGCCCATGTTTTCCAAGGAAGCAGGATGGGATTGGAAATTCCGGGACAAGTTGTTGGGATCCGCAGTTGAAAGATCGGATCAGTTAAACAGGCGACATTGTTCAGTTGCCCATCTAAAGCAGACTGAACGATTGTTCGTGTATCGGAAAGGCGGATGCGTTTGCCGATCCCGTACGGTCCACCGGTCCAACCGGTATTGATTAGATAAGCGCTTACATTATGCTTGTGCATCAGCTGACCCAGAAGATCCGCGTAACAAGGCGCTGGAAGCGGCATGAAAGGGGCACCGAAACAGGTTGAAAATGTTTTTTCTGGAGCGGTTACGCCCCGTTCGGTACCTGCCAGTTTGCTTGTATAACCGGATAGAAAATAATACATGGCCTGTTCGGGAGAAAGAATGCTGACCGGCGGAAGCACACCGAATGCATCGGCGGTCAGAAAAATGATCGCTGACGGATGTCCACCGACACTGGGGTGTTTCGCACCGGCAACGTTTTGCAAGGAAAAAGCGGCACGTGTATTCTCGGTCCGCTGCGCAGAAGCGTAATCGGGCAGCCGACTTTTATCGGAAAAGGCGACATTTTCAAGTACGGTACCAAATTTGATACTGTTGTAGATTTGCGGTTCTTTTTTAGGCGACAGACGAATGGCTTTTGCATAACAGCCGCCTTCAAAATTGAAGATTCCTTCACTTGACCAGCCGTGCTCATCGTCACCGATTAATGGTCTTCCTGATGCGTTGGATAAGGTCGTTTTTCCGGTACCGGATAAGCCGAAGAACAGTGCCGATTTTCCGTTTTGTCCTTGATTGGCGGAACAGTGCATCGGCAGAATTCCTTTTTGCGGAAGCAGGAAGTTCATGACGGTGAAGAGTGATTTTTTGATCTCACCGGCATACTCGGTGCCCCCGATGAGGATGGTACGGTGCTTCATTGAGAGAATAATAAATGCTTCGGAGCGCGTGCCGTCAACTGCAGGATCGGCTTTAAATCCCGGAGCTGAAAGGATGGTGAAATCCGGATGATGGCTCTCCAACTCTTCTTCAGACGGCTCGATAAACAATTGCCGGCTGAACAGGTTCTGCCAAGCATACTCATTGACAACTTGGATTGCCAGACGGTGCTTGTGCGCAGCGCCAATAAAACCGCGAAAAACATAGCTTTCTTCGCGTGTGTTTAAATAATCGGCAAGCTTATGACGCAGTTTTGTGAAAGCGGTTTCATTTATCTGCTGATTACGTTGCCAATCGACTCGTTCCTGTGTTTGGTCGTCACTGACAATAAAGCGGTCTTTTGGTGATCTGCCCGTGTATTTTCCGGTCGATACGGCAAGTGCACCGTTGGTTAATAATACCCCTTCATTTTTTCGAAGCGCATGTTCAATCAATTCAGGAACGGGCAAATTAACATGCATCTGCCCAGTATGGAGCAATTTAGCGACAGGATTTTCTAAAGACGCATCATTCATTTTAACATTCCTTCCTTTGACAAGATCGTCGTCTTTGTATCACACATTATAGTGATTAGGCTATACTTTTATTCTAACGACTCCCTCCGTATTCCGCAAGACAAATCTAAGGACATAAATCGAGCGGATTCTTAGGTTTAATTTCACTTTTTTGCTTTTCAAAATGCGTTGACAGTTTTAATTCCCTAAGTTATGATAGGTATCAAATACGGCTGCTCTTATTCCGAGTAGGCAGAGGGACAGGCCCGATGAAGCCCGGCAACCGGTCGAATACGGCACGGTGCTAACCTGCAGAATAACGAGGAAGATCTTCTCTTTATTCTGATAATAAGAGGCGCGCGATAAGAATCGGCCTATCCTTTAATTGGAGTAGGCTTTTTTCATGCCTTGAAAACAAAAGCAGAGGGATCGGGTACCGTTGACACCATTTTGTATATAATGTTTGAAAGGCAGGGTGAAGTACTGTGACAAAAAAGTATTCAAGACGATTATTTACTTCCGAATCGGTAACGGAAGGTCATCCGGATAAAATCTGCGATCAAATATCCGACGCAATTCTTGATGAATTGCTGAAAGGCGATCCAAATGCGCGGGTTGCCTGCGAAACCGTTGTCAATACTGGGCTGGTTCTTGTAACGGGTGAAATATCTACATCAACTTATGTTGATATTCCAAAAGTGGTCCGCCATACTATCCAGGAAATTGGCTATACAAACGCGAAATATGGTTTCGACGCATCAAACTGCGCGATTCTGACCTCGATTGAGGAACAGTCCGCGGATATTGCTCAAGGCGTGAATCAAGCGCTTGAAGCACGAGAAGGAACGATGACTGAGGATCAGATCGAAGCAATTGGTGCCGGTGATCAAGGGTTAATGTTCGGCTTTGCGGTTAACGAAACCCCTGAATTGATGCCGCTTCCGATTGCGCTCGCTCACAAGCTGGCGAAACGTCTATCCGATGTTCGCAAAGATGGCACGATTGGCTATCTTCGTCCGGACGGCAAAACACAGGTTACCGTTGAGTATGATGAAGAGGGGCATCCGGAGCGCATCGATACGATCGTTATTTCTGCTCAGCACGATCCGGAAGCGACAGAAGAACAAATAAAGAACGATTTGCATCGTCATGTGATTGACCCAACCGTCCCAACCGGGTTAATTGATGATCGAACGAAATTTTTCATCAACCCAACGGGACGTTTTGTCATTGGCGGACCTCAGGGAGATGCCGGTTTAACCGGGCGTAAAATCATTGTCGATACGTACGGCGGCTATGCACGGCACGGCGGTGGTGCATTCTCTGGAAAAGATGCAACCAAAGTAGATCGCTCGGCTTCTTACGCCGCTAGGTATGTCGCAAAAAATATTGTTGCAGCAGGCCTGGCTGAAAAATGCGAGATTCAAATTGCCTATGCGATTGGCGTTGCAGAGCCGGTGTCCATCTCAGTTGACACATTTGGCACCGGAAAAGCAACTGAAGAGCAGCTCGTTCAATTAATTCGCCGTAATTTTGATCTTCGTCCAGCAGGCATTATTGAAATGCTTGACTTGCGTCGGCCAATTTATCGACAAACGGCGGCGTACGGGCATTTTGGTCGTACCGATATCGAGCTTCCTTGGGAAAATACGGACAAGGCTGAAATTCTGAAACAGCAAATCCAAGCGAGCGAACAGAACCAATAATTGATCTTTGTTCTATTGCTTTTCATACCTCTGGGTGTGAAAAGCTTTTTGTTTTTGAACCCGCATAGATTGATTTATCGTTTGCTATAATAATTGATAGATATGTGATCGGCAGCACGAACAATGCTCCGCATGTATTTATTGGAGGGATGTTGATGACGGTACCATCACGGCCATTGAAATTGATGGCAGAAATCTACACAAAAGTGCTTCCTGAGGTCCATCGTGAACTAAAAAGGTGGAAGGAAAAGGCATCCAAAATTCCTGACCCGGAACTGCGCAAACAGGCACTGTCCAGTATTGAATCCAAGACCTTCCATTGTGAAGGTGGTGCAATCTATAGCTTAATTGCTGAAGACAGGCGAAAAGAGGTTATTGCATTTATCGTCGCTTATCAAACGATTAGTGATTATTTGGACAATCTATGCGATCGCAGCACGTCACTTGACCCTGAAGATTTTCGCTGTTTACACCGGTCGATGCTGCATGCCTTGACGCCGGACGCGAGGCCTGAAAATTATTATCGCTGCCGCAGCCAGCAGCAGGATGGAGGCTATTTGGAAGCGTTAGTTCAAACCTGTCAGAAGGTACTGTCGGAACTGACCACACTGAAGATCATTCAACCGGCACTCCATGAACTTGCTGGTTTTTATTGTGATCTGCAAGTCCATAAGCATGTCGTTCGCGATCAGCGCGTACCTAGGCTGATGGAATGGTTTCAAAAAAATAAAGCTCATCTGCCTGAGATGAGCTGGTATGAATTTGCTGCGTGTTCCGGATCAACTTTGGGGATTTTTTGCATTGTTTCCTATGCAGCGGCACGCGGTGATGAAATGAGGCTGCTTGTCGGAAAGATCAAGGACAGCTATTTTCCTTGGGTTCAAGGCCTTCATATTTTAATGGATTATTTTGTCGATCAAGAAGAGGATCGGATCGAAGGCGATCTGAATTTTTGCTTCTATTATCCGAATGATCAAGCGATGATGGATCGTTTAAAACATTTTATCGAGGAAGCAGATGCAGCGATTGACACGATGCCGGACAAGAACTTCCACAAGATGATCAACCGCGGGCTGCTTGGTATTTACCTCGCCGATCGCAAGGTTGCCAAACAGCGCAATGTACGCGTTCTAGCTCGCAAATTGATTCGCAAATCGGGTGGCAGCGGTTTGTTTTTCTTTGTTAACGGATGGCTGTACCGTAGAATCAGGCAAAGTATTTAATCCTGATTTTGCAGTGGTATTTCGGCAAATTTACCTTGCCAACTGTCGCGTCGTTTTAATTCGTCGTCGATGGCATCGAGAACTTCCCATTTGTTCAGACTCCACATCGGACCGATCATTAAGTCTGCCGGCCCATCTCCGGTCAAACGATGAATGATCATATTTGCGGGCAGGATTTCCAACTGGTCGCAAACAAGCTGAACATATGTATTGAAATCGAGAAATTGGAGCATGCCTTTTTCGTATTGCTTGACCATTGCCGTTTTTTTCAGAAGGTGAAGCAGATGGATCTTGATGCCTTGAACGTCAAGCTTTGCCACAGCTTTCGCGGTCTCAAGCATCATCGCCGGTGTTTCCCTTGGCAATCCGTCAATGATATGAACACAAACGGGAATGTTGTGTTTGCGCAGTTTCGCAACGCCTTCGACAAAGCAGTCATAATCATGTGCACGGTTGATTAGACGTCCGGTTTCGTCGTGAACGGTTTGCAGGCCCAGTTCCAGCCACAAGAATGTGCGCGCGTTTAATTCGGCAAGGTAGGCGACCACATCGTCAGGCAGACAGTCGGGGCGAGTGGCGATCGACAAGCCGACAACGCCTTCTTGTTCCAAAACCGTTTCGTAACTTTCACGAAGCACGTCAATCGGTGCATAAGTATTTGTGAAGGCTTGAAAATAGCCGATGTATTTGTCGGCATGCGGCCATTTTGTTTTCATTTGTTCTTTAATGGTTTTGAACTGAGTGGCGAGACTGTCCTTGCGGTTCCCTGCAAAATCACCCGAACCTTTTTGACTGCAAAAGGTACAGCCGCCCCAGGCAACTTTTCCGTCGCGATTCGGGCAGTCGAATCCTCCGTCAAGCGGCACTTTAAATACTTTGCTTCCGAACTTGTCCCTTAAATAGGTATTCCATGTATAGTACCTTTTATCCGGCCCATAATGAGCCGGCCATTTTTGTTCCGCCATTTCACGTACTCCCTTCACTAACCTATGGCACATTCTAGCAAACATTCGCTGAAACATAAAGCCGTTACACCGACTGCGCCTGTCTGCAGAATCCCATCACTTTTCTCAGTGATTCCATTAAAACAACTTCAAAGATCAACTTTTTTCCGACCTGAGTTGACATCTGATTGCAATATCAATAAAATAAATACACAACCTAAAATGAACGACTACTGATGATGAAGAAAAGTAGCCTGTGAGCGGTTTTCAGAGAGTCGGCGCTTGGTGTGAGCCGATACGGTAAGCAGACGAACTCGCTTCGGAGGTGCGGGACTGCCCATCATTGGGTATCCCGACGCAGCCCGCGTTACAGGGATTAAGCGAGCGTGATGACGGCTGAAGTCTCATGCTAATCTGGGTGGTACCGCGGGAATAAAACAAGTCATCAACCTCTCGTCCCTGACAAACTGTTGGGGCGAGAGGTTTTTCTGTATTTCACAATCTATTTTGACGATGCAGGATTAAAAAGGAGGAAATCGCCATGGCAATGGCATTTGATCACCGAAAAATTGAAGCAAAATGGCAAAAATTCTGGGATGAGCATCAAACGTTTCGTACAGATGATGCATCGGATAAACCGAAATATTATGTTTTGGATATGTTTCCTTATCCATCAGGAAAGGGACTGCATGTCGGTCATCCGGAAGGGTATACAGCAACGGATATTATGGCACGGATGAAACGGATGCAAGGCTTTGAAGTGCTGCATCCGATGGGTTGGGATGCCTTCGGACTTCCGGCCGAACAATATGCGCTTGATACGGGCAACGATCCTGGCGAATTCACCAAGAAAAATATTGCTACATTCAAGAGGCAGATTAAATCACTCGGGTTCTCGTACGACTGGAATCGTGAAATCAATACGACAGATCCGCAGTATTATCGATGGACGCAATGGATCTTTCTGCAGCTTTACAAAAAAGGACTCGCCTACATTGCCGAAGTACCGGTAAATTGGTGTCCGGCACTTGGAACGGTACTTGCAAATGAAGAGGTCATTGATGGAAAAAGTGAACGCGGCGGCTTCCCGGTTGTCCGCAAGCCGATGAAGCAGTGGATGCTTAAGATCACCGCTTACGCGGATCGTCTGCTTAGTGACCTTGAAGATTTGGATTGGCCGGAGAGCATTAAAGAAATGCAGCGCAACTGGATCGGGCGTTCTGAAGGTGCAGAGGTTCAATTCCAAATTGAGGGTCATGGTGATGAAAAAGTAACCGTCTTTACCACTCGTCCGGATACGCTGTTTGGCGCGACCTATATGGTTCTTGCTCCCGAACACAAACTCGTTGACAAAATTGTCACTCCGGAACAAAAGGAAAGCATTGATCGCTACCGCGCAGAAGTGGCCGCTAAGAGCGATCTTGAACGTACCGATCTTGCAAAAACAAAAACAGGTGCTTTTACCGGTGCGTATGCGATTAACCCGGTCAATGGTAAAAAAGTGCCGATCTGGATCGCCGATTACGTTCTGATCACGTACGGCTCCGGTGCAATTATGGCAGTTCCTGGTCATGACGACCGCGACTATGAATTCGCAACCAAATTCCACCTGCCGATCATTGAAGTGGTTGCCGGCGGCGATCTGTCGAAAGAAGCATACACCGGTGAGGGTAAGCATGTTCATTCGGAATTTCTCAATGGATTAGGCAAAAAAGAAGCGATTACGAAAATGATCGATTGGCTTGAAGCACATAAAGTCGGAAATCGTAAAATTACGTATCGTCTGCGTGACTGGCTGTTCAGCCGTCAGCGTTATTGGGGCGAACCCATCCCGATCATTCATATGGAGGACGGATCGCTCAAAGCGGTTCCGGAAGAAGAACTGCCGCTTCGTCTGCCGAAAACTGAAAACATCCAGCCATCCGGAACGGGTGAATCACCGCTTGCAAATGACACAGAATGGATAAATGTCATTGATCCGGAAACCGGGATGAAAGGACGCCGTGAAACCAATACGATGCCTCAATGGGCAGGCAGCAGCTGGTACTTTCTTCGCTATATCGATCCGCATAATTCCGAGAAACTTGCGGATCCAGAAAAGTTGAAACGGTGGATGTCCGTTGATCTGTACGTCGGCGGTGCAGAACATGCCGTCCTGCACTTGCTGTATGCGCGCTTCTGGCATAAAGCACTTTATGATCTTGGCGTTGTTCCGACAAAAGAACCGTTCCAGAAGCTGGTCAACCAAGGAATGATTCTTGGCGGCAATCATGAAAAGATGAGTAAATCCAAAGGGAATGTTGTAAATCCAGATGAAATTGTAGGCTCGCATGGCGCAGACACGCTGCGTCTTTATGAAATGTTCATGGGACCGATTGATGCTGCCGTTGCTTGGTCTGAAAAAGGGATTGACGGTGCGCGCCGTTTTCTTGATCGTATCTGGAGACTGTTTGTGAGCCCAGAGGGTGGTTTGGCTGATCAGATCACGCAAAATGGTTCAACCGACGAGGCTTTTGAGAAAGTGTACCATCAGACCGTGAAAAAGGTAACGGAAGACTATGAAATCATGCACTTCAATACCGGCATTGCGCAATTGATGACCTTCATTAACGAAGCGTACAAACAAGAGACGATTCCTGCATCGATGGCAGAAGGATTTATCAAGCTGCTTTCACCGATCGCACCCCACATCAGTGAAGAGATTTGGTCGCTGCTTGGTCATGAAGAGTCGATTGAAACATCATCGTGGCCGTCGTTCGATGTGAAAAAATTGGTCGAAGATAAAGTTGAGATCATCGTTCAGGTGAACGGAAAGATCCGTACACGGTTCCAAGTTGATAAAGGGATTGCGCGTGAACGTCTTCAAGAAATTGCATTGAATGACGAACGGATTAAAGAACGTCTCAAGGGCAAATCCGTGAAAAAAGTGATTGCTGTACCAGATAAATTGGTCAATATCGTTGCAAAATAACCAAAAAGGGAAAGGCCTGCATAAAAACCGCTTTCTGTGCGAACGCATAGGAGCGGTTTTTTTTGCAGATAAAGAGAAGGATATGTGAGATGCTAGTGGGACAGCGATCAGCTGAAGTGTTGCTCAAGCTCAAGGTGGATAAATCAGCCGCTGATAAAGGATCGACTTAGCCCGGATAGGCAATGAGACAACCGCAATAGGATTTAGACAATGTTACGAGCGAACACCGCACATGACCAATACGATTTGTCATGGCAAGGAGGGTGCCCCCTTTTTTCGACAAAATGTTACAAATAACGTACGACCCTGTTGAAGCCATGCTGTACAATCGTTATATTGTGGTAAAATACAAAGAGTTGTGGGCCGTGCGCCCAATTGAAGATTAGGAGCGTTGACAGATGTCCGCATCGAAAATGATCCGAGGTGCCATGATTTTAACAGTCGCCTCAATTGTTTCACGTTTGCTTGGAATTTTCTTTATCATCCCATATAATGCGTTAACCGGCACAGAAGGGACTTTTCTCTATGGGATCGCCTATACGCCTTATGGTATTATGCTGAGTGTATCGACGATGGGTCTTCCGCTTGCTGTGTCGAAATTCGTTTCAAAGTATAATGCACTTGGCGACTATGAGTCCGGAAGGCGACTGCTTAAATCCGGCTTTGTCTTAATGGCGGTAACCGGGCTTATTGGGTTTCTGGTTCTTTTTATCGGAGCACCGCATATTGCTGCTGCTTATGGCTTGCCGGCAAACAGAATGAATGATGTGATATTGGTTATTCGTGTGGTCAGTATTGCCATCCTGATTGTCCCGGTCATGAGCCTGATGCGTGGGTATTTTCAAGGCTATCAGTCAATGGGTCCGACAGCGGTTTCTCAGATTGTTGAGCAGGTTGTCCGGATCGCCTTCATTTTAATCGGCGCGTTTCTTGTGATTAAAGTCTTTCATGGTTCACCGGTTACCGCTGCTGCACTTGCCACTTTTGCAGCATTTGTCGGAGCGGTTGGCGGCCTTTATGTTATGCTGCACTTTTGGGTGACGCGGCGCGGGCGTATGTCTAAGATGAAGCAAACGGTACAGAGAAGAAAGAAAATATCCTATTTATCGATGTATCGCGAGTTAGTCAATTACGCCATTCCTTTTGTTGCGGTTGGGATTTCGATGCAGCTGTATCAATTGATTGATCAATTCATGGCCTACCATTATTTAGCGTACAGCGCGCAAGTCAAGGAGCTCGTGATTACCGATTTAACGGTTAATGATCAAAAGATGGTGATGATACCGGTAACGCTTGCAACATCGCTTGCTGTCAGTGCTGTTCCGGCGATCATTAATTCTTATGCAAAGCGAGATATTAACGAAGTCAATCATAAAATCACACAAGCTTTTGAACTTGTATTATTTTTAACCATACCGGCTGCGGTGGGTCTTTCTTCTTTGGGGTATATGATTCACGGTTTGCTCTTTGAAATTAACCTGCATGACTTGCTGATTGGCGGGCGCATTCTGCAATGGTATGCGTTGACCGCGATTTTCTTTGCTTTGTTTCAGGTGACTGCGTCCATACTTCAAGGGATTAATCGGCAGCGTGTCACTTTAATCAGCCTTTGCGCAGGAGTCATGATTAAAATCTTGCTCAATCCATTATTTATGAAAGTATTTGGCATGGTTGGTCCGATCCTTGCAACCGATATTGGCTATGCGGTCTGCATCCTTATCAATTTAATTGCGATTAAACAAGCGACCGGTTACAAATACTCGGCGATTGGTCAGCAAGTGATACATATCGTTGGCTATACGGCCATTATGGCTCTTTCAATCCAGTTGATCTTTCTCCTATTCGGTGGTTCGATTCCAAGTGGCAGAGGCATTGCGTTTGTTGTCGTGATGGTTAGTGTTGCGGTTGGTGTAGCCGTATATCTTTTGCTTTCTCGATGGACCGGTTTGCTGCGCCGCGTGGTCGGCGGAATGAGAAAGCGCAGGACCGATTAAAACATAAAAAGGTGTCTCTTTGTCAGTAGTGACGGTGAGGCACCTTTTTTTGGGCGTTAGGTGTGGAAAACGGTTTATCGTTGCGGGAATCCAGGCCCGCCGAATGGAGGAACTGGAAATCCGAGTCTCCGTTCAATGGCGCGCACGCGGCGGTCAAGGTTCTGAATTTCGCGGTCGGTCTGTGCTTGCGAACGTTCCAACCGGTTTAATCTGCGCTCGAATTGTTGTGGATTAAATGGTGGTTGAGGCGGGCGCGGGGGTTGATGCATCTGTCTGCTTTCAGCGTCTTGTGAATCTTCGTTCCAGACAAAAGCGTGATCAGCATAAGGATTTGCTGTATGCTTAGAATCAAGAAACGGGGAAGATCCAGCCTTTGATTGTTCAGACGGAATTGTTGCGGCTTGCTGATTGAAATGAGGCGCGGTTTGATCAATCCATCCTCTTGGTGCCGATGCAGGCTGATAGGCACTCACGTCTTGCGGAAAAGCAGCATGTTCATTTGAAAACATAGATGATGATCCTCCTTGAAATGTCGGTTTGTTCATCCATAGTCTATGTTTCAAAATGATTTTTGCCCATGTGTTCTTGCAAAATAAAAAGAGCTGCGAACAAGCAGCTCAAGAAACCTTTACCTTCTTTTCTGTTACCGTCCATTGTCCTCGGCGGGGACTTTTTACCAAATTATTATAGGTGAGAATATTGAGATCTCTCTGCATTGTTCTCTGTGTCATGTCAAATTCTTCAACTAACTCCTTTGTCGTAACCGTACCTTGTTTTCGAATGAACAAATAAACGGACTTAACACGATTTAGCATACGATCAGTTGAAGGACCCAAGTCACCACTCCCCAGATTATTTATCAATAAAAGATATGTCTTTTACTGAGCGAAATATTCAAGCAAGAGTAAATACATTGAATTTTGTTGTACAATAGGATTCAAAACGTATTGAACGACGCGATTTCACCGACTGGATCGACATATTGTCTGATTCGAAGAGCACATACCGATTTGCTGCACTCTGAGGTCACATAATTTTCTGTCAACAGTTTAAATATAACGCTACATTTTGAAATGTCAAATATTTTTTGCTGGAAAAAGGCATCTATCCGCAGAAGTGCGTTTTGCTTCTCAATCAATGGCGATCCGAATACTTATGAATACAAGGAATCGTGTAAGAAAAACCGGGCGACGCCTAGTCCTTACTTCCGCAGGATGCGGTGGCTTTCGCGTTGCATACAGGACGTATGCGCACTTAGCGAAAGTTCCTTTTACTCTAAATGCGGCTTTCATTCATCAATGATATGCTTGAACGGCACACCAGCTGCTCGCTTGCCGCGGCAGGCGCCAGAGTACTTCTGCTTTGCTTCTCGGCCAAGACACTTTGCTTTGAAGACGAGGCAAAATCATGGGCTTTCTTATTTTGTAAAAAAACTGCACTCCCATCAGTTTCGGGGAGTGCAGTTCCATTAATGTGGGAAAATATCTCCGGACAAGTAACGTTCACCGGTATCATTGATCATACAGACAACGATTTGATCGGGTTTGAAGCGGCGAGCGACTTGCAGTGCGACATATACCGATGCACCTGACGAAGGTCCGCAGAGAATCCCTTCATCACTGGCTAATCTGCGCGTGATTTCGTAAGCATCATCATCGCTGACGTCGATAATTTCATCGATGAGCGACATGTCCATGGTATCTGGAATAAAGCCTGGGCTTGTTCCAACAATTTTATGACGTCCCGGCTTTCCTCCGGAATACACCGGTGATCCGGCCGGCTCGCAGATATGTACCGTCATTTCGGGGAAAGCCTCTTTCAGAGCCCGCCCTGTACCGGATACTGTACCGCCCGTACCTGCTGCGCCAACGAACGCGCAGAGTGGGCGTTTCAGCTCTTGAATATCACTGATGATTTCAGCGGCAGTTGTTTTGCGATGCGCCTCAGGGTTTGCCTGGTTTTCAAATTGCATCGGCATGTAGCAGTTCGGCAGCACTGCAGCAAGTTCTTTTGCTTTTTCTATTGCGCCGGGCATTTTTTTCCTTCCTGAGGTCAAAACCACGTCAGCGCCGAAGGCTTTTAATAAATTGATCCGTTCTTGGGTGATCGTGTCCGGCATAACGATCATCGCTTTATAGCCGCGTGCTGCTGCGGCCATCGCAAGGCCAATACCCATATTTCCAGATGTTGGCTCAATGATCGTTGCCCCTTTCTGAATGATTCCCCGTTTTTCAGCGTCGATAATCATATTCAGTGCTGCACGATCTTTGACACTTTTGGTTGGGTTGAAGTACTCTAACTTTGCGTAGATTGCTGCTCCGTTTGGATCGGGCAGTCGATTTAAACGAACCATCGGCGTTTGACCGACCAGTTCATCAATAGATTGAGCAGGTTTCGTCATTGTTTTCTCCCTTTTCTTCGTTGGATGCTTCTCATTAGCTTCTCGTTCATGAGGATAAAGTATTCCAATAGTAATGGTTCTATTATACAGGATGAAGTGAACTTGGGTCGACCATTGATAAGCATCTCTTATAAAAATAGTGGGTAATCTCGTTAATATCGAGCAAGTACAAGGATGGGAAGAAGGCGTTTTATGTCCAATCATTATTTTTTAGGCATTCCTGTTGCGGATGCATTACGGGAAACGTTAAATCAGGCTGCTCGCTCATATCTTACAGCTGCAGACTATAAGCGTAAAACCGACGCCCGCGATTACCATATTACGCTCCTCTTTTTGGGCGCACTGGCTTCCGAGCAGCGTACGGCAATTGTACAAGCTGTACACCAAACTTCGACGAACTGGACGCCATTTACGCTCGCTTTGTCAGGAATCGATGGGTTTGGTGATCGCAGGCACCCGCGCGTTTTATTTGCTTCATTAAAGGAAACAAGAGGTCTCACTGGTCTTCAAGCTGCAATTGTGCAAGCCGTGGCTCCGCTCGGCGTGCGATTAGAAAATCGCCCGTACCATCCGCATATCACACTGGCGAAACGCTGGGTAAGCGGCGACCTTCCGATGCAGTTGCCTGCGGTGCATCATGGGCTCGCTGGAAAACAGTGGACCGTATCCGCTGTATCGCTTTTTCAAGTTTGTCCGGGTAATTTGCCGAATTATCAACAGATATGCTTATTTCCCTTTCAATCTGAAAAGAGAGAGTATTCCTAAACCCTGTTTTTGTATTAAAATAGGTTTAGAAGACTAAAGGGGAAAAAGCATGGTTCAATTGATCAAAATTAATCAATGTATTTCGCGTTATCAATTAAATTTTCTTGGCTATGCCAATCGCTACCCGTGGCTGAAGAAGCGGCGGCAGGCAGAGTGGAAACTGCGTCAACAGGGCGCATTGGCCGATATTGCTGAGGAGTCGCACGGATTTGACGATTGGCTGTTTGCAAAACAATTATTGTGGGCAAGCCGTACCGCAGAGGCGTATTCGCCCTATCCGGATCAACTTTTACAAACCGTTTGGCTGCGGCGTATGTTAAAGGGAATTAATGATGTATCTTTTCTTATGTATCAGCCGGTCTTGCTGACAAAATCTGGGCCGGTTCAACTCGACTCAATTCTGCTCATGAACGACCGTATCTGCTGTATTCATCCGCTCTTAGGTGCAGCAGGCGATGTGTTCCAGCCAATGGAACAGCGGCGATGGCAGCAGATCACCAACGGGGCAAGGCAGACATTGGTCAATCCGCTGATTGCTTTACGGCGCACCAAAGCGGTCATTTCCGCCTTTTTACGCAATCAAGGAATGGCTGAACTGCATGTGCAAGGAATGGTTTATGCACCGCAAGCTTATATTGAAAAGGTGCCTGCCGAATCAGAAATCGTATTTGTTGACCGAAGAAATGAGCGTGAATGGTTTCAGCGGGCCGATCAGCATTCTCTGCTTCTAAAGAGAGAACAAGTTGCATGTGCCGAAGCGCTGCTCAATGCGAGCGAAACATTTGCGGAACCAAGGACGAGCTGATCATGAAAAAATGACAGAATTCGCGTTTTTATGATTGTTGATTATCCGTGAACGTGGTATATTTTTATGCATAGTCTGTTTTTTTCGATAACATGCGAAACGGACATGGAAAGGCAATGGTGGAATGCTTTGATTCATTTTTTCGATGGCGATAATTGGGAAATCTCTCCAGCAGGAGGATTGACAGGAGAAGCATATATGGCAAGCTCCGGGGAAAGTAAGCTTTTTATTAAGCGAAATTCTTCCCCTTTTCTTGCTGTTCTTTCTGCGGAAGGAATTGTTCCAAAGCTGCTTTGGACTCGGCGCATGGATAATGGAGATGTGCTCACTGCCCAAACGTGGTTAAAGGGGAGAGTTTTGACACCGAATGAAATGGCTTCAGAGCAGGTTGCCGAAATGCTTAAAAAAATTCATTCTTCCGAACCGCTCTTGACCATGATGAAACGCTTGGGCAAGAAACCCGTGACGACTACACAGTTGCTGAATCGATTATCGAGTCAGGCGCGCGGCAGGACGGAGACACGTGCATTGCGTCAATCGCTGAACTTTTTAAAAGATACTGCCGAGCGCGCGGAATATCCGAAGAAAATGGTTTGCCATTCGGACATCAACCATAATAATTGGCTGCTTGGCGAAGATGAAAAGAACTTATACTTGGTCGACTGGGATCAAGCGGTCATCGCTGATCCTGCCATGGATTTGGCGATGCTCCTTTATTGGTACGTTGAAGAGGAAGATTGGGAAGATTGGCTGCATCTGTACGGCCTGAAACGAACAAAATCGTTACAGTTGCGCCTCGTATGGCATATGATTGCAATGACCGTACGTTTTATGTTCTGGCATCAGGAGCATGCAGAAATGAAGAAAATCATCCTTTTTGAGAAGGACCTGCTGTGGCTGAATGACTATGCTGCCGGACTGCTTGCTTAATCGATCGAGTGTTCAACAGCAGTCACCGTTATCAATTCGTGGATCGGCATCTTTCCGTGACGGGAAGGTGCGCTTTTTTGCGGATCGGACAAACGCTGGTTTTTCTGCTTTTCGCTGATCATTAACCATTCTCCATGGTAATCTGGAGAGAAAAGAAATAGAATAGATGACGGACCCGCCTGAGCGCATGCAGCACGTTTAGGATGATTGTCCCGTATGAGCGAACAAAGGGAGAGTTACACATGAGAGTACGACACAAACCTTGGGCAAAAAGCAAACTGAATCAGCATTCGAATCTTGTGGTTCAATCGCCAAAAGATCACAATGGTGAATGGCATGATGTATTTCACCGCGAGGCACCGCTTCATGTAGAAATCGGCACCGGTAAAGGCCGGTTTCTTACAGGAATGGCGAAAAAATACCCGGATGTTAATTTTGTCGGTATTGAGCTTCATGAGAGTGTGATTGTAACTGCACTGCAGCGATGCTTGGATGAGGGTTTAGATAATGTGCGGCTGATTAATGAGGACGCGCGCGGTCTGACTGAGTTCTTTGCTGAAGACGAGGTGGATGCTCTCTATTTGAACTTTTGTGATCCGTGGCCGAAAAACCGTCATGAGAAGCGGCGCCTGACTTATTCTGCTTTTCTGGCACAGTACGAATATGTACTTAAAAAGGGCGGCATATTGAATTTTAAAACGGATAATCAAGGCTTATTTGAATACTCGCTCGAAAGCTTTTCAAAATATGGATTTATTCTCCAAAATATCAGTCTCGACTTGCATCATGCAAAAATGAAGGACAATGTCGTTACCGAATATGAAGAAAAGTTTGCTGAAAAGGGCCAAAAAATTTATCGCTGTGAAGCCATTTCAAGCGAATAAAGAAAATCTCCCGCTGCCAGCAACGGGAGATCATTCGGACTAGTCTTGCGCCTTTAATTCAAGGACTGCTCCGCTCTTGGCGTCAGCAATAAAGTCAAAGTGGTGCGTGTCGTTTTTCCGACTCGAGATGAGACCGCCTTTATAAACCAGATGAGTGAGACTGTCTTTGGACCAACTATGCGGGGTAAGGAAGATCCATGCGCCCTCGATTGGCATTTGGTCTTTGACTTCACGCTTGACTTGTTCCAATACATGTTCAGAACTTAACGATTTTTTACCGGCTGCGTTGCGTGCAGTGACTGCTCCGGCAAGATAACCGATTAGTGAACCGATCAAAAAGGCGGTACCGAAACCGAATCCTTTTTTCATGATCGTCCTCCTTTTTACGAACGCAGGACCGTGGCACGCAGTGTGCAGATGATCCTGTGTTTTGGTTTATTCATTGGGATGAACGCATGTGAATGCATAGTTTGTATTATAACATGGAAGAAGTAATAAGATACGCTTGATCGTTAATGAAACGGGTCCGTGATCTTTATGAAGAAATGAGGCGAACGGTATGATTATTATAGGTGTTGGAACGAAAAATCCTGCAAAACTCAATGCAGTGAAGCAGACAATTGAGGAGCAGGCAATCGATGCTGAAATTCGAAGTTATGATGTGCCTTCAGGTGTGTCCGCGATGCCGATGTCCGATCATGAAACAAGCCAAGGTGCAGTAAACCGGGCGAGAGCGGTGCTAAATCAGGATCCTGAGGCAACGCTTGGGATCGGCATGGAAGGCGGCGTTTCTGAACTTGATGGCGAGATGTTCCTGTGCAACTGGGGCGCCTGTGCCGATCGCGAAGGCCGGCTTATCCGTGCAGGAGGTGCCCGCATCTTGCTTCCGCAAGCGTTGGCGGACGGCGTGCGCAGCGGACGTGAACTCGGTGATGTTGCCGATGCTTATTTTCATCAGGAAAGTGTACATACACATGGCGGAACCATCGGCATACTGACTGAGGGACGTGTGTCGCGTACCGAGATGTTTCACCATATATTGAAACTCATTGAAGGGATCTACGCCTATCAGAAACGTTAAATGAACATTGTCTGAAGATCACACTGTAACTCCAGCTTTTATCTATGCTAAACTAAGTAAGGTATGTTTTCAGCCAAGCATGACTCATGCGAGAACAAGCAGAATAAAGGAGCTGATCGCTCAATGGATCGTGCCGATTTAAGAAAATTAGTTGAACAAAGATTGCAGTCTGATGAGACAACCATTCATTTTGATGATAAAAGCGAGCAGCTGCGCATTGAATTAATTAAAAGTGGAAAAGGGGTCACGCTTTCCATACCCGAACTTCTGCAGCATTATCATGAGAAAGGCGAGCCGGCGCTCGAACAAGCACTTGTTACGATTGAGCGCGGATTGAAAGCCATGTCGGTTTCACCCCATCTGAAAGGAAAAGAAAAGCGAATTTTTCCAGTCATTCGTTCGGCATCTTTTCCAGAAAAAACAAAGGACGGACGGAGACTGATTGCCAAGCCACATACAGCAGAAACAAAAATTCTCTATGCACTTGATCTTGGCAAGGCATGCAGACTGATCGATGAGCGTTTTCTTGAACAAGAAGGTATCGCAGAACAGATGCTTATGGAGTCTGCAGCCTTTAATTTAAACGCGCTGCCTGTAAAAATGAAAAAAGATGTTGTACGAAACAATGCGTTTTATTTTATAAACACAAAGGACGGCTACGATGCCAGCAGAATTCTAAACCGCAAGCTGATCGAAAAGATGCGCAGCAAGGCGCACGGAGATCTGACGGTAGCTGTGCCGCATCAAGATGTATTGATTTTTGGCGATATTGTCAATCCTGAAGGTTATGACATTCTGGCACAAATGACGATGAAATTTTACACTTCAGGAACGATTCCAATCACCATGATGCCGTTTATTTTTAATGAGCAAGGCGAACTGGAACCCATCTTTATCATGGCAAATAAACGGCCAAAACCGGGAAAAACAAAAAAACAGTAATGCAACGGCATGGATGGAAGCATCCTGTCTGGAAGGGGTTAAATGCATGATTCTTTATTACAACCGCAAAGGGATTGGCGATACCTTAATTGTTTATTTCAAAGAGGGTGAAAAACAGGCCGTTCAAACATCGGACTCCGTCACACGGATTTACGATGCAGCGACGAATGAAACGCTGGGCTTTAATTTATCCAATGCCTCTGCATTCTTAGGTACGCAAGAAAGCGGTCAACTAAAAGCGGATGGCGCATTGATTCATCTGCTGAATCAAAAAATAGAGCGTGCAGGATTTGACGCGACACTTCCTGAAACATGCAAACCAATGATTGTCACCGGTTATGTAAAAGAAATGAAGAAACATCCGGATTCCGATCATATGCATGTCTGCAAAGTTGACTTAGGGGACGAAGAACTGGACATTGTCTGCGGTGCACCGAATATCGATCAAGGGCAGAAAGTTGTTGTCGCCAAAATCGGTGCCTTGATGCCAAACGGAACATTGATTCGCCCAACGGTGCTTCGCGGAGTTGCTTCCTATGGCATGATTTGTTCCGCACGCGAACTTGCACTCCCCAATGCACCGCAGAAACGCGGCATCTTAGTTCTTCACTCAGAGACAAAAATTGGACAAGATTTTTATGAACGAGCAGCACATAAAATAAACGTATAAATCGAAAAATTTTTGCGAAGGTGAGGCGAATCGCAATGGCCGATAAATGGTGGCGCAAATATTTCAGTATGGACAGCGAAGATGAGCCTGATCGCCGTGAAACACCTCTAGAAAACGAGCAAACGTCAGCCTCGGTTGGCCGTTTCAAGGATCCAAATCGGAAGGTTGAAGTAAAGATGCTCGCGCGTTATCCGGAGCATGTACGCGCGGATACCTCATTTGATCGAGACAACAGCAGCAAGAGCAAGCGCAGCGCGGATAAGCGTGATGAGGCCCCGAAACCAAAGAAGAAACCGCCTTTTCATCCGACCCGCGTTCCATCTCCGGTTTTCGGCTTTCGAAAGCCGAATCAGGCAAAAGAAGCTGAAGGCTACTTGGACGTGAAGAAAGAGGATCAAGAAAAACGGCAGATTGAAGCCTATCGTCAAGAAGAATTGAACCGATCAAATGAAAAGCATCCGTCAATAGCGGATCAGCCGGCGATTAGTCGAACGAAAGATCCATTAACTGACCGTGAAGCAACCGATGTTCCTGCTGATCCGCTGTCTGAAACGGATCAGAGACAGGTGCCATTGAATGAGGCAGCAGCTGAACCTGCAGCCACTCACCGTCAGGATGAGCAGCCGGATTCGGTATTCCAAGAAGCGGAGCCACCTGCAGAAATGGTTAGGCAAGAGACGGCACCGGCTTCGCAGGAGTCGACCATTCAACAGAAAAAAGAGCCGATCCGCGTGACGAGTCGCTTGCCGCGCTCACCGTTTCGTCAGGAACGCCAGTCCAAAGTCCCCTTTAATGTTTTGATGTTCCACACGGATCGAAAAAATAGTACAACGGTGAAAGAGCGGGAGCCTGCACAACAAGCGACAGCTCCTTCCGACTTTTTGCTGCCGCTTGAACTGCTTCATGATGCTGCTACTTCAGAAAAAGACAGTGCATCCTGGATTGAGGAAAACAAAGCAATATTGGTTGAAACGTTGGAAAATTTTCATGTTGATGCCGATGTCGTCGGGTATGTTCAGGGGCCAAGTGTGACACGATTTGATCTTCACCTGCACCCCGGCGTCAAAATAAATAAAGTGCTCAGTTTGACAGAGGACATTAAATTAAGTCTTGCTGCACGGCAAATTCGAATTGCGCCGGTGTTGGGGACAAGCAGCGTAGGCATCGAAATTCCAAATAAGGTTCGACGTCCTGTGCTGCTTAAAGAATTAGTCACATCAAAGAATTTTAGAGAAAGCAAGGCACCGCTGATTGCTGCACTCGGTCAGGATGTTTCCGGAAATCAAGTGGTCACGGATCTGGCGAAGATGCCGCATGGTCTTATTGCCGGGGCAACCGGATCAGGCAAGAGTGTCTGCATCCACTCGCTTATTCTCAGTTTAATCTACCGTACATCACCGGAAGATCTGCGTTTTCTGTTAATTGATCCTAAGGTCGTTGAGCTTGCCCCTTATCAGGAATTACCACATCTGGCTGCTCCGGTCATTACCGAACCGAAAGAAGCGGCGGCTGCACTTAAATGGGCTGTTGATGAGATGGAGCAACGCTACCGAACGTTTGCCGAATGTGCCGTTCGCGATATGGATGGCTACAATCGCAAACGACGCTCCGGTCAGATCCACGGCGACAAGATGCCTTACATCGTTATAGTCATTGATGAACTTGCCGATCTGATGATGGCAGCGCCGCAGGATGTTGAGGAATCGATCTGCCGAATTGCGCAAAAGGCGCGGGCGGCGGGGATTCATCTGCTGGTTGCTACCCAGCGCCCCTCGGTAGATGTGATTACCGGTTTGATTAAGTCGAATATACCGACGCGGATTGCGTTTAGCGTTTCCTCACAAACCGACTCGCGAACAATTTTGGATTGCAGCGGTGCTGAGCGCTTGCTCGGACGCGGTGATTTGCTGTTTGCGGAAAATGGATCGCGAAGTCTGCGACGGCTTCAAGCTTGCTATATATCTGATGAAGAAATCGGCCGTGTCACTCACGCATTTCATGATTGGCAAAAGCCGGAGTATCTTTTTTCTCCTGAAGCAGTGCGTACCGATTATGAACGCTCGGAGCAGGAAGATGAATTGCTCGGCGAAGCAGCTGCGTTTGTCGTTGCGCAGGGTCAAGCTTCCGTTTCCGCCATTCAGCGTCACTTCAGAATTGGCTATAATCGCGCCGCCAGACTTGCCGATGAGCTGGAGATGCGCAATATTATCTCAGCAAGTAATGGAAGTAAGCCGCGTCAAGTATTGGTTTCCAAGGAGAAACTTAGTGAGCGGCTTGGCGAACCGGATTAAAATGGAGGACAATTTTTTTAGCATTTTATATGGATAAAATATGCTTTTACAATGGTGTTAATAAAGGTTAAAATAAATGTCGAGCATGACGGCAATGCAGAGCGGAACACGCAATACAATGAACGTTGTGAGTTTTTATGCAGTGCTCGCTCCATTGATCGGTTTTTATATTTTTTGCTAAAAACGAATCTGCAGCACACAGAATAGCCAATGAATGAGTATACTATTCATATTGCAGCGATTTGGTCATGCACGAAGCAATTTATGGAGGTCATTTGTATGACGAAGTACCATTTTGTTGGCATAAAAGGCACTGGAATGAGCGCACTTGCTCAAATCCTTCAGGGGCTGCACCACGAGGTCCAAGGCTCGGATTATGACAAACGTTTTTTTACTCAAAAGGCACTTGAGGATAAGAAGATTACGCTTCTTCCCTTCACGGAAGCTAATATATCCTCGGACGAGGTAGTGATCGCCGGTAACGCGTTCCCGGATCAGCATGAGGAAATAAGCAAAGCCAGAGAGATGGGTGTTCCGGTTTATCGTTATTACGATTTTTTGGGCATGCTGGCGAATCACTATACAAGTGTCGCGGTGACCGGTACACATGGAAAGACGTCAACGACCGGACTGCTTTCATTTGTTTTTAAGGCGTTTGCCCCAACCGCCTATTTGATCGGCGACGGCACCGGTTACGGCGATGACAAGAGCAAGTACTTTATTTGGGAATCCTGTGAATACAAACGGCACTTCCTTCATGCTGATCCTGATTATTGCCTGATTACCAATATTGAATTTGATCACTCGGATTATTACAAAGACCTTGATGACGTTGTCAGTGCGTTTCAAGAACTTGCACTTAAGGTGAAAAAGGCAGTATTTGCTTGTGGCGATAATGAACAGCTTCAAATGATCAAATCGAATGTGCCGATGATCTATTACGGATTTAATGAAGAGAATGATTTTCAAGCAAGAAACGTTCATTTTCTTTCTGATGATTCGGGAACGGAATTTGACGTTTATATCCGCAATGATTTCTATGGACATTTCAAAATTACCGGATACGGCAAGCATAATGTGCTCAATGCACTTGCGGTGATCTCATTCTGTAATTATATGAATGTCCCGCTTGAACTCGTTCAGGAACGTCTTGCCAAGTTTCATGGTGTGAAGCGCCGCTTCTCCGAGATGAAGCTGGAGCCCAGGGATCAGATTATGATCGATGACTATGCACATCATCCAACCGAAATTCGAGCAACGATTGATGCGGCGCGTGAAAAATATCCGGATCGTAAACTGGTTGCCATTTTTCAGCCGCATACGTATTCTCGGACCATGACGTTTATGGATGAGTTCGCTGCTGCACTGGCTACGGCAGATGATGTTTATCTCTGTGATATTTTCGGCTCTGCTCGAGAAAAAAGCGGCAAACTGTCCATTCATGATCTTCAAGACCGCATTGACGGCGCACATATTCTGCACAACAGCATGATTGATGATCTGAAGCAGTATCAGCACAGTGTGCTGTTGTTTATGGGAGCCGGAGATATTCAGAAGTACCAAACCGCATATAAAGAAGCACTTGAAGCATCTGCGCTCTAAAGTGTTTTCAATAATGGGGACGATGAAGCCTTGCTTCTGTCTGCATGCGAGAAACTTGCCGGCCGGCAAGTTTTCTTTAATATGTCTAAAATGTTAAGATAGGAGAGTAGGACAGACGGGGTGGTGGAATTTTAATCCCGTGGACGTATAGAAAAGCGATGATTCATTAAACTAATATGGAACAAGTGAAAGGGAGGATGTACGGTGATCATTATTTTGTACCTAGCCGTTGCTGTTATTGCGATCGCATTTGCTGTTCTGGTTTATTTCTTGTCACAAACACTGAGTGCTGCTCAAAAAACGATGGAAGATGTAGCCTCAACGCTTGAAGACGTTCAGGAGCAAATGAAGGGTTTGACTGAAGAGACGACGGAGCTGCTGCACCGGACAAATGGTCTTGCAGTAGACTTGCAGAAAAAGTCGAAAAGCTTAAATAGTGTTTTCGATGCCGTTGAAGGCTTTGGACAATCACTTGGAACCATTAACACTTCAGTTAAACGTGTTTCAGCGAGCATTGAAAATAAGGGAATGGAGCAATCCGATAAAGTGGCACGTACGGTTCAATGGGGCAGGGCCGCCATCGATTTGTTTAACCGTTGGCAAAATGCTCGCAAAACAAATCAGTGAGAGGAAGTGTTTGAATCATGAGCACGCATGAAACAAGCCCAACAGGCAAACGTGCGGCTTTCATTTCCGGTCTGATTTGGGGCGGGCTGCTTGGCGCGGCAGCGGTCTTTTTCACAACTGCTCCTTCCGGGAAAAAGATTGTCCAGCAAATGCAGCAAGAAAGTATTTCGCTTAAAGGAAAAAGCGAAGACCTCTTTCAAACCGCTAAGCGTAAGTCGATCGATCTGACACATCAATTGACAGCTGCAGCGAGAAATGATCAAGAGGAAAAGGAACAGATGATTCCAATCCCGAAGGACTACTGATCTGCTTACCGATTCGGAGGAAGTAAGAACTAGGCCTGACCAGCTTTGATTTTGGATTTGCTGATGCTGGGATAGCAGCGCAGCATACTTCAATCAATCAATCAATACAAGACACAAACTGGGAGCCAGGGGAGCCTTCGCAGGCAATTGCGTGTTCGAGAAATCTCTCGGTTCGTCCGCGGTTGTGCTCGGTTGATGCGCGCGGCTGAAGTGACACTCCGCTTAAGATCGATAATTCGGCCGCATACATAGTGACAGTAACGGTTCAGCCTGTCCGGCTCAATGTATCTGCGGAAAACGCAAGCAAATTCGTGCGGCCTTGTCAAAAAAATATAGCACATGAGGTCGAAATTTGTTACTATTAAAAATAGGCATCAATGAACCATTGATGCGTATTTGGCTTACTTAAAAATGAAAACGTTATAGAGCGTGGACGGAGTTCAGGCTGACTATAGAAAATGGTGGATTTTGAGGAGGAATGAGCATTGAGCGCAACGATTTATGATGTAGCCAGAGAAGCTGGCGTTTCGATGGCGACGGTTTCGCGAGTGGTAAACGGCAATCCGAATGTAAAACCGACAACACGGAAGAAGGTATCCGAGGCAATAAAAAGGCTTGGCTATCGGCCAAATGCTGTTGCTCGAGGTCTTGCAAGCAAAAAAACAACAACGGTAGGGGTCATCATTCCCGACATTTCAAGCGTTTATTTCTCGGAGCTTGCACGCGGTATTGAGGATATTGCAACGATGTACAAGTACAATATCATTCTTTGCAACTCGGATCAAAACAAAGATAAAGAAATTCATTTGATCCAAACCTTGCTTGGTAAACAGGTTGATGGAATTGTCTTTATGGGCGGTAAAATTGATCAGGAGCATATTGAAGAATTCAAACAAGCCAATGTACCGATTGTTCTTGCATCGACAGTGGACGAGCAGCGTGAGATTCCTTCAGTGAATATCGATTATGAACAAGCCGTGTTCGAAGTTATTTCTAAGCTGGCTGAATCAGGAAATGAACAGATTGGCTTTATCAACGGGCCTAGCGAGATTCCGCTTAATGGCAAATACAAACTGAATGGATACAAACGCGCGCTTGAAGCCCACGGTCTGGCGTTCAATGAGGCTCTGGTCGCAGAGGGCGATTACACTTATGAGTCCGGCAAAGAAGCAGCTGCACAATTCCTGAATCAAGACGTAAAGCCAACGGCCATTTTCGTTGATTCCGATGAAATGGCGATCGGCGCCATTCATGAGGCGCAAGATGAAGGATTAAAAGTTCCTGAGGATGTTGCGGTGGTCAGCAGCGAAAATACGCGACTGGTTCAAATGGTTCGTCCGACGCTCTCAAGTATCGCTGAACCTACGTATGATATCGGCGCGGTGGCAATGCGTCTCTTGACAAAACTGATGAACAATGAAAAAGTCGACTCCATCACGGTTCAGCTTCCGCATCGGATTGATTGGCGCAATTCAACAAAATAAATCAGTAAAGCGAGCAAAAAAGTTACCTAAAAGCCTCTATGCTGCTGTGAATCACAGCAGCATGGAGGCTTTTTTACACGAGAAGAAGTATATGATTTTGTTTTGTGGTACGACGCTCAGCGGTATTCCCGCAGGAAAAATGCCTGTCTGAGGAGGTTTGCGGTGCGCCGCGGCAAGCGAGCAATCGGCGCGGTGATTCAGCACCGAAAAGACACGAACCCATCACACATGAAGGAACTTTCCTAAAGGAACTTTCCTAAAGGAACTTTCCTAAAGGAACTTTCGCTAAGTGCGCATACGTCCTGTATGCAACGCGAAAGTCATCACATCCTGTGAAAGTACGTCCTGTATGCAACGCGAAAGTCATCACATCCTGTGAAAGTACGTCTTGTGCACAACGCGGAAGCCACCGCATCCTGCGGAAGTAAGGACCGAGCGCTTTTTGCCCGGTTTTTCATATACGTTAAGCTTAAGCGCAAAAAGATAAGTGAAAATAGTATAAAGGCTCAGCCGGCACCTAAAAAGGCGTAGCTGAGCCAAATGTTCTTTAAAGGATATGATTTTGGAATTTACGGCAAGTAAGCAGCTAAAGTTCGTTCAAGCACAAGATTAACGATGAAAGCCAAGCCGGCTGAAGACAAACGGGAAAGACCAGCACAGCTTATTTATCTTCATTAATCCGAGTGTTGATTAAGGACGAACTTTGCCAAGAAGTTCCGGCCTCGCAGCCTTCAGATCTGTATATGGAAAATGTGATTGAAGGAAGTCGGGCTTTATTCGGAACAATCCATTTTGAGACTGCTCATTTTCTTGAGGCTGTTCCGCTTCATGTCCATCATTTTGGCCAGGAATCAGATTTGGATCTTGTGCCGGATCTTCCACGTCCGGCTGCTGTTGTTCGGTCGTCAATGGCTCGAGGGCCTCTATTTCATCTCGCGGTTCATATTTTGCATTCATTAAATCATTGACCTCAAAGCCCGCCGCCTTGGAGTAGCCCGTTGGTTTTCCACCGGTCAGTCCATCATAGATTTGTTTTGAAACACCTTCAGGCTGTTTGAATCGATCTTTTGGCGCCATCAGTTCAGGATCGACATTATAGGCGCGATTTGCAAAGCCAGCAAACAGCGTGCGTGTTTGTTCCGAATAGCGGCTGTGGTTTAACTGTTGGTTATGTGCATATCCATTCCAAACGCCCATCGTAATATTCGGGTTTGAGGCGACCAGCCATGAGTCGCGCCAATCCTGTGACGTACCGGTTTTTCCAGCCCAGTCAGCGGAAAAATTGAGCATACCGGGCAATGCTCTGCCGGTTCCGTATTTAAAGACATCACGCATCATATCCAACATTTCATAGTTCGCTTGTTGCGAAAAGACGTTTACCGGTTCCGTCTTATGTTTATAAATGACTTTGCCATTGCTGTCTGTAATTTGATCGATCATATAGGCATCAACGAAGTTTCCGTTATTTGCAAAGGTCGTATAGGCATCCGTATTTTCTTCAATGGTAACGCCTCGCTTGATCCCCCCGAGTGCAGCAGAAACATTATACCCGTCCGAACCGACCAAGGAAGTCATGCCCATCTTCTTCAAGTAATCCGGTGCCGTATTTGTTGTTGCACTCAGGCGGGTAAAGACACTTATCGCGGGCACGTTATGTGATGCGGCCAAAGCTGCACGAGCCGTTTCGAATCCGTGGAATGCTCCACTGGTTGATGTGGTTCCATAGTTTGTCGGTGCATACAATTTGCCGTTAATCATCCGTTTGTAGGGAAGATCGGCGACGATCGAGCCTGGCTGAATAAGCCCAAGTTCCAGGGCCGGTGCGTAGACGAGCAACGGCTTCATTGTAGATCCGTTCTGACGCGTAACCTCGGTCGCATAGTTTAATTGTGAATGGTTAAATCCACGTCCGCCGACGAAACTGATAATTTTACCTGTTTTATTCTCAATCAGAATCGATCCAACTTGCATTGGATCTTTTACCGGTACTTTTTTTCCGTCGCTACCGGTCACTTCTAGTAATTTTCCTTTTGCATCGCGCGCATATTGATCCGGACTGTAACCGGAATAATTTTGGGCAAACGACTCCATATCATCATAAATCGCTTTATTGATTGTTGTATAAATCCGGTAGCCGCCGTTTTCCAATTTTCCTGCGGCATTGCTCATGAATTCTTTGAATAGATTATAATGATTCGTCAGCGTTGCCGCGTTGTAGTCATGGACTTTTGCGATTTCCTGCAAACTTTTTCCTTTATAGATTTCGTGGTTGTACTCGTATACGATATTTTTGTAATTGAGATAATCGTTATAAAGCTTATCACTGCTGTATCCTTGGTCTTGCGCCATCATTTTGGCAAGGATTATGGCGGAGCGATTTTCGATTTCTTTAGATAGATAAGGATAGTCATCATTAATATTTTTGCTTGGTTTCGCAAAGTGTTTTTTATAGTCATACTTGAGCGCCTGATTTAATTCATCTTTGCTGATGTAACCGGCAGCGTACATACGCTTCAGTACGGAGTGCGCACGATTGATTCCGGCAGAGACATCTTTCTTTAGCCCACCATGGTTTTGAAACGGTGAGTATGAAAACGGGTTTTTCGGCAATCCGGCAATATATGCGGCCTGCGGGATTGAGAGCTTGTTTGCCTTGACGGCGAAGATTCCTTCAGCCGCAGTTGCTGCACCATTTATATTTTTTCCGGATGAGTCTCGTCCGAACGAAGCCATGTTTAAGTAGGATTCAAGAATCTCATCCTTTGAGAAATAGCGTTCTACGCGCAGCGCGAGCAGAATTTCTTTGAATTTACGTTCATTGGAAACTTCATTCGTAAGGATTTGGTTTTTAACCAATTGCTGCGTGATTGAACTTCCGCCCGTGGCTTGGGGCCTATGTAACACTTCTTCCGTACTCGCTCTGAGGATCGCTTTCGGGACAACGCCTTTATGTTGATAAAAGAGTTCGTCTTCGGTCGCAATCACTGCATTGATGAGGGCAGGGGAAGTCTCTTTTAATCGTGTTCGAGTCTGCACGAGATCGCTGTTCATTTTCCCGATCGGGATCTTTCCAGCAAAATAGGTGATGCTGCTCTCTGAGTAATTGTCAATATCTTGTTTGAGTGTTTCGTAACTTAGAACAGGCTGATCGCGTACTAAAGCAGCGAAATAACCGCTAACGGTTCCTGCTGCAAAAAAGGATCCGATCAGGAGCAAAGACAGTGTGAATAAAAATGAATTCCATATCATTCTTGTTATGGATTGCGCGTTTTGGATGACTGAGCTGGTCGCCCATTTTTCCGCCAACCGGTCGAAAAAATCGGAAAAGCTTTTTAATGGGGCATGCATTCGCAAATCTCCTCTTAATCATTAGTCATTATTATCATGCAACATTTGAAAAATTTCATTAAAGCTTCTTATATATTAGCGTAAATCGATAAGGAAGAAAAGAATTAATGCGTGTTGCGTGTTGCAGTGATGTCCATATGTCTTGGTAATTAAAAAACCTTTCCGAGAAACCCGGAAAGGTTCAATGCAGGACCCATTATTTTGAGTAGAATTCGACGATCATTGCTTCGGTAATCTCTGCAGGGAGTTCCGAACGTTCAGGAAGACGGTTGTAAGTACCTTCCAAAGTCTTCTCATCAAAAGTCAGGTATTCCGGAACAAATGTATTTGTTTCCAGAGCATCCTTAATAATCACAAGGTTGCGTGATTTTTCACGAACACCAATCGTGTCGCCAGTTTTTACACGATAAGACGGAATGTCGACGCGTTTGCCGTTAACAGTGATGTGACCGTGATTTACGAGCTGACGTGATTGTCTGCGTGTTCTTGCAAGACCGAGACGATAAACGAGGTTATCGAGACGGGATTCAAGCAGAATCATGAAGTTTTCACCATGAACACCTTTCATTTTCGCAGCATCGTCAAAGGTGCGGCGGAATTGGCGCTCATTTAAACCGTACATGAAACGCAGTTTTTGTTTTTCTTGTTGCTGACGACCATACTCAGACAGCTTAATCCGTTGGGTCGGACCATGCTGACCTGGAACATAGGGACGTCTTTCGAGTTCTTTGCCCGTGCCGCTGAGTGAAATACCCAGACGACGGGACTTTTTCCAAACTGGACCAGTATATCGAGCCATTGAATGACTCCTCCTTCGTCATTTTATTCGAGAGTGTTTGCGTGTAAGCCACAAACAAACTCAAGCGGTATAAAATGACACCTCTGCACGCGCGTCAAAGATATTTTGCTATCTTGTACCTTCGCCCAGGCAGTCTAGGTTACACAGTACACCTCTTTACTAAGAGGAACAAAATAGAAGGGCTTTGAAGCCATGCAGTGCTGCCGTCTTTTACACGAAAGCGATTATACCCTTTTTCAGGAGAACATGTCAAGCCTAGAGGTAGGCAACTAATGTTTCAGCGAACGCTTCCAGAAATTGTTGATCGTCTTCTGAGAAACGATCGCAGATTGGGCTGTCGATATCGAGCACGCCGATCAAGGTGCCGCCTTTAATCAGCGGAACGACGATTTCCGATCGTGACGCTGCGTCACAGGCAATATGTCCCGGAAATTCATGAACATCAGGAATGCGGAGAATTTCGCGTTCTTTTGCTGCTGTCCCGCAAACGCCCTTGCCGATTGTAAGACGTACACAGGCGGTTTTTCCCTGGAATGGGCCAAGGACAAGCTCGTTGTCCTCCACTAAATAAAAGCCTACCCAATTTATTTTATCAAGGCATTCATTTAACCACGCAGAGGCATTTGCCAAATTTGTTATTCGATTGGGTTCATCCTTGATTAAGGATTCGAGAACCTGAATTCTTGTTTTATTGACAGAATTCATTATTTCCACCTCGATCATTAGAGAAATTACTCTAATTTTAGCAGAACAACACGTATTTTTCAGCTATGATGTCGAAAGGTTCTGAGAGGGGGAGAGGTATTTAGAGTCGAACATATATAATAGTAAGAGGGCGAGCAGGATCTGTTCAAGAAAAGGAGCGAATTGGGATGCAGACGAAACGGGTGAATCAGGCAAGCGGAAAGAAAACAAAGGATGCTGTGGTGCATTCAGCGCTGAAACTGTTCAATATGAGTGGATACGATGGAGTTTCTGTTCGTGCGATTGCATCGGATGCCGGGGTTAACGTAGCACTTGTTTCCTATTATTTTGGCGGGAAACAAGGTTTGCTGGAGTATTTAATGGCCGCTTTTTTCGAAGGGTATTTGTCTACTTTAGAAGAAACGGAGCAAATCGTAATGGAAAACAAATCCGCAGCTGACTGTCTGACTGAACTTGCGGATCAATTGATTCGCTATCAGCAGCACGCATTCTATCTTTCACGTTTCGTCCATCGCGAAATGACGTTTGACAATCAGCTGGTTAGAGAATTGATGTCGAGTTATTTGATGAAGGAAAAATTTTTGTTCATCAATTTCTTTCAGCATTTGTTTCACGAGGAATCATTGAGTCCGATCCAACTTGAATTTGCGATCATTCACTATCGTGATTTGATCATTCAACCGTTTCTTCAGCCCCAATATTTTAGGGAAGTCTTTTTTATGCAGCCAAGTGAGCCGTCCTTTCGCATCCAATATTTACGCTTTATTAATGAGTGGGCATGCGGGCTGGATCGACGCTTGCAGCAGGTCTGACGGTGTCCGTTATCTCGAAATGAATAGATGTAGCGTGCTCGTCAGAGAGTGATTTCACTACACTGGCGAGCTTGTTTGTCGTTGGAACGGTTTTAAGCTGGAGCATTAGAAACGTTGTCTGTGAAGGGTGGCGTTGGCTTGATAAAAAAACGGGGAATTGCTTTGGTCACATAAAAAACGACCGTTTGCTTAATTTATTGACCTTAAACCGCATTATTTTGTTACAATGTAATCATATAGAAGCAATGTGAGGTTCCATGCGAGAATGGGGGAAATTCCGTATGTTGTTATACGTTCTGGTAGGCTTGATTTTAGTAATCGTATTTCTCGTTGGTTACGGCGCTTGGATGCGAAAGCGCCTGTTCGGCGAAATTGACCGTGTTGAGGAACGAAGGGTCGAAATAATGAACCGGCCGGTGGCTGCCGAACTGTCCAAAATTAAGCAGCTGAACATGGCGGGAGATACTGAGGAAAAGTTTGATCAATGGCGCAAGGATTGGGACAATATCGTCGGCCAGTCACTGCCGAACCTTGAGGAGATGCTCTTCAATGCAGAAGAATTGACGGATAAATATCGTTTTCATAAAGCGGAACAGCAGGTTAAAGAAACCGATAAAAAGATCGACGCGATTCAAAAAAGCATTGATGAGATGATAAAAGATTTGAATCTCATCGTTGAAAGTGAAGAGAAGAACCGCACGGATATCACACCGATCAAAGAAACTTTTCATCAGATTAAAAAGGATATGATTACAAAGAGAAGCCGTTTTGACAAAACGCTTCCAGCTTTAGAACAATCGATGAAAGCCGTTGAAACGCAATTGATGAACTATGGGGCGGAAACAGAAAACGGCAATTATCTTAATGCACGTGAAATCCTCGTACATGTTCGTGAAGCTGCTGATGTTCTGGCTGATCAAATCAATCGCATTCCTGATCTCTATAAGGATCTTCGAAAAACAATTCCGGATCAAATGAAAGAACTTCGCCAAGGCAAACAAGAGATGATCGATGACGGCTATTATTTAGATCAGCTGCAAATTGATGAGCAGTTGGAAGAAATGGAGAAACACCGTCTTCTTATGGAAACGGCTGTGAACAAGCTGGACCTTGACGAAGCAGAGGATGGATTGAAGGGGATTCATGACCAGCTGGAATGGCTGTATGCACAATTGGAAAAAGAAGCGGTCAGTCGCCAAAGACTACAGGAGCTTGCACCTGCAATCGAAACCAATGTGACACGTATCGGTACAAAAATCAAGAATCTGAGCGAGGAAACCTCTGCGATTCAAGACAGTTATCATATTTCCGATGAGGATTTGAAGATGCATCATGATCTCAGCCGGTCTTTTCAAAAGATTGAAACGGTCTATGTTGAAACGCAGACCGACAAGCAGCAGGAAGCCTTCAGCGCTATTTATGAAAAATTGGAGACCATTAAATCGGATCTGTCTGAAATGGAGACGGTGGCCGATGAATTCAATCAAAAAATAAAAGCACTTCGCAAGGATGAAATGAAGGCGCGCGGTCAGGTCCAAGACCTCAAGCACCAGCTTTATGAAGCGAGACAAATCCTTTTGAAAAGTAATCTTCCCGGCGTACCGGGTTCATTTGCTTCAGCATTGCAGAAAGCAGGAGAGCAACTGAGCGCAGTAAATGCCCAGCTTGACGAAAAGCCGCTTAATATGGTGATGGTACAGAAACTGCTTGAGCAAGCCGGTCAGGATGCCGATGATGTTTGCCAGCAAACCGAGAAACTGGTGGATACGGCTAAATTTGCGGAAGAGATGATCCAATACGGAAACCGGTATCGTTCTGATGATGCTGAGATTGACCAAGCGTTAAAAAAAGCAGAGCAGCATTTCAGAAATTATGACTACCAGTCGGCTGTCGAAACGGCTGTTCATGCCATCGAAAAAAGAGAACCGAAAATTCTGAAGCGCACAGAGCTGTATGAAAACCAAGAAGCAAATTGAAGGAAATGCATGAACGATTTTATAGAAAAATTGCATCTTAATGTACAAGAAGGAAATACTCATGCTAAGATTCAAATAAAATGGGCAATGGAGAGAATAGCTATTTTATTAATGAACTGAGCTTTTCTGAAAGGAGTTCCCTTGTTTTCATGATCTATTTAGATAATAGTGCGACAACGAAGCCGTATGCTGAGGTGCTTGACACCTACCGTACGGTTTCTGAACAATTTTTTGCTAATCCGTCATCGCTTCACAGTCTTGGTGGGAAAAGCGAGCAGTTGCTTACGCGGTCTCGTGAACAAGCAGCTGCACTGCTTGGGGTTGAACCGGGAGAGATTGTGTTTACTTCCGGAGGCACGGAAGGTAATAACTTGGCGATTAAAGGCGCGGCCTTTGCGTATCGAAAACGCGGCAAGCATTTGATTACGACGGCGATTGAACATGCTTCAGCAGGTGGTGCGTTCACGCAGCTGGAGTCGCTTGGCTTTGACGTGACGTACTTGCCTGTTGACCGTGACGGGCGTGTTTCATTTGAACAGTTTAAACAAGCCTATCGCGATGATACGATTCTTGTTTCGCTGATGCATGTGAATAATGAGGTCGGAACGGTACAGCCGGTTAAAGAAATTGCCGCTTTTTTAAGTGATAAGCCGAAAACGGTCTTTCATGTCGATCATGTTCAGGGTTTCTCTAAAGTACCTCTGCAACTCGCGGAAAGCGGGATTGATCTGTGCACTATCTCCGGTCACAAATTCCATGGACCAAAGGGAACCGGACTTCTTTATGTTCGACAAGGCACTGTGCTGTCGCCGCTTTTTGCCGGCGGCGGTCAGGAACAGCAGCGCCGATCAGGAACCGAGAATCTTCCGGGCATTTGCGGCATGGTTAAGGCACTGCGCATCACGCGCGAACATCAAAACGAAGGCATCTGCCATTTACAAAAACTGCAAAACCAGCTGTTTGAGGGATTGCGGAACATTGATGGTGCCGTTATTCATACACCGGTCGAGCATTCCGCTCCAAGTATTGTCAACGTTGCGCTGCGCGGCGTTAAATCAGAAGTACTCGTTCACGCACTGGAAAAAGACGAGATCTATGTCTCAACGAAGTCGGCATGTTCGTCAAAAGAAAATAAGGCAAGTGCGGTGTTAACGGCGATGGGTATCTCGGATGAAGAAGCAGAGCAAACCATCCGGATCAGTCTGGCCTATGAGACAACAGAACAAGACATTGCCGTATTCTTAAAAAAACTGGCTGAAAGAGTCGGTCAGCTAAAGATAGTGATGAGGTGAATCAGGTGATTTATGATTATTTAGTGGTTCGCTTTGGTGAAATCACGTTGAAAGGCAAGAATAAAAAACAATTTGTCGTGAAATTGGAAAATGATGTGCGCGACAAATTACGCAAATTTGCATCGCTTGAGATTAAACGTCATTTTGATGACTTGGAAATAAAACTAAATCATGAAACAGCCGACGATGTGCTCGCTGTTCTGAAGAAAGTTTTTGGCATCCAAAACATTTGGCCGGCGATTAAAGTTGGGACCGACATCGAAGCCATTCGCGAAGGTGTACTCCGCATTGCCAATCAGGAAAAAAGTGCCGAAACGTTCAAAATCGCTGCCCGGCGAAAAGATAAGCGCTATCCGATTCATGGCAGCGAACTCAATCAGGATCTCGGCGGCACGGTGCTGAAACATTGCGACTGGCTGCATGTTGATGTCCATGATCCCGATCTCCGCATCAGGGTTGATGTCGGGTATCATGAGACGCATATTTATGGGAAAGAAGTCCAAGGCGCAGGCGGTCTTCCGGTTGGCGCAAGCGGAAAGGTCATGCTGCTTTTGTCCGGAGGAATCGACAGCCCAGTAGCAGCATACCTCGTTGCGAAACGTGGTGCGATCGTTGAAGCGGTTCACTTCCAAAGCCCGCCGTATACAAGCGATCGTGCCAAACAAAAGGTTATTGATTTAGCGAAGAAGTTAAGGGAATACGGAGGCAAGTTTGTACTGCACCTTGTTCCGTTCACAGAGGCGCAAGTTGCGATAAGAGATGCAGTTCCCGAAGATTACCGAATCACGATTATGCGCCGTCTGATGTTCCGTATTGCGGAAAAGCAGGCAGCTCAGCGCGGTGCATTGGCACTTGCTACCGGTGAAAGCTTGGGGCAAGTAGCCAGTCAAACGCTGGAGAGTATGAATACGATTAATGCGGTAACTAATCTTCCTATCCTTCGCCCACTGATCACGATGGACAAGATTGATATTGCAAAAATTGCAAAGGAAATCGATACGTATGAGATTTCGATTCGCCCTTATGAGGACTGCTGTACCATCTTCTTGCCAAAAGCCCCGCGTACACGGCCGGATCGTAACCATGCGGCACGTTTTGAACAGAAACTGGATGTTGACGCGCTGGTTCGTGAAGCGGTTGACGGGATTGAAACCATCGTGATTGATGAGGATGCCCAGGAAGATGTACTCAGTCAGTTACTGTGATTCCGTACCGGTTTAAGCCGGTACAAATACACAAAATGCTTTAGAAAAAATTACCATCCCTCCTTGTGTATGTAGACCACTGAGTCTGCACAATATAATGGCACAAGGAGGTGAGAGACATGGCAGAAAATAATAGCAACCAGATCCTTGTTCCAGGTGCAGAAAAAGCGCTTGAACAAATGAAAACCGAAATCGCTTCTGAATTTGGTGTACAACTTGGTCCTGACACGACCTCACGTGCTAACGGTTCCGTTGGTGGTGAAATTACGAAACGTCTCGTTGCAACGGCGCAACAGCAGCTTGGCGGCAAATACTAATTTGAATATCGCGTGAAAAAGGACAGCTTCGGCTGTCCTTTTTTGCAGGAAAAGAGAGTAATATTTTACCCTGTCTTCAAGCCGATAGATCTAGACCAAGAATCAAAGCGTAGGTGCTCTGGTGCCCGCGGCAAGCGAGCAACCGAAGCGACGATTCAGCACCGAAAAGGCAGGAGACCATCATACATGTATGAAGGAACTTTCCTAAAGGACCTTTCGCTAATTTAAAGGACCTTTCGCTAAGTGCGCATACGTCCTGTATGCAACGCGAAAGTCATCACATCCTGCGGAAGTAAGGACTGGGCGTTTTTTGCCCGGTTTTTCTTACAGGATAAGAAAGTATATGATTTTGACCTGTCTTCAAACCAATAGCCCAGTGTCTTGGCCGAGAAACAAAGCGGAGGTGCGAGACGCCTGCGGGAACAGCGTGCCAGCGAGACCCCGCAGATACCTACCTGTCTGAGGAGGCTCGCGGTGCGCCCGCGGCAAGCGAGTAACCGAAGCGGCGATTCAGCACCGAAAAGACACTAGTCCATCACACATGGTTGGAGATTAAGGACCGGGCGTTTTTTGCCCGGTTTTTCTTAATGTTCTGGATTTTGAGAGATTTTCTATTGACTAATGGCAGAAATTCCGCTAAAATACACGTTACATACTTTACTATGCTAATGAGATAAAGCGACTTTCCTTTTATGATAAAATACATAATAAAAAGGTACTGCGAGAAGGAGAAAAACATGATGTCCCAACCCTATATGTTTGAAAAACCGCTTGGGCTGCGTGATACACTGCCACAAGCTCAAAAAGAAATCTCCCGATTAGAAATGATTTTTCAACGTGAATTGCAGCGTTGGGGTTACGATTTTATTAAAACACCGGCTTTGGAATATGCAGAAACCATTGGTCGTGCTTCAGCGATTGCCGATAACCGTCTGTTTAAATTTTTAGATGCGGAAGGACATCCGGTCGTTTTACGTCCGGATATGACAACCCCCATTGCACGGATTGCTGCATCCAGTTTGCGGGAAGAACCGCTGCCGCTTCGTTTGGCGTATACAGCAGATCTTTACCGGAGCCAGCGCAAAGAAGGCGGACATCCGAGCGAATTCGAACAGACCGGTGCCGAATTAATCGGCGATGCAACCCCTTATGCAGATGTAGAGGTCATTTCCTTAATGATGAGCTTGCTTGAGAAAAGCGGATTGGCATCCGTGCGCTTGGCGGTTGGTCATGTCGGATTCGTGAATGCTTTTTTCTATGATATGGTTAAAGACAAAGCGATTGTGAATCATTTACGTAATCTGCTGTACAGCAAGAATGATGTTGGTTTTCACGACTATGTAGCGACGCTTCACGTCACGCGCGAAGTTGCTTCTCTATTGAATAGCTTCGTTGACTCAAGACGAATGAACAATGCGGAGACGCTTCAATTTTTGGAACGATTGGCGGGTACGTCTTCGACTCCGGTTCACTCCTATTATCAAAATATTACGGAACTCATTCATTTGTTGAAGTTAGATAATCTCGACGCACAGATTGATCTTGATATCACGCTTGTGCCTCATCTGAGTTATTACACCGGTTTTGTTTTCCAAGGTTTCGGTGGTAAGCTTGGCTTTCCGGTAGCAAGCGGAGGTCGGTATGATGACTTGCTGGCAAAATTTAATCGACCATGTCCGGCTACCGGATTTGGCATTCGTTTGGACCGGCTGATGAGTGCCATAACCATGCCTGCGGCAGAACATGAAAAGAAATGTGCGGTCATCTACGACCGTGAGAATGCCGGCAACGCCATGCGCTACGCCGCAGAAGAACGTGAGAAGGGGCGATCGGTCGTTCTGCAGCATGCAGAAGGTATCGACACACTGGAAACATTTGAACAGCAATTTGAATCGGTTACTTATTTTCTTGAGAGAACGGAGACTGAAGAATGAATGACTCACTTATAACGATTGCTATGCCTAAAGGACGAATATTCGGCGATGCTTGCAGACTGCTGAGAAATGCCGGTTTTCGGCTTCCGGAAACATTTGAAACAACGCGAAAGCTGATCTTTGATCTTGAATCCGAACCGTTCCGTTTTATTCTTGCCAAACCGGTTGATGTACCAACCTATGTTGAGTATGGTGCGGCCGATATCGGCATTGCAGGGAAAGACGTTTTGCTTGAAAGTGGAAGAGATGTATACGAAATGGTAGATCTTGGGATCAGTAAATGTCATATGGCCGTTGCCGGATTGCCAAAGCATCAAAGCCGTCGGCCGTTTTTAAAGATTGCCACGAAATATCCGAACATTGCTTCGGACTTCTATCGCAAACGCGGCGAACAAGTGGATCTTATTGCATTGAACGGCTCGATTGAGCTGGCACCCATTGTCGGTCTCGCCGATGCAATTGTCGATATTGTATCTACCGGACAGACGCTGAAAGAAAACGGTCTGATCGAATATGACCGGCTATTGGACGTCAGCTCACGGCTTGTTGTGAATCCGGTCAGCTACCGATTAAAAAAAGGACTGATTGATCAAATCGTTGAAAAAATGATCAAAGCAACGGAGGGGACCAAGGTTGGAATGGATTAAAGACGGGAATTTGGACTTTTTGAAAAAAAGAAAAGTTGAAGCAAGAGAAGATGCGCAGAAATCGGTTGCGGAAATTATGAATCGTGTGAAAAGCGGCGGCGATGAAGCGCTGAAGGCATTTACGAAGCAATTTGACGGCATTGCACTGGAAGCGATACAAGTAACGGAAGATCAGATGACTGCCGCCGCTGCGCGTGTACCGAAACCGGTTCTTCAAGCGATCAAGCAAGCTGCGCGTAATATTCGTGCTTTTCACGAAAAACAGATCCCTCAATCATGGACGGAAACCGTGGACCAAGGTGTCGTTCTTGGTCAAAAAGTGACACCGCTGGACTCGGTTGGTGTTTATGTACCCGGCGGAACGGCTTGTTATCCCTCATCCGTTCTGATGGGCGCAATTCCGGCACTGGTCGCCGGCGTGAAACGGGTTGTACTGGTATCCCCGCCACAGAAAAACGGCTTAATCGCTGACGGTGTACTGGCTGCTGCACATGAGATCGGTATTCATGAAATCTATCAAGTCGGCGGTGCCCAAGCAATCGCAGCACTTGCCTACGGTACCGAATCGATACGTTCGGTAAATAAAATTGTTGGACCGGGGAACCTTTACGTGATGCTCGCCAAGAAATATGTATTCGGCGATGTAGCGATTGACAGTCTTGCTGGTCCAAGTGAAATTGCCGTTGTTGCAGATGATTCTGCGAATCCGTCATGGGTGGCCGCCGACTTGCTGTCTCAAGCAGAACATGATCGTTTGTCAATGCCGGTACTTGTTACCGATTCAGAGCCATTCGGCCGACAAGTGGAGCAGGAAGTTGAAAAGCAGTTAAAAGAACTTCCGCGCGAAGCCATTGCTTCAGAGTCAGCGAATAAACAAGGGAAAATCATCTTGACTGCCAATCTGCAGCAGGCTGCCGACGTCATTAATCAAATTGCTCCGGAACATTTAGAACTGGCGACACGGGAACCTAAGGAAGTATTGAAATTTGTTCGGAACGCCGGTGCAATTTTCCTTGGAAAATACAGTTCTGAACCGGTAGGCGACTATTTTGCCGGTCCGAACCACATCATTCCGACGAATGGTTCGGCACGCTATGCGAGTCCGCTGGGTGTGGAGAGCTTCATCAAACGCTCGAGCATCATCGAGTACAGTGATGAGGCGCTGCAAGCAAACGGACAAGCTATTGCCGCATTCGCGCGATTTGAAGGATTGGAAGGCCATGCACGAGCAGTTGAAAAACGGATGAAGGGTGCTGTCATTCATGAGTAATCGAACAGGATTTGTGGAACGTAATACATTTGAGACACAGATTAAATTAAAATTTGCGATCGACGGCAGCGGTGAATCGCATCTGGAAACCGGTGTACCTTTTTTAACGCATATGCTGACACTGTTTAGCAAACACGGCTTGTTTTCTTTGGACGTTGAGGCCCATGGGGATACCGACGTCGATGATCACCACACGACCGAAGATATCGGTATTTGTCTTGGCAAAGCAATCAGGCAGGCCGTGGGAGATAAAAAGGGAATCAATCGGTACGGTTATGCAGTTGTCCCGATGGATGAGGCCTTGTCTGAAGTTGCTATCGATTTAAGTGGGCGTCCTTATTTCGTATTTAACGGAAACTTTCCTTCTGAAAAAGTCGGTACCTTTGATACGGAACTTGTAAAGGAATTTCTCGATAAACTGTGCATCGAAGCGCAGATGAACCTTCATGTGACCGTACGCTACGGAGAAAATACGCACCACATGATCGAATCGGTATTTAAAGCGCTTGGCCGTGCCCTTGACGCGGCGACTGTACAAAATCCAAGAATTCAAGGGGTTCTGTCAACGAAAGGAACGCTGTGATGATCGGAATCGTAGATTATGGCATGGGCAACCTTTACAGCCTCAGCCAAGCATTGGAAAGATTGGAACAACCCTATGTGATCAGTGATGATCCGAGCGAGTTGGACAAGTCCGACGGTTTAATTCTTCCCGGTGTCGGTGCCTTTAAGGATGCGATGGGACTGCTCAATCAGAAAAAATTGAGCGATTACCTTAGCGCATATGCTGAGAAAAAGCCGCTGCTCGGAATCTGCCTTGGTATGCAGCTTTTATTTGATGAAAGCGAGGAAGGCGTCCCGACTAAGGGACTTGGCTTAATTGCTGGTCGTGTGGTTCGTTTTTCCGGAATTTCTGAAAAAGGGGGACGCTACAAAGTCCCCCATATGGGATGGAATACCTTGACCTTCGTCACTCCTGATTCAGTGCTTCTGAACGGGTTGAAACCGGATTACGCCTATTTTGTGCACTCGTACCGTGCCAAGCTTACGGATCGTTCGGCGCTGATTGCTGTTGCCGATTACGATGGTGAAGTTCCGGCCGTTGTTGGCAAGGGCCGTGTTTTTGGTACCCAGTTTCATCCTGAAAAGAGCGGGGCATTCGGCCAGGCACTTCTCAAAAATTACGTGCAGTTCGTGCACCAAGATAATAAAGGCGACACTTGTGATTTAGAAAAGGGGAAATGTTGATGTTTACCGTATTTCCGGCAATTGATCTCATTGATGGCAAATGCGTCCGTCTGTTTCAGGGCGATTACGACCAGTCGACGGTCTATGGAGAGGATCCCATCCAAGTCGCGCGTTCCTTTTTTGATCAGGGTGCGGAGTGGCTGCATGTCGTCGATCTTGACGGTGCCAAAGCGGGGCATCCGCTGAACCAAGAACTGATCGCACGTATGGCTCAAGAAGTGCCGATTAATATTGAAATTGGCGGGGGCATTCGTTCCATGGATTCGGTAGAATGGTATTTGGAAAAAGGAATTAAGCGTGTGATTCTCGGGAGTTCGGCAATCAGCGATCCGGACTTTTGTAAAAAAGTGCTTCAACGCTATCCAAATGCGGTTGCTATAGGTTTGGATGTAAAAAAAGGCAAAGTTGCTGTACGCGGCTGGCTCGAAGTGTCCGATTTAAGTGCTGCTGAATTGGCTAAACAGCTGATTCAAGAAGGCGCTGAGCAATTTATCTATACCGATATTTCGCGCGACGGTGCTCTTAAAGGCGCAAATGTTGCAGCGGCGGAACAGCTTGCCGAAGAAATCGGAAAACCGGTGGTAGTTTCCGGCGGAGTCACGACGCTGGATGAAATCAAAAAGATGATCGGCAATCACAAAGTGAGCGGAGCGATCATCGGTAAAGCACTTTACACGAAACAGATCGCGTTAAGCGATGTGTTGAAGGCGGTGAACGACTGATGTTGGCCAAACGAATTATTCCATGTCTGGACGTCAAGGACGGCCGTGTTGTAAAAGGCAAACAGTTCGTGCAACTGCGCGACGCAGGAGATCCTGTGGAACTGGCGATGTTTTATAATCGTGAAGGGGCCGATGAACTGGTCTTTCTTGACATATCTGCTTCGAATGAAGGCAGAAACACCATGGTTGAAGTCGTCAAACAAGTTGCCGCCAAACTCAACATTCCTTTTACGGTTGGCGGTGGGATTCGAACATTGGAAAATATCAAAACACTGCTTCGCGCCGGTGCAGACAAGGTCTCCCTGAACAGCTCAGCAGTAGCGAATCCTCGGCTAATTAAAGAAGGGGCCGATTTTTTCGGCAATCAGTGTATTGTCTGTGCGATTGATGCCAGGTGGGATTCGCAATCAGCTACATACAAGGTCTATACACATGGCGGACAAAAGGAAACCGAACTTGATGCTGTCGAATGGGCAAAAAAGGCGGTTTCCCTAGGTGCGGGAGAAATCCTGCTCACCAGTATGGATCAAGATGGTGAGAAAAATGGATTTGAATTGAAGCTGACGCGAAAGATTAGCGAAGCAGTCGATGTTCCAGTCATTGCTTCCGGCGGAGCAGGCAAAGCCGAGGATTTTCTCGATGCATTTGAATCAGGCAAGGCAGATGCAGCACTCGCCGCATCCATTTTCCATTACAAAGAAACATCCGTTGCAAAGGTGAAATCGTTTTTAAAACAAAAAGGAGTGGCAATACGATGAATGCAGAAACACTAAAGTATAACGAGCAAGGATTGATTCCAGCCATTGTACAAGACGCGCAGAGCAAGGAAATCCTAATGATGGCTTATATGAATAAGGAATCGATTAATAAATCGCTGGAGAGCGGCGAAACATGGTTCTACAGCCGTTCACGTCAGGAACTCTGGCACAAGGGCGCAACCTCGGGTAATACTCAGAAGATCGTTGACTGGGCGGTTGACTGCGATTCAGACACTTTGCTGATTAAAGTGAAACCGGCTGGACCTGCCTGCCACACAGGCAAGTACAGTTGTTTTGTTCCGGAAAAAACTGACAAGCAGGAAGCTGAAACGGTAGGATCCGCTCGCTATGAAATCCTTGCTGAACTGGAACACGTGATTGCAAAGCGCGAGGCAGAACGTCCGGAAGGCACCTATACAACGTATCTGTTTAACGAAGGCATTGACAAGATTTTGAAGAAAATCGGTGAAGAAACTTCCGAAGTAATCATCGCTGCCAAGAATCATTCCATTGCAGAACTGGAATGGGAAGTATCTGATGTGGTCTATCACACACTGGTTATGCTGCGTGAACAAGGCGTCGGCTTTGACCGCGTGCTTCGTGTGCTTGAACAGCGTCACCGTGACAAGAGCGAATTTCAGCGGGAAAAAGCAAAAGATCTTGGCTTATAATGCATTTATAAATATCGGCCCGAGAGCAATCTGTCTCTCGGGTTTTTGTATGTTTTGAACTATTTTTCGAATACTAGAAAGTATAAAGGGTACAAAAAAGGAGCGTTTGATGGTGCGCCTGTTCATTGTCTTGTCAGGGTTAAGTGTTGGACTTTTGATTCTATTGGTCCTATTTATTTTAAAAAGTACGCTGACACTGCGCGTCAAGTATCTGATCGGCGTGCACCATTTCGAGTGGAAGGCTGATCTGTACCTTGGGCGGAAGAAAATTTTTACATTTCACTCCGAAACGCCAAGAAAGAAACCACGTGGGAATCCCTCCTCTAAAAAAAATGAAAACAAGACCATTTCCCAAAATGACGAAAAACAAACGACAGACCGTGCGGCGTTCCTTTATCAACAATTGGAAAAAGGCGTTGATTTTCTTCGTACGGGACAGCGAGGCCAATCTATTCAAATGACTCATGTTGTGTGGGTGACGACATGCGGAACCGGAGATGCCGCGGAAACGGCTATGCTTTGCGGATTGATTTGGGCAGTTAAAGCGTCGCTATTGCCTTGGGTGAACGCAATGAGCGCTGATCATCCGCGGATCAATGTTGTTCCGGCTTACCAAAGAAAATGTTTGAACTCAGCCTTGTCGTGCATGTTTCAGATGCGGTTCGGAGACGCTATAGCTATGATCAGGAAATTAAGGAGCCAATTGAAAGAGGGGTAACTATGGCAGATCATCCGATACAAGGGTTGATGAAGACTGCACTCGAAAGCCTGCAGTCCATGGTGGACGTAGGCACGATTGTCGGAGATCCGATTGAAACAGAAGACGGACATACCATCATCACTTTGTCAAAGGTCGGTTTCGGTTTTGTTGCTGGCGGCAGCGAGTTCAATACAAAGAATGAAAATCCGGATGAAGATCCAACGGAAGAGACCGAAGCCTATCTTCCATTCGGCGGCGGTACTGGCGGCGGTGTGTCGATTACACCGATTGCTTTTTTGATCATTGGCGATGAAGGTGTAAAGACGATTCATCTCGACAATAACACGCATTTGTATGAACGACTGATCGATTTGGCACCGCAAACGATTGAGCGTATTAAAGAAATCCTTGAAAAAAGCGGTTCAGGAAACAGTTCAAAGCGGAAAAAACGCCGCAGTGAATGGAACGACGAAGAATAACGCGATTAACTGAACAAAACATGAGAGTGCATCTTAAAAGTCTGCTGCTGACTTTGGGATGCCTCTTCTTTTATATTTATAACCCGCTTGAGTGGCGCGGACACCGCATCCTGCGGAAGTACATCCTGTGCACAACGCGGAATTAAATAGACGGAAAAATTCCCCTTATATACCTCTGAAATGAGCGCTACTCTGCATATAGCCGAAAAATCTCCGCTTATTTTTACTTAATTAAGGATCAGAATGCTTAATGAAACAGAAGTGAGGGGGATGAGGATCATTTTTTTTATTATTTCAATAATGTCCAAGCCCCCCCTCATTTAGATACTTGGGCGCCTGCGGGATCGCGCCTTGTTGATGCGTGCCGGCGCGACCCCGCAGATTCTTGCCCTGTCTGAGGAGGCTCGCGGTGCGCCCGCGGCAAGCGAGTAACCGAAGCGACGATTCAGCACCGAAAAGACACGAATCCATCACACATGTATGAAGGAACTTTCCTAAAGGAACTTTCCTAAAGGAACTTTCGCTAAGTGCGCATACGTCCTGTATGCAACGCGAAAGTCATCACATCCTG
>NZ_JFZC01000032.1 GCF_000648615.1 Sporolactobacillus terrae DSM 11697 | reverse complement strand
CTAAAAAGAAATAAAGAAAGAACTGCATGCCATCGCATCCTCTTACGCCCACATCAAATTTATCCCCCGAGAAACATTTTACACATAGAGAAAAGTCGTATCAAACGAAGTCAATTTTGTATCAAACAAGCCAAAAGTCGTAGCAAACCGCTTAAAAGCAGTATCAAAGAATAGAAGCGTTCATCTTTTTCAATTGTGCTCACCATTTTAAAACCGCACCTCCTACTTCTTAAATGTGGGAGGTGATAAAGATGGCAACGAGCAAAATCATTGCATCGGTATTCGTGATGAATTTGAACGGCGGCTTGGATGATCAGGGAAAGCCGGTGACGCTAAGTAAATCGTTCCGCAATATTAAAGCGGAGGCGGCTCCGGACAGTCTGCTGACGATTGCGCAGAAACTTGCGCCACTTCAGCAGCATGAACTGATTTCCGTCGAACGCAACGACACGACCGACATTCTAGCCTGACCAAAACGATGGACAAGTCCATCAGAGAAAGGAGGGATCAATGAATGAAAAAACTGAATCTCGTTTTTTTGAATGCCGAAGGAAAAAGTGTGACCTTGTCATTGAATGATCCGGTTGAACCGGCGGATCCGGCTGCGATTAAAGCTGCGATGAATACAATCCTCGCGGAGCAGGTGTTCCAGTCGACTGGCGGCGAGCTTGTTGCCCTTAAGTCGGCGCGCATTTCGGAAAACAACACAACACCAATTGAATTGGAGGTATAACGGTTTGGTCAGAAGCCGGGGCGAATATGCATTGCATGCTCCGGCTTTTCGATCGACGTGGAAAGGAGGCTTTCGCATGGAGGTGTGGTTCTCAATGATTAAGGACGTCGGTTTTCCGGCTGTCGTCACCTTTTTCCTCTTGCACCGGATTGAAGGCAAGTTGGATGAGCTGATCCAGTCCGTCCGCCTGCTCCCGATCAATCAGGAGACCGACCGGACAGAAGAACGACTTCAAAAACAGGCATAAAAAAAAGCGGTACGTGTTGCTTCGGCAGGCGTACCGCTTTTCGTGGACGCTCCTTGTTTCGCGCGCATTACAGCTGAAAATGGAAGAACGATGGGGAGAAATCTGCATTGCTGCGAATGATCAATTATTTTACACTAAATGATGAAGCATTCGAACTAATCCGGGGGGATACGTGTGAAAAAAAGCAATGCAAAAAAATTCACCTTTCTTCTATTGCTCACCTACTCCGTTGTTTCAGTACTTGGACGATTTATCGATCATCTCTATTTTGCAAAATCCGATCCGACGTATTCACTTTTACATGATTTAGTTTCCAGTGCGATAACCTTTGTTCTGTCCTGCATCTTTGCAAGTCTATTTTTTAAATTCATTTATCCAAAGGGAGAAGACAATTAAACCTATGGACTGAGCTTACCTGGTTCACCTACTTGGAGCGTGCAAGACAATCCGCCTTGTACTTCTTTGATTGATGCAGCGTCGGTTGCTGCTTATTAACCCAGTTTTGTCATCAATTGGTTGGCAAAACTGGTTTTAGTTTGTCTTGCCTCAGACCACTGCGGCTCCGTATAATAAATATGTAGCAAAGAGGCTTTCAGATAGCACCATATGTAAGCGCTTAATATAAAGGCTGTTTCATAACGTATCGCAAAGTGCGAGGGTTTTATTTTTGTTAAACCAGAAAGCGCTTACGTGAAAAAGGTCACTTTGAAAACCGTTCACGTCGATTCACGACTTCAGGCAACAAACAAAGGAGGTAACACCTATGTCTGCAGGTTCAGGTGTAAAAGTTAAAGTTCAGAAGTTCGGTAATTTCCTAAGTTCAATGATTCTGCCGAACATCGGCGCCTTCATCGCATGGGGACTGATTACAGCACTTTTCATTCCAACTGGCTGGCTGCCGAACAAGGCACTAGCAGAACTCGTTGATCCAACCGTAACCTATCTGCTTCCAATTCTGATTGGTTATTCCGGTGGGAAATTAGTCTTTGATCATCGAGGCGGCGTGGTTGGCGCAATCGCAACAGCCGGTGTCATTATCGGTACCGATATCCCAATGTTCCTCGGTGCGATGATTATGGGGCCGCTCGGCGGTTATGTCATTAAAAAATTCGATAAAATGGTTGAGGGCAAAATAAAAACCGGATTTGAAATGCTCGTTGATAATTTCTCAGCCGGCATTCTCGGCGCACTGCTTGCCATTCTTGCTTTTCTCGGTATCGGGCCGGTCGTCGATGCGGTCAGTGCCGCTCTGGCATCCGGTGTTGAAAGGCTGGTTGGCGCAGGCTTGCTTCCGCTTGCAAGTTTGTTCATTGAACCCGGTAAGGTACTCTTCCTGAATAACGCCATCAACCATGGTGTATTAACACCGATTGCGGTTGAGCAGGCACGTCAGTACGGAAGTTCGGTACTTTTCCTACTTGAAGCAAACCCAGGTCCTGGGCTCGGCATTCTGCTTGCTTACAGCTTTTTCGGCAAAGGCAATGCGAAGAAGTCTGCACCTGGTGCGGCGATCATTCATTTCTTTGGCGGAATTCATGAAATCTATTTCCCTTACATTTTAATGAAACCGCTTTTATTCATTGCAACAATCGTTGCCGGTATGAGTGGTATTTTTACACTGGTTACGCTGAAAGGCGGGCTGGTTGGTCCGGCTTCACCAGGCAGCTTTATCGCTATGCTCGCCGTAACACCGAAATCCTTTGGCAGCTTTGCGGCAAATATTGCGGCTGTATGCGTTGCGACGATCGTCTCTTTTGCGATCGGCAGTCTCATTTTGAAAACCGATAAAGCGGGTAATGAAAACCTTGAAGAAGCAACCCGGAAAATGGAGAGCATGAAAGGCAAGAAGAGCCGCGTTTCCGGTGTGCTTACCGATTCGAAGACGCTCGATCCACAAGCGGTGAAGAAGATTGTCTTCGCGTGTGATGCCGGCATGGGTTCCAGCGCGATGGGCGCTTCACTGTTGAGAAAAAAGGTGAAAGCCGCCGGTCTGGCGATCAATGTCACCAATACAGCGGTAAGTTCCATTCCAAGCGATGCACAGATCGTCGTCACGCAGTCTGAGCTGACGCCGCGTGCAAAAGAAAAAGCACCGGATGCTTATCATGTGTCGGTTGATAATTTCTTAAGCAGCCCATCCTATGACCTGTTAATCAATCAATTAAGCAAAGGCGAAAAAGCAGAGCCGGAGGCAGCGGAAGAATCAAGCGTTGCGCCGTTTGTTGACGGTGATATTCTTCGAAAAGAAAATGTGTTTATCAATCAATCGTTTAAAAGCAAAGAAGAAGTGATTCGCTTTGCCGGACAGAAACTGGTAGAAGGCGGCTATGTAAAACCCTCCTATGTCGAAGGGATGATCGCTCGCGACCGGCTCATGTCGACGTATATGGGCAACGGAATTGCCATTCCGCATGGCACAGAAGAAGTGAAAAAAGAAGTGCTGGCTTCCGGTATTGTGATCATTCAGATTCCAGACAGCGTTGATTTTGACGGAAACAAGGTCCGGCTCGTCTTCGGCATTGCTGGAAAGAACAACAGCCACTTGGAAATTCTGTCTAAAATTGCGGTCGCCTGCTCGGATGTCATTAACGTTGGTGAAATGGTTCGCGCACAATCGGTCGATGAACTGATCACGGTGATTAATCATGCAGTCGCGCAAAATGCGTGATTGTTCCCGCGGGTAATCGCTCCATCACTGTGCTACGATTGAAGAAAAAAGGCGGATGAATCCGATGGTCTTGACGAACCGGGAAAAAATGATTTTAGAGCTGCTCTTGAAAACAAGCGGCAAGCATTCGGCTCTTTCAATAGCCAGTTATTTGCAGGTGAGCGTGCGTACGGTTCGGCGCGATCTGAAAAATATTGAACGACTTTTGACGTCGCAGGGCTTGCAGCTGGTTCAAAATAAAGACAAAAGTCTTCGCATCCAAGGGGCGAATCAGGCGATTTTCAAGCTGGTTCAGGCGTTGTCGAACGTGCAGCCGGTCGACCTTTCGGCGAAGGAACGAAAGCTGCTCTTGTTTGTGAAATTGTTTCAAAGCGATGAATCGATGAAAACGGGTCCGCTTGCTCATGATCTGGCCATCTCATCCACTACACTCACAAGTGATTTGGACGATTTATCCGACTGGACGAATGACTTTGGGATAACACTTTCACGGAAACGCGGCGTTGGCATTCAATTGATTGGGTCGGAACGGGCGAAACGCACAGCACTGGCTAATTTCTATTTATTCTATTTTAACGAGAATTTGATTGAAGCGATTTTTCAGCTCAATCATCAGACGTTGGCAGAAGATCAGCTCGTTCTTCATTATTTTAAGGCCAATCATCTGATTGTGATTGATCAGGCGATGAAAAGCAATATGAAAACACTCTATGCAGAGCTTGCCGACAGTGACTACATCAGTTTTCTAATCCAGGTGTGTATCGCTGTTCAGCGCTACGCATCCGGTCATCCGCTTCAGGATGACGATCAGGACGAATCAATCAGCACAGAAATGGAAGCGTTGCCTTTTATTGGGAAAATCGCCGCTATTGTTAAAAATCAGCTGCGGATCGACTTGCCGGTACAGGAAAAGGCATTTATGGTCACACTGCTGAAGGGATCGCGGCTGCAGAATGCGGAATCGATCTATTTTGACCAAGTGATTACTGGAAAAGCGATTAAAAAGTTGATCCAGCATGTGTCGCAAGCGCTTCATATGGATTTGACCAATGACTTTTCACTGTTTCAAGGATTAATGGCGCATCTTGAACCATCATTGTTTCGAATTCGTAAGGATTTGGCATCCGTGAACCCGCTTACAAAACAAATCAAGACTCAATATTCCGTTCTGTTTCAGATCATAGAGCACTCGCTGCGGGAGGTCTTTCAATCCATTCGCTTTCCTGATGATGAAATTGCCTACATTGTTCTGCATTTCGGTTCGGCATTGGAGCAACGCAAACAGAAACGAAACATTCGTGCATTAGTTGTTTGTCCGACCGGAATCGGCGCATCGAAAATGCTGGCGTCACGCCTGAAAAAGGAAATGAAAGAGCTTTATTCAATTAAGATTGCCTCTATTCATGATATGGAGAAGCTTGAACTCAATCACTTTGACTTGATCCTGTCGACGGTCCATTTGCCGAAACAGAAGATCCCATGCCTGTTTGTCAATCCACTGCTTAGCCAGGCCGATATTGAGGCAATTAAACAGGTGACCGACCGACTCATAGGCAAGCAGGGACAATCGCTGTTTTTGACGGATCAGGAGCAAATTCAAGAAGAAACGGGCGATCATTCGTTGGAGCAACTCATGGATGAGATCGATCGTCTTCAAGCGGGTATTCGCGCGATAATGAAAACTTTTAAAGTGATTCGTCCCAAAGGTGCCGAAACGACTCAAGCGATTTTGCAGATGCTGTTATCACAAGCAGCAGATGATTCGATTGTCAGTGATGTTTCGCGCGTGCTCTGCCGATTGATCGAGCGAGAACAACTCGCCGGTCTTGGCATTCCAGGTACCGACATGGCCCTGTTTCATTGCCGTGATCGCGCCGTTCACTCACTCTGCTTTTGCATCGCTCATCTCAACGAACCGGTCGAGCTTGCGGCGATGAACGGCGGCAGGATACCGGTGCGCAACATCCTGCTCCTGCTTGCCCCTGAATCGCTGCATCCGATGGAGCAAGAAGTGATTCGTACCGTAAGTAGCTCATTAGTCGACGATCGTGAAAGCACGCTGATTTTCGCTTCAGCGAATGAAACGACGATCCGTGCCAAATTGGAAGCCAATTTTTATCAACTACTGATTCATAAATTTAAATGAAAAGGAATGAGGATCATGAAGGAAGTTGTACATTTTGGTGCAGGCAATATTGGAAGAGGATTTATCGGCGCTTTATTTTCAGAATCAGGCTACCACGTTTCGTTTGTGGATATCGCAGAGCCGATTATTCATGCATTAAACGAAAAGCAAACCTATAAGGTCAGAACCGCTGCTGAGCATCCAGAGACGGTCACGATTACCAACGTTTCCGGAATCAACAGCAAAACGAACCCGGATCAAGTTGTTGAAACAATTGGTAAGGCGGAGTATCTGACAACGGCAATCGGGCCGAAAGTGTTGCCGTTCATCGCGCCACTGATCGCCAAAGGACTAAAAGAACGGTTGACGCATACAACTGAAAAAATCTATGTGATTGCTTGCGAAAATCAGATCAACGCGACCGATTTGTTAAAAAAGGAAGTATTGAAAGCACTTGATGAAGCAACGACGAAAAAGCTAAAAGGCAACGTCTTCTTCTTAAATTCAGCGGTTGACCGTATTGTTCCGCTGCAGCACAATGATGAACTGCTCGATGTACTCGTTGAAGACTATCGTGAATGGATCGTTGAATCGAACGAACAATTGCCGCAAGTAAAAGGGATGCAGATCGTACCGGATCTTGCGCCGTACATTGAGCGCAAACTGTTCACGGTAAATACCGGTCACGCGACCACCGCTTATTTCGGCTACCAAGCGGGGAAAAAGAAGATTCATCAAGCCTTGCAGGATCCGGAACTGTATCAGGACGTTAAAGCAACAATTGAGGAAACCGGAGCCTATCTGATTAAGCAGTACGGCTTTAAGCCTGAGGTACATGAACAGTATATTGAAAAGATTCTGCACCGTTTCCAGAATCCGAAATTAAATGATGACGTAACCCGTGTCGGTCGCTCACCATTGCGCAAACTGGGCGCCGAAGACCGTCTGGTAAAACCGGCACGTGAAGCACAGAAACTCGGTTTGTCGTTCACACATCTTGCGAAAGTCATGGCTGCAGCGCTGCATTTCGATTACAGTGAGGATGCGGAGGCAGAAAGTCTGCAACGGCAGTTGAAACAAAAAGGCGTGTATACGGTTCTTCATGATGTAAGCGGTCTCGAAGCAGAGGATCCGATTGCTAAAGCAGTTGTTCATTACTATGAAAACATCAATCTGCTCAAAAAGTAAGTTCACAAAAAACAAGCGCCCTGCCGAATTGCGGTAGGGCGCTTGTTTTTTGAACTTTAACGATTTTAATGAGTAGCTCGAACACTGTTTATGGATAATTAATCAGCGGACAGCGCGTCAATCGGATTCAGTCGTGAAGCGCGTCTTGCTGGCAACAGTGCGGCAATAAACGAGATCACCAGAGCGATGATGACTGTTGAAATAATGTTCGCTACTGAAATCTGAACCATGTTGAATTTAACAATATTATAGAGCAAGTGATTGAGCAGAGCGCTGAATCCGTAAGCAAAGATTAGTGCGAGAGCTGCCGAGAACAAGCCGATCAGAATCGACTCAGCGGTAAACAGTCGACGAATATCCTTCTTACGTTGTCCGAGTGCACGCAGAATGCCGATTTCTTTCGTCCGTTCCGATACAGACATATACATGGTCACAATGATCATAAGGGCAGAAACCACGAGTGAAATGCCGGCAATTGCTGAGAGCACGATCGAGGCGATTTGCACGTATTGATTTACCGTGTCCAAAATGTCGCCGACGGTAATTGCACCATAGGTGTATTTTCCGTTATCTTCCAATCCTTGAATCGTTTTCGCGACCCCTTTGACATAGGTCGGATCGGTGACATTGACGGAGACAAAGTTCGCTTTTGTCTCACCTTTACTCTTTTCGATCAGTTCACGCATGGTGTGGTAGTTCGTTATTGCCGGCAAACTTGCCTGTCCACTTTTAACAAATCCAACAACCTTAAGTTTTCCCTTGATCTGAATCGGCTGGTTTTTCTCATTAATCCATTGCAACGTGAGGTTGATCGTTTTGCCTTGCAGTTTCTTGTACGACTTGGCGCTTGTCAACGCGATTGCCTCGTTCTTATTAATTACAATCTCGTTGTCTCCGGGTACACGGCCCGTTTCAACCGTGTCGTCGGCAAACGCTTTTGTCCACGTCTGGATTCCTGAGCTGTTTGAATTCTTTTTGTTATAGGACAGGGTATATGTGCTGAGCTGATAACCCGGTTCAACCTTGTCCACGTGTTTTAAATCGCGTAGACGGTCAACCTGATCGTCTGTGATCAGCAGCTTCGATGGGTCACTGGCAAATTGCTGCATGGACTGCTGCAGTTCAGCGCTGCCCATTTTCTTACCTGTCGGGTTCTTCATCACTGTAATCGAATTCGGATTGACCATTGAATTGATTTGGTCTTGAATAAAAGCATTGACCCCATTGCCTAAACCGCTAAAGAGCAGCACGGCGAACAGACCGATCGCGGTACCCAGCATAATAAGTGAATTACGCCAGAAATTAAAGGTGAGGTGTTTGAACGCATTTTTATAACTTGCCCCTGCAGAAAGCGCTTTTGCCTGAAAGTCGTTCTGAGCGTCAGTCAGCACTTCATAGGCGGGTTTGAGCCGTGTGTCGCCATCGATTTTTCCATCGGTAAGATGAACAATGCGTGTGCCGTGGTTGGCAACCTCTTGGGAGTGCGTGACGGCGATAACCAATTTTCCTTCCTCAGCAATTTGTTCCAAGAGCTTGAGAACCTCTGCGGTGTTCTTGGAGTCCAAAGCGCCTGTCGGTTCGTCTGCAATGATAATTTCAGGATCGCTGGCCAGCGCACGAGCAATGGCCACGCGCTGCTTTTGACCGCCGGAAAGTTGACTCGGGCGTTTCTTCAAATGCTGGCCCAGGCCGACCTTTTTCAGTAAGGCGATTGCCCGTTCCTTTCGCTGGCCGCCGTTCAGCGTCGTCATATCTAAAGAGACTAAAACATTTTCGACAATGTTGAGGTGACTAATCAGATTATACGATTGATAAATGTAGCCGATCGTACGGCGACGGTAGTTATCCAGCTGTTTTTCTTTAGTATGGTCCAGCAGCTTTCCGTCAACCGTTACTTGACCGGTAAATTTACGATCCAATCCGCCGATGATGTTCATCAGGGTTGATTTACCGCCCCCAGATTCGCCTAATATCGAAACGAATTCGCCGCGTTCGAGTTGGAGGTCAATCCCCTTCAGGACAGGAAACTTTTCTTTCCCTAAAAAATATGCTTTGTGAATGTCGTGTAATTCGAGAAAAGCCATATGTTTCCTCCTTCATTTTATAATACATATTTAAATATAAAAAAACTAAAACAAAAAGTCAACAATGTTTTACCTTTTTTGACAAAATAAACATTATTTCTTAAAATGAATAAAGAAAAAACGAGCATGAAAGCGTGGATGTGCAATGAAGCGAAGTGAACGAAAGGACATGATGCGCGAGCGTATTCTTGAGGCTGCCGCCAACATGTATCTAGACGCGGACCCAGAAGCAATAAAGATGCGTGAATTAGCGCGAACGATTGGCATTTCATCAGCAACGCTTTACAGCTATTTTGCAAGCAAAGATGAACTGTTAAAGGCTGTTGTCGTACGGCTGCTTACCAAGTACCGCGATCACTTTATGGATGATCTGAACAACCCGTCACTAACCTTTCCGGAAATCCTTCAACGTATGCAGCTCTTTTCCAATCAAGCGCAGCGAAGTGTGAGTGGGAAAATGATGGATCTCATGGTCAAAATGTATCAAGATAATCATGAAATTAATCATCTCTTTGATAGTCAAAGTGATTTTTGGAAGCGCTTTGTTTCACGTGGCCGTGAGGATGGTTATATTGCCGATGATCTAAGCGATAAGGCGGTTTTTATTTACATCGACATGTTCTTTCAATACTTTCGCAATCCTCACCACATGGACAAGTTCAAAATGACGCCGCAATCGTTACAGGCAATTGACCATGAATTGGACATCATGTTTTACCGAGGGCTGTTTGGTGTTAAAGGTGCCTGCGCCGACCCTAACGTGCAGCCGAATAAAAACGACTAAATCAGTTTGAAATCGGCACTCTTAGATATGGAGAAAGCGCCGGATTATCCCTTAGCGTTTCTTAAACCGATTCGCTAAAGTTGGACGACTAAAATTCAACTTTAGCGGGTTTCATTAGAAAGGTAGCTGCTGCGAAATGATGAGCGGAGGATGATGGAAAAGCGTAAGATTCTTATGTGTTTCACGGGCAAGTGAAGGAGCGTCACACAGCAGAGTAGTGCGTGTTTTGTGCGATATATTTGCTCAAAATCGCAACATGTATAAATGAACAAATGAAGCAGAAAATGGCTTGACAATCTATTTATGGGAATTTATGATAAAAGTATGGAAGCGCTTTTATGGGGGCATTCCATATAGCGAATCCATTCACGTAATTAACGCATCATTAAGTGAAAAAATTCACAATAAGTGTGCACTTTTAAGTGAATTATTTCACAAATAGGAGGAATTGATCATGAAATTTACAAATGAAGTCGCAATCGTTACAGGTGGAGCTCAAGGAATTGGCAAAGAAGTCGTTAAAGGAATTGTTAACGGGGGCGGACGGGTAATTATCGTTGACATCAATGAAGCTGCCGCGAAGCAAACTGTAACCGAACTTGGCGAAAAGGTAGCGTTCTACAAAATGGATTTAAGCGCTCCTGAAACAATTCGAGAGGTTATTGCCACTATTCTTAAGGACTATAAGCGAATTGACGTACTGGTCAACTGCGCAGGTATTGTCAGCACGAAAAAGTTTGTCGATCTTGATGATGCAGAGTGGCAAAAAGTCATTCAGATTAATTTAACAGGTACATTTACAACCATCCATGCCCTTTTCCCTCACTTTATTAAAAATAAAGGGGGAAGAATTGTGAACGTTTCATCCGTGGCAGGAAAAATTGGTGGCGGTTTATTGGGAACTGCTGCTTATGCGTCCAGCAAAGCAGGGGTAAACGGACTGACTAAGGCCGTTGCCAAAGAAGGTGGCAAGTACAACATCCACTGCAACGCCGTGTGCCCTTCTTATACGAATACAACCATGACCACAGCATTGTCGGAAGATGCGGAAAAGAAACAGAAAGTAATCTCAATGATTCCGCTTGGACGAAGAGCAGAGCCGGTAGAAATTGCACAAATGATTCTTTTTTTCGCATCCAATCTGGCAAGCTTTGTTAATGGAGAAGTCGGCGATGTCGATGGGGGAATCGTACTGGACGGCTGATTTATTGATGAATTGGGGGAGGGATGGACATGCAGATTATGAACTCGATGAAGAAGATTAAAATACCTGGCGACACCATTGTTATTCCTATGTTTATCGGCTGCACCATCAATTCACTGTTTCCGCAAATTTTACACATCGGCGGATTCACAACAGCCATTATTGATGGGACAGCACCGCTTGTCGGGGTCTTTATGTTTTTTATCGGTGCGACGTTATCCTTTGGCAAGGCGCCAAGGGCTCTTTTTCGCGGGGGTGTCATCATATCGGTGAAAATAGCGATTGCCGTATTGTTGGGCCTTGCGGTTGCTGCATTTTTTAATAATAATTTTCTAGGGTTGTCTTCAATCGCAATTATTGGCGCGATGTCGGTTGCCAATAATGCACTGTACTCGGGAATTACAGCGACTTACGGCGATGAAATCGATCGTGGGGCCGTGGCAATGACAACGATTTCAGTTGGCCCTACAGTTACCATGATTGCGTTGAATGCAAACGGCCAGGCATCAATTCCATTTTGGGCGATTATCGGTTCAATTCTTCCTCTGTTTATTGGCATGCTGCTTGCTAATTCAAGTTCTTTTTTAAAAAAGCATCTAACGGCCGGAGTCACACCGATCATTATCATTTTGGGATTTGTGCTTGGTGCGAATATGAATTTTGCACAATTAGTTGAAGGCGGTTTATCCGGCATTCTTTTGGGACTTATCGTAGTATTTATTGGAGGCGCTTTCGGAATCCTGTCAGACAAGGTGACCGGTGGCAGCGGTGTTGCTGGAGCAGCAATTAACAGTACAGCGGCAAGTGCAGTCGCTACGCCTGCTGCAATGGTGAATGTAGATCCTGGTTTAGCGAGTGTGGCTTCGATTGCGACACCACAAATTGCTGCATCGGTGATCATCAGCGCCATTTTAACGCCCATTGTGACGAATTGGGTATATAAGAGAAATCAAGCAAAACTCAATAAAGCAGAAAAAGTGATTGTCGAAGATTAAAGAATGAGTGGTTCTAGCGCTCTTACAAGAGGGATACGATAATCAACAAAAAGAGAGATCGCTATGCGATCTCTCTTTTATCGAATTACCCCATCTGGATTCGAACCAGAGCATCACGGAATCAGAATCCGTTGCCTTACCGCTTGGCCATGGGGTAATGAATCAGAACAAGAAATATTATAACCAGAATGGATAAATAATGCAAGGATTTTTTGAAAAAAGTTGAAAAAGATGAAACGATCCGAGTTGTTCGGACGCACGCAATAGAAGCCAAAAAATGCAGCGCTGTAATTTTATACATCGTGAAATGCAGGGCATACCTTTCCGGGAAATAAGTTTTGCAAGAATAAGCTGGATATAGGAAATTAATTTCACAGAAAATAATGAAAAATAATGCTTGTAAGGGGTTGCGTAAATAAAAGCAACCGCTTACAATGGAAACTGTCAGAAAGGTTAAAATCAAAAACTAAACCGATTTAGTTAATCGATTAACAAAGAAAGGGAGTGATGAATGGTGAATGGAGAACCGCGAGAGCAAAATGGATTTCCTCATGAACTCTACGACAGTCTGATGAATGGCATCCGCCACATGATTCCCTTTGTAGTCGGCGGCGGAATTCTCATGGCCGTATCCTTTATGTTTGGCGTCAACGCAGCGGATATTAAAGATCCTTCCTATAATCCGATTGCAGCGCTTCTGTATGCAATTGGTCACGGCAATGGCTTTGCACTGATGGTTCCGATTCTTGCCGGATTTATTGCCTATGGGATTTCGGGAACACTGGCGCTGGCGCCGGGGATGATCGGCGGATTGATTGCTGCAAGTACGGGCAGCGGATTTTTCGGCGGCATTCTGGCCGGTTATCTATCCGGATATTTTATCCGGCTGTTAAATCAACTGTGCCGCAAGTTCCCGAAAGGTCTCGTGAATTTGCGCAATGTCCTGCTTTACCCGGTTGTCAGTGTCCTTTTCACCGGTGTGGTGATGTATGAGGTCGTTGCCTATCCGATGAGCGTGTTCAATAACTGGCTTGTCGCTTGCCTCAGCAGTTTCCAAGGATCGAGCCTTGAGATTCTTGGCCTGATCCTTGGGGCGATGATGGCTGTTGATCTTGGCGGTCCGATTAACAAAGCTGCCTACACTTTCGGACTTGCGATGATCAGTGCCGGCAACTATTATCCAATGGCAGCGATTATGGCCGGCGGACTGGTTCCACCGATTGGCATCGGTCTTGCCACGGTCCTTTTTAAAAAGAAATTTGATGCTGAGGACCGTGACCAAGGGAAAACCTATTTCTTACTTGGTGCAAGTTTCATTACCGAAAGCGCGATGCCAGTTGCGGCTAAAGACGTTTTCCGAATCATTCCGTCGTCAATTGTTGGTTCGGCAATTACCGGTGCGATGACGATGGCGTTCCATATCGCACTTCCTGCGCCGCACGGCGGGTTGTTCGTTCTTCCAGTCGTTCAGGGCGGATTGACGCAGCAAGTGCTGTACCTTCTCGCCATTTTAACAGGCGTTGTTGTCACTGCACTGATGATTGGGCTGCTTCGAAAAAATATAACTGAGAAACAATTGGATGCGCAGAAGGAGGATGAACCGTCTCCTCTCCCGGCTGCATTAAAAGGATGAACCGCTTGACCCGTTAAAGGCAACGGCTATAATAAGAGCAATAACGAATGGAAGAGCGATTGAGAGAAGCGGAGGAATCGTGATGGAGCCAGATGAAACGTCAAAGCATGCGACAATAGCGATGGTGGCAGAGAAAGCAGGGGTTTCAACCACCACGGTTTCCCGATACCTTAATAAAAAATATGAGTATATGTCATTGAAAACAAGAAAGAAAATCAAGCACGTGATTGGGGAATTGAACTATCGGCCGAGCAACATTGCACGCGGACTGAAATCAAAGAAAACGAATCTGATCGGCGTTGTGGTTGCCGATATTGAAAATCCGTTTTCTTCAATGATGATGAAAGGCGTTAATGATGTATGCAAAGCGCGTCACTATCATATGCTGATCCTGAATACGGACAATAGTCAGAAGAGTGAAGATGACGGCATTCGGTCACTGATCGATCACAATGTCGATGCGCTTCTGATTAATCCGACCGGTTATACGAGTCCGATCTATACCAAATTAAAAGAAAGTAGGCTTCCAATCGTACTCATTGATCGCCAGATTGAACACTTTCTGTTTGATTCGGTCACATCCAACAACTATGACGTTACTTATCAGGCGACCAACTATTTAATTCAAAACAATTATTCGCGTATTTATTTTGTCACGGAGAATATAGATAGTATCAGCACACGCTCACAACGAAAAAAAGCAGTGGAGGATGCTTTGCGCGCGAAACACTTGCCGCAAGAGCACATTCTTCTGACCATTGATCGCGCCAACACCCTTGCCATTAAGGAACAGCTGATTAAACTGAAACGCACCAATCAAAATGAGAAAATGGCACTGTTTGCGGTAAATGGTCAGGTACTGCTGCTCTTGCTGCAGCTGCTCTACCAGTTGCGTTGGAGCATCCCCGCTGAGATCGGCATTTACGGTTACGATGACTGGGGCTGGGGTGAGCTGATTCGGCCAGGAATCACAGTAATTCAGCAAGATCCATATGGCATGGGAACCAAAGCGGCTGAATTACTGATTGACCGTCTTGAAGGAAAACGAACGGGCCGCCCGGAGCTGTTTGAACTGCCGGCCAATTTACTGATTCGCGGGTCTACCGAATGATAACGCTTTATTTGGAAATGAATGTAACCGTTTTAGTTAATCGATACACATAGAGAAAGGGGTGTATTTCAATGAGAGCGCTGTTTTTGAACACATTGATTTTTCAGAAGGATTTGCAAGCGAAGAAGAAGCGTCAATCCGAGCTCTTTCAGACTGCAAAGGCGCTTGGTGTTTCCGGAATTGAAGTGCGACGTGAATACTTTTTTGAAAACGGTTCATTAAATTGGAAAGAATTGAAGCGATGCGGTCAGGAAGCGGAGCGAACAGGATTGCGCGTGTTCTATTCGATACCTGAAAAATTGTTCGTCAACGGAACCTGTTCGGATCATTTAGAAGATTATTTAAAAGAAGCTGCCCTGCTTCATGCTGAAAGTGCCAAACTTAATATTGGCGAACCGGGCGAAATCAATGAAGCACAATGTGAACAGTTGGAACGATTGATCTGCAACTACTCGGTTCAGATTACGATTGAAAATGATCAAACCGAGGAAAATGGCCAGCTGAAATTTGTAAGCGCTGCCCTAGAAAGCTTGAAAGACAGTTTGATCGGGTATACGTTTGACTCAGGAAACTGGCTTTGGCAAGGCATCGATCCATTTGAGGCAGCACGTCGTGTCGGAAATGTGGCAACGATTTTTCATCTGAAGGATGTTGCGACGAAGGGCGGGCTGCACACCGTATTGCTTGGGCAAGGTGCGATTGATTGGAAAAAGGTATTGGCCGAATGTCCGGACGATGTCCCGGTTGTCCTTGAGTATCCGATCGACACACGCGACGAATTGAAGGATGAACTCGTGAAAATCAGAACGGTCTTGAGCGAACGGAAAGAGGGTGCAAACTCATGAGCGAAGTGATCACAATTGGCGAACCCATGATTATGTTTGTTGCAGATGCGGCAGGTGATCTGAAAAATGTGCAGCATTTCACACGCTATATTGCCGGAGCCGAAGTGAATGTGTCGGTTGGTGTCACGCGTTTGGGCCACCAAGTTTCTCTGATTAGCGAAGTCGGTCATGATCCGTTCGGTGCTTATATACGCCAGTTTCTTGAGCGAGAAGGGATTGAAACCGAGGCTGTTGCCATATCGGGGGATCATCCGACCGGGTTCCAACTGAAAAGCAAAACGGAGGTGGATGATCCGGAGGTGGTTTATTTCCGTAAGGGATCGGCAGCATCACGTCTCAACGCTGAGAGTATCGAGCGCTTTGATTTCAGCGGTGCAAAGCTGCTTCATTTAACGGGCATTTTCCCGGCACTAAGCGCAGAAACCTTTGACGCAACGTTGAAACTGATTGAAAAAGCCCGCGAAAATCATCTTTTAATTACCTTTGATCCTAACTTGCGTCCGACGCTATGGAGCGATGAAGCAACGATGGTCAAGCGCATCAACCAGCTGGCTGGACGGTGCGATGTTGTTTTGCCGGGATTCCGCGAAGGCAAACGTTTGACTGGAAGGACGAAGCGCGAAGCAATTGCTGACTTTTACCTCAGTAACGGCGCAAAAACGGTCATTATTAAGCTCGGCAGCACCGGAGCGTATTGCAAACGACAGCAGCCGGACGGCCAAGTTGCGGAAACACTCGTTCCTTCATTCCGAGTCGATCACGTTGTGGATACGGTCGGTGCAGGAGACGGATTCGCGGTTGGAGTCATCACCGGACTTTTGGAAGCGCTACCGGATAAAAAAATCCTGGAACGCGCCAATGCGATCGGTGCCATTCAGGTGCAGCACATCAGCGACAATGAGGCCTTGCCGAGCCGGGAGCAGCTTGCCGCGTTTATTAAACAGACGGCATTCCAAACTCTGGAAAACCAAGCAAATGACGGATTGCAGGCAATCTGATTTCGATTAAGGAAAGTGGTGACAGGAATGAAACTGCAAATTGCAATTGATCGTGTGTCACTCGAGCAGGCGGAACTGCTGACCCGGAAGCTGGCACCCTACGCGGACATTATCGAGGCGGGCACTTCTTTAATTAAAGACTACGGATTTCAGGCGCTCGAAAGATTGAAACCAGCTGCCGGCGCAGCAAAATTGCTCGGTGATGCCAAGACCATTGACGAAGGGGCATATGAATTCCGCCAAGGCTACAAGCACAAGGCTGATCTTTTGACCGTCATGGGCGCTTCTTCGGTAGCAACTTTGCAAACGTGTTACGACGTTGCAGAAGCAAGCGGAACAGAAATGATGATTGATCTTTTGGAATGCAGGCCTGAGAAAGTGGCACAAATGGTTCATTTTCCCAATGCGATCTATTGCCTGCATACATCGGTCGATCAAGGGGCTAGTGTCGATCCGAATCAAGAGGTACTCGCATTTAAGAAAGCGTTTCCTATGATTCAACGGGTCGCGATTGCCGGCGGCATTAATTTAGAAACACTTGCCGGTATGGCAGAAGCCAATCCGGAAATTGTGATCGTTGGCTCTGGCATTGTGAAGAAAGATGATCCCGTTTCTGCAGCAAAACAATTCAGAAAGGTGATGCAGGAGACATGCAAGTATTCGATGTGATTTTAAAGGAAATTGAAGACGTGATTGGTCAAGTCGATGAAGCGGATTTAGACGCAGCAATGGCGCTGATCCAAAAAGATACACGTATTTTCGTCGACGGTTCAGGCAGAAGCGGCTTTCAGGCCAAGGGATTTGCGATGCGCTTGATGCACATTGGCTACTCATCCCATGTCATTGGCGAGACGGTCACCCCGTCAATCGCGGCGGGCGATGTTTATTTCGCTGTTTCTGGATCAGGCAAGACCAAAAATGTTGTGAATGACACGCGCGCGGCAAAAGAACAAGGACTGACGGTGATTGCAGCGACCAGTAAAATAGATTCACCCCTTGCCGAACTTGCTGATTGTACCCTTGTGATTCCCGGCGCAACCAAAGGCGACAAAAACAAAAAGTCGGTGCAACTGCTCAGTTCACTATTCGATCAGGCCGTACACATTACACTTGATGCCTTGTGCCTCAAGCTCAGCCGCCGCGATCATACGAGTGAAGCGGATGCTGCGAAAATGCATACCAACGTTGAATGAGCAACGCAATCGATAAAGCTTAAAACCAATAAGGAGGAATTTAGAATGGATCAACTCAATGTGAAAATTTACGCAGACGGGGCAAAACTGGAGGATATGCTTGCTGCTTACAAATCAGGATTTGTGAGTGGATTTACAACCAACCCAAGCCTGATGAAAAAAGCAGGAGTCGCAGATTATGTTGCCTTCGCAAAAAAGGTTGTGGAAAAAATCCCGGATTTGCCGCTCTCTTTTGAAGTGTTCGCCGATGATTTTGAAACGATGGAAAAGGAAGCCGAAAAAATTCACACATTCGGCAAGAACGTCTACATCAAGATTCCGATTACCAACACCAAAGGCGAATCCTCAATTCCGCTGATTGAAAAACTGCAGGACAAAGGCTACTCGCTAAATGTTACGGCGATTCTGACCATCAAACAGGTTGAGGAGACAGTTGCTGCGTTGAACCCGGATGTCGACAATATTGTCTCAGTTTTTGCCGGGCGTATCGCCGATACCGGCCGTGACCCGATTCCATACATGAAGCAGTCGGTTGACATCTGCCGCACGAAAAAAGGTGCAAACCTGCTCTGGGCCAGCTCGCGTGAACTGTTCAATGTTTACGAAGCCGATCGCCTCGGTGTCGACATCATTACTTGCACGCCGGAAATCATTAGCAAACTGAAAAAAGTCGGTAAACCGCTGGAACAGGTTTCTCTGGATACGGTGAAAGGGTTCAACACGGATATTCAAACACTCGGTTATACGATTTTAACGGATAAAGAAACTTCAGAATCGGTTTCTAAATAAGAGAAGCAAAAAGAAGGAGTGCTTGCTATGACAACAGAAATTGAGCAATTGTCCATCGATACGATTCGCACATTATCCATTGATGCCATTGACAAGGCAAACTCCGGTCACCCGGGGTTGCCGATGGGCGCAGCGCCGATGGCTTATACGTTGTGGGCAAAGAAACTGAAGCACAATCCTGCCGATCCGAAATGGTTCAACCGCGACCGTTTCGTGCTTTCCGCCGGCCACGGCTCAATGCTCCTCTACAGTCTGCTGCATGTATTCAACTACGGACTTCCACTGGATGAGCTGAAGAGGTTCCGCCAATGGGGCAGCCGGACGCCGGGTCATCCGGAGTACGGGCATACGGTTGGTGTTGAAGCGACGACGGGACCGCTTGGGCAAGGGATTGCGATGGCCGTCGGAATGGCGATGGCTGAAGCTCATTTGGCAGCGACGTACAATCGCGACGGATTTGCGGTGATTGATCATTACACATACGCACTCTGCGGCGACGGCGACTTGATGGAAGGGGTTGCTTCGGAAGCGGCTTCGCTGGCCGGCCGACTCAAACTGGGTAAGCTGGTGCTGCTCTATGATTCGAATAATATTTCGCTTGATGGCAAACTGAACATGTCGTTCAGCGAAAATGTGCGCCAGCGTTTCGAAGCGTACGGTTGGCAAACGTTGCTTGTTGAAGACGGCAACGATGTCGAAGCTGTTCAGACGGCGCTTGATCAAGCGACCGCCGACAGTGCACGGCCGACATTGATTGAGGTGCGCACAACGATCGGCTATGGTTCGCCGCATTTGGCGGGTACCAATAAAGTCCACGGCAATCCGCTCGGCGCCGAGGAAACAGCAGAAACAAAAAAAGCCTACGGCTGGAATCACGAACCGTTCTACGTTCCGGAAGCGGTTCGGGTACATTTCAAACAGCTAAATGAAGAGCAAGCAAAAGCTGAAGCAGCTTGGAAAAAGAGGATTGATGCTTACGCTGAAGCCTATCCGCAACTCGCCAATCAGCTTAAGGCAGCGATCAAAGGTGAACTTGCCGCTGATTATGCAGATGCACTTCCGCAATACGCGTCCGGAACGAAAAAAGCGACGCGGCAAACCTCTGGAGAAGTCATCAACGCGTTGGCAAAAACCGTCCCGAACCTGTTTGGCGGTGCTGCTGATCTGGCTTCCTCAACGAAAACCACAATTAAAGAGGGCGGCGAGTTCCTGCCCGGCGCTTATGAAGGACGCAATATCTGGTTCGGCGTTCGTGAATTTGCGATGAGTGCCGCAGTGAACGGACTGGCACTGCATGGCGGCGTCATTCCGTTTGGCCCAACCTTCTTCACGTTCTCAGACTATGCGAAACCGGCGATTCGACTCGCTGCATTGATGGGGCTTCCGTCAATCTTCGTCTTTACCCATGATTCAATCGCCGTCGGGGAAGACGGTCCGACCCATGAGCCGATTGAACAGCTTGCCGGTTTGCGGGCGATTCCGAACCTGAACGTTTTGCGGCCGGCCGACGGCAATGAAGTACGCGAAGCGTGGAAAATCGCGCTGGAAAGCCGCAACCGTCCAACAGTTCTCGTACTGACCCGTCAAAACGTGCCGACACTGGATGGCGAGGTTGACGGCGCCGATGAAGGGGTACGCCGCGGCGGGTATGTTGTCAGTGAAGCAAAGGGCGGCAAACCGGCCGGAATCCTGATTGCAACCGGTTCTGAAGTTGGGCTTGCTTACGAAGCGCAGCAGCTGCTTGAAACAGAAGGCATTCATGTACGTGTAGTCAGTCTCCCATCATGGGAGCGATTCCGTGAGCAGCCGGATGCTTATAAAGAAGCAGTACTCCCCGCCGCAACGACTGCCCGTGTCGGGATCGAAATGGCTGCATCAACCGGCTGGCATGAATTTGTCGGCAGCGATGGTGCACTTTTAACCATCGACCGTTTTGGTGCTTCGGCACCCGCAGCGATTGTCACAAAAGCATATGGATTCACTCCTGAAAATGCGGCAGAGCTGCTCAAAAAAACGGTTGCCAAGCGCCAAGTGATTTCCTGATAAAAAGAGCACCACTTATATAAGCGGAGTCATAGAGAGATTGTCTCCCTTCTTGATGGATACATGAAGGAAGACATTTTTTAAACCATTTAATGTAAGCGCTATCTAAAGAGGCTTGTGCAGAATGATGCAGAGCGATTGGGCAGATCCATTGTTACGCCGGGCATTTAATCCGTTCATTTCAGAAAACTGATCAGAAGAGAGGTCAATTCTTATGAAAAGCAATGGCTTGTCACCTACCCGTTGGGCCCGATTAATTCCAATTGTCTTTATCACCTACAGTCTTGCCTATCTTGACCGCGCCAACTATAGCTTCGGGGCCGCTTCAGGCATGGCGGCCGATCTGAAAATTACCGCAGCCGTGTCATCGCTGCTGGGCGCTTTATTCTTTCTCGGTTACTTTTTCTTCCAAGTGCCAAGCGCAAGTTATGCTGAAAAACGCAGTGCCAAGAAACTCGTTTTCTGGTCGCTGATCGTCTGGGGGATTCTTGCGAGTCTAATTGGCGTTGTCACCAACATTTATATGCTGCTTGTGATCCGCTTCCTGCTTGGCATTGTTGAGGCAGCGGTCATGCCGGCCATGCTCGTTTTTCTCAGCCATTGGTTTACCGGTGAGGAGCGGTCCCGAGCCAATACCTTTTTGATTCTGGGCAATCCGATCACGGTGCTCTGGATGTCGGTCGTATCGGGATATCTATTGAGCAGCTTCGGCTGGCGCTGGATGTTCATCATTGAAGGCCTTCCGTCGATTTTGTGGGCGTTTATCTGGTGGAAGCTGGTTGATGATAAGCCAAGTGAAGCCAAATGGCTGAAGGATCATGAGAAACAAGCACTCAATCAGGCATTGGCCGATGAACAGAAAAAGTTAAAATCGGTTCCTAATTATCGTGAAGCGTTTAAGCAGAAGTCGGTGATTTTCCTGTGTTTGCAATACTTTTTTTGGAGTATTGGTGTCTACGGCTTTGTCATGTGGTTGCCGTCGATCATTAAATCAGCGCCGAACATCAGCATCGTTGAAACCGGCTGGCTCTCATCTGCACCTTATCTTCTGGCAGCCGTGCTCATGGTCGTTGCGTCCTTTTTTTCTGATCGTTTGCAGATGCGGAAACGGTTTGTTTGGCCATTCTTGCTCGTCGGCGGGCTTGCCTTCTATGCTTCGTATTTAATTGGGTCGTCAAATTTTTGGCTTTCCTTTACGCTCATGGTAATTGCCGGCGGCGCAATGTATGCTCCGTACGGACCGTTTTTTGCGATTGTTCCTGAACTTTTGCCGCGCAATGTTGCCGGAGGTGCAATGGCTTTGATTAACAGTATGGGCGCGCTCGGTTCTTTTGTCGGCGCCTATTTTGTCGGTTTTCTAAATGGGGTTACAGGGGGATTTTCCGCGTCCTATATCTTCATGTCGATTTCGCTCGGTCTCGCTGTGATCTTTACGATTATTGTAAAAGCCGCTAGAGGACATTCGGCAGATGACGGACCGATCCGCCCGGATGATGCTGCACTGGCGGAAAAATAAGCATTAGGGAAGAGATGACGAATGATGAACGAAAAACTGATTGCGTGTATTCAGTTGGAGCGTATTGTGCCTCTGTTTCGAAAGAAATCGCAGGCCTTTATCTCGGCACTCGTGCCTGTGCTTGCGCAGACAGGCTTTCATACAGTAGAGATTACGATGGAATCCAGCGAAGCAGCAGCATCCATCCATGCGATCAAACGTGACGAGCCAAGCATTTTTGTTGGTGCGGGAACGGTAAAAACCGTAGCAGATGTGGATCGGGCATTGGATGCCGGCGCAGACTTTATCGTCACGCCAATCTTCGATGAGACAGTGATTGCGTATATGAATGAAAAAAATGTACCGTTCATTCCAGGTGCGTACAGTCCGTCTGAAATCTTTCACGCGTATCGGCAAGGCGCTGCACTTGTAAAAGTGTTTCCCGGATCCACGCTCGGTCCAGATTTTATCCGCAACCTGCGCGGTCCACTTAGTGAAATTCCGCTGATGGTCACCGGCGGAATTACCTTGGAGAATTGTGCGGAATTTCTGGATGCCGGTGCCGCAGCAGTAGGCGTCGGCTCATCACTCATTCCGAAACAAGCGGTGCAGGGAAAGGATTGGGCGGCCGCCCGCCATTCGTTGGAAGCTTGGAAGCGAGCAGCTCATGGAACGGTGAAAAATAAATAACGGATTTGAATTTTTGAAGCGCGCCGAATCGTTTGGCGCGCTTTTTTTTGCAGGTAGAGAAAGTCTATCGTTTTGCCTAGCGGGTACGACGATTAGCGTCATAAAAGTGGAACTTCTGCTAAATAAAGGAACTTCTGCTAAATAAAGGAACTTCCGCTAAGTACGCATACGTCCTGTATGCAATGCGGAAGTCACCGCATCCTGCGGAAGTACGAGAGTGCGAGGCGCCTGCGGAGTGCCTCTGTTGGTCGCAGTCAAAGGAGCCCTGCGGAAAGTAAGGTATAATAGAGAAAGAATCGTTGACTCGAGAGGAGGGGAGGCGACAGGGGATGTGCCTGTCGCTCGTGATGAATAAGCCTATGGAACATGTACCACAAACGATCGACATTTATCATGCACGGACGCACAACTTGAAAGACGTGACGCTGCATATTCCGCTACGGAAGCAGGTGGCGATTGCCGGGCTGTCCGGATCAGGAAAGTCTTCTCTAGCGATGGGCGTGCTCTATGCAGAAGGCAGCCGCCGTTACCTCGAAGGATTGTCCGCTTTCACGCGCCGCAAACTGCATCAAATGGAACAGGCAGATGCGGAAAAAATTGATTTTCTCCCACCGGCGTTGGCATTGCGGCAGCGGCCGCCAAAGCTGGGACGGCGCAGTACGGTGGGAACGGTTACGGAAATTTATAATTTGCTACGGCTGATGTTTTCCCGGCTGGGGACGCATCGCTGCCCAAACGGACATCCAATTCCACCGACGCTCGCGGCAATTTTAAATGAAACCTGCACATGTCCGATCTGCGGCGCCGCCTTTCCGCTGCCTGCAGCCGAAACCTTTGCCTTCAACTCGGCGCTTGGAGCATGCCCGGCTTGCGGTGGACTCGGGGAGCGTGCCGAAGCCGATCCGTCACGCGTGATTTCTGATCCAAACAAGACGATCGACCAAGGGACAGTAGCATCTTGGAGAGCGGCCGGCCGCGGCTACACCGTGCGCTTAGTTCGTCAATTGGGCGTGCGTACGGATGTTCCATGGAAGGATTTGAGTAAAGAAGAGCAGGAAATTGTGCTGTGCGGCAAATCGACGAAGCGGCCGCTGATCTTCCACAATCGGCAGACGGGCGAAGAATATCCGATCGAGTTCGCCTATGCGAATGCGGTCGAAGCCGTTCGTCAGGCGCTGACCGGCGATAAAAATCAGACGCGTTATGCACGAATGAAAAAATTCTTGAGTGTGCGTCCGTGTGAACAGTGCCATGGCACAAGGCTGCGTTCAGAAGCGCTTCAAACCCGCTTGCTTGGCCGATCAATTTCTGAAGCAGCTGCGTTCACGATTGATGAGCTTGCTCAATTTGCTGATCGATTACCGAAAAAACTTGATGCAGAACTTCAACCGATTGCAGAAAAACTCGCGACACAGATGTGCCTTGAGCTAGCACCCATTCATGAGCTAGGTATCGGCTACCTAACCCTCGATCGTGCGGGCAATACGCTGTCAACAGGTGAACGGCAGCGTTTAGAACTGCTTGGCATGGCGAAAAGCCGTTCAACAGGCATTCTGTATGTGTTGGATGAACCATCCGTTGGTCTGCATCCGGCCAATGTCGCCGGACTGCAGCGGATCATGCGTCGGATGGTGGCCAATGGCAACAGCCTCGTTGTTGTTGATCATAATCTTGCGCTCATTCGCAGCGCCGATTATATGATTGAAATGGGTCCTGGTGCCGGTGAATGCGGCGGACATGTAGTCGCTGAAGGAACGCCGGCGGAGGTTGCCGCCATGCCCGATTCGCTGACCGGCGCCTTTTTATCACGAAGACGCACTGTTCAGGGCAGGCAGCAGAGGTCCCTAGCCGAAGACCAAGCATTTCTGCATATGACCGTCAAGAATCTGCACAACCTGCATCATCTGTCGGCCAAGTTCCCGCTGCATCGCATGACTGCTGTGACCGGTGTTTCCGGTGCAGGTAAAACCGCACTTGTTCAAGAGAGTCTCGTCCCGGCTATCCGTGCCGGACTGACGAGAAAAGAGCTGCCGGCACATCTTGCCCGCTTAACCGGCGCCGAGTCAATCAAACGGCTTTTACTGGTCGATGCGGCACCGATCGGACGCAATGCGCGCTCAACGCCAGCAACATACAGCGGTATTTTTGACGATATCCGCACGCTGTTTGCTAAGGTATCTGAAAAAAGGAAGATACGGCACAGTGCCGGCTATTTTTCATTCAATGTTAAAGGCGGGCGCTGCGAAACATGCGAAGGACGCGGCGAGTTGACACTCGACATGCAGTACTTGCCGGAGCAGCGTGTGCGCTGTCCGCAATGCAAAGGAACGCGCTACCAACCGGAAGCCTTGTCCATCCACTATAAAGGAAAATCGATTGCCGATGTTTTAGCGATGAACGTTGATGAGGCAGTAAACTTTTTTATCGATCAGCCCAAACTTGCAGATGTACTGCGGCTGCTTCAGGAAGTTGGGCTTGGCTATTTGCGGCTTGGTGAAGCGACGCCTGCACTTTCAGGTGGCGAAGCGCAGCGCCTGCGGCTTGCCGGCGAGCTGAAACGGCATCGTTCCGGAACGCTTTATGTGCTTGATGAACCGTCGACCGGTCTGCATGCGTACAATATCGAGACGCTGCTTGATGTCTTGGATCGTTTGATGGCTGACGATTCAACCGTGATCTTGATCGATCACGATCCTGATTTGATTGCCAATTGCGATTATGTGATCGATCTTGGTCCCGGCGGCGGACCGAATGGCGGGACAATTATCGCTGAGGGCACACCGCAGCAAATCGCTGAAAATCCGCGCAGCTTAACCGGCGTTTACCTCGCAAAACGGTCGGCGGAATCAAGAAACTAGGCGAATCGGCTGAGCGGTATTGATCGGCATTTCCTTTTCGTGGCATAATAAAAGGAAAAGGGTTCCTTCACCCCTAAACAGGACATCAAGGGGATTCGTAACATCGACTAAAATGATTTTCTCATTTCGGGGGTCATTGTACTATAAATGAGAAAACTAGAGGAGAGATAATGATGCGTTTGGTTTTATTATCCGGCGGTTCAGGAAAGCGATTATGGCCACTGTCAAATGATGCACGCTCGAAACAGTTTCTGCGTGTGCTTGAAGATCAGGAAAAACATTTGTCTTCAATGGTGCAGCGGGTCTTCGGACAGTTGAATGAAGTCGGTCTCGGCGAGTCGACAGTGATCGCGACCGGAAAAGGTCAGGTGGAGATGCTGGAGAGTCAGCTTGGAAAGGAGGTACCGCTGATCGTCGAACCGGAACGGCGCGATACCTTCCCGGCCATTGCCCTCGCAGCTTCCTACCTGTACACGATGACCAATGCATCCCTGGATGATGCGGTTGCCGTGCTTCCTGTCGATCCTTACGTGGACACCGCCTTCTTTAAACGCATTCTTGATTTGGAAAAACTGCTTGGCGAAACAAAAGCAGATTTGGCACTGATGGGCGTGAAACCGACGTATCCATCGGAAAAATACGGCTATATTGTGCCAGAGACGAGTGAAAATAAAGGCTACATTAAAGTGGATCATTTCACGGAAAAACCGGATACCGAACAGGCGAAACAGTTGATTCGCAAATCGGCACTTTGGAACTGCGGCGTGTTTGCCTTCCGGCTCAACTATGTCATCTCAATTCTGGAATCACTCGGTCTGCCGCTGAACTATGAAGAATTGGCGCAGCAATTCGCCAAGCTGCCGAAAATAAGCTTTGACTATGCGGTCGTTGAAAAGGCAAAAAATATTGTTGCACTACCGTATGACGGCTTTTGGAAAGACCTCGGCACTTGGAACACGTTGACCGAAGAAATGGCAACCAAGCAAATCGGCAATGGGATCGTCAGCGACGATTCAGCCAATACTCATTTGATCAACGAACTGGATATTCCGGTCACTGTACTTGGCGTGTCGAATACGATCGTTGCCGTCAGCCCGGATGGTATTCTGGTTTCGGACAAGGAACAAAGCCCACGCATCAAAGAAGTAATGAAGGGTTTCCAGCAGCGTCCAATGTACGAAGAACGCAAATGGGGCTCCTACCGAGTGCTTGACTACACACGCTACTCGGCCAACAATGAAGAAGTGCTGACCAAGAAGATCAAGATCACGGAAGGCGCCAACCTGAGCTATCATTGCCACCGTATGCGCAAGGAAGTTTGGACGATTATTAAAGGCAGCGGCCGCTATGCGGAAAACGGCGTCATCCGTTCGATTAAACCGGGTGATGTTGTGATTGTCACGGCGGAAACGTTGCATGCAATCAAAGCAGATGAAGCGCTTGAGTTGATCGAAGTACAAATCGGCAGTCAGCTGATTGAGGAAGACATTGACCGTAAACTGCTGACCTGGGAAGAAATCGAAGCGAGCTGCGCCCAAGTGCGCGGTTAATCATAAAAATTAAGAAGGCGTCTTAAAGGTCCATCATTGGCTTTGAGACGCTTTTTTCTTAAGCTGAGCATGAGGAAGCTTTAATGATGAACATGCTGCCGAAGTCGCGATCCAGGTGAGATCCCGCAAACCTTTTTGGAATCATCTCTTAATTTTGTATCAAAAGTTATGCAAACCGACACCAATTAGAAATGATGCAGAGGGGATTAAGATGAATCACGAAACAGCTCAAAATTCAAGAAAACGTTTGACTGCGGATTGTTCCAAATGCTTTGGACTCTGCTGCACGGCACTGAATATGATTGTATCAAGCGATTTTCCCATTAATAAGGCGGCAGGAACTCCGTGTGATCACCTGCAATCGAATTATGCGTGCCGTATTCATAGGAACTTACGCGAGAAAGGCTTTAAAGGCTGTACGGTCTACGATTGCTTGGGGGCTGGACAATTTGTCTCACAAATCACGTTTAAAGGGCAAAACTGGCGCGATCATCCTAAGCTTGGCACAATCATGTTCCAAGTCTTTCCTGTTATGGAGCAAATCCATGAAATGATCGCATATACAGTTGAGGCGCTATCGTATGATCTACCGCATGCTTTGACCGATAAATTGTGCAGTCAATTAAAAAAGTTGCGGGATATAACCAAATGTGAGGCTGAATACTTGTTATCTCTTGATCTGGTCAAGCTCAGAGCCCCTTTAAACGAATTGCTCACAAAAATAAGTGCATCAGTTCGAGCAAATTACATTGAAAAACTGCCTACCCCGAAAAGTTATGAGGAGTATGATCATGGAGGAAGCGACTGGATAGGCAAACAATTAAGCGGCAAGGACTTACGCGCATTTCATTTTAGAGGTGCTTATTTAATTGCTGCGGATTTACGCCATGCAGATTTAAGAGCTGTCGATTTTATTGGTGCCGACTTGCGCGATGCCGATTTAAGTGGAGCAAATTTGATGACGAGTATGTTTTTAACGCAAATGCAGATCAATTCGGCAAAAGGTAATATGAAGACGATCTTACCTTTTTATATCAAACGACCATTACATTGGAGCCATTAGAAGGCGATCCAGTGAACCATCAGAGTTATCTATTCCAGACAGTAAATGTGATTACTGATCGCCCCATGTGTTCAATGCATCCTGAGCACGAGCATCTTTACGATCCAATAAATTATGGCTATGTATCGAGTACCCTTTCAGCTGATGGTGAAGAAAGAGATGCTTATGGGATCGGTGAATTTGAACCTCTATCAAACGGTTATCGCAATCGTCCATAGAAAAAATGATGATGATGATAAAAAGGTCGTGACAAATAAAACGCATAGGTACAGCAAACAACAAATCATGGCATTGGTAGAATTTCAAGAACGTTTTTTTGACTCAGAAATCATCATGGATTAACGTTTATCTAAAAGAAATTTAGTATACTCCTCTGTACCAGTGTATAGTTGACAGAAGATGAGCAAAGCAGATTTCTTCAAAATAAGACGTGATTAAAGTAGTATTAATCGAAAAAGGTGATGCTTCTATGCTGTTTCACTATCATTTTTGGACACCTTTTATTGAAGAAACTGAAGAATTTTATAAAGCGAATGGTTTTCATGTATCTCAAAGAATTGGGAGATATCAAAATGAATTTCAATCGTTTAATCCGCCACAAACGTGGGAGGATTTCAGAAATAAGCCTATACTTTTTCGAATTATTGAAATGAAAAAGGGTGCAATAAACATCACATTCGGTTTTGGTAAAAAAGTAAGATTTGATCATATTGGCTTTTTAGTGTCGGATGATGATCGTCGAAAAATCATTGACAGTGCCAAGCAAATGCATCGAAATATTCAGGTCAATGAAAGAAGAACTTTTATTGGAACTCCCTATGGTTTTCGAATTGAATTGCAGACCAACCATGATGTCGTGGAATCAGAAGATAGCCCAATTAGCATTCATGAATTAGACATAAGCACCACATCGAAAGATTTCCAGCAGTTCTTTATCAAACTATTTAAGAAAGATATGTCTGAGATCGTGCCAATTTTTGGAGACAAAACAACAATTACTCGAGCAGTAATAAATCATATCAGCTTAAAAATTGCAACAGATCCTAATGGAGTCACACTGCAAAATAAGACGATTGCGTAACATGCTCTGTAATGTAACAAGCAAGGTAAAACGCAGCGTGTAATCGGCAAATTTATTGAATCACGCTCCTTTTTCCTAACCAATCGTTTTTGTGCTAGAATGCTTAATGTATAGGACGTTTGCTTCCATAATCCAATTGGATTGTGCGTGGATACATAATTTTATCGAAAAAGGAAGGTTGGATGATGAACGAAATCAATGTTCGTGCAAATAAAGAATCGTTTTTGGCCGATCTTGCGACGCTGATTGCGATCCCGAGCACGAAGGATGCAAGTCAGGCAAAGGAAGGCGCACCATTTGGACCGGGGCCGTTGGCGGCGCTGGAGAAGGTACTGGAATTTGGTAAACGCGATGGTTTCCGCACGAAGTTGCTGCAAGGTTATGCCGGCTATATTGAATACGGTCCGGAAGATGCTGAGGATTATATTGCGGTGCTGGGGCACGTCGATGTCGTGCCTGCTACCGGTAAATGGTCTCATGATCCTTTTACTGCATATGTCGAGGACGGTACGTTGTATGCACGAGGCGCGATTGACGACAAGGGGCCGACAATGGCTGCTTATTATGCGCTGAAGGCGTTGAAAGATGCCGCCGTGCCGGTGAAACATCGCATCCGTCTTGTGATCGGATCGGATGAGGAGAGCGGCTGCGAATGTATGGAAAAATACAACGAGCTGGAACCGATGTCGCTGTTCGGTTTTGCACCGGATGCGGAATTTCCGCTGATCTTCGCCGAAAAAGGACAGATTCGTGCTTGGATCAAGCTGCCTCAGCAAGCAGGTGATGCGCCGGTTCATCTGGCCGCCTTCTATTCTGGTGAACGGATTAACATGGTACCCGACCATGCTTACGCTGTACTTTCTGGCCCTGAGGCAGAAAAGTGGTCTGAAAAAGCACAAGCCGAATTAACCGCGAAGAATATTCCATTTGCTGTGGAAAGAATAGAGGAAGGCATTAAGCTGACCGCTAAAGGAAAATCCTACCATGGGTCTGTACCGTCCGGTGGTGTTAACGCCGCTTTCTTGCTCGCAAAAGCATTGAAGGATCTGCCGCTTATTCCGACTGAACAAGGCTTTATTGATCTGCTGGCGGACACACTGTACAATGATTTTGCAGGTGAACGTCTTGGCATCAAGTTCCATGATGATGTTTCCGGTGATTTGACGGTCAATGTCGGTGTCGTTCGGTTCAGTGCAGAGGGCGGTACGGTTTCACTCGATATTCGCTGTCCAATCAAAGCGTCTTTGAGCGAATTGAGTGCGACGCTAAGAGAATCGGTTGAAAAGCTTGGTTTGTCGATCAGCGAGCTTGGCACGAGTGACCCGCTCTACATGGATCCGAAACATCCTGCCGTTCAGATTCTCAAAACGGTTTATGAAAAACATATGGGATTGAATAACGTCGAATTGTTGACCAGTGGCGGCGGTACGTACGCGCAATACTTGGATGCCGGCGTCGCATTCGGTGCCTGCATGCCGAACTATCCATACACGGGTCATGAAGTGGATGAGCATGTGCGCGTTGAAGATTTGTTCGTTGCATCGGAGATCTATGCCGATGCCATGGCTGAACTCGGTAATCTTGAAAAATAAACCGCTGCCTAGTCAAAGAAAGACAGCTGCTGAATAGAATAACGGTAAGCAAAACGAGGGAAATGCACAGCGCTTTTCCTCGTTTTTTTACAGGTAAAGAAAGTACATGATTTTGCCCTGTTTTCAAGCCAATAGACCCGTGTCTTGCCCAAGAATCAAAGCGGAGATGCTCTGGCGCCTGCGGGATCGCGCCTAGTTGATGCGTGCCAGCGAGTAATCGAAGCGATGATTCAGCACCGAAAAGACACGAGTCCATCACACATGGCTGGAGATAAAGGACCAAGCACAGCTTGGTTTTTCAATGCAGGATAAGAAAGTATATGATTTTGACCTGTCTTCAAACCAATAGCCCAGTGTCTTGGCCGAGAAACAAAGCGGAGGTGCGAGACGCC
>NZ_JFZC01000031.1 GCF_000648615.1 Sporolactobacillus terrae DSM 11697 | reverse complement strand
GTACCTCCGCTTTGACTCTTGGCCAAGACACTGGTCTATTGGCTTGAAAACAGGGCAAAATCATGTACTTTCTTTTCCTGTAAGAAAAACCGGGCAAAATACGCCCGGTCCTTAATCTCCAACCATGTGTGATGGACTAGTGTCTTTTCGGTGCTGAATCGCCGCTTCGGTTACTCGCTTGCCGCGGGCGCACCGCGAGCCTCCTCAGACAGGTAGGTATCTGCGGGGTCTCGCTGGCTCGCTGTTCCCGCAGGCGTCTCGCGCTTTCGTGTCTCGAGCTAACTCTTATTGATGAAATTGCCGCTTATCGTTCTACACCAAAGCAAAATCATAAACTTTCTTTTCCTGTAAGAAAAACCGGGCAAAATACGCCCGGTCCCTAATCTCCAGCCATGTGTGATGGGGTCGTGTCTTATCTGTGCTGAATCGTCGCTTCGGTTTCGGTTACTCAATTATTCTATCGAAGCAATGCCGTTTATCCAAGAATCAGTACGTTCTTTATTTGTCATGCAAGGGATCCGTTCCTGCTTACTCGTATTCATTTGAAGCGAGCGGTTTATGATTGACCCGTTCTGGTAGCAGATGCTGATCAAGCGTAAGCTTAATCTCGCGTATCGCTGCAGTTCGCGTCGATGAATCAGCCAATTGCTCCGCTCTTCGCCCAACCTCAGCAACAATTGCACTTCCAACGATAAATCCATCCGCATAATGCTCCAGTTCTGCGACTTGATCGCGCGATGAGATGCCGAAACCAACCGCAACCGGTAACTGCGCCACCTGCTTGACGCGTTCAAGGAATGGATAGACGTCAGGGTGGAACGTTTTGCGCATCCCGGTCACACCTAGAGAGGAGACACAATAGAGAAAGCCTTGTGCATGATCGCAGATCCTTTTGAGACGCTCATCAGATGTCGTTGGAGCAACGAGTGAAATCAAGCTTATTTTGTGTTCCGCACATTGATCGGCAAGGCTCCTGCTTTCTTCATAGGGCAAATCAGGGACAAGCAGCCCGTCAACCTCATGACTTACCGCCTCTTCAAAGAAACGATCTAAGCCAAATTGAAGCAAAACATTGGCATAGGTAAAAATAATGACCGGGAGATCAAGCCCCTGTGTACGCATTTCTTCCACAAGACGCATTGCCTGATTTAAATTTTCGCCATGACGCAGGGCTCTTTGCGATGCCTCTTGGATCACCGGTCCATCTGCCAGTGGATCTGAATAAGGAATGCCAAGTTCGAGTGCATCGGCACCAAGGGATTGGAGCATTAAAGCCAACGCAACGGTTGCTTCATCCGTTGGGTCACCCGCGGTTATAAATGGGATAAACCGCATAGTCTTAGCATTCGTCACGTGTTTCTCCATACGAACAGTCATAAACGCTCCCCCCTTTTTTCATGATTCGCTAAAACGTGCATGATTGTTTTAACGTCCTTATCGCCGCGACCCGATAGACAGACAATCACCTTTTGTTCTCTTCGCATCGTTTTTGCTACTTTGAAGGCAAGTGCGAGTCCATGGGCACTCTCTAACGCTGGAAGAATGCCTTCCAGTTCGGATAATTCAAGCAGCGCAGCGACTGCCTCGTTATCTGTAATTGCCTTATAGTCTACACGTCCCGACTCAGAAAGATAAGCGTGTTCCGGTCCGACACCCGGATAATCCAAACCTGCGGATATGGAATAAGGCGCTTTAATTTGACCATACGCATCTTGCAGCAGATAGGTTTTCATCCCATGGATAATTCCGACCGTTCCTTTCGTTAAGGTTGCGGCATGTTCGCCGGTGGTCACACCCTTGCCTGCTGCTTCCGCACCATACAACGAAACGGGATCATCTAAAAATGCGGTGAACAGGCCGATCGCATTGCTGCCGCCGCCAACACATGCAACCGCCGCATCAGGCAAACTTCCCGTTTGTTTCAAGCATTGTTCACGTGCTTCATCGCCGATAATACGTTGAAAGTCGCGAACAATCATTGGATAAGGATGCGGACCAACGACCGAACCGTCAATATATGCCGTATCATCGCTATGCGCAGCCCAATAGCGAAGCACCTCATTGACAGCATCCTTTAAGGTGCCATTTCCTGAATGTACCGGGATCACTTCCGCACCTAACAGCTTCATTCGGAACACATTCAATGCCTGTCGCTTGACGTCAACTGCCCCCATGAATACCTTGCATGGCAATCCGAAGTAAGCAGCAACCGTAGCAGAAGCCACCCCATGCTGCCCGGCGCCGGTTTCTGCTATGATCTGTTTCTTGCCCATTCGACGTGCCAGTAAAGCCTGGCCAACCGCATTATTGATTTTATGTGCGCCAGTATGATTCAAATCTTCACGTTTCAGAAAGATTTGCGCGCCGCCAAGTGTTTTGCTTAGTCGCTCACAATAACTAAGCGGTGTTGGCCGACCTGAATAGTCATGGAGAATGCGGCGATATTCACGCAAAAAAGATGAATCGCTGATGGCGTCTTTAAATCCCTTTTCCAATTCCAGAACGGCATGCATCAGCGTTTCCGGAACGTATTGTCCGCCAAAAGCCGCAAATCGTCCATTTTCATCGGTTCTGTATTTACTTTCGGCTTGTGCTTGTCTGACCATCATTAACCCCCACCTTTTCCTCTAAACTGCGAATAAGCGCTTGATCTTTACCAAAATGACGTTCAATTCCTGATGCGATATCAATGCCTGTCGGCTGATACATCATGAGTTCCTCTATATTTTCCGGAGTGATTCCACCTGCAATGAAACAAGGCACCTGCTGACGCTTTGCTTCGGATAAATAGTTCGGAATACGGTGCCAATCAAAGCGTTTTCCAGTCCCGCCAAGTGTTCCTTTTCGTTTTGTATCGATGATAAATCCATCGGCAGCTCCACGAAAACGGCGCATTTGATCCAACGTTGTTTCATCGTGATGGAGCGCTTTCCAAACGGATTGATCAACCATTTTTTTTACGGCAATCAAGTGATGCAGCGATTCTCCGCCATGCAGCTGCACAACATCAAGCGGAACATGCTCGCATACTGATTTGATAGTATCCAGTGAATCATCCGCAAACACGCCGACTAGCTGCTTTCCTTTGCATCGACCGATCTGATTCAGCCATTGTGATACTTGTTCGGTGCTGACTGTACGCTTGCTTTTGTGGGTGAAGACGAAGCCGATATAATCAGCATGGCTTGCATAGACAGCACTCAAATCGTTCAGGGAGTGATTGCCGCAATATTTAAGTACGGGAGGCATGAGCATTCACGCCCTTACCGAACAAATCGCAAATTTTCTGTTTTGGATCTGCTGCACAAATTAAAGCTTCACCGACAAGTGCAGCGTGTGTCCCTTGTTCCAAAAGGAACTGAACATCTTGCGGGCGATGCACACCCGATTCACTGATAAGCACTGCGTTTCTGGGTATGTTAGGGGCAAGTGCTGCCGTTACATGCAAATTCGTGTGAAAAGTCCTCAAGTCCCGATTGTTGACACCGATTATTTCAGGGGTAAAACCGTTTAAGAGCGATGCCAGTTCTTGTGCATCGTGCACCTCAACTAACGCCTCAAGTCCACGCGCTTTTGCCGCTAAGTACAATTCATGTAACGCGGTTGGTTCAAGCGCTGCAGCAATCAAGAGAACCGCATCTGCACCAATACGCGCACTTTCTTCAATTTGACGTTCATCAATAATAAAATCTTTGCGCAGAATAGGAAGTTGAACGCTTTGTCTTACTTCTATTAAGTCGTTAATGGAGCCATGAAAATAGTTTTGATCCGTGAGAACACTGATTGCGTCCGCACCTGCGGACGCATAGCGTGTCGCCGTTTTTTTTGCACTAATCTTCGTGTGAAATATGCCTTTAGACGGCGAAGCATGTTTCACTTCAGCAATTAACCCCAACTGATGATTGGGCCGTAATAATGCGTCTTTCAATGAATAATGCGGTTTAGGTTGAGACATGGGTTCAGGAAGCGAAAAGTGGGCCAGTTCTTCTTTCTTTGTCTTTAAGATCTGGTCGAGAATGGATTCAGGCATGCAGCATCACCTTCGTTTTTGCACGCAATAGTTGAAGCTGTTTGGCCGCACGACCGGATTGAATCGCTTCACGTGCTACACGAACGCCTTCTGCGATCGAATTTGTTTTTCCTGCGGTAAAAAGCCCTGCACCTGCATTCAAAAGTACCGCATTGATTGCTGAGACGTTACGTGACGTCCCGGTTAATACCGTTTCAATGATCTTTGCACTCTCCTGAGGATTATGAACGCGGAGCTCCTCAATGGTACCTCTCGTTAACCCAACATCCTCAGGAGTCAGCGTGAAAGTGTGGATCTGATTCTTTTCGATGAGGTATGCATCCGTTTTTCCTGCGATGGTCAGCTCATCCATACCGTCTGAACCAGTGACGACCAAGGCTCGTTTTGTGTTCAATTTAACCAGCACTTCGGCATAGCGTTTCGCTAATTCACGGCTGTATACACCGAGTAATTGATACGCAGCAGCAGCAGGATTCGTTAATGGGCCCAGTTGGTTGAAGATTGTCCGAAAGCCGAGCGATTTTCTCGGTTCGATTGCATAGCGCATTGATGCATGATAGAGCGGGGCAAAAAGGAAACACATATGCGTTTGCTCAAGCAACGCTGCTGCCGATGCTGGGGTGGATTGAATTGAAATACCTAGTGCTTCTAATGCGTCGGCAGCTCCACTCGTTGATGAAACCGAACGATTGCCATGTTTTGCAACATTCACGCCAAGCGACGAGAGCACAATTGCTGCAGCAGTGGACAAATTAAATGTAGCCATGCCGTCACCGCCGGTACCAACAATATCCAACAATGGATCCGCATACTTCAGCGGTAATGCATGTGCCCGCATGCCCCGAACCGATCCAGTCAGCTCATCTGCTGTTTCCCCGCGCAAACTTAACAGCGCCAAATAGGCAGAAATCTGATTGGAATCGACCTTGCCGTCCATGATGTCGTTCATCACAACTTCGGCTTCTTTTTCCGATAATGTCTTGCCTTGAACCAATTCTTTTAAAGTCGCTTGAAACATTCCGGTTCACTCCTCTTTTTTGAGGAATGAGCAGTTTGTGGAGTATAAAGGAGGGTGATCAGTTCAAAAAGATACTGATCACAAAGAAAAATCCGCAGAAGCTTCTGCGGGTATCTTGGCTATCTTAGCGTGGCAAACCCTCAGCTCTACTCAACTCAGCTCATTCTTTTTCTCTTCTCAACTTTTGACTGATCGCGTCCTGTGACGCAATCCAATCGTCAACATAATATAAAGATTATGTATTCATTATCTTAGTCAACAAGGAGACAACTGTCAACCATTTTTTGTCTGTTCATGCGTTGCATGCCGCACCTCATAAATTATGCTTCTTTATTGCGAATAACCGCTAACGCGGCTCATAGTTTTTCATAAAAAAAAGTTTCCGACGCCTTCAATTGATAGCGTGCAGCATTAAAAATCTGTTCCGTACTGCCAACAAATAGGATACCTTCCGGCTTAAGCGCTTGTCCTAATTTATGATAGATCGATTGTTTGCCTTCCTCGGTAAAATAAATCAGTACATTGCGACAGACAATTAAGTCAAACGATTTCGGTGGAGGGTCGAGCAGCAGATCATGTTTACGAAAATGAACGCTTTGTTTCAGCTGTGGCTGTACTTCGAATTGTGATCCCTTATTTATAAAAAAATGGCGCTCGTCAGCATTTAGCCCATGAATCGCCAGCTCCGGATAAATGCCATCTCTCGCCCGTTGCAAAACCTTTTCATCAATATCCGTTGCAAGGATCGAAAATTGGTTTTGCGGCAAATGTTTGCTCATCAAAATAGCCAAAGAATACGCTTCTTCTCCGGTTGAACACGCTGCGCTCCATACAGTGATTGTGCCTTTACGCGAAGCCATTTGGCTAATCTTTTTTTCTAAAACAGTCCATCTCTGGCGATTCCGAAAGAATTCAGTCACATTTATCGTCATTCGGCTCAGCGTTTCGTCCAATAACGCACGGTCCTCACGTAAATGATGCGCCAAGTCTTCAAAGGATGAAAAACCGTGCCGCATGCGCAATGTATTGAGGCGGCGTTTCATTTGTTCTTCTTTATAAAGACATAAATCGATTCCTGTCAAATTAAAAAACAAGCGTTTAAACGTTTCATAGTCTCCGTTGCGTAGTTCGGACATCTCTTCTACTCCTTAGCAAGTTACAGGCGTGCAACGCATTCATCTTCATTAAAGAACAGATTGATTTCCCGCGCTGCATTTTCTGGCGAATCCGATCCATGGATCACATTACGATTCATTCGCGTTGCGTAATCACCGCGAATGGTCCCCGGAGCAGCCTTTTCCGGATCGGTCGAACCCATCATGAATCGAGCAAGTTTGATAATATCTTCGCCTTCCCATACCATTGCAAAAACGGGTCCGGAAGTCATAAATGTCGTTAAATCATTATAATAAGGTCTTCCTTCATGCTCATAGTAATGCTTTTTAACCAATTCATCCGAGATGGTCATCAGCTTACCTGCAATCATTTTAAAACCTTTTGCTTCAAATCGAGCGATAATCGTGCCGATTAATCCGCGACGTACACCGTCTGGTTTGATCATTAAAAATGTGCGTTCCATCTTTACTCGCCTCCTAAGCGATAAATTCAATGATAAATCAACTATTCAAGACACTCACATGTACCTTGCATGCGGGTATCTGAATTAATAGTTTCTTGTACCAATATAATCTGCAATTACCCTTAATGCATGGGTTACCTTCACTTGTGGCAACTGTTCTAAGAGGTCGATCCCCTTTTGCAAATAAGCATTACTCAATTGTTCGGAATCCCGGATCGCACCTGATGCGCGAATTGAATGAATCACAGCGTCCCATTGTTCATGACTTGGATTCTTGTTCTCGAGTACTTTCCGGATACTCTTGCGCAGGCCATATCGATTCATTGCGAAATAGGTTGGCAAAGTAATGTTTCCATTACGTAGATCACCGCCAGCGGGTTTGCCCAGTTGTTTCTTGGTACCTATAAAGTCGAGAATATCATCCGTAATCTGATAACTCATGCCCAAATAATAGCCAAAGTAATAGAGCTTTAACCCAATTTCAGACGAACAGCCCGATGAAAGTGCTCCTAACTGACAGCTCAAAGCCATAAGCAGTGCTGTTTTCCGTTTAATTCGTCTTAGGTAGGTTCGTAAATTTTGCTTCCAATGATACAGCTCTTTTATTTGATCAATTTCACCAAGACTGAGATCGCGGATGACACGCGAAATGCTGCGGTGTACTTCAAGATTGTCCACATCTGAGATAAGCTCGATTGCCTTCGCAAAGATAAAATCGCCAGTGAACATCGCAACACGATTATTCCATTGTGCTTTGACCGTCGGTTTTCCACGTCTCAAGTCAGAATCATCAACGACATCGTCGTGAACAAGCGACGCCATATGAATTAGCTCCAGCATCACTGCTGAATCTTTAACTGCCTTTCGCTCCGGATCACCATATTCGGCGCAAAGAAGAGTCAGAAGGGGGCGTATGCGCTTTCCCCCCGCCTTGAGCAAATCAAGCGATGCCTCGCTCAATAGTGGATTGGCTACAGAAAGTACAGATTCCAATTCGCGTTCAACGCTTTTTAGCTTGCTTTTTTTTTCCAAATATATTCTGGACAGGGTCATCTCTTTCACCTTTCACTAAGTCGTGGAACTGCTAGGCATGTTAACCGTTTCGATCTGGTTTCAAGCCTTTATTCCTCTATGAATAGCCGCAATACCTCCCATTAATGAGTGAACCGCAATGTCGGCAAAACCGGCCTGCTCAAACAACTTGGAAAGTGTCTTTTGGTCTGGAAATTTTGAAGCGGATTCATTTAGCCAAGCATACTCTTTATAACTTCCCGCAAACAACTTTCCAAGAATCGGCATCATAAATCGAAAATAAATGAAGTACAGTTGTCGATAAACCGGTATCTTCGTTTGCGACGTTTCAAGGCATACCAAAGTCCCCCCTGGACGAAGGACACGATTTATTTCTTTAAGAACCGTTAAATAATCCGGAACATTCCTCAAACCGAAACCAATCGTAGCACGATCAAACGAAGCGTCTTCATATGGAAGATCCATGGCATCACCATTTACAAGCTGCACGTGTTCAAACTGATGCGCATCTTGTTTCATTTTTGCGATTTTCAACATATTATCGCTGAAATCAAGACCGACGACTCGTCCCGTTGCTCCAACCTTTTCAGCAAGAGACATTGTCCAATCACCGGTACCGCAACAAACATCAATAATATGATCACCCGGTCTTGCTGCGACAAGCTCATCAGCCTTTCGACGCCACGCTTTATGTTGATTAAAACTGATCAACGAATTCATCGCGTCGTACCGCTTATAAATTTTTTGAAAGACGTGGTGCACTTTCTCACGTTTTGCTTCTTGCTCCATTATTTCGTTCAGTCCTCTCTTTATCACCGTTATGCCGTTAGCGGCAATTGCAGGTTTATATAATCCTTTAATTTGAGAAAGAGCTCGGACTGATCCTCTGACCGTTTCAATGCTTGTGACAGTTGTGCGGTTCGGCTTTTTATTTCCCAATCTAATTTTTCAACCAGCTGGTCATCATCATCAAGGCGCATTTTTGAAAAGTATCCCGTATGTTTTTCCTCATTTCTAAGATCCCTTTCCGCAATGAGCCGTTTAATTAAGAAAAAATCACTAATGTACGGAACAACATGCGTAAAGCCCAGCTGGCGCGCGATCTTCCCTACTAGAGCGCTCTCAATTTTCTTTATTTCATGGATTAACTCCTGCCAGCCAAAATGGACGGGAGGGAAAAATAAGGCACATTTATATTCATTAAAATTTTGTATTGCTTGAGCGACCCATTTAACAAGTTCAATATTCGATTGTCGTGCAAGTGTATAATAGTACAGTGCACTGTAGAAATCACCGGATAGCACCGTTAGCTGCCTTTGCTTAAGCAGTTCTTTGTTCGTTCGCTTTTCGCAAGTCATGGTTTCATGGGTGTTTAATCCGATTTCAGCAACCATCACACTTTTCGTGTAGGAGCCGGCGGCTTGTTGCGGCTCATTCATTCGAAAAAGCATATAGTAAATCGTCATCTTATCTCGATCGATGTCCGGTTTCGGCAGAACCGTTTGTACATACTCATGCTTTAATTCAAGACAAAGCTGATGACAGACCAAGTCTAATTCTTTAAATAGCGACAAAGCTTTGCCCCCCCATGCCAAACATTTTCAAATGGCAGAACGCATCATGCTTTCGATTCAGCTTGGATTACCCCATGTTTGGTCTGAATGGTTGCCTGCCCGTGTACCTTAATCGCTGACGTATGCTCGGTGAACTGTGCAATCATGACCTCACCTTTATCCAGTTTCTCCGTGTGAAAAAAACGCGTTTCCGCTCCGCGGGTCAGACCAATGACATTCACACCGTCTTCTTCTGCCTTGATCACGAAGTAATCCCCTAATACTTCTTCATTTTTCAGTTCCATCAAACGATCCCTCACTTTCTTCATTGTTTAATGATTGATAAGCGACATCGCTTCCGCACGCGCATTCAAATCCTTTTGAAAAATTCCGCGTACCGCAGAAGTAATTGTTTTTGCTCCTGGTTTTTTTACACCGCGCATCGTCATACACATATGCTCGGCTTCGATTACTACAATCACCCCATAAGGCCGCAAGGTTTCAACGATACTGTTCGCAACTTCTGAAGTTAATCGTTCCTGAAGCTGCGGTCTCTTGGCAACCGCTTCAACCGCCCGTGCCAGTTTACTGAGACCAGTTACCCGTCCGCCTCTTGGAATATAGCCAACATGTGCCTTGCCGAAAAAAGGAACAAGATGATGTTCACACATTGAATAGAAGGGTATATCTTTTACTAATACCAATTCTTCATGCGCTTCATGAAACGTTTTCGACAAATATTCTCTCGGATCCTGCCGCATGCCCTGAAAGATCTCTTCGTACATACGAGCCACACGTTTCGGTGTCTCAATAAGTCCTTCCCTGTCCGGCTGCTCCCCAATAGCCTCAAGAATCATCCGAACAGCTTTCTCTATTTTTTCATGATCCACGTTCACTAAACATATCCTCCCAAATTCCATGTCCCGCAAAACGAAATCGTAAATGGTGAGCTCTATTGATTCAGGCTCAATAATGCAAATCTATGTACGATTACTTGCTCTAATAGAAAATTCTAGCATAGCCCAATACAAAAATAAAGAAAAGTTGATCGATCCTTAAGAATCCTTCCAATAAAAAACGAAGCGGGTCTGCTTCTTATGAGAATCTTCCGGCTGCCCTTCTCTAAGCCCCTTTGCTGTCGCTCTGTACTTGTTTTAATAACGATACGTTACAAGACGCTCACATCAACAGGCTGAACCGATGAACGTCGCCCTGCGCGCTATTCGCAACCGTTTGCCTTGTACAGGATCATAAACTTTCTTTAGCTTGCAAAAGGAGCCATCCGAAATGGATGGCTCCTTCCAATGTACGTCCTATGTAATCTTTCAGATCATTGGACGGCTTCTTTTAATGCTTTACCCGGTTTAAATGCCGGCACCTTGCTTGCGCTGATTTCGATTTCTTCGCCCGTTTGAGGATTGCGCCCCTTACGTGCAGAGCGTTCGCGAACTTCAAAGTTGCCAAATCCGATTAATTGAACTTTGTTGCCATCTTTCAATGCATCGGCAATCGTTGACAGGACAGAATCAACCGCTTTTGTAGCATCCTTTTTAGACAATTCTGCAGATTCTGCAACCGCAGTAATTAATTCAGTCTTATTCAACACTTTCACCTCCTTAAAAGGGATTAACTCCCCTTTTGCGCTGGATGAAACATCAACAACGCTTATCATATACGAAGTAATGGAAGAATTCAACAGCTTTTATAAAAATATTGCCCTATTATCAGCTTTTTAATCGTTCTTCCTATGAAAAAGGCGAAAAAAATTGAATCACAGCGACCGATTTGGATGGCGATGTATCCAAGCTATTTTTTGCAAAGAAAAAGACCCCTGGTGGGATCTCAAGTGATTTCATTCGCGTGTTATAGGATGATCGCAATCAGTCCCCCGGAGCCTTCGTTGATAATTCGTTCCAAGGTTTCTTTTAGTTTATACCGTGCATTTTCCGGCATTAATGCCAGTTTAGCAGAAATGCCTTCTCGAACAATCGAGTTCAAGGAACGCCCGAAAATATCGGAATTCCAAATTGAAAGCGGATCGTCTTCAAAGTCTTGCATCAGGTAGCGAACGAGTTCTTCACTCTGTTTTTCTGTTCCAATGATTGGGGAGAATTCAGATTCAACATCCACCTTGATCATATGAATGGACGGTGCGACAGCTTTCAGCCGCACACCAAAACGAGAGCCTTGCTTAATGATCTCCGGTTCATCGAGACTCATGTCATTGATGGATGGTGCTGCAATTCCATAACCGGTCTGTTTCACCATCTTCAATGCATCGGCCACTTGATCATATTCACGTTTCGCATGCGCAAATTCCTGCATCAGTTGCAGCAAGTGATCTTTACCGCGGATTTCAACGCCAACGACCTCTTTGAGCACTTGATCATAGAGATTATCCGGTGCATACAGATCAATTTCTGCCGTTCCTTTCCCCATTTCGATTCCGGACAGTTGCGCATTCTCAATGAAATCGTATTCGCCAAACGTGCCGACGACCCGATCTACATCGCGAAGCCGCTTGATATCCTTAACGGTGTCTTTGACCGCGTCTTCATAGCTCTTGCGCAGCCAGTGTTCATCGCTGAGCACCATCACCCAGCTTGGCAGGTTCACATTCACTTCCAGCACTGGAAATTCAAAAAGTGCTTCGCGAAGAATGTTGTTAATATCATGCTCCGTCATGTTCTCGACACTCTGGGCGAGACATGGGATATCGTATTTCTCAGACAATTCTTTTCGCAATCCCTCGGTTTCCGGATGGTAGGGATGCGTTGAGTTGATAATTAAAATAAACGGCTTGCCGACCTCTTTTAATTCATCAACAATGCGTTCCTCAGCTTCAACGTAATCTTCTCGGCCAATCTCTCCAATGGATCCATCAGTCGTAATGACGACGCCAAGCGTCGAGTGTTCTTGAATAACCTTGCGCGTTCCAATTTCCGCCGCTTCCTGAAAAGGAATCGGTTCGTCGTACCACGGTGTGTGCACCATGCGCGGACCATTTTCATCCTCAAATCCTTTTGCACCTTTTACCGCATAACCGACACAGTCAACGACACGAATATTGACATCCAGACCTTCTTCCACCGTAACCTTAACTGCATGATTAGGAATAAATTTAGGCTCGGTTGTCATAATCTGTTTGCCTGCTGCACTTTGCGGTAATTCGTCTTTAGCGCGAACACGGTCTGCCTCATCTTCAATATTTGGCAGAACCACCAGTTCCATGAATTTCTTAATAAACGTCGATTTCCCGGTTCGGACAGCTCCAACGACCCCTAAGTAAATATCTCCGCCGGTTCGTTCCGCAATGTCTTTGAAAATATCCACTCGTTCAAGTTTTTCCAAAGTTGGCACCCTCCCGCTCCTCCTTCTGCAATAAATTACCTCGGTGATCGTTCTAAACATATGACTTTGTCCATTAAATATGCCTATAATATTTGGATCTTCCGAAGGTGTGATCAAAGTTGGACCGGCAGCTGGACTATATGCTGCCTATCCCTATTAAGCTATTGTTTCTATGCTTTTTTATGACTACTTTGCGCAAAAAAAATTAGAGAGAAGACCATAAAGTCTTCTCTCCGCATGACTAAGTCCTTCCACGCCCTTAAACTCTTGCAAAATGGTTGACGCCCCTATATTTTATGCAAATCCTGCTTTCTTTGCCGCTGACGTCAGCCCATTACTTTTGCTTTGGGCTGAAAATTTTAGACAGTGACGAAAAATTCCCCGGTATGTTTCCTGAAGTAATCGCTTTAACAATTGCGTCTTCTTTTTCCTTAGAAACGGGTACCCCTGCTGTCTGACCAATTCGGGCAACTAAGTCTTTAACAACCTGCGGATCACTGAAATCGGCGTTAGAAACAGAATCAGCGATCTTAAAAATCTCATCTTTCTTCACGTTTGTCTTCTTCTCGATGTTATCAAAAAAAGGATTATTGGAATCCAATGAGCGTCCTCCTTTACCCTGCATTCTTTATAATGTATGCGCGGAATATTGGAGGTGTTCCTTGGCCATTAATGTTTTTGTTCCATTCGTTCGTTTAAACTGTGTGTCAACGGAGCAATTTCATCCTTCTTGTCGCGATCCATTAGTTCATCAACTGCAGTCTTTGGATGTTTTCCCTCAAAAAGAACTTGATAAATTGCGGTTGTGATCGGCATTTCGATATTCAGCCCTTCTGCCAATGCATGTGCTGCTTCTGCGGTCCGTACGCCTTCAACGACCATTCCCATTGATTTGAGGACCTCGTCAAGTTTTTGACCTTTCCCAAGCATATTTCCTGCACGCCAGTTACGGCTATGCACACTCGTACAAGTGACGATCAAATCACCCATTCCGGTTAAACCGATAAACGTCAATGGATAGGCGCCCAGTTTGGTTCCTAAACGGGAAATTTCCGCCAAACCCCGTGTAATTAGGGCTGCTTTGGCGTTATCCCCATAGCCGAGACCGTCAAGCATACCCGCACCCAGTGCTATAATATTTTTTAATGCACCGCCAATCTCAACACCAATCATGTCTTCGTTTGTGTACACTCGGAAATAATGGTTAAAAAATAAATCCTGTGCTGTTTTTGCTGCTTGGGAATTTGGTGAAGCAACGGCAACGGTTGTCGGGTGTCTAAGTGAGACCTCTTCGGCATGGCTGGGCCCGGAAAGTACAACAACCCCTGAGCGCAAGGATTCAGGAATCTCTTCCATGATCACTTCAGACATACGTTTGAATGAGCCCGGTTCAATTCCTTTAACGCCATGAATAAATAAGAGCGGGTGATTCAGTTTCGTACGAATTTGTTTAAGAACGTCGCGCATCGCTTTTGCAGGAACAACAAGCAACAATGCAGATGCATCTTTTAGTGCTTCATCTAAACGGTCGGTACCTTTGATCAAGTTGGATAGAACAACACCCGGGAGATACTTCTCGTTTGTATGCTGATTTTGAATTTCTTCCGCCTGCAGTTTCCTGTGGCTCCATAGTGAGACATTATATCCATTATCGCTAAGCACCATGGACAGCGCGGTACCCCAGCTGCCTGCACCAATTACAGCTATTTTCTTATCCATCATTTTTCCTCCTCGCTTCAGCAGTTAGATTGAACAAGAAATCGTTATGCCTGTACTTTCTTGTGTCCGAGCTTATTTTCTTTGCCATGGATCAATCGATTAATATTTGCGCGATGCTGATAGAATGCAAGAATGGTGATGAGAAAAGCCACGACCAGAACACCTGCTGAATAATTATGAAAGATCCAGCCTAAGACCGGGACCGCCAAGAGAAAAAATAAGGAACCAAGCGATACAAACCGTGTTGCAAAAATAATCAGGAGCGTGATCACTCCGGCAATCAGTGCGTAAAGCGGCATAATCATAAAGAATACACCAATGGTTGTAGCAACGCCTTTGCCGCCCTTAAAACCATAATAGATTGGAAAATCATGGCCGATTATTGAAGCCAATCCCGAAAGTGCAACGGCCCATTCTGGAAGTCCAAACGCTTGAGCAATCAAAATGCTGATCACGCCTTTCAAAACGTCCAGAAGCAAAACGCCGACAGCAGGACCAGTGCCAAGAACCCGCAAAGTATTCGTAGCTCCTGCATTCCCACTTCCGGTTTTTCGAATGTCGATCTTTTTTATTTTTTTCGTGATAAGATAACTAAAGCTTATTGATCCAATCAGGTATGAAATAATTGTTGATAGCGCAATCCACATGATTTAATGATCCCCTCTTATTTCTCATTTTTCTTGCGGGACAAGAGTTTAATTGGTGTGCCGATAAAACCGAACGTTTCACGAAATCGGTTCTCAATATGTCGTAAATAAGAGAAATGCAGCAGTTCCGGATCGTTGACAAACAGCACAAAGGTAGGCGGCCGAACGGCAACCTCCGTTACATAATAAATTTTGAGTCGTCTTCCCTTGTCGGATGGCGGCGGTGTCATTGCAACAGTATCCATGATGCAATCATTAAGCAAGCTTGTCTGAATACGCAAGCTGTGATTTTCTGCAACCTGTTGAATGACCGGCAAAATTTGATCCACTCGGCTGCCGGTAAGCGCGGAAAGAAAAACAATCGGTGCATAATCAATAAATTGAAATTGTTCACGAATCTTCTTTTCAAACTGATGCATTGTTTTGCCATCTTTTTTTACTGCATCCCATTTATTAACGACAATGATAATTGCTCGACCAGCATCATGCGCATATCCGGCAATTTTCTTATCCTGTTCAATAATGCCTTCCTCACCGTTAATTAACACAAGCACGACGTCGGCTTCTTCAATCGACCGCTGCGCACGAAGGACACTGTACTTCTCTGTCTTTTCGTAGACCCGTCCGCGGCGGCGAATCCCCGCTGTATCAATGATCACGTAGCCTTGCCCGTCTCTAGTGAACGGTGTGTCTATCGCATCACGGGTTGTCCCTGCAAGATCGCTGACGATGACTCGCTGTTTGCCCAAAATGGTGTTTACAAGAGAGGACTTCCCGACATTTGGGCGGCCGATTAGTGCGAATCGGATCGCGCCGTCATCATCTGATGCCTGTTCTGCGGCAGGAAATTTAGTAACTGCTGCATCAAGCAAATCGCCGATTCCTTGACCGTGAGCGCAAGAAATAGCGTAAGGGTCGCCAAGCCCCAGTGAATAGAACTCATACATCTGATTTCTTTGTTTATAATGATCCAGCTTATTTACGCCAAGAACAACAGGCTTACTTGAACGCCTCAGCAGCTGCGCAACCGCTTCATCCGCATCGGTCAGTCCCGTTTTTCCATCAACAATAAATAAAATGACATCAGATTCATCTACAGCAATTTCTGCTTGTGCACGCATCTGTTGCAGCAAGGGCTCATCGCCAAGCTCAATTCCGCCGGTGTCAATCACATGGAATTCGTGCGTCAGCCATGTACCGTTTCCGTACAACCGGTCCCGAGTTACTCCGGGTTTGTCCTCGACGATGGCCAGACGCCCGCCGACAATCCGATTAAATAGAGTCGATTTACCAACGTTTGGACGTCCAACGATGGCGATCGTGGGTTTAGACATAATCTTCCTCCTAGAAAGCAGTTGCGAATCACTCATCCTGTGAACCCCTACTTATCGGGCTGCTTTGGTTCACGTTTATGAAACATTGAGCCTAATTCGTGTTCTCTTTTTTTGATAGGTTTCCTTACTTAAATTAATACAGAAACAACTTTTGATTTTAACACATTTAAACGGAAAACTCTTTTATCATTTTAATCACAATAAAGGAACCTTTCCTTTTGCAGGAGAGGTTCTTCATCAAGACTCCTTGGTCATACTATATCCTTTGATCGGTCATTTAAACCGCTTTAATTCTGGTTCACATCCACTAAGATACAGAAAAAGCGAAAAAACGAAGGAAACAGGTACATGCTCCCAACAATTTCCGCTTGTTTGCTGCAATCATAGAGCTTGTTTATTTTAGCTTCTTTAATTGGTCGCCAATCATGTCGCCAAGAGAGAATCCTGTCGATGCTTCTTCGATTTCAGGATTTTCTTCCGGTTGCACTTCTTGTTTTGCTTCCTGTTGAGGTTCTTCAAGCGCCTTAATGCTTAACGATACCCGTTGTTCATCAAAATTCACATCAAGAACCTTGACCTTGATTTTCTGATTTTCGGTGAGTACCTCTTCCGGAGTTCCAATATGTTCGTGAGAAATCTCAGAAATATGAACAAGCCCTTCAACACCTGGCAGCAATTCAACAAATGCCCCAAATGGAACCAGCCTCTTTACCGTGCCTTCAAGCACGTCGCCAACGTTGATTTTTGATTTTGCAGTTTCCCATGGACCAGGCTGTGTTGCTTTAATCGACAGAGAAATTCGTTCATTTTCCGGATCTACAGCCAGCACTTTAACCTTCACATGGTCGCCTTCAGCGACTACTTCTGAAGGGATTTCGACATGATAATGGGCGAGCTGAGAGATATGAACAAGACCGTCAACGCCGCCAATATCAACGAATGCGCCAAAATCAGTCAAACGTTGAACAGTTCCCTCAAGAACAGACCCTTCCTGGATTGATTCGAGAGTTGCTGTTTTCTTTTTATCGGCTGCTTCGTCAAGGACGGCACGATGTGACAGAATGACTTTCCGTTTTTCACGGTCAAGTTCAACAATTTTCACATCAAGTGGTTTGCCCTTATAGTCGCTGAAATCTTCAACAAAATGACGTTCAACAAGTGACGCAGGAATAAAGCCGCGTACGCCCAAGTCGACAACTAATCCGCCTTTTACAACATCCGCAATTTCAACTGAGAATGTTGTTTTGTTATTGAATTTGTCTTCAAGGTCGTCCCATGCCAAATCTGCATCTACTTCACGCTTCGATAAGACGAGTTCATCGTCTTCAAGTTTTGTCACTTTGACGCTGATTTCATCGCCTTCTTTGAGCAAATCAGCAACCTTTTCAACATGGAGACTGGAAAGCTCGCTGATCGGAAGAATGCCGTCCACTTTATATCCAACATCAACTAGTGCATGTTTTTCTTCCACTTTTGTTACTTTGCCGTTTACAACTGTTCCAACATTCAAGGCATCGAATTGTGCCATATCATGATTCACTTCTTCAACCATTCTCCGGGACCTCCTTTAATTAACCAAACGAGAAAATATCCTAGTTCTAACTTCTTACAATTAACCGGTTTTGTCAAGCCGTAGAACCTGTATGAGTAGCAATCAATTGTTCGATATGCTTCATAATAATTGCGGTTACTTCGGAAGCTTTCAGTTTCCGATCTTTTAATTCTTTCATGTTTAATGGTTTGCCAAACACAACTTTCATTTTTCCGCGAAATTTAAAATTCCCGATAATGGCGCAGGGAACGACAAGCGCATTCGTTTTCAAGGCGAAAAAACCAGCGCCTGAGTAGGCATGCTGCATCTTCGTATGTTTCAAATTCCGATGCCCTTCAGGAAAAATCAACAACGCATGTCCTTCGCGAAGCAGCTTCATCGCTAAACGGATCGCCCCGCGGTCGCCTGTCCCTCTTCGAATCGGGAAGGCATTCAAGCGGTGAAGCACCGCTCCGAATAAAGGGATTTTGAACAGTTCCTCTTTAGCAACAAAGCTTAGTGGCCGTGAAAGCGATGTGCCGACTAAAGGCGGATCAAAATTAGAAAGATGATTACAACAAATCAGTGTACTGCCTTGATCCGGTACGTTCTCCTGTCCAATCACTTGGATTTTAAATCTGAAACGAAAGAACAGCGCAACTAATGGCTTCCCAATTGAATAAAGGTTCAAGATAGCTGTTTCTCCTTTACATAATGCAGAATCTGTGACACAACGTCTTCAATACTCATTGACGTTGTATCGACTGCGATTGCATCTTCTGCTTTAACCAGCGGAGAGATTTCTCGTTCCATATCTTTTTTGTCCCGCAGTGCAATCGCCGCCTTTAACGATTCCATCGATGGATGCCTGCCTTTAAGTTCCTCTTCTCGATACCTGCGAACGGCCCGCTCATCAACGGAAGCAATTAAGAAAATCTTGACCTGAGCATTGGGAAGCACATGTGTACCGATATCCCGTCCATCCATGACCACACTGCAGGATTCAGCAAGTTTTCTCTGGCGTGCAACCATTTCCGTCCGTACTTCTTCATAAGAAGATACAAGTGAAACCTGTTTGGTAACATCAGGATAGCGAATGCGTTCGGTAACATCTTCGCCATCAACATAGACTTTTTGCCCCGACTCGTCATGTACGAGTTGAATCTCTGTTCGGTCAAGCAATTGCTTTAACTGATGACCATCGTTTAAATTCGCATTTTCGCTTAGCGCTTTAAAAGTCAGTGATCGATACATTGCGCCTGTATCGATATAAACAAACCCCAATTTTTTGGCAGCAATCTTTGCAACGGTGCTTTTTCCTGCCGCTGCCGGTCCATCGATTGCCACTTGAAATAAATTCTCCATGTTCCTTGCTTGCTCCCATCCGTCTTGTCTCTTACATAGTCCTGTCACCATATCACGATCTGCGCATTTCCAGATCCATTTGTTTCTTCCTTGCTTCCAGTTGCTTTTCAAAGCAATAGCGAATGATCGGCTGCCTTTCTTTTTCCGAATCAGGGAGAAATTGAATGCTCGCCCTTTGTCCATTCGTCCTCTTATCTGTGAAAATACGTGTCACTTGTGCACGAAGTACAAGGTAATGATAGCTTCCGGATGCCGTTGGCAAAGAAAGCCATGCATGAATCATCATGTCTTCATGAAGCCCGTCGCATTTATCCGGCAGCAGAACCAACGCGCCGCCGCCGCCAAGATCACTTGTCAATGATGTAAAAGGACTGAACATACCTTCCGTCGAGTGAATCGCTATGTCGACGTTGCAAGCAACGCGAACATAGTCTCTCCGCTGAATGCTTTGCATTTGATTCTCTCCGCCAAAGCTTATTGCCAGCAACGGTACTTTACCCGCTGATCGGTGCAGCAGAGTTGTTGGGAAACGGAACACATGATCGTCAACTAAATAAACAGCCATGAAGTTCGTTCCGTTTAACAGCAAAGGCGTCCGACCTGTCTTCTCATCTATAGGATAATCGATAAGAAGCAGTTGATCCCGAATTTCTGCAAGTTTGCATCGGTAGCGCTTGATTTCGTTCTGGTTATTTCGGTGTTCTAATATGAGTGTGCTGCCGACCTTCATTTGCATCGTTGTTTCCCCCAACGCTTAATCAAACACGAGTTGCTTGATTTGCCAAGTCATGCCAATGGTTCACATCTAGCACCTATTATACATTAGATGGCTAAGTTCAGCCAAGTCATTGAGCAATACTCATCTGCGCATGATGCATGGTCAATCATTCTTTAAGCAATTCGACCTTTTCTTGATTGCCATTCGCCGCATTCAGCAATACACGATATGTGTCATTGCCCCGTGTTGCAAAGAACTCGTAACACAATACGTTCTTAAGCATTGCATTCTGGAAAACGGCAAGATCAGTTTCCTGTACTTTCAAATTCTGGTTCAATTGTTTTCGTGCTTCCGCTTCAGACAGTCCCGGTTTCAACGGCACATTGTCGCATTTATTAAACAGATAATCCGTTTGATCAAATGCAAGGATTTCACCATTATCGAGTGCCACTTTGATCCGAATTGATGCCGGGTACACACGAATGTTGTTTTTCCGCAGAACATAGGTGAGTACAGCAACATGATTATACTTGTTCCGTTTTGTCAGCTCCATATTTTTAAACGCGTGCTGGTTTAAATAGTTTCCTGATCGCTGAGACGCTTCATAAAGCGAAAGCGTTTCCTTCCTAACCGGGCGCTCAAAAAGATACCAGATCACATGCCCACCTTTTTTGGTCACCGATGCACTCAGCGAACGTTTTTTTGCTTTCATGCTGATCTCATAGGCGGGCACATTCGAACCTTTTCCCGCTTTAGCCACTTTAACAACTTGAGCATTCGAAAGTCCGGTCCATTTTTTTAAGTGGGAAACCGCCTGACTGCCGGAGACCTCTGTCCCTTTTATCGGATTTAGGTTTTTCTTCTGTAACACCACATTTTTGGGATTTTCAGGACTGAAGCTGTTTGTATATTCAGTCGCTTGGTTATCAATCCGTTTCATCCCGTCAATGACTTGATTATCTTGATTCTGGTTTTTATCTTGAAGCACATACTCAACGTCCATCCAACGCAAATGCTCTTTCATCACTTTTGCCTGGACATCCCTTAATCCGTCACGAATCGTTCGTGACTCGGAATAGAGTTGTTGAAGATTCTTATATTCTTTGTCACTTAACTTTCGATCGTTGGTCGATTTTACACCGGTGTTATAGGTGAATTCGCCGACATGTGACAAGAATTCATTGGTGCGATTAAAGGGCATCAAGGTGAGCGGAAGTTCATTCGCTGCCGCATGAGCAAGCGCACTTAAGCGCCACGTTTCAACGAGTTGCGGACGCATCGTATCGCGCGTTTGCATTGCGAGTGCTGTTCCTAATGATTCTTCCAATGAATCGACATAGTAGTTCAGTTCATGAAAAGCTTGTTGATAATGATTCTCTGCATGGATCATCACGTTCTTTTTCATTTGCCGTTCCTGAAAACCCCAAACAGCTAAACCGATAATGAGCATGACGCATGCTGCTGACAATATGATAATCCAATACCGGCGTCTCAATAAAATTACCTCCTATTTACAAAAAATGTGTTTTCCAATTTTTCCAATTTGCGGTCTTGTCCAAATCCAAGCTGAGGTTGCCGTGTCCGGATTAAAGTAATAGATCGCACCGTTTGAAGGATCCCAACCGTTAATCGCATCCATGACTGCTTTTTTTGCCGATTCATTCGGTGTCAGCCATATTTGACCATCTGAAACGGCTGTGAATGCACCCGGCTGAAAAATTACGTCAGAGATATTGTTTGGAAATCGGGGATCTGCGACACGATTGACGATGACTGCTCCGACAGCCACTTGACCTATATAAGGTTCCCCCCTTGATTCCCCATAGACCGCGTTAGCCATCAAGTTAATGTCTGATTTTGAATAGCCTTGCGGCAAATTATCAATCGTATATTTTCCCTGGTTTTGTTTTCCTGTAGTTGCAGACCCGCTTGGCGATTGAGCTTTCTTTTGAACTTGCTGACTGAGCGGAATCCCCCCATAGTAGGTAAATGTATTGCCTGCATTGAGATTGCTTATCACAAAATTACGATCGTATTGGGAAGCTTTCACCAGTTTCTGTTTTGTCTGAGCGCCTCCCATTCCATCGATCTTTAAACCAAATTGAGATTGAAAATTTCGAAGCGCCCAATAGGTTCCGTATCCGAAAGCACCATCAATTTTTCCCTTATAGAAACTGATATATTGAAGACGCGCCTGCAGTTCAATAACATCATCACCCGTATCTCCCCGCATAATGACACGATCTGAAAATGCCGCTGCCTCATTCGTGTGAACAAACAGCAGTACAGATGCGAGCATCGCAGCATAAAAAACTCGAATCAGTCGTTTTTTCAATGATTTGATCCTCCCCGAGTGTATCGAACACTCCTTGATTATTCTTCTGATTTCCAGCAACTCAGAAATCACATTTATGGTTCCAACTATGAGCCAAATTATGTATTTCATAAAAAGAGAAACGGTCGCAAAAGTGCTCGAATCACCTGCATGCGTTACTGCCTGCTTCAGCAAATGTTTCGTGTAATGAAACAAAAAAAGAGATCGTCTCATCGTTATAGGATGTTGAGACAACCTCTTCAATTCATTTATTCAGTTTATCGACGGTCATTTTTATTATTTAATGAAGCATGACATGAAAAATGTGTGGCAGAGATAAACTATAACCAGCCGCGTGTTCGTGCAGATTCAGCAATTTTATATACTCCGGCAAGAAATGCAGCCGAACGCATGGATATGCTGCGCTCCTCAGCAATATGATGAATGCGTTCAAAAGCATCGGCTAAGATCTGTCGAACACGCATTTCACCTTCTTGTTTACTCCAAATAAGCCCCTGTCTGTTCTGTGCCCATTCAATGTATGAAGCAGTCATATCTCCCGAACTGGTTAAAATTTCCGGAAGAAACAAAATGCCATTTTGGGTCATCCATTCCGCAGCATCATCAGAAACCGCATCTTCGGCCGCTTCGACGACGAGCGAGCTGTTAATCTTTTGTGACGCCCTGCCCGTAATCTGATTGGCTACTGCTGCCAAGACCATAATATCACAGGGTTTCCCCAGAAGTTGCTGACTGGTCAGCGAATGTTCATGCAGCTTCGTGATTGTTCCAAAGCTGTCTCTGCAGGCAATCAAATGCGTTAAATCAAGACCATCAGGATCATATACGGCGCCATAAGCATCGGATAAACCGGTAATCGTAACCCCTGAATCAGCGAGTGATTGAGCGACATAACCTCCGAGTTCACCAAATCCTTGAATAATCGCTGTAGCGCGACTGAGATTTATACCCTTTTTACGTGCCGCTTCTGAAATAAATAAGACGATACCACGTCCAGAAGCATGTTCCCGACTTTTCAAACCACCAAGTACAATCGGTTTGCCGGTAATAAATCCGGCCGACTGGTCGGGACACATTTTACTATACTCATCCATCATCCAAGCCATCACTTGGGAATTTGTAAAAATATCAGGCGCAGGAATGTCAAGATATGGGCCAATTACAGAACGAATGGCCTGTATGTAGCCGCGGCTCAGCAATTCAAGCTCTCGAACGGAGAGCTCTCTTGGCTCACAGAGTACGCCGCCTTTTGCTCCGCCAAACGGTATATTAAGTAAACCGTTTTTTAAACTGTTCATTAAAGACAGTCCATGCAATAAAGGTTCCGAAACTTCCGTATGAAACAAAACGCCACCTTTTGTAGGCCCAACTGAGAAGCTGTGCTGCACGCGGTAACCGGTGAACACACGAACTTGTCCATTATCCATTTTAACTGGAATTCTGACGGTAAGGGTTCTTTGAGGCGCTTTGAGCAGCTCAAAAACTTCTTCAGAATAGCCTAGTTCAGCGAGTGCTTCTTGGATCATTCCGTGTACTGAAGCAAGAAAGCAAACCTGCTTTTTTGTAAAGTCTTGTTGAAATACCGACACCAAAATCTTCCTTTCTGCGCCGGCAGCAATGAATGGCTGCATAAAGCTTATTCATGCGAATTTCACTCATGAAGCAGCCTGCTTGCGCATAAAGTCTACTATAATTATAATACCTGACACAAACAGATGGAGCGAATGAACCATTCGCTTTCTGCCCATTGCTTGTGCAAAATAAAGTAAGAAAAACGATTCCGCCGCTGACCTCCGCTTTGATTCTTGGCCAAGGCACGGATCTATTGGCTTAAGGACGGGAAAAAATCATAAACTTTCTTTATCTGCCATGAAAAACTCCGCATTACTTCGTATGCGGAGTCTTAACAAAATAGCGGTATAGATCGGCAACTGCCTGATCCTTCATCAGGCATTTCCCGTACTCTTCCAGTCGAAAGATTGTAATGGTTGATGTATTGCCGTACTCCGCAAGAATTGCAACCAACGTATCAACGTCAAACGAATCATCTAAATGGTGTTCATCGAAGTGCAGATAATATTTATGCTCAAATAGAAATAGGCTTCCTGTACGAATACCTGAATCATATAGTGTCTTCGCTAGTGCAATGACATCATCCAGCTGCTCAAACTGATAAAGAACATCTTGGCTTTCATCCATCGTTACCTGCATTTGGATAAAGTCGTCGTCATCACTGAAATCATCATCTGTTTGATCATGACTACTCTTCATCCCTTTAGACACAATCACAACCATTCCCTGTGCCGGAAGGGAAAATATTTCAACATCGATCGGTCCCGATGCTTCAAAGCCCAGCTCATCACCTGCTTCAAGCATCATGTCCCGAAAGAGTTTCTCAACGCTTGGCAAGTCGTGCCACATATCTTCTTTTGTAATGCCTCGTTCTTTAAGGTCGTCAAAAGTCAGGAAAATCTTAATCCTGTTTGCATTTAAACGTTCCAATCGCATCGCAAATGTCCCCCTTGCCGTCCAGCCTGATCTCAATTGCGCATCACTGTAGACCTTTACTGTATGTATATGATCTCAGCATATTTCGGTGTCTCCTGTCTGAAATACAGGCCGAACACGACGCAAACTGCTGCGCTCCGAAAGTGTGCACGATGAACTTGAGTGTAGTATACAACGCCAGACTGAAAATGTACAAGCATTTCTTCTCTTCAAAGTCGATTGCGTTGCAGCGTGAGCAGTAATACATCAGGCTTCGCTCCAAGTCTTAGCGGAATTTTAGTCGTCCCGTAACCGCTGCTAATGATTAGTGTCCCAAACGGCAGTTTTTTTACACCTGCCTTCTCCTTTAAAGTGAACCCGAAAAAATTTATTTGCCCGCTGTGTGTATGCCCTGAAATAACATAATCAATCTTCATTTTCCCGTTCAATTCATGCTTAATATCCGGATTATGACTGAACAGTACGGTTGGTGCATTGCTTCGACGGCTGTTGAGCACCTGTTCAAGATCAGGTTGACCGGCAAGCAAGTCATCAATCCCGCAAAAGTTGAGCGAATACCCCTGCTCATCAATGATGTAGGTTGCATTTTCGATTACGGTGACGGCGTATTGATCCAGCAGCGTCTTTATTTGTTGTGTCTTTGCTTCACGATCATGGTTCCCCCAAACAAAAAATACTGGTGCGCAAGAAGTCAACAGACGAAGGTTAGCTTCGACTCGTTTAAGCGGAACTCCTTTTTCCGTCAGGTCGCCTCCGATTACCACATAGTCCATGGATTTCTTTAATGCATTCAGCCAAGATTCAGAGATGCGGCGCCGATGAATGTCGGAGATAAAAAACAGATGCTTGCCAATAAAAGGATCCGGCAAATCAGCAAATTCCAGATCGAGCGTTAAAACGCGATTTAAGTGTCCCTCAAGAAACATCCAACCTAATAAAAGTACGGCAGCCCCAATCAGTAAAGCCGCTAAAAAAGTAACCATCATTTCTCACTCCATCCGCGTACGATTAAACCGGTATTTTATTTATTCGCATCAGAAAGCAGATCTGTGTCAGGGCGAATAGAAAAGATAAATGAAATCCGGTCTATGTACGAGCCGTTCACGCATATACAATGATGTCGAAGTAATTTCAAGGTTTAGAAGGGAGGTAATAACGTGGCATCCTCACGAAAATGGTATGCACCGTACATCAGTCCGCATGATCCCTGTCCTCCTTTAACCCCCGTCTCTTATGAAACCCCGGTGCAGCTCTATCTTGGCTTTCAACCAAAAGGGATGGAACAATTTTCTCCCTTTGACGCGCTTGCACACGGCACGTTATGGCCAGGACTCTATACACCGTATACCAATCCATACAAAACAAAGGAAAGGGGCTGAGGATGTGGCTGATTCAACACCAGTACCGGAGAGTTATTATCCCGATCTTAAAGCACTTCAAGCCATCGATTTCACACTCGTGGAACTTAATTTGTATTTAGACACACATCCTAATGATTTGGAAGCACTGAAACAATTCAATTCGGCGGCCAAGAAAAGTGCTGAACTCCGCGAAAACTTTGAGGCGCGTTATGGTCCGCTGCAGAATTTTGGACATAGTCTCTCCGCTTATCCATGGAAATGGAAAGACACGCCTTGGCCATGGCAAGTGTGAAAACGTCCTAAGGAGGCGGAATTTGTGTGGTATTATGAGAAGAAATTGCAGTATCCGGTTCGTGTCGGCATCTGCAACCCTGGCGTTGCCAAGTTTCTTATCGAGCAATACGGTGGAACAGACGGCGAATTGGCCGCCGCACTGCGCTATCTGAATCAACGGTACACGATACCGAGCCGTGTTATTGGTTTGTTGAACGATATCGGTACAGAAGAATTTGCCCATTTGGAAATGATTGCCACAATGGTCTACAAACTGACAAAGGATGCGACACCGGAACAACTAAAAGAAGCGGGTCTCGGCGATCACTACGTCGATCATGGGAAATCGGTTTATTATCATAATGCAGCCGGTCAAAAATATGATCTCGGCGTTCAGTCAAAAGGCGACCCAATCGCTGACTTGTATGAAGATATTGCTGCAGAAGAAAAAGCGCGATCGACGTATCAATGGATTATTAATATAACTGATGATCCGTTGATTAACGACTCTCTGGGTTACCTGCGTGAGCGTGAAATCGTTCATTCGCAACGTTTCCGAGAGGCAGTAGAAATACTTAAAGAAGAGCAAAGCAAAAAAAGGATCTTCTGATCATTGAACAATTCGATCAAACAGGCTGCTTTCCAACTTTGGTTCGGCAGCCTTTTATTTATAGAAAAGATTAATATCAAACTCTTTCTTTAAGAAAGTCAGTACATGAAAGCGAATCGTATCGTTTTGTACATCAGCCTCCTCAGACGTCCACAATTCGTCTGTACGTTCAATGATTTCATCTTTAAGGTCGTCGTAGTCATCATCCGCATCTTCTCTTTCACTGTGCGTGTAACTAAAAACGAGTAAAAGAAGCAAAGACAAGAACAGAAAACTTGCGCTAAATGGCTGAGTAACGCGCATATAAAAGTCATGAATTGAACGAATGGCGCGATCATTTAATAAAAATGCATAGACAACTACGATACCGGCACAAAGCATAAGGCTAAATCCGGCGGCAGCTTCTCTGCGCGCCCACCGTTCTTTGGCCTTCTTTCTTTTGATCATTTCAGTTAGTATCGTGAATAAAACGCCGGATATCTGACCATTATCTCGATATTCTTTTAGAGACATCGCCCCATCACCTCATTTCAATACTATGAAGGATGTGGTGAAAATAGGACGCGTTCATGTTCGATCTCTTTATGTACTCCTGTTGTTGTTCATTTTCTCAAGCAATACCGGCAAGCTGTTGATAAAAAAATGTGCGAGGATTGGGGCAATCAATCCACCGGATACTTCGCGAAGTCCGCCCAAAATGAAACTAGCGCCAATAATAAAGACTAATAAAACCGGTCGTTTAAGGTAACGAAAATGAATCAATGCAAAAATTGTATTGGCTGCCCAAAATCCGATGAGCGATTGCAAGATTCCGCGAAATAACGTTTCTTCAATCCATGCAACACCCAGCATGACGACGATCAGTTCCGGCAGTCGAAATGCTTGTATAAGCTGTTTATTTATCCCTCCGTCATTAATCCAGTGATTGGGCAGCCACTGCTCAGCTGCAGCTTGTAGCAGAACAAAGAGCAGTCCAGTACCCGCGCCTTGAAGCATATGAATGATGTGAAAGTGATACCATTTGCTTAGAGAGCTTGTGCCATCGAGCACGAGAATTAACACTGCCGAAATGAGAATCAACGTGCCTTGCGATGCAAAGAGCGCTTTTCTTATTTCTGGATTTCCCAGTGTACGATTTGATTTATTCAAAGTGGCGATCGCTCGCTTTCTTGAAACAGCGCCGCTAATTTCTGCTTCCAATCCATTAACCGCAACGGTTCTGTGCGTTTCTTCTTTGGTATCTTTTGCATCAGCTCACTAAGAGGGATCCTGCAACGGTCACAACAATAGGCCGGTTTTTCTTGCAACTTTTCATGGTATACCTGTAAATAAAACCTTCGCCTGCAGGAAGAGGTCTCCAAATAGTTTTTCATAATCGAGAGATCATTGACCTGTACGGCCACACGTTCTTTAATCCGCATACGGCACGGGTCAAGCAGCGAAGAATAGGTTTGCTGCATCGGCTTTTCGGAAGCGTGTTCAAACAGAAAACGTGCGGCTGTTTCTGAAACCCCCTCCTCCATCAGAACATTCATGAATTCATTTTTATCCGCAAGGGATCGAGTGCCTTGATCCAGCTGAAGGAGTACGCGGCGGAGCGTTTCATCGCTCGGAAAGTTTCCGTCAATAAACCCCTCCGGCAATTGTTCATCACTTTTTGTGTAAAAGAGAACAGCAAGCCCTTGCTTGCCGTCGCGCGATGCACGGCCAATTTCCTGCAAGTAGGCATTCATGGAGGATGGAAAATGAAAATGAACGATTAAGCGAATGTCCGGCTTATTTATCCCCATTCCAAATGCATTCGTGCAGCACAGGAGATCAATCTGATTATCGAGAAACTGATTTTGTATTTTTCGTCGGTCAATGGAAGCCATTCCACCGTGATAGAAAGCTGTTCGAAGCCCTAGTTTCTGCTTCGCCTGTTCTGCCAGACGTTCTGTCCAGTCACGACTGGCACAATAAATAATGCCCGGATAGGGCGCCTTTTCCAGCAAATGAAAGAGCCGTTCTGTTTTTTCCTCCTGATTTGCAGTCTTCTGGACGATTATTGCAATATTCTTTCGGTCAACACTCATGATTATTTGAGCGGGATGAGTTAAATTGAGCGAGCGAACCACATCATGTCTGACGTGTTCATCTGCTGTTGCGGTAACTGCGAGACAAGGGGGCTGACCGAGTTGTGCTCTAATGTCGGCCAAATGCATATAATCCGGACGAAAGTCATGCCCCCACTGAGAGACGCAGTGCGCCTCATCGACAACAAACAAAGCAATTGTTATTTTTGACAGTGCTTTCATTACCGCTGGAGCGCGCAGCATCTCTGGCGAAAGATACAAGAATCGCAGCGAACGCAGATTCCGAAGCACGCGTGACCGTTCAAGCGGATGCATCAATCCATTCAAAGTGCGGACATTTTTTTCCCCCGTTAATCGTAACGCATGCACTTGATCTTCCATTAGCGACAAAAGTGGCGAGATGATCAGCACGGTTCCCTGTAAAAGATAACCGGGAATCTGATAGCAAAGCGATTTTCCGCTTCCGGTCGGCATCATTGCAAAAACATCTTTTCCATTCAGTACATTGAGAATAATTTCCTCCTGGCCGGGACGAAACTGTTCATGACCGAATTGCTTCTTCAGGATTGTTTGCGCTTGCTTTAAAAACCGTTGGTTACTGTTCATTGGTACGCACCACTTTTCTTCCTGATACTGCATTTTTGGCTAATGCTAAGCGGATTTGAAAATACGACACATGCTCGCCGAGATGATTTTTGATCGGTTTCAATTGACGCGTTTTTAGAAGACCGGCCACGTTCATAATTCGCTGCTCACACGCTGCGGAAAGATAATCGGGCAACCAGTGATTAACCTTCTTCAAGGTCAATTCAACGAGATGATCTTCGATTGTACTCACTGCCAAATGACGTTCATTTGCGATGTCGTGCAGCGTTAATCCGGTTTGAAGCAGCTTTCGCGTTGTTTCAGCGGTTTTTGAAAGGCTGCTTTGTCTGCCGATAAGCAGTCGTGAAAGGAAAGGAAACTGATCGGGGGATTCTACGAACAGGTGCATCATACGCCTCAACGCCGATTTAAAAAGTATACTGCATTCTAGCGTATCTTTCCCACTCACTTCTGCCATTTGGTCCAGTGTAAGACCAGACGCCTTCCATCCACTCAAAAGCGCAGACAAACTGTTTGCTTCGCCATCGGGCATTGTTAAAAAAAGCTGATATAATTCATTAAAAACAATACGACCGAGCTGATCGCGCGTTGGCAGACCGGATAGAATAAGCTTGCGTACATGCTCGCTGATTTCCGGCTGGCGGACAACAGGTAAGAAGGTTGACTGGCCTTGGCACAATGCAGATACCGTCTGCACAAGCAATTGTAGTTTCAGCCAAAAGCGACCTTCTTCATTGATTTGATCGATAATTTGTAGCCCATCAGGAATCAACCTGCTTTTCGGAAAAACATCGAGCTGCTTTACGCCATTTTCCGTAAGCACAAATCGCGTGCAATTAGCATCGATAGACCTAATCAACTGTGCGCGCTGCAGATGTCCGATCCGTGTATCAAAGTAGCTGCGACTCAGTTCAGAACATGAATGAAAGAAAGGTGCAACATGAAATAAATAGCTGTCCTGAACACTCTGTGAAGACTTTTTCCCTTTTAGCAGGTGGTAGATTCCTGAACATGTGCGTTCACCGCAGAACTTTTGGATTAAATAGAGCAAGAGCACATCCTGATACAATTAGCATCCCCCTCTCATACACAGTTAAGGAAACAATCGTTCTGTGGATCGTCCAGCCGCATGAGCGAGCGGCCGTACGTCCCTACGGTTTGATGACCTTCATGCTCATCGATTACGTTCTGTATCCTGCTCCTTTTATTTTACCTTTTTTATGCGCTGATTTCGACAAATAGTCACGGTTGTGTCCATAACTCTATTGAAAAGATTAAGCCGCTTCTTTAAAATAAAAGTCAATGAACCGAATTAATCGACGAGTGACAGAAAGGAAATGACTATGGCTGAGAAATTTACAATTGTAGATAAAGAAACATGTATTGCGTGCGGTGCATGTGCAGCATCAGCACCTGATTTATATGATTACGATGAGGAAGGCATTGCTTTTTCAATGCTTGATCTCAATAAGGGAGACACCGCCGTTCCTGATGAGCTGATCGACGACTTGGTTGATGCCTATGAAGGCTGCCCAACCGAATCGATCTGTGTTTCAGATCAGCCGTTTCACGGCAAGCCAAATCATACGGTTGGCATCTGACCAGAAATAAAAGAGGTAACGTGAAGCTGAGGGCGTCCCAAAAGTCAATTGACTTTTGAGACACCCTCAGCTTTTTTCATTCACTGGTGACGTTGCTCTGCTCCACTTGTTCAGAATATCCCAATCTCTCTTAGGGTCAAACCGTGATAAAGTTAACGCCCCTGTACTCTGCTATGATTCTCTGCAGCTTTTATGACTAAAGAACTACCCGCTTGAGAGAGCGCGAGTGTTTCTAGTCTTATAAAATAGGCTTGCAGAGCAAACATGCTTTAAAGGAACGCATAAAAGACGCGCAACTGCGATTTTTCATCTTTAAACGCTGTCAAAAGAAAGTGTACCGATCGATAAATCCAAAACCGTGAAATAAGAGACAAGCTTTGTCGATTTATGATTGAACAGGCAACGTCTTTTTTAAGGTAAATTGAAAGGTTGTTCCTTCGCCCTTAATACTGTTAACCGTAATCTCGCCGCCATGCGCTTCGACGATATGTTTCGCAATGGCCAGGCCAAGACCCGTACCCGTTTTGCCGCGTGTTCTTGCCTTGTCTGCTTTATAAAAACGTTCAAAAACAAACGGAATATCCTCTTTGGCAATCCCGACGCCTGAGTCGGTAATCCATACATGAAGACGATCCATCTCAATCCGCGCTTTGACGGTGACTGCTCCGCCTTCTCGTGTATGTCGGATCGCATTATCAATCAAATTGGTCATGACCTGTTCCACACGATCCGGATCCATAAAGAACTTGGTTTTATCGATACCCTCTAGGTCCGATTGAATCCTAATTTTTGTATCAGCAGCTAATTTACTGAATTTTGTAATGTTATGTTTAAAAAAGTCGTCTAGTGCAACCTCGCGACGATCCAATTGAAAGTGGCCGGCCTCTAGTTTAGCGAGATCTAATAGTTCATTGACAAGACGCCCCATTCGTTTTGATTCATCAACAATAATTTGCGCCATGTCCTTTTTGTCTTGAACACTCTCTGCAATATCATCAATGATTGCTTCACTATAGCCCTGCATCATCGCAATCGGCGTTCTTAACTCATGACTAACATTCGCGACAAAGCTGCGAATCATCTGATCGTTATGGCGCTCCTCTGTCATATCGCGCAGCACAGCCACAGACCCGCGCACTTTTTCCTGATCATACAACGGACGCAAGATTACGACCCAGATCCGTCCCTGCACCTCGAGTTCGAGTGTCTGCTGCTCATTTTTTTCAGCGCCTTTATGAAACAGCCTTTTCAACGGATCCGGCGTCTCTGCATGCGATCGAATACTTTTGTGCTCATAGTTCCATGAGTAGATAAAGTGCGCAGCAGGCGGATTGGCGGCAACAATCTGAGCTTTTGTATCCATAAGAAGTACGCCGTCGGCCATGTTCTGAAGAATACCGGCGAGCTGCTCCTTTTCCTGACGTAAAGCATTCATATTTTCCTTCAATTTTTCGCGCATATGATTAAAAGCTACCGCTAAATCGCCAACTTCATCACGCGTTACGACCGGGACTTTAATATCAAAGTTGCCAAGAGCAACTTGACGTGCAGCTTTCCTCATTTTTCTCAGCGGGGAACCGATTCGCGTTGATAAAAAGAATGCGAAAAACGTTGTTAATAAAATTGAAAAGCCCGCTGCAATAAAAATAAGCTTCTTTGACTGATCAATCGCATTTTGCGCAATCTGTATGGACTGCACCATATAAACCGCGCCGTATGTTCCCGATTCATTGCGCACCGGAACGCCTACAACAAGCAGTCGTTTGCTTGAATGCCTCTCAGATACCTGGAACATCCCGATTTTTTTGACCGGTTTTCGCCCGGTAAGTGCTTGTTTTAACGTTGCATCCTGTTCGAAGAATGCGCGATGCAATCCGAAAGTAACGGATTTAGAGGCGCTGCGCCACTCCTGATCCCGCAAAATCAGAACATACCCCGCATTATATACGTCCGCCAAATCATTTACTGTTCTCAAGGTCTCATTCATTGTTCGTCCTTGAGGATGTACAACTAATTCAGCGGATTTCCAGCCAATTTTCTCCATTTGCTGTTCCGCTTGCTGAATATTATTATTCTGAAAAAATTGAAGCAGAAACAACGTAAGAAACAACAAAACAATCGTAACAATAGCAATGATGGTTGCCCATAGCTTGCCAATCATACTCCGCCAAATCATGTTGCAGAGTCTGCTTCAATCTTATAGCCGACGCCCCAAACGGTAACAATCATCTCTGCTGCTTCTTCCGAAACCTTGTTAAGTTTTTCGCGCAGTCGTTTGACATGTGTATCCACAGTTCGCAAATCACCGAAGAATTCATAGTTCCATACGTCCTTCAAAAGCTGTTCTCTTGAGAAAACTTTATCCGGATTTTGCGCTAAGTAATAGAGCAGTTCATATTCTTTTGGCGTCAGGCTAACCTCATGCTGATCAACTTTGACACGGTGCGCATCATGATCAATAGTCAGATGCGGAAAGACAATAACATTTTTTGTTGTTGTTTCCGTTTCTAAAAACTTCGTTTTAGAAGAACGCCGCAACAATGCCTTAACGCGAAGAACAACTTCGCGTGGACTAAACGGCTTAACGATGTAGTCATCCGTACCGACTTCAAAACCTTGGACACGATTTGCTTCTTCACCTTTCGCTGTCAGCATGATTACAGGCGTTGCCTTTGACTCACGAAGTTTCTCACAAACGGTCTCGCCATCCATTCCTGGAAGCATCAAATCAAGCAAGATTAAATCATAATCTTTCTCCAATGCCATTTGTAAAGCAATCGAACCGTCTTCAGCCTCATCAATCCTATATTGCTCACGTTCCAAATACATTTTCAACAGCTTACGTATTCTTTCTTCATCATCAACAACCAAAATAGATGCCGTTTTCTCTTTCATCCAGATCCTCCCTTTTCCAAGCAGCGCCTCTATCTCTCTGTATTCGATTTTTTTAGCTTTAACGCGATCCCTGATTTTCCAGCATGGTTAAGCAAAAAATCTGTCATACATCGACATTTCCTGCAATTGTGTCAAACCTATGTCTTATTTTAAACAATTTCTTTAAAAAATACAGTATTATTTCTGAGTGTCGGTTTCACGCGCGAGTGTTTTGACCTCAGAAACGGTCAGTTCACGAGCCTCGCCCGGATGCAATCCTTTCAAGTCGAGAAATCCGTAGCGTTCTCTTTTCAGTTTGCACACATGTAAATGAAGTGCTGAGAACATCCTTCTGATTTGACGATTTCTGCCTTCATGAATCGTTAGCTGGACAGAAGCTGTTCGTTTTTCTTGGTTCGAGGAAAGCAGCCTCACGCGTGCCTTTGCTGTCATTCCATCCTCCAAACGAATGCCATTAGCCAGTTGGCTCAGTTGCTCGGCTGTTGGGGCCGGACGAACTTCAGCTATGTATGTTTTATTAAATTTGTAACTGGGGTGCATTAACCGATTCGCAAGTGCCCCGTCATTGGTCAAGAGCAGTGCCCCCGACGTGTCGTAGTCGAGCCGGCCGACCGGGAAGATGCGTTCCGGAACTTGCTTAAAGAAATCAACAACCGTTCGACGTCCACGATCATCTTTCACACTTGAAATCACACCAACCGGTTTATAAAAAAGGTAGTACACAAGTTTTTCTTTATCAAGCGGGACACCGTCAACAGTTACTCGATCAGTTGCAGAGACCTTTGAGCCTAACGTATCCGTCACTTTACCGTTAACCGCTACTTTGCCATCAAGGATTAATTGTTCCGCTTTGCGTCTCGAAGCAATGCCGGCACGCGCGATCACTTTTTGTAAACGTTCCATTCTTCCACCTCAACAGATATCATAACGCGGCAACTCTGTTTTCTCAAGTTTCATTTTTTATTCATGGTTTTGACACACTCCGCTCACTTTCGTTCTTCATCGTAGATAGCGCATGCAAATGGGTCACCCAAAAGCCCAAGTAACGATGCAAACGGCACTGATTACACCGACAAGATCAGCAAGCAGTCCAACCTTTAATGCGTCCCCGATTCGATGGATCCCTACGGCACCAAAGTAGACCGTAACAACATAGAAAGTCGTATCGGTGCTGCCTTGCATGACGGAGGCAAGGCGTCCAACAAAGGAATCGGGACCGTAAGTCTTGACCAGATCAGTCATCAATCCGAGAGCGCCGGTTCCGGATAATGGACGCATTAAAGCAAGCGGCAGCACTTGAGACGGCATGCCGATTGCCGACATCAGCGGACGAATGAAGTGGATTAGCGCATCCATTGCGCCAGACGCGCGAAAGACACTGATCGCAACCAGCATGCCGACCAAAAAGGGCATCACAGAGATGGCCAGTGAAAATCCCTCTTTTCCGCCTTCAACAAATGCATCATAAGAAGGTACTTTTTTGAGCGTCCCATAAAGCAAAACAACAGCGATCAGACATGGAACCAGCCATGTTGAGAATGTTGTAATCAGACTCATTTTTTTCGCCTCCTGCGATGATAGAAGTAACGGTCAATAAGAAGTGCTGCAGCAGTTGTACAAAGTGTTGCCAGCAAGGTTGGACCGACAATGTCCGTCGGTGAATGGGCACCGCTCTGCATCCTGATTGCAATGACCGTCGTCGGTACCAGCGTCAGTCCTGAAGTATTCAGGGCAAGCAATGTGATCATTGATCGGCTCGGCGTTGCTTTGCCTCCGCTAAGTTTTTTCAATTCTTCCATCGCTTTAATACCCATTGGGGTTGCCGCATTACCCAATCCGAACATATTGGCGATTGTATTCGATAAAATATAGCCCATTGCCGGATGATCCGGAGGAACCTCAGGAAAGATTCTTTTCATCACCGGTTTAAACAGATTGCTTAGTTTGTCCAGCAAGCCGGATTTCTCTGCAATTTTCATCAAGCCCAGCCAAAAGATGAGAATGCTGACAAGTCCAAAACAAATCTGCACGGCGTCACTCGCTGAAGAGAACAATACCTTGTTGACGTCATCCATCGTACCGTTTACCGCAGCGTAACCCATGCCGATTAAAAAAAGCGCAACCCAAATTAAATTAATCATCGGTTTGTCCCCGTCAAGATCGATTGAAACAAGCCGCTAAAACGTGACCAAAAATGAGTTTCTTTTTTCTTTGCCTGCTTATAGTAAATTGGAAGCGATGCGAGCTCTGTCCGTCCCAGAAATAAGCTTAACCGGCCGGCAGGCGAATCTGGCTCCCAATTTTTCACATTTCTCGGTTTAATGAGTACGAGCCGTTTTTGAATCTTTCTTTTTTCATCATTGGTAAGCGGCAGCACCAGAGAGCGCTCCGCATAGATATGATGCTTATAAAATTTATGAACCTTTGCCCTTATTTTGCCTTTTTTAACCACTTCAATCGGTGTAAAACGATCAAATGCCCAGTCAAACATTGTTTGATGATCCTTCCAGTCATCGCCGTCATTGAGCGTTACAGCAACGAGATTCAGATCATTCTTCGAGGCAGTTGAAATAAGCGTTCGGTGTGCTACTTTAGTAAATCCGGTTTTTCCGCCAGTCGCGTATTTATATAAAGACAACATTTTATTTTTATTCTTCCAAACGCGCGCTGCTTCTTTATTGGTTTCAGGTACCCGGTGCAGTTTTGTTCCCGTCACTTCGCGAAACGTTGCATTCCCCATCGCGTAACGCATCATCAACGCCATATCATAAGCCGTTGAGTAATGCTTCGGATGCTCAAGTCCATTAGGATTGGTAAAGTGTGAATCGGTCATACCAAGTTCGCGTGCTTTTTCGTTCATCAACAGTACAAAACCGTGCTCACTGCCGGCCACTGCTTCAGCGATTGCCCGTGAAGCATCATTTCCCGAACGCAGCATCAACCCGTATACGAGATCTCGAAGCTTCATTCTTTCGCCCACTTTTAAGTAAATCGACGATCCTTCGGTGCGCAACGCTTCCTGACTGGTAGTAAAAGTTCTGTTCATTTTACCTGACTCAATCGCTAGAATGGCAGTCATGACCTTCGTAATGCTGGCAATGGGCAATTTCTCCTTACTATTTTGTTGAAATAATACGCGTCCGGACGACTGATCCATCAGTACAGCGGATTGCGCAGAAACATGCATTGCCGAAGCCTTTGAAGTTCGTGGAAAAATTGAAAAAACTATGCTGAAACACAGAAAAAACAGGAACGCTCTTTTTAGCATGACTCCCACAGATTCCATCCCCTGTCCTAATCTTTAGCAGACACGTTTAGGGTAAAGTATATCCGGGATCATCATTTTCATAGGAGCTGATAAGATGATTCACGACATGTGAGGTACTTGTACCCGGACTGTTTGGACACCCTTTATAAGAACGGTATGCGAGGACAAGCAGAATATGAATGGATTTCCAAAAGAAATACCGGGCAAAATACGCCCGGTCCTTAATTTCCAACCATGTGTGATGGACTCGTGTCTTATCCGTGCTGAATCACCGCTCCGGTTGCTCGCTTGACGCGGGCGCACCGCGAGCCTCCTCAGACAAACAGAAATCTGCGGGGTCTCGTTGGCACGCATCAACTAAGCGCGATCCCGCAGGCGCCAGAGTACCTCCGGTTTGATTCTCGATCAAGACATTCGTCTATTGGTTTGAAGACGGGGCAAAATCCTACACTTTCTTATCCTGTCAGAAATAGAAATGAGCGATTTGAAACAGAATGATCCAAAAGACGAAAAAGACTGTTTGAACGATGATCCAATAAAGTTGAAATCGCTTTGACCCAAAGGATGCACTCATAAGGAGTATGATTGGGATTAGGACAAAAACAGCAAAAAAAGCCAGTAAAATCAAAAAAAGAAACACTTTGGTGAGGAAAGCGCCATGCACCATCAATACGGTAAGCAGTGCCGGTATCGCGATAAAAAGGGGCATACTTAGACCGAAAGCAATCACCTGCTGACGATATTCTTCAGCAAAATTTTTCCAGTAGTTTTTTAGCTGTTCAAACACGGAAATCTCCTCCTGTTAGCTGCTGCTGCAGCTTATACGACAAGGTGCTGTACTTGGCTCAAGTTTGAATCAGTGAAAACAAGAATGATTACAGGTCTTTTACGGTTTCTTTGTACTGGTCATAGAATAGATCATAGGTATCAACTTGTTCATTCTGTTGCTTCATCATTTCGGCAAGCGGAGGAAGTTCACTTAAGTCATGGAGTCCAAAATAGTCGAGAAATAAAGGGGTAACACCATATAAGATTGCTCGACCGCTTCCTTCAGCGCGTCCAACTTCTTTAATGAGTCCCTTCACAACGAGCGTTTGAAGTGCTCGTTCAGACTTTACGCCACGAATTTCTTCTATATCGATACGCGAAACCGGTTGCTTGTATGCAATAATAGCTACCGTCTCCAAAGCTGCCTGAGACAGCGGCGCTGTTTTTGGAATAGCTGCAAATTGTTTCGCATAGTCTTTCATGAACGGTTTGGTTGTCAGACGGTAGCCATTAGGAAGATCCGTAATCATTAATCCGCTTGATTCATTTGTTTGATAATTTTCTTTCATCCGCTCTACAATGTCACTAATTTCATCTCTCGTACATTCTGGAAGCACCCTATGTATTTGTTCGACTTGTACGCCGTCTTCTCCTGTTATATAGAGTAGTCCCTCAATAATCGAATGAATTTTCTCCCGTTTCAAAATCATCTGCTCCTTCTCCAAGATTGATCATGATATCATCAAAATTTTCATTCTGCATGCAGTGAATCGCATTCAGTTTCATTAGTTCCAGCAGGGCAAGAAACGTCACAATGAGATGTGTCCGATCCGGATAGGAGAAAAGTGACTGAAAAGATAAGGGATGCTTGGCGGACACTAACTTGTTCATCACCAAATTCATCTGCTGTCCAATCGGTAAAACTTGACGATCAATTTTTGTATTTAATGGTTTTTCCAATTTATTCTTTAACATAAGCCGCCTGAATGCATGCAACATGTCATGAACCGTTGCTCTTCCGGAAACTGGAATAGACGTCAGATCATTGTTCTCGTACGCAGTCAAATCCGACGGCGGTTTTGAGTAAAGCTGCATTCGACCCTGCTCATTTTCCTTTAGCGCTTCAGCCGCTTCTTTATATTGACGGTAATCAAGCAGCTGCTGCATCAATGCTTCACGCGTCATCTCTGGATCTTCATAGCTGTCATCATCATTCACGGATTGAAGCTCTGTTTTTGGTAAGAGCATTTTGCTCTTCATCGCAATAAGTGTTGCTGCCATAAGCAGATATTCGCTGGCAATATTCAATTCAAGCTTTTGCATATGGTGAATAAAATCTAAATATTGGTCGGTGATTTCAGCAACCGGTATATCATAAATATCAATTTCCAGTTTTTTTATCAGATGCAGAAGTAAATCAAGAGGACCTTCAAAAGCATCGATTTTCACTTTGTATTCCAAGCTTTATCCCCCTGATTTCATCTTTTTTTCCAGCATTTCCTGATCTTAAGTGATGAATCGTTTGATCCTACGGACGAGCAAAAAAAAGAAACCATATCAGGAATTGGTTTCTTTTTCCTCACCTTCTTGAAAACATTTGTTGAAGTAGGACTTAATGGCTTGAGACGGAGCCAGATGAACATGCTCGCCAATAAACTGCCTCAATGCCAAAATCATCTGCTTGCCGACCCCTTCCGCTCGGTAGGAAGGATTGACACTAATATGCTCGATTACCGCTTCGTGCTCCGAAGTCAAGTGAACCCCGACCACACCCAGTATATCTTCATCATCTTTCCATAAAAACAGCTGCCAGCTTTCGTCCTCTTCGTACTTTTGTACGGTTTGCAAAAGCAGCTTTATCTCTTTTTCAGACGGGATAAAAGACAGCAGACCCATGGCTATCTTCTCGTAACTCTTTTTATAGCGAATCAGCATGTTGAACCCCTCATAACTATGAGATAACATAATCTTTTCATTGCTAAGAAACCAAGCACACGATTTATATTATACCCAAAACAATCAGGCTGTGCATCTTTTCACCTGATGTAACGATAAAATGGACGTTTGAACCTTCCGAGTTTAACTCGTGATAAAGCGCATCTGTTCATTAAATATTTGGAGAAAGGTTCTTTAACGGTACATCGTAACGAATCAAATCTTCGTAGCTTTCACGTCTGACTACGAGTGCTGCTTCACCGTTTTCAACAAACACAACGGCAGGATTAGCAATGCGATTGTAGTGACTGGCCATTGAATAGCCATATGCGCCTGTTGAAAACACGGCAAGTAAGTCACCGGTGCTGCAAGTTTCAGGAAGCATGAGTTCTTTAATTAGAATATCGCCGGACTCACAACACTTTCCGGCAATCGCAACCTTGTTTGTTTTCGGTTCAAGCGCCCGATTTGCGCAAATCGCTTGATACTCTGCTTGATAAAGCGACGGACGAATATTATCGGCCATCCCGCCGTCAACAGACAAATAATTGCGTATACCCGGGATCGTTTTCGCAGCCCCGACGGTATACAGCGATGTTCCTGCTTCTCCGACAATCGAACGTCCCGGTTCAATCCAAAGTGCAGGCAGTGGTAATCGATAACGCGCACACTCCTCTTCTGCTGTTTCAACAATGGCATCAATGTAGGAAGTAATGGGCAGCGGACGATCCTTTTCTGTGTAGCAAATTCCGAAGCCGCCACCGACATTTAGCACGTTAAGTGCAAAACCCAATTCTCGTGTCCACTTATTCACGTGCTTGAGCATGACACGAATGGCACCAGTGAAGCCATCCGTTTCGAAAATCTGAGAACCGATATGGGCATGGATACCGATTAATTGAAGATGTGCTGCTTGCAGCGCTTGCTGCACAGCCTGCTGCGCCATTCCATTGGCCAAGTTGAATCCAAATTTCGAATCGTCTTGGCCGGTCATGATAAATTCATGAGTATGCGCCTCAATGCCCGGCGTCACACGAAGCAAAATAGCTATTTGTTGATCGCGCTCGGCGCACATGCGTTCAAGTAGCTCCAGCTCATCGCGATTATCGACAATAACGGCTCCGATTCGTGCATCCAAGGCCATCGCAAGTTCTGACTCAGACTTATTGTTCCCATGAAAATGAATCCGTTTAGGATCCATTCCTGCTTTGAGAGCCGTAAACAATTCGCCTCCGGAGACAACGTCAAGCGACAAGCCCTGTTCATTCACCAATTGGATCATAGCAAGAGTGGAAAAAGCCTTGCTTGCATAAGCAATTTGCCAGGTAATCCCTTCGTGTTTATCAAACGCCTTTTTAAATTGATTAATTTTGTCTTTAATTAACGCTGTATCATAAACATACAGCGGCGTACCAAACTCTCTTGCCAAATCTTTCGTATCAATACCGCCAATGTAAAGGTGGCCGTCGCGATTAATTTCCTGTGTGCCGAACACGGCAATCCTCCCCATTCTAGACAAAGCGTCCGCTACCGTATGTAAAAAGCGCACCCTTTTCCCCGCCTGATCTCTTGAAAAATACGTACAAAATTTTAGTGATAGTTTATCATGATTAACTGCTCAAGACAAGGTTTACTTCGTCTTGCTTTTCGCAGGCTGGCGGTATTTATCCACAGGACGTACAATGCTCGGACGGATAACCGAAGTTGGCAAAGCACGGCGAATGACGATATTAAAGAGACCGGTTGGATTAAACGGGATGAACGGCCACAGATATGGGGTATTCATATTGCGAACCTGCGCCAAGTAAATGATGAATAAGGTTGAAGCAAACATAAATCCAGGGACATGAAATAAACCAACCGCCAAGATTAATAGGATTCTTACCATTTTGTTTGCTAACTGAAGCTCGTAACTTGGGGTCGCAAAACCGCCGATGGAGGCTGCCGACGTATACAAAATGACTTCGGGAACAAATATCCCTGCTTCAATTGCAATCTGCCCAATCAAAACCGCTGCAATAAGTCCGAGTGCTGTCGACAGTGCAGTAGGCGTGTGAATCGCGGCAAGTCGAAGCGTTTCAATCCCCACTTCTGCAATCAGAATCTGAAGGATCAAGGGAATATTATAATCCTTATCATTCGGCCCAATGAAATTAAGAAAATCCGGCAACAGATGATTCGTTACAAGAAGCAGCCATAATGGCACAAGAAAAATGGAAGCAAGAATCGCCATAAAACGAAACCAGCGCAGCAGCGCTCCTGAAGCGGTGACTTGTCGGTATTCCTCCGCGTGCTGAACATGGTGAAAAAGCGTTGTCGGCAAAATCATGACACTTGGCGATGTATCCGAAACAAGGACGACATGCCCTTCAAGAAGATGAGCAGCCGCGACATCCGGTCGTCCCGTATAGCGGACAAGCGGGAAAGGGTTCCATCCCTGCTTTAAGATAAATTCTTCAATAGCATTATCAGCCATCGGGATTCCATCAACATCAATCGCTTTTAATTCTTTGCGAATTGTTTTGATTAATCCTGGATTGGCCACATCCTTCAAGAAACAAATGCAGACATCCGTTTTTGAACGGACACCGATCTGTGAAATTTCACAACGAAAGCGAGGATCACGGATACGCCTTCGAATTAGACCTGAATTTTCAATAATATTTTCTGTAAATCCATCCTTAGAACCGCGCACAACTTTTTCTACATCCGGTTCTTGCGGCGTTCGTCCTGGATAGTGCCGAAGATCAATGCACAAGCCTGTTGATTCGCCATCAATAAAAATAACGATGCGCCCTGTCAGCATTTTATCGATCGAGTCATTAAGTGTTGTGACTTCTTCAACCTGCTGATGTACTAAATGCTGTTTGATCTCTTCAAATACATTTACATTTTTCTCATTTTTATTCGGAAAACGCATGAATTCCCGCATCATAACGACAAGGATGCTCGAGTCCACCAGACTGTTGGTATAGTATATTCGGCAATCTCTGCCAAGTATCCTGATTTCACGCATCCCTACATCAAAATTATGGGGACCGATGTCAAGAATCTGCTGCATTTGATCCGCATTATCTGTGATTGCTTTGCTTATTGGTTTGGCTGCTTGTTTTTCCATTCTCCTGAATCCTCCATCCAGCACAGACTCATCCCTTCGGTTTAAAAATCAGAGCAACAATAAATCCGAAGAGAATTGCAGAAGTAATCCCTGCTGAAGTCAATTTAAAAATGCCCATTGCAATACCTAGATAACCGTGCTCATGGCCTTCCGCCATCGCGCCGTGAAGCAAAGAATGACCGAAACTTGTTATTGGAACGGTCGCACCGGCCCCAGCGAACTCAATAAGATGATCGTAGATACCAAAGACATCCAAAGCCGCACCTAAAACCACAAAGCTGGCAACAACATGTGCAGGCGTCAATTTGAACACATCCATAAGCAATTGTCCGACAACACAAATTCCCCCACCGACGAGAAAAGCATAGATAAAGATCATTTTTAACCCTCCTTAGCTGATTCCAAAAGCACGGCATGTGCGATACACGGGATGGTATCTTTCTCCTTCGGGGTCGAACTATTAAGCAGCGCCCCGGTCGCGACCACTAAAACGCGCTTCAATGAACCCTCCGCCAATCTGTTGAATAAATAACCATAGGTCACGACTGCGGAACAGGCGCAGCCGCTTCCTCCTGCACTTACCGGTTGATCAGACGTATAAATCATCGTTCCACAATCCTGGTGAACGGAACTGATATCTAGACCCTTTTCTAAAAGAATCTCATCTAAAATCGGCGAACCAACAGCTGATAGGTCACCGGTAACAACGAGATCATAATCGTCAGGTGTTCTGCCTGTATCCTGAAAATGGGTCCATATTGTATCCGCTGCAGCAGGAGCCATCGCCGTTCCCAAATTAGCCGCATCATTAATTCCCCAGTCGATGACTCTTCCAATCGTTGCTTCCTTAACTTTCACTTTTCCAGGTTCTTTGGTTAGCAGCGCAGCGCCCGCTCCCGTCACTGTAAACGTTTGGGTCAGTTTTGTCGGGCCACCGTATTCCGTTGGATAGCGAAATTGCCTTTCGGCGGTTGCATTATGGCTGCTGACGGCACAGAGCACGTTGTCCGCAAAGCCACTGTCAACCAGCATTGCTCCGGTTGCCAATGTTTCCATTGAGGTTGAACAGGCACCAAACATGCCGAGAAACGGAATTCGGCTCTCTCGGGCAATGAAATTTGACGTCACGGTTTGATCCATTAAGTCGCCTGCGAGAAAAAGATCGATGTCTCCCTCTGCTTTTCCGGCTTTTGCCAAACAAAACGAGATCGATCGTCGGAGTAAAGCACGTTCGGCTTCTGTCCACGATTTTTGGCCGCAATTAAGATGTTCATAACATTTATCAAAACTTGCGGATAATGGCCCCCTCGCTTCTAGAGGCCCTACGACCGTACCCGTCGCTCCCAAATAAATCGGTTGATCGAATCGCCAAGTTTGCTTTCTAACTTTACTCAAGCGCTCACGCCTCCTCAGAATAAATGTTCAATAAACAGACGAATTATGCCTAATACTGCTGCAGACACAACCCCGAACACAATGACTTCACCGGCCAGTTGAAACAAGTTCGTTGCTATTCCAAGAACGATACCCTCATTTTTATGTTCCAGCGCACTGCTTGTAATCGAATTTGCAAATCCAGTCACCGGAACAATGGTTCCCGCTCCAGCAAAATTAGCAATCTTGTCGTATATACCAAAGCCAGTCAGCAGTGCTGAAGCCAGAATCAGCGTGGCTACCGTAGGATTTCCTGCAGCTTGTTTTGAAAAATGAAAGACATGCATATAAAATGTTTGCACACCTTGACCAATCAAACAGATGAAGCCGCCAACCAAAAATGCTTTGAAACAATTCATAAAGTAAGGCACCTTCGGCTGATACGCTTTGACGTTTTCTTTATAATTTTTGGGATCATTAAGCATAAGCAGATACTCCCTTCCGAATCGTACTGATTCTTAGTATCTGCCAAGTGGTTTAAATTATGCTCAAGTGTGAGAATTCGTGGATTGGAGAAGTTAAACGGCGTGGCAAAGTGAAAAACGAAAAAAGCCGGATAACCGTTATTCGGCCATCTGGCTTTTGATTTCTTCGAGTATTTTTTTTTCAAGACGTGAGACTTGAACCTGCGAGATACCAAGTCGCTGCGCAACCTCTGTTTGTGTCTGATCTTTAAAATAACGAAGATACACGATCAGTTTCTCACGCTCATTCAATTGTTCGACAGCTTCCCGGACGATCATTTGATCAAACCATTTTCCGCTCTCCGTGTCTGAAATCTGATCCAGAATGGTAATTGGATCTCCATCGTTTTCGAAAACCGTTTCATGGATTGATGACGGAGCACGGATTGCTTCTTGAGAAAGCACCACATCTTCGGGAGACAGTTCCAATGCCTCAGCTAATTCGCTAATTGTTGGATTTCTCCCGAATCGTTTCGATAACTCGTCCTTCTTTTTTCGCACCTTGATTCCGGTTTCCTTTAAAGACCGGCTGACTTTAACGGCCCCATCATCACGAATAAAACGCTGAATTTCTCCGATGATCATCGGTACCGCGTAAGTAGAAAAACGAACGTCATAAGAAAGATCGAATTTATCAACCGACTTCAGCAAACCAATACAGCCGATCTGAAACAGATCATCTGGCTCATAACCGCGGTTGATAAAACGCTGAACAACCGACCAGACCAGCCTCATATTCTTCTGAACCAGCCGGTCGCGTGCATCATGATCTCCCGCCTGACTTTGTTTAATCAGCTTCTTCACTTCACCATCATCAAGCAACGGTTCCTTAGATGCCGTTTTTCGATCAAGCTCCATTTGCATGTCTCCCTATTTGCATACCGCTCGATTTTGGGCAATTTCCTTGGTCATGATGATCGTGGTTCCTTTGCCTTCCTCAGTCTCAACCGTGACATGATCCATAAAGTTTTCCATAATTGTAAAGCCCATTCCTGAGCGTTCCAATTCAGGCTTTGTCGTGTAGAGCGGCTGTTTCGCCTTCTCTACATCGTTAATCCCAACACCGTCATCATGCACCGATACCGTCACATTGCCGTCCTCAAGAACGGCTTTTATCGTAACATCACCAACACCGCTGTTTCCATAACCATGAATGATACAATTCGTAACTGCTTCAGAGATCACGGTTTTAATCTCCGTTAGTTCATCAAGCGTTGGATCGAGCTGCGCGACGAATGCCGCAACGGTGACACGTGCAAAAGACTCATTCTCACTGACAGCCGAAAAGGTTAGCGACATCTTGTTTCTCATTCAGGCCACCCCCAGAGTGTGAAGTGCATAGTCTTCATCAGTTTCAAGTCGGAGAATTTTAAACATACCGCTTAGTTCGAAAAGCCGGCGCACGGCTGGTGAAATCGAGCAGACAACCATTTCTCCGCCAAGTCCTGAAATACGTTTGTATCGTCCAAGAATAACGCCTAGACCTGAACTATCCATAAATGTGAGATTTCCTAGATTTAACAAGATATGCTGCACCATTTGCTCATCCATAACACGGTTGACCTTTTCCCTCAATTCATCAGCAGTATGATGATCAAGCTCACCTTCAAGCCGGATACACAGCACCCCATACTTCACTTCTAACTCGGTTTTCAGACTCAATGCTGCTCCTCCCTCCATGAACCGTCCAACGAACGGACGACCCATTTATTTATATATTCAGTTCTCTCTTCTTCTCGCATACTCCTGCCTGCCGACAGAACTAGTGCCTTTTCGTCAAAACCATCATGAACATGCCAAAATAGCACGTTCCTTTCCTAGAACCTTAGTGGGTTAAAATAGATCCAGCACTCCGCTTAAATAACTGCCACCATGTCGCGCGCTTGACCTGATGCTTAACAATAAGCGGTGTTTTTGATAGGACTTTTCCCTTTTTCATCACAATGTATTGACCGACAACCGTCCCTGACTTTATTGGCGCCTTAAGCGCCTTGTTCATCTTGATGGTTTTTTTGATTCCTTTCGTACGCTCACCTTTTTTTAGGAGCAGTACGGTGGGCTGCTGTGTGACAATTGGAACTTGGGCTTGATCCCCTTTATTCACTTTTGCCATCGCTACTGGTTTATGTTTTTTTAGAAGCAGTTTCGTTGAATAGTTTGCAAAAGCATTATCCATGAGAGCGGCAATCTCCTTGTTGCGCTCTTTAGGGGACGGCGCTCCCATTACGACCGCCACAACGCGCATCCCATTTCTTTGCGCGGTTGCCGTTAAACAATATTTTGCATTGTTTGTAAAGCCGGTCTTTAATCCATCTGCGCCTGGATAGGTTTTAATCAATTTATTTGTATTGACCAACCAAAATTTCTTATCCGTATTCTCACGCAAGTAATCTTCATATTTTGAAGTATAGTGAAGAACTTCTGGGAACTTTATAAGCGCGCGCGCCATAATCGCCATATCATGCGCTGTCGTATAATGATTGGCTACCGGAAGACCTGTTGGATTGACAAAATGGGTGTTATTCATCCCCAAGCGTTTTGCTTCATGATTCATTTTTTCAACAAATGCCTTTTCTGACCCGGCAATATGCTCTGCCATCGCGACAGAAGCATCGTTTGCCGAAGCGATACAAATTGCTTTGAGCATTTCATCTACCGTCATCGATTCACCGGGTTCAAGGAACACCTGAGAACCGCCCATTGATGCCGCGTGCTCACTCACATTGACTTTATCTTTCAAGGTAAGCTGGTGACTTTTCAGTGCTTTAAAAATGAGCAGCAGTGTCATCACCTTGGTCATACTCGCCGGTGGAAGCTTTTTATTTTCATTGTTTGCAAAGAATACCTTCCCTGTTTCCTGCTCCATAACAATTGCTGATTTCAGTTTACCATTCTCCTGATCGGCCTTATTCTTTTGTTCGGCAAAAGCCGATCCTGCAGGAACAAAAGAGGCAAAAAGAAGTGAGGCACAGATTATCCAAACAGAAAATACCTTCATCAAAAAACCCCCTCAATATGCTCCATAACATTTTGTCCATACCCACTGCTTTTATACCGGATATGGAGAGAAAAAATATGAGATTTCTTCAATGATTTCTTTAGAATCACGCAACCGTTGTCAGGTTGATAGACACTGGTGGTGAGGAACGGCAGTTGGATGCGCCGACCACCTTAGGAAAATGCTCATCTCTGCGTTTTTAAGTAAGAAAAACCGGGCAAAAAGCGCCAGGTCCCTAATCTCCAACCATGTTTGATGGGCTCGTGTCTTTTCGGTGCTGAATCGTCGCTTCGGTTACTCGCTTGCCGCGGGCGCCAGAGCACCTCCGCTTGATTCTCTGCCAAGACATGGGTCTATGGGTTTGAAGACGGGGCAAAATCTTAGCTTAATAAAAAGGGCATCTCAACGGCGCAAGCGAACGTTGAAATGCCCTATAAAAAATGAAAAGGTTATATTGAACGGATGAGCGACTGAATCAGTGCAGTAAAGTCATTTCTTACGCGATCTGCCGTCTCAATAACTTCTTTATGAGACAGTGGCTGATCCAAAATTCCGCAAGCCATATTGGTAATACAAGAGATACCGAGAACCTCCAGGCCAAGATGACTGGCAGCAATCACCTCAGGAACCGTAGACATGCCGACCGCATCCGCCCCCATAACGCGCATCATGCGAATTTCTGCAGGCGTTTCATATTGAGGCCCATGAGTAGCCAGATATACGCCCTCCCTAACCTCGATGTTGCGCTGTTCTGCCAGTTCCTTGGCTGTTTGGATCAACCGCGGACTATAGGCATGGGACATGTCCGGAAAGCGAGGCCCCAACGCTTCATCATTTGCGCCTATGAGCGGGCTGTCACCAAGCATGTTAATATGATCGGTAATCAACATCAGATCTCCTGGATTAAATTCAGTGTTGATGCCGCCGCATGCATTGGTAACAATTAATTGTTTCACGCCCATTGCCTTCATGACGTATACAGGGAAAGCCACTTGTGCCAGGGAATAGCCTTCATAGTGATGATAACGCCCTTGCATCGCTACGACAATTTTGTCCTCAAGTTCGCCAATGACAAATTGTCCTTTATGCCCTTTTACCGTTGATTCCGGAAAATGAGGCAGAGAACGGTAGGGAATGCGTACCGCCTGATGCAATTGATCAGCCAAATCACCAAGCCCTGATCCAAGAATTAACCCGATCGTGGGTTTGTAAGCGGTTGCTTCTCTAACCTTCATTATCACTTCTTCGATTGTTTTCATAAAATCGCTCCTGTCTTGAATCATTCATTTTATTTTTTTGCACGTGGATGGTACGCCATGTAGATTTTTTTTAGCGGCTGCCGACGCGAGCGCGGAAACCGCAGTGCCGCTGCATGTGGTGCTCGTCCCATCAATTCATCGACAAATTCGATCGGTGCTCCATTTGCGAATAAATGTGCGGTGAGAGACTGGCGGATCGTTTCCGGCGAAAATTTATCTTTAATCCCTGCTTGTACGGCATAATATTTCATGATCTTCCAAACCCCTTGCCGAGACAGCCTTTTATTCAATCGATTTAGAAAAAGTGGCCGATCCGGTGCTTCTTTAGCCGGATCTTGGTCTCGGTCATCTATGTATTCCCGCAATGCCTGCACAGACTGCGCATTAAGCGGAAGCACTCGTTCATGATTGCGACTTCCGCTGCAACGGACAAATTCCATCTCTAGATTGACATGCTCGCGATTTAACTTAATACATTCGGAAACACGCATCCCTGTTGCATAGAGCACTTCAAGCATGGCATGATCACGTTTTCCTGTTGGCGATGTTTGATCCGGTGCGGAAAGAAGCTGTTCGATTTGATCCAGTGACAACACAGCCGGAGGCAACTTTTCAGAGCCTTTCGTCAAATGATTGAGCGTATAGGCAGGATCATTTTCCGTTTGCTGGCTTCTGAGCAGGTAACGGTGCAGTCCACGTACTGCTGCGGCCTTTCGAGCAAGCGTCGCTGGAGCCAGTCCCCGATCTTTTAAAGCATAAAGGTAGTTCATCACCATCACACGGGTTACATCGCGCCATTGCCTGCAGTTCGATCGCTCTAAGAATTCGAGATACTGAGACAAGTCGCCTCGATAAGCATCAATTGTATTTTCTGATAAACCGCGTTCATCAGCAAGTTGTATCAAGAAATTATCCAAACTGTTTTTCAATTCGCTTATTCTCCATCTCTTATAAATTCAAAAAAGCGTGAAAGTGGACGTGGTCCGCCTTGATCGTTCCTGTTTGCTTTGTGAAGCCCGACGTCTATTGTCCGTGTCACTTTAACAGCCTCTGAATCCGGTTCATCATAACGGTGCAGGTAGTCTTGAACGTTGTCCATTCCGGAAAGTCCATAATAAAAAAGTGCTGTAAAAAGTATAAAGAGAAAAATAACCTTAATCAGTTCAGCACTGATACGAAAGAATAGCTTCAATTCATTCATCTCCGCTCCATCAAATGGATTTTAGTTCATCCTATGAAACAGAGCGGAGAATATTGCGAAAAAGGCATACCTTTTCTGTTGAGGTTGACGCTCTCCTATCGATTGGTTGTCGAAAGGAAAGATATGAAAAAACAGTCTGATTCACTCAGGCTGCTTGAAAACAGGAACAGTTATACTTTCTCTGTCTCCTGAAGATACGGTTTTTCTTTATTTAATCGACTTTCTTCTTCGTGCTTTTCCAAGCATCGATGACAGATGCCGTGAAAGGTCAGACGATGATCCTTCACTTTAAAATGCCACTTACGTTCAACAACCTTTTCGACTTCACTCAGTAAATCTTCCTGAATTTCATCAACTGAACCACATTCAACGCAGACCAAATGGTGGTGAAAGTGGCTTGCCCCCTCGCGGCGAAGGTCGTATCGTGCCACTCCGTCGCCGAAGTTAATTTTGTCTACAATTTTAAGTTCTGTTAACAATTCAAGGGTTCGATAAACGGTCGCCAGTCCGATTTCTGGTGCTTTCTCTTTAACGAGCAGGTAGACATCTTCAGCACTCAGGTGATCTTGCTCGTTCTCCAGCAAGACTCTAACAGTCGCTTCTCGTTGTGGCGTCAGCTTATACTTCTGTCCATGGAGCTGTTTTTTAATCCGGTTAATCCTGCCTTCCACAAAAGCGCCCCCTTTACGCACCAATGACCCACAAACAATTGAGCTGCTTCTCCGAACCAAACCATCCTTTTCTCAATCATTAGGATTGTTCAAAAAAGGCTTCTATTATCAATAAGATCATTTGTTTTCACAAAAAATTATAATCCTTATTGATAACAGTGTCAATTAGAGATAATTATTTTCAAGTTATAATTATTTTATTTTAAAAAAAGAAGCGGTTCTCTGCTCATGAGATGAAAATACGGATCAGCGCAGGAGACAGATAAGATTCATACCCTGAAGCGATTACCGCAACGAAGCATACAGCTGCTAATACGATTGCATAATTGATAAATTGCGGTAAAAGCGGGTGCTTTCGTGTCCTCATTAATAATTGTCGGATCATTTTCAATGAAAAGGCAACGGAAAGTACGGCGATAAATAAAAAATTCGGCAGAATGATCAAGTTCTGAGGGAAAATGCTGACGAGAACAGCCATCAATCCTTTTGATCCCATCTGGCTGATCAAAAAGCCGACCGTAAAGCCAAGAAACATCCCTTTAATGAAAACCAGTAAGAATATAATCGGAAGACCGATTATAGAAAGACCAAGCACCCAGATTAATAGGATCAATTGAAAATGATGCAGAAAGCTCTCTTTAAATAAAGCTTGAGGTCCAGCGATCTGATGCTGTGCCAATTCACCGAAAAATTGTTGTAAATAATGCAGCAAATTGCTTTTTGATTCATAGGACAGACAGTTTACAACGATTGCACCGAAAATAATTCCCATGAGGATAAGTCCGGTGACAAAAGTATAAAGAGAAAGATAATCGCTGATGTGCTGCTTCAACGCAATTTTGATCCGCTGTGAGAACATGTGCGTAACCTCCCGACAGGATTCGAACATCTAAAATCTATAATCCTATTCTATGAGATAGAAAGAAATCTATGCTCACTGCGAGAGATTCACGCATTCTTTCATTTTTTTGCTTGTAACGCACGCAATTTCAAGAATTGCACTGCATATACCGACTTTGCATCATAGATTTGATGCTCGGCAACCATTTTTTCTGCTTCCGCAACCGTTGCGGAGCTTAACTCAAGAAATTCATCGGGATCCAAATGTTGTTTGCCTTCGATCAGTGTATCGGTGAAGTAAACATGAAGCAGTTCATCAGAAAAACCGGGTGATGAATAAAACGAAGCAACCTTTTCCATCTTTTTACAGCGATAGCCGGTTTCTTCTTCCAACTCGCGCATTGCGGAGTCATCGGGATCTTCATGAGGTTCCAGTTTGCCTGCTGGTATTTCATAGATCACTTGATCCAGCGGATAGCGGTATTGGCGAACAAGAAGCAGTTTGCCTTCCTTATTCACTGCGATAATCGCTACGGCCCCCGGGTGCTTCACAACTTCACGCGTGGACGATTTGCCATTAGGCAGCTCCACCTCATCCAAAAATAAATGCACAATTCGTCCCTTGAAAATTTCCTTTGAACGCTTCTTTGTCTCAGTTAAGCCATCCATAACAACACATCCTTATTCTCATTCAGCGCTTGACCGCCCAGCTTAATGTCATGCTAATTTTACCACAATCCGCAAAATACTTAATACAAATTTATGGTCACAAACCATTCCCTCTGGTTATTCCTGTCGGCTATTTATTTACTGGCTAGTTCTCTGAAGCTGTTGCGGTATCTCAGCAATGATGACACTCAGCGTCGTATCGTTTCTGCTCATTGCAAGCGTGCTTTGCGTCCTAAAATCCAAAATTTTAATTAATTCGCTTTATCTTGCGTGGTAAGACATTGGCTGTAGCAGAAGCAGCCGGTTTCATGATCATTCACCATACCTGATGCTTGCATGAATGCATAACAAATGGTTTCACCCACAAATTTAAATCCTCGCTGTTTCAGCGCTTTGCTCATCAGAAGTGATGCCTTGCTCGATGCCGGGATCGCTTCTGCTTCTTTGTAATGATGTATGATCGGTGTACCTCCGGTGAAGGACCATAGAAAATCACTGAATGACTGTTGTTTTTCAAGTGCTAGATACATTTGCGCATTCGTAATCATTGCTTTAATTTTCAAGCGGTTGCGAATGATGCCCTTATTCTTCATCAAATGTTCGATTTTTTGCTCCGAATACGCGGACATCCGTTTCGGATCGAAGTGGTCAAAGGCCTCTCTGAAACTGCTGCGTCGTTTCAATATCGTAATCCAGCTTAATCCTGCCTGCATGCCTTCAAGACAAAGCAGTTCAAACAATTCCTGAGAATCATACTTGGGACGCCCCCATTCAAAATCATGGTAGGCAACATAATCGGGATCTGCGCTTACCCATGCACAGCGCTGTTTAACGTCCTCACATCTTTTTGTCACGTGATGAGCCTCCGTTTTAGTCAATGATTGTCGTTTTAAAAATTGCATGCATGTGCTCAAGAAATCGTTCATGCTGATCTGTAAACGTTGCCATACCTTTATTGTATGCAATTGTCGCATAACCTCTTGAATAAGCACCGTACGCAGTCAGAAAATCACAAATATCCGTGCAGACACCAACCAATTGAACGGTATCAACTTCATATTGCTTCAGCAGTTGATCGAGATTGGTGCGGATGAAGGCGTCATATTCAGGCTTCGGTATAAAGTGAACCTTTTGTTGCTGCTTATGAGTGACATACCATTCGCCAAGAGAGCCATAGAGATGTGCCCCCCACGTTCCTTTCACATTGTGGACCGGCCAGAGATTAAAATGAGCATCGTTGGCTTCATGCGCATCCATGCAAAAGAAAATCGGCTTTCCCGTTTCGTTGAATTGATCGGCAAGTTTGACGATAAAAGGGACAATTTTTTGAGCCGGTTTTCCAGCACTCAGCCCTCCTTGATCATGGACAAAATCATTACTCATATCAATGATAAGCAATGCATCTCTACTCATCAGCAATACCTCCCTTTTTTTATGGATAACTCTACTTTATCATGAGCCGCCGAGGAGAAAAAAGTGCTCAGCTCCTTTATTGCCGCCCTGCAAACGGCTTTTTTCCATCAACCTTGTGCTAGAACGGCATTCAGCTCCCCGCCGTCAGCCAGTCCCAAATCATAAACTTTCTTTGCTTACAAACCATGCGAACGACTTTACGCCGTCCGCATGGTTTATGCCTGCTCTATTAGTATATTCTGACTTTGAGCCGAATGCCGACATGGGTCAATGATGCCCGTGATGGGCACAATCCGATCGGCAGGTATTGAAATGAACACTCTCAATCTGAATGGTTGAATGATCCAGTCGATAATGTGAAAGAAGCGTTTCCACGTGTCGCAGTAATTCATCGCGATCCACACCATCCTTTGCTGTCAAATGACAGCTGAGCGACAAAAATTCGGAAGTGATCGTCCAAATATGCAGATCATGAATTCCATCAACGCCATCGATTGCTGTGATTTCTTGGCGTATCTTTTCGATATCAAGATGATCCGGCTTTGCCTCCATCAGGATATTAATCGAATCCCTTAAAATGCTCCAGCTGCTTTTAATAATGATCAGTGAAACAACAATACTTGCAATCGGATCTGCAAGATTCCACCCAAAAAGAAAAATCAGCACCGCTGCAGCAATCGCGCCGAGCGACCCAAGCAGGTCGCCAAGCACATGTAAGAATGCGCTATGCACATTAAGATTATCCTCCGAGCCGCCATGCAAGATACGTGCAACAACAAGATTGACCAAAAGCCCGATACAAGCGATCACCATCATTTCAAAGCTTGCGACCTCGACAGGCGCGTTAATCCGTGAGATTGCCTCAACGACGATCCAAACCGAGATCAACAATAATAAAGCACCATTAAATAAAGCTGCAAGAATTTCAAACCGTTTATAACCAAACGTTTTACGATTATTAACCGAAGCTCGATTGCCAACTAAGATGGCTGTATAGCTTAAACCGAGTGAAATTGCGTCACTGAGCATATGTCCCGCATCAGAAAGCAGTGCCAAACTACCGCTCACATAGCCGCCAATCGCCTCGACGATCATAAACCCGCTTATGATGATAAAACTGATCAATAGCGCCCTTTGATTTGCCGCGTGGTGATGAACATGATGATCCTTTTTTTCGTGATGCACTATGTCTTTCCCCAAGTCTGACTCACCTCTTCTTTCCCAAGAAAACTGCCTGAAATCAGTGAATACAGGTAACATCGTTTCTATGTTCAGTATCATCATTTTCCGATGTACTGTCAATCGTATCTTATCTTATTCACTACACATGGAACACTTTTTGCTATACTAATAGCAAAATAATTTATGAAACGAGTTGATTGTCATGTCTGTTCATTCGATTCATCATTGTGCCGTCATTTGTACGAATTACGAACGATCCAAGCAATTTTATGTTTCTGTTTTAGGACTGAAGGTGATCCACGAAACCTATCGGCAGGAACGCGATTCGTATAAATTGGATCTTGCTGTCGGCGACAGCGGCGCTCAAATCGAGCTGTTCTCCTTTCCAAACCCTCCCAAACGTCCCACCCATCCGGAAGCATCCGGACTCAGACATTTAGCATTTGCCGTTCAAGACATCGAGGCGTCGGTTCACATGCTGAGCGCAAAAGGTGTGGCAACCGAAGCGATTCGTGTGGATCCCTTTACAAAGAAACGTTTTACGTTTTTTAGAGACCCCGATGATTTGCCGCTTGAACTCTATGAGTTATGAATTTTCCTTCTTTTGACGTGACATGTTAGAATAAGATGAATTTGATATGATCCAGTTAAGGAGGACTACATTTTGAGCATACATATTGAAGCAAAGTCCGGTGAGATTGCTGATCGCATTCTGCTTCCCGGTGATCCTTTACGTGCAAAATATATTGCGGAAACCTATCTTAAGGACGCAAAGCAATACAATAACGTCCGCGGCATGCTCGGTTTTACAGGGAGCTATAAGGGAAAACGTATCTCTGTTCAAGGGACAGGAATGGGTATTCCGTCTATTTCTATTTATGTTAACGAGCTGATTCGTGATTATGGCGTTAAAAAACTAATCCGCGTCGGTACCTGCGGCGGTGTCCAGAAAGGGATTCATGTTCGGGACGTTATTCTCGCAATGTCGGCAACGACAGATTCAGCGGTTAATCGCGGCATCTTTCCAGAAATCAACTTTGCGCCAACTGCAGACTTTTCGCTGCTCCATAAGGCGTATACGGTTGGGAAAAAACTTGGTGTACCGCTGCGCGCCGGTAATGTACTTTCTGCTGATGTCTTCTACCGCGATAGTATGGAACTCGTCAAGAAATTAGGGGAATACGGCGTCCTTGCTGTTGAGATGGAAACATCAGCGCTTTACACATTAGCAGCAAAATACGGTGTTCAAGCGCTGACCGTTCTCACCGTCAGCGATCATATATTCTCAGATGAACCGGACACTACAGCGGCAGAACGACAGACGACCTTTAACGAGATGATCCACATCGCTCTTGAAACGGCTGTCACTGACTAACAGAAAAGGATTAGAAAAAAGCAATGATCCGTAACCAACGTACAGATCATTGCTTTTTTACTGTTTTTCGTCAGCACTGAAATAATCCTCAATAATTTTCAACTGGTTTTTTAATAAGGTACTTGGCAGCTCGTCTTTGCTGCGGAATTCGAACGTTTCCGATTCATTCGGATCGATCAGCCACTTTCCTTCAAAGGACTGCGCCTTGTATGCAATCGTTACCGGATAATATTGATCGCCGTTTTCGGCAACCGCAGGCGTGCGTACCCCTGAATAAATATTGAAAAGTTTAAGGCCGCTCACGGTCAAGCCGGTTTCTTCCTTAACCTCACGAACTGCCGTCTCTTCCGCAGATTCCCCCAACTCCATAAGTCCGCCAGGCAGCCCCCAGCTTTCTTTCGGATAGTTCCGTTTTTGCAATAATAATCGATTCTGATGATCAGCAATTAAAACGACGGAACCAACCAAGATTAACGGTTGATGCCCAATCATTTCGCGCAATTTCTGAATATAGCCCATGCGTCCGCCTCCTTAGTTTAGTGTATCATAGAGGTTCACTCAAAGTGCATCGCGTTCTGCACAATCAAAGCTCATTGTTTGCGCAACTGAAACAGCTTATAAAGCCGCGTGATAATCACTTTGCAGACTGCGTATACAGGAATAGCAAGCAACATGCCAACAATTCCCGCTAAATTTCCGGCAACGAGCAGCAAACAAATGATCGTCAGCGGATGTATGTCCAGCTTCCTTCCCATCACAAGCGGTGAAATCACATCTCCTTCAATCTGCTGAACAACGGTCACTCCAACAATAACGTAGATTGCTAAAACAGGGGACTGAATAAAAGCAACGATAACAGCAGGTATTGTCGCAATGAATGAACCGATAAACGGAATAACATTCGTAAATAAAATAACAAGCGCAAGGACAAGCGAATAATGCAGTCCGATAATCAAGTACCATATATAAATAAATACAAAATCGAAGAGCAGCACAATCATCTGTCCCTGTATGTATCCGCTCAACGTTGCATCCATATCGGTCAAAATTTCACGCGCTTTTTCTTGATGCTCGTCAGGAATAAATTTCATCAATCCCCGGAACATTCGGTCGCTGTCTTTTAAAAAGTAAAACAAAATAAATGGTATGGTCGCAATGATCAATACCGTGCCCGTAATCGATTGAATAATCGTTAATACATTATTACCAATTGAAGTCGCAATGGTGGATAATGAACGAGAAAACCGGTTGGCAAAATCAAGGTATGGAATTTGATCTAAGTGCAATTTAAAAAATGTATCGCTCTTCTGAAAGTTTACCAGTTGTTCACTCAGTTGCTGGACCAATGCCGGCATACTTGTTATCAATGACAAAAATTGATTATATAAGAGCGGTCCAAAATAGAGAACAAGAAGTGTAATCAATCCAATACCGGCTAAATAAATGATTAGGATGGCGATAACTTTCGGTATTTTTAGACGAACCAATCCACGTACAAGTGGACGGAGCAGATAATAAAGAAGTCCCGAAATAATCAGCGGTGTAGCAAGTGAAGTAAACAGCACCCCTAACGGTTGTAAAATAAAGGTTAACTTTGAACCAACCATTAAGATTACTAGAGTGATCAGAACCCATACGGCAAAACGAAAGTATTTTGAGTTTGGCATTAAAATTCCCCTATCTTCTCTTCCAAAAAATATAGATGCTACGCTCACATTGTACCCTACTTTTCACATTATTATCCAATATAAATCGATTTCATAGGGATAATTACTTTGATGCGGGGTTTCCCATTAACCTGCTCCGTTTCCTTTATGCTGGCATTCACCGCGGCACAGACCATGACACATCCCGTCGCTGATCCCCCAGGAGTCTTGCACCTCGTACTTGGTTCATCATTTATACCTGTAAGAGGGTGTCTCAAAGTCCGTTTCAACTTTGAGACACCCTCTTGATTGATTAATCTTAAGTTTCTCATAAAACGAGTTTAAAAGGCGCTTGCAAATTTGCTTTTACCGTTGCAAGGAATGCTGCTGCTGGCGCACCGTCAACGGCACGGTGGTCAAAGGTGAGGCTGAGCGGCATGACCCTGCGCTTTTGCAGTTCATCATCAACATAGACCGGCTGCTGAGTGATCGTTCCGACTCCGAGAATCCCTACTTCCGGAGGATTAATCACCGGAGTAAAGAAACCGACACCGTAAGTGCCCAACGAAGTTATCGTAAAGGTTGAACCGCTCAACTGGAGTTGATTCAATTCGCTGCCGCGTGCAGCCTTACTTGCTTTTCTAATCTCTCGTGAAATCGTACTCAATGATTTTTGATCAGCCCCATGAATCACCGGAACGACAAGACCTTCATCGAGTGCAACCGCAATACCAAGATGTACATGATCAAAGGTTGTAATCGTATCGCCTTCATAGAGACTATTCATGTATTTGTGTTCAAGCAACGCATTGATCGCTGCTTTTGCAATAAAATCGGTGATCGTTAACCGTACCTCATCATTGATTGGATAAGCTTCTCGCGCTTTCTTTTGGAAAGCAATCAAATCAGTGACATCAACAGTGGCCTGTAAGGTGAGCTGCGCGGTCTGTTGAAGACTATTAAACATCCGATCCGAAATGACTTTCCTCATACCCGTCACTTTTTTGGCTGTCCCTGCGGATTGCGCTGCCGGTGGTGTCGGGGTATTTACTGGGGCAGCCTCCGTTTGTACACCAGGTTCTTGTTCTTTCTTAATTTGAGCCGCTGCAACATCCGCTTTTGTGATTCTTCCCATCGGGCCAGTGCCTTGAACGGTTGCCAAATCAACCCCTGCTGATTTCGCTAATCGACGGGCAGCTGGCGATACGCGCAGCCGCGGTTCTGTTGCGCCATCCGGCACTTGTGGGGACGGCACAGGGGTTGCGACAGCTGGAACGTCCTTTTCTTGTTCAGCAGGCTGAGGCGCGTTTGCTTGACTTGTTTGAACGGTTTCGCCCGGGGCACCAATATAGCCCACAGGATGTCCGATAGGTACAATATCATCCGCCTCGGCCTCAATATCAATGAGCACACCGTCTTCGGGTGCTTCAAGATCTTTTTCAATTTTATCTGAACTAATTGAAACGACAGGCTCTCCTTTTTTGACTGAATCGCCTTTTTGTTTCAGCCATTCAACCACTGTTCCTTCTTCCATACCCATGCCCATTTTAGGCATGATGATTTCTACCGCCATTTTCACTCGCTCCTTTCAGATGAAAGTCAGGATATGTGACACTTTTGCAGCACATGCTCCCAATCCTATCGTTCGAAAATTTTACAAAGCTGAGAATACATGTTCACCGACCATTTCTCGGAATGCTTCGATGATCTTCTCAGGTGTCGGCATATACAGCTTTTCGAGTGGTGGCGAAAATGGAACCGGAGCATGAGGCGCGGTTACCCGTTTAATCGGTGCATCCAGATAATCGAATGCTTTGTCACCAACAATTGCCGCGATATCGGTAGCCGCACTGCAGCGCGGATAGGCTTCATCGACAATAATTAGACGGCCCGTCTTCTGCACCGATTTAATAATGGTGTCTTCATCAAGCGGAGACAACGTTCTTGGATCAATCACTTCCGTTTCAAAACCTTTTTTCGCCAATTGATCGGCTGCCTTCAAGGCGGTATAAACCTGCTTTCCAAGTCCGACAATGGTTAAATCCTTACCGGAACGTTTGATTTCCGCCTTTCCAAATGGAAGGGTATAGAAGCCTTCGCCAACTTCTCCTTTCATTCCATAAAGTGTTTTATCTTCAAAAACAATAACCGGATCATCATCAAAAATCGCACTGAGGAGCAGGCCTTTCATGTCGTAAGGGTTTGAAGGGATCACAACTTTCAACCCCGGAATATGAGTGAAAAGTGCATAAAGGCTTTGTGAGTGCTGCGCTGCAGCGTTGAATCCAGCGCCGTCGATTGTTCGGATCGTCAGCGGAACCTTTGCTTTGCCGCCAAACATGTAGTGGAACTTGGCTGCCTGATTCATCACTTCATCCAAACAGCTACCGATAAAGTCGTTAAACATTAATTCCGAAATCGGACGCAAACCGGTTACCGCAGCCGAAACGGCAGCACCCATATAACCGGATTCAGCAATCGGTGTATCGATCACACGGTCACGACCAAATTCTTCAACAATTCCCTTTGTTACACCAAAAACGCCGCCCCAGGCCCCTTCATCCTGAAGATGATCAACCTCGGCTCCGCCGGCAACGTCTTCACCAATCAAGACAACGCTTTCATCTTTTCGCATCGCAAAGCGAATCGCATCATTAATTGCATCTGAATAACTCATCTTTACTGCCATTGCAAGCACCTCCAGATTGATCCAATTAGATTAGTATGAGACATAAACATCGGTGGTCACTTCGTGATCATCAGGAAACGGACTTTCTTCACTGAATTTTATCGCGTGTTCCACCGCTTTTTTTACGGAGTTATCGATCGTTTTTATCTCTCCCTCAGTCAACAGATCATTTTCCTTTGCAAAGGTTTGAAATCGAACAATGGCATCATCTTCAGTCATCGCTTTTTTTTGCTGGTCGGCATCTTTATACGTTTGCGTATCGCCTTCGAAATGTCCGAAATCGCGATAGGTCATGCATTCAAGAATTGTCGGCCCTTCCCCATTACGTGCACGTTCCACTGCTTTGCCTGCGGCTTCATATACAGCCGACAAATCTTTTCCATCCACAGTTTCGCCCGCAATTCGATAGACGTTCGCAAAGTCCGAAATCCGTTCCGCTGCTGCCGCATAGTCGAAGGTCGACGCCTCTCCAAACCCGTTATTTTCACAAACGAAGAGTACTGGAAGCTTCCAAATAGCAGCCATATTCACAGCCTCATGGAATGTACCGTGATTGCTGGCGCCATCACCAAAAAAGCACACCGCAACATTCTTCGTTTTTTTCACTTTAGCAGTAAGTCCAGCACCAATCGCTAAAGGCAGTCCGGCACCAACAATGCCGTTTGCCCCAAGCATTCCTTTAGAAACGTCGGCAATGTGCATGGAACCGCCTTTCCCTTTGCACAGACCTGTCGATCGTCCATAGATTTCTGCCATCATTCCATCTAAGTCACAGCCTTTTGCAATACAATGCCCGTGACCGCGGTGTGTGCTTGTAATACTGTCGCTATCCGTTAGATGCGCACACACGCCGACCGCTACCGCTTCTTCGCCGGCGTACAAATGAACGAAACCAGGAATTTCACCTTTCGCAAAAATATCATGTACTGCTGTTTCAAATTGACGGATCTCTTGCATTTTCGTATAAATCCATTTCGCCTTTTCAACGGTCATGTCTTTTGCGGATGCCTCAGTTTGCATTCTGACTCCTCCCGTCATATAGCACTTACAGCAATGATGTAAGCGTTTTCTTACTATATAATCATACTCTATTTTTGCTTCCGATGCAAAATATTTATATGCGACTGCTTGCCGCTTTTTCACTTCATTCGTAAAAAAGGGCCGCACACCTTTTCGAAAACTGCAGGAACGCATTGATATACCTTTGAGCCAATCCCCATATACCACGGAAGATTTAATGTCCGTTTATTTTTGCCTACAGCATGCAAAATACGTTCGGCTGTGTGGCGCGGATCAAGCATGAATCGGTCGACGCGCTTCCGATAATTACCCGTTGGATCCGCATTGTTCATGAACGGTGTACGGATTGGTCCAGGATTTACAACCGTTACATGAACACCCGCTTCTTCAAGTTCCATACGTACGCCGTTCGCAAAACCGATCACGGCGTGCTTCGTTGCACCATAAACAACAGACTTCGGTGTCGTTATAATCCCCGCCTGAGAAGCAATCATAACGATGGAGCCGCATTTTTGCGCTTCCATCGCTTGAGCAGCCTCATGTGTGCAATAAATAAGCCCGCGTACATTGACTGCAATCATTTGATCAATTTCCTCCGTATTCATTTCAGTAAGCGGCTGAAAATAGCCGACGCCCGCACAATTGATCAGCAGATCGATGCGCTTAAATTTTTCCATGATTGCCTGAAACGTTAAATGAACCTGTTTTGCATCAGTAATGTCTAATGATTCATAAACCGCACGGCCGCCTGATTGTTCGATTTTATCTTTTAAGGTTTTCAATTTTGCTGTGCTGCGGGCAAGCATAATGATATGCGCACCATTGGCGGCACACAGAATGGACAGTTCCCTGCCAAGTCCGCTGGATGCCCCGGTGATGACAACCATTTTATTCGTTAATTTCATAAAGTTCCACCTCAGAGTAAGTACGCATTGTACCGTTTTACCATTTCTATTATTATAGAGAGTTTATAACAATGCAAAACAATTTAGCAATGAGCAGTGTCCGAAAAAGAAATCTTCTGATTTGGACAGATCCAAGGCAGACTTTTTAATCGTGACAAAATTGTAGCTTATGTAAGGGCTTTCAAAAATAATGGAATATTTTTAATATTTTGTTGTAACATTTACTGACACCGTATGTTATAATTACTACATCATAAAGAAGGGGGCATTCATTTAATGAAAGCAACAGATGCAATTACATTTAGTTTGGATTCATTATGGGTAATGGTTGCAGCAATCTTAGTTCTCCTTATGCAAGCTGGTTTTGCATTTCTTGAAGCAGGATCACTGCAAAGCAAAAATGCGGGCCATATTACCGGTAAGCAAATTATTACGCTTGCACTTTCTTCAATTGTTTATTGGGCGGTTGGTTACGGCATCGCTTTCGGTGATGGTAATGCATTCATTGGAACTTCTAAATTTTTCTTAAGCGGTGTTCCAAGCGGCTATGATTCTATTTTCTTCTTGTTCCAACTCGCATTTGCCGCTGTATCTCTTGCGATTGCATGGGGCGGCTTTGCAGAACGTGCAAAACTGGCTGTTTACTTTGTCTTTGGCACAGTCTTTGTTGCCATTATTTATCCAGTCGTCGGACACTGGGTATGGGGCGGCGGCTGGTTGAGCACGCTCGGCATGCAGGATTTTGCTGGATCAACAGTCGTTCACCTTCAAGGTGCGACTGCTGCGCTAATCGGTACACTTCTCCTTGGACCGAGAATCGGAAAATTTGTTGATGGAAAAGCAAAAACAATCCCGGCTCACAACATTCCTTTTGTTTTCCTTGGTACATTCATCCTTTGGATCGGCTGGTTTGGATTTAATGCCGGAAGCACGGTATCCACGGGTGTCGCAACTTCTGGATACGGTCAGTTCTTCGGCTATGTTGCTTTAACAACGAACTTGGCAGCAGCAGCCGGTGCACTTGGTGCTTTGTTTGCAGCAATGATCCTATCGAAGAAAGCAGATATCGGTGCAATGTGTAACGGCGTGCTTGCAGCGCTCGTAGCGATCACTGCTTCCTGTGCGTTCGTTGAACCATGGGCAGCAATCGTAATCGGAGCTGTTGCCGGTGCCTTTACTTACTGGACTTCAATCTTCCTTGAAAGCAAAGGACTCGATGATCCGATTTACGCATTCTCTGTTCATGGTATTTCGGGTGTTATCGGTACACTTTCTACCGGATTCTTTGCAGCACCGAAGCTTGTTGAACTGGCCGGAGTCGGCAAACCGGGTCTCTTCTACGGCGGCGGTCTCTATCAATTAGGCGTTCAAGCACTTGGTGTAATCGCAGCATTCGCTTTCGTAGCTGTCGCTTCCTTGATTGTGCTCTCAATCATCAAAGCAACCATCGGTCTTCGTGTATCCGCGGAAGCTGAAAAAGCGGGTCTTGATATCAGCGAACACGGTGCTTACGGCTATGGCGAAACTGAAGGAAAATAACTAAAAATACTTAATAAATTATTAGATACACAAAAAAAGATTCCCTTATGTGGGAATCTTTTTTTGTGTATCATCAATTGAAAGCTAAGGTTCGGCGATTATTTCCGATCCTAATCTCGTTCTATTGATTAAGATCGTTGCTGATAAGGCAACTCAAAAGTCCAGAAATCATGCGCTAAATAGGTCTGCTTAAAAACAGATTTAGCTTCTTTTAATAGTGCATGCTGTTCTTTTTTCTGGTATCTGGAACTTAAATGAGCCAAAATCAGCTGCTTCACCTCAGCTTTTTGCGCCATTTCCGCTGCTTGAATTGATGTTGAATGATGATAATCATGCGCCAAACGAGCACTTTGACCATTAAAGGTTGCTTCATGAACGAGCACATCCGCATGTTCGGCGAGATTAAGTGCAGCTTGACATGGCCGCGTATCGCCTAAAACCACCACATGGCGTCCCTTCTTTTTTTTGCCGATAAAAGGAGCGGTCTCTAGTGTTCGTCCATCAGGCAAGATCACTTGACTCTGTTCCTTAATTTTTTTGTAGATAGGACCCGGTCGAATACCAAGATCCATCAACTTATCAACAAGCAGTTCTCCAGGTTGGTCCTTCTCGGTAATCCTGTAACCAAGACTTTGAATCCCATGATCCAGTTCACATGCATGAACAATGAAATGTTCATTTTCATAAACCTTTCCCTTTGACTCAATCTCGTGAATCGCCAAGGGATAATGCAGATGTGTCCCTGAAACCTGAAGCGAAGTCTCAACAAAAGCTTTTAATCCCTTTGGTCCAATAAGTTCCAATGGATGTTCAGCACCTTGAAACGACCGGCTGCCTAGTATGCCTGGAAGGCCAAATAAATGATCTCCATGCAGATGCGTTACAAAAACAGCCGTTAATTTCGTTAATTTCACTGCCGTGTAGAGAATTTGCCGTTGCGTTCCCTCACCACAATCAAAGAGCCAGAGGTCACCATCGTATTCCGGGAAACTGAGTGCCATAGAAGTTACGTTTCTTTCCTTCGCCGGCATTCCCGCTCCGGTGCCTAAAAAAGTAAATTTCATTCTATCCATCCTTTGTCACGCGAACCTTCTTTATGTAGAGATCAACAACCGGAATCCGGAGACTCGGAACGTTTTTTATTCAGAAGACGTGTAGCAGGAAGCAGCGTATTTTCACCAAATTGATCATTGATTCGATCAATTAAGTCAACCAGCTCCTCGGTCTGAATGTCATTCTGATAAGAAAAAAGATCGAGCTGTTTTGTTGATTCACTAATCGCTTGAAACGATGCGAGCGTGATCCCAAGAAGCCGCACAGCCTCACCGCTCCAGTTGGCTTGGAAGACAGAAAAAGCCAGATTCAAGATCTCCTGCCTAGAACGCAAAGGCTGCATGGTGGACTTGTGCCGCGTAATTGTCTTCCAATCATGATAACGGATCATGACAACCAATTCGTAGCTTGCCACATGCTCCCGTTTTAATTTCATCTCAAGCTTGCCCGCTAATTGCTGCATTGTCTCATAAATCATTTTAAGATCAACGGTGTCATGAGATAAAGTCATTGAATGACCAATACTTTTATAACGGTCCCATGAATCCGGGTCAACCGGACGCACGTCCCATCCATTTGCAAAGTCATGCAGACGCCTGCCGTTTATTCCATATTTTCTTTCAATAGCATCAGGATTTCTTGCAGCCAGATCGCCGATCGTCTTGATTCCCGCTAAACTGAATTTCTCTTCAGTCTTTGGACCAACGCCATGCATTTTTCCAATAGGCAACGGCCATAGCGTTTGTGGGAGATCACGCTTACGTATCACGGTGATCCCCATTGGCTTTTTCCGATTAGATGCCATTTTTGCAAGAAATTTATTGGGGGCAATCCCTATGCTGCATGGCAAATGAAGTTCCTCTCGAATGCGGCTCTGGATCTCATTTGCCAAGTTCAGAGGATGCCTGCGATGAATCCAGTGGCTGACGTCAAGATACCCTTCATCAATGGAGGCTTTCTCTACAAGGTTCGTATAGTCTTTCAACATTGTAAATAGTTGCTCCGATGTCCTTCTATAGAGCGAGAAATCAGGATGACGAACAATGAGCTGCGGGCATTTTTGCTTCGCTTCGCGAACCGTCATGGTCGTTCGCACACCCATTTTTCTTGCTTCGTAACTGCTGGTTACGACGATCCCGTGCCGTTCCTCCGCTTTTCCGGCAATCGCCAACGGCTTGCCTCTCAATTCAGGATGATTTGCAATTTCCACTGATGCATAGAAGCTGTTCATATCAACATGAAAAATGACTCGTGCATTCGCCATCATCATTCTCCGTCCTTAGATATGATTTACCCTTCGTTCGTTGCCTGATCGATCAACGCAAGAACTAACTCACCTGTTTTCACAAGTTCTTCAATTGCAATTTTTTCCTTAACCGTATGAATTTCTTCATAGCCAACACCAAGGTTTACGGTTGGAAGTCCCTGACCGGAAATAACATTTGCATCACTGCCACCGCCGCTCTGAAGCAGTCTCGGCGTTCTTCCGATTGCATTGATTGCTCTTGTTGCGAGTTGAACAACACGGTCCTCACGGCCAAATCGGTAGCCCGGATACATGTATTCAGTATGCACGTCTGCCTTCCCGCCGTATTCGTTTGCAGCATCTTCAAAAGCGCGAGTCATGATCTCCGCTTGTTTTTCCATTTTTGACTGATTTAGTGAACGCGTTTCTGCGAGGACTTTTACATAATCACAGACAATATTAGTGGCTTGTCCACCTTCAAAACGACCAATGTTTGCAGTCGTTTCTCGGTCGATACGCCCGAGCGGCATGCGTGCAATCGCTTTTGCAGCAATGGAAATAGCCGAGATTCCTTTTTCAGGTTCAATGCCGGCATGTGCCGTCTTTCCATAGACTTCTGCCAACAGCTTCGTCTGAAAAGGAGCGGCGACAACAATATCGCCAACAGGTCCGTCACTGTCTAAAGCAAAACCATACTGCGCATGGACGAGCGATCGATCAAGCGCTTTTGCCCCGCGTAACCCGGACTCCTCGCCGACTGTAATAATGATTTGAACCTCGGCGTGATCTTTTTGATTTTCTTTAATGACTTGAATCGCTTCCAGAATCGCGGATACTCCTGCTTTATCGTCTGAACCAAGAATTGTCGTTCCATCAGAAGCAATGAACCCGTCTGCAATGACGGGCTTAATCCCTTTTCCGGGAACAACCGTATCCATATGTGTACTCAGTGCGATCGGTGTTCCTTTTATCGTACCGGGGAGTGTCGCGATTAAGTTGCTGGCACCATGTCCGGTTTTCTGTTGTGCCTGGTCTTCTTTTACATCTAAGCCCAAAGCCAACAATTTGTTTTTAAGGACTTTAAAAATCTGTCCTTCATTTCCTGTTTCCGAATCGACTTGAACGAGTTCACAAAAATTAGTAACCAAACGTTCTTGATTGATCAATCCATTCACCCACCTAGAAAACTTTTAAGAACCGATACGAGGTGCATCGGTTCGATCTCAATAGCCACTCTTATCATACCATACCTTTTTTAACCAAACGCGTTTAACTATTGAAAGCTTGGCGGATTATCTACTATAATAGTTAGGAAAAAGCAATGAAGGGAATTTAGGACATGCATAAGAAACTGTTTAAATTTATTGTTTACCTGATGATTGCTGCACTTGTACTTTCCTCAATATCCGCCTTCATTATTGCGATTGTCAGCAATTAAGCTTTATCCACTCTTATTGAGCAGTATTGTAAAACGCGTCCCCTTCTGATATTCACTTTGTACATGAATTTCTCCGTGATGCACATCGATAATTTTTTTCACAATGGACAAACCAAGTCCATTGCCTTCTTGACGCTTTGTCCGCGAGCGGTCCGCTTTATAGAATCGTTCAAATAAATGAACGAAATCTTCTTTTTTAATCCCAATCCCTGTGTCGGATAGACAGAACATAATTCGCCCATCGCGAATGCTCAATTCTACCTGTAGCTTCCCATGTTCCGGTGTAAATTTAATACTGTTGTGGATTAAGTTCATCCATACCTGGTTCATTAAATCAATATCCGCATCAATCGTAATCGGATCGAGCTCGATAGTCATATCTAGTGCTTTCTTTGTCCACTGCGGCTCAAGCGCAAGCAGGCAAGAACGAATTTGACGATCCAGTCGGTAGTTGGATAAACGAATCGGATGTTTAGTGTTTTCAAGTGCCGTTAATTTCATTAAGTTATCACTTAACTTCGATAAGCGATCCGCCTCTTTTTGAATGATATTTAAATAGTGCATCCGCTTATTCTCTGGCAAGCGATCATTCTCTAATGCACGGGCGAATCCTTTAATTGACGTCAACGGCGATTGAATTTCGTGAGAGACGTTTGAAATAAACTCCTGGCGCACTCGCTCCAATTGGCCAAGTTCCTTCGCCATATAATGCACGCTGTCAACCAACTGTACAAATGGATTATGCCGGCTTTTCTGATCCGTCGGCAGAGGAATGTCGAGATTGATTTCAAAATTTCCCTTTGCCATCTGCCTTATCGCTTGAATGATCGTTTGAAAGTAGCTGATTCGTTTCGGCTTCATATATTTTCCGACCTGAGCCATCACAAAAGCAAAAAGGGCCAATCCAAGCAATGCACTTGCAACATGCAAAAGGATTGGGTGAATGGCAACCCTAAGCCAAGAAAAAAACAGTTCAAGCAAGAAGTAAAACAAAACCCAGTAGACAACGATCGAAAGTAATAAAAGAATTGCCAGACTGTGTACCTTCAGTTTCGATGAGCATTGATTTTTCATTTACTTTCTTCCAATCGATAGCCCAAACCGCGGACTGTTTTAATTTCGAACCCGCTGGAAGCTGTACTGAATCGCTCGCGAAGTCGCTTAACATGCACATCAACCGTACGTTCATCGCCTTCATAATCGTAGCCCCAAATATTCTCGATCAAGTCATCACGGGTGAATGTGCGTCCGGGCGAACCGGCGAGCATAAAGAGAAGCTCGAATTCCTTTAAAGGGATCATAATGGATGCATCACCTTTGAAAATCGTGTAGGATTTTCGGTCTAAGATCAGACGCCCGACTTCAACGGTTTGCGATACGGAAACCTGATACCGTTTCAATAATGCTTTGACACGCATGACAAGTTCGATTGGTTCAAACGGTTTTACGAGATAATCATCTGCCCCCAGTTCAAAACCTTTCACTTTCTGCATTGTCTCTCCCTTTGCTGTCAGCATTAGAATCGGAATCTGCCATCGTTTGCGAACGCGCCTGCAAAACGTCCAGCCATCCATCTCCGGCATCATAATATCTAAGATGATCAAGCCCGCATTTTCCTGCTCAAGACGTTCAAGTCCCTGTTCTCCGTTTTCTGCTTCAATGCATGAAAAGTCCTCATTTTCAAGGAACACCGTGACAAGTTCACGGATATGAGGATCATCATCAACGACCAGAATTTTTTTCAAGGTCAACTGCAACTCCTTTACAACAACGATGTTCTTATTTTGAAACAAGACTATGAACAGAACATGAATCTGAACGATTCAGGGGTGCGTTTCATCCAAATCCGTCAAATCTTCGCAACAAAACGAGAAAATTTCGTTTTTATCTGCATGATCCGTGCACGGAACCCCCTTTTAATATGTTGAAAAAATCGCGGCTTGAGTTCCATAATGACAAGGCTGGCCAACACAAGAACGGCACCGACGTATTCATGGAATGACATATGCTCACCGTCTGCAAGAAACGCAAAGAAAACAGCAAAGATCGGTTCCAGCGTGAAAATAAGTCCCGCATGAAGCGATGTTGTATATCTTTGTGCAGCCGCCTGAAGCAAATAGCCTGCTGCACTGCAAAGCAGTCCAAGACCAAGTACAGAAATCCATACCGATGCAGAATCCGGCAAATGCGGCCGCTCAAAAGCAGCAGAAAAGACAAATGCGACCGCCGCTACAAACCCCATCTGATACATACTAAAAGGAATAATCTTTACGCGATGAATGATTCGACCGGTAATTTCGATATAAATTGCATTTAACAGCGCAGCGATGATCAGGAACAGCGAACCTGCATTTAAGCCAATTGAAGCGGCGCCGGTCAGCACATAAATCCCTAAAAGCGCGATCAGTGTACCACATAGAGCGCGTATTCCCGGAAGCTTTTTCACAATGCATGCATGAACAAGCGGTACAAAAACAACGGTCAAACTGACAAGAAAACCCGCTTTTGATGTAGAAACAGTTTTCATTCCATACATAATAAAGCTAAATACCCCGAGTAAAAGCACACTCTGGATCATGCTGAACAACACGGTCACCCAATCGATTTTTCCCAACATGCGAAAAAATAGAATGGCGGTCACTACAAATGCTACAAGAAAACGAAGTGCGATCAGATTAAATACCGCTAAACTTTCCATTCCTATTTTCATAAAAATATAGGAAGAACCCCAAAACATCGTCACAAGTACCAGAATAAGATCTGCTTTATGCTGACTCATCGCCCATCCCTCAACCGTCACATTTATTTATAAATTTAGTATACAAAGCATATTGTCATTAATAAACCTGAATTATTCATAGCCTAATTTGCTAACTGGCCAAAACGCTTTCCCCACAAGGAGATAACCCTTTTCGTTTTTTCA
>NZ_JFZC01000030.1 GCF_000648615.1 Sporolactobacillus terrae DSM 11697 | reverse complement strand
ATAATCAAAAAGAATTTTAAAAAATGGCAAGTTAGAAATTCTGCCAGTCTCTGCTTATTAAAAAAGAGCAATTATGAAATTGATTCATTCAAAATCAAATTGAGCGGTACCAAAACATCAATCGTTTATTGGCCAAAGTCATTGCAGACACAGACAGTTCCATAAAGAAACCGATCGATAAGCATGAAATCGATCAAATGGTAGAAGATCTCTACGAACAGATGAAAGAATCAGGTGATTGGTGTGAGTAAGATTGTCGTGATCATTGGCGATCCTCGTAAACAAGGGTTTAACAAGGCACTCGCTCATCGCTATGCAAAAGAGATGCAGGAAATGGATCATCAAGTTGAATTATTTGATCTGCACGAAATGAATTTCGAGATCGATATGGCTCTCGGCTATCAAACTAAGCGCAGCAAAGAGATTTTGCACCTAGAAAAAGCAGTTGAAAGAGCCGATCTGCTTGTGATCAGTTTTCCGGTCTGGTGGTACAATGTTCCGGCCAAACTCAAGGGGCTTGTCGATCAGCTGTTTTGGATTGGCAAAGCCTATAGCTTTCACAAAAAGAAATTTCTCTTCAATGGGCCGTGGCGCGGGAAAAAGGCAAGGCTCATATATACGCTTGGCGGAACTGAATTACAACACCGTTTATTCGGTTGGAGCGCTTACCGGGCGATGCGCTACCCGCTCTGGATCAGCGGCATCCTCTCAGTCAAGCGTTCCGCAATCGGTTCACTTGATCTTCCGATAAGAAAAAGCGATAACGACTACTTCGCCAAAATAAAAAAGGCTGCACAAAGTGATCATCACAGGCTCAGAACGCATAGCTAAAGCCCATGCATCAAATGGAACAGTGACTGCCGCACATGTTCAGGCTGTGCCGTAACTTCGAAACCGTTAACGGCGGCGCTCCCCCCATCCGGTTTGAGAAGCGTGGCAAGTATTTTGACAAGCGTTGTCTTGCCCGCACCATTGGAGCCAAGCAGGGCGAAAATACTGCCTTTTTCCACATCAAAATTTACGTTTTTCAGAACCTGGTGCTGCTGATAGGACTTTTTAAGCTCTTTCACTTGGATTGCTTTTTCCATCTGAGATCGTCCTTTTTACTTTTTATCTGTAATCTTTTTCATCGCCTTGCTGATTTCTTGATTAACGGATTCTTGACAGCTGTCAGCGTAAGTCTTTGAATTTTTGATAAGATCATCGCAAAAAGCTGCTACATCACTGCCTGTCACTTCGAGTACACCTTTTCCTAAAGAGGCGCCCTCTTCAAAAAGATCAACAATTCCAGAAAGCAGACCAATTCCGTGGGCTAGTTCAACAGGTCCGACCTTAAAGAGATATTTTTGAATCTCTTTATAAACAATCTGATAATCTTTCGGGAGTGCTTTGACACGTGCTACGTGTGCCCGCCACTCTTTTTTAGCTTCGATGAGCGCTTGTATTCTCATTTTTTCATCCTCCTATTTACCCAATTTTTTAGCGATAGTATCGTTGAGTTGCTTGCGCCACTTATCGCGGAAAGACTTCGCACCTTCTTCACCGGTCAGTGCTGAACAGAAGCCTTTGATATCATCATCCAAAACCGCTTGAATGTTCTGACCGTCTGCTGACGTTTCTTCAAGAAAGCCAAGCACTCCGTCAAGAATTGGCATCAGGTTGCGACCGGTGAAATCTGAGTGCGACCAAAGGTTGGCCTTAATTTGTTCCCATGCCACTTGGTAATCATCAGGCAGTTTGTTCGCTCGCGCTTCAAAAGCCTTCATTTCTTTAGTCATGTCGCTTCCGGTGACCTTTTCCCAAAAATTCATTATTTTTTCTCCTTTAATTCATTCATTTTTGATGATACGAACGCCCATTTTTCCCAGAACTTCCGCAGCTGTTCATGACCCGCGGCGTTGAGCACGAAAAACTTGCGCGGGGGACCTATATCGGATGGTTTTTTCTCCATATCCACGAGTCCATTTTTCTCAAGCCGCACCAAGATGGTGTAGACCGTCCCTTCCACAACATCGGTAAAACCAAGGGTATTCAGCCGACGCGTAATTTCATAGCCGTAGGTTTCTCCGCGACTTATTATTTCGAGGACACAGCCTTCAAGCACACCTTTCAGCATTTCCGTTAAGTTTTCCAGCATAATCCCTTCTTCACTATTTAATAGGACAGGTATGCAGTATTACTAACTACCACTATATAGTTACACTAAGTAGATCATTTGTCAATAATAATTGTAATTTCTTCTCTTCTGTCTCCTGCTTTATTGCGACTCACATTATACTGTCTACATATTATATAAGACCGGCAACGATTGCTCGCTTGCCGCGGGCGCACCGCAAGCCTCCTCAGACAGGCTAGACTCTGCGGGGTCTCGCTGGCACGCATCAACAACGCGCGATCCCGCAGGCGCCAGAGCATCTGCGCTTTGATTCTTGGCCAAAACACGGGTCTATTGGTTTGAAGACGGGGTAAAATCACATACTTTCTTTACCTGCAAAAAAAATAACCCCCAATGAGGTTTCATGGGAGGGTTATGGCGTTGCGATGTTTTTCTTACACGGTCTGCTGCGCGAGCCGCTCACGTTCTACTTGGATCTGAACCGGATCAATGCGTTCAAACAAGGGTTCAAGATGCTCCGGAAGTTTTCCCGGGCAATGAATCGCTTCCCATTTTAGCCCGTTGAGGTGCAGTGCCTTTTCCAGTTTTCGACTTGAATAGGGTAGAAATGGGGCCATAAGCTGAGCTAAATTGGCGATACTGAACAAACAGGTCTTCAATGTCTTGTAAGCCGCCGCTGGATCGGTCGTGATTGTCTGCCACGGTTTTTGTTCATCAAAATATTTATTCAAGCTGCGAATCCACGTAAAGAGCTCGCCGAGTGCCGCTTTCAAATGCGCCGATTCGATGAATTGGCCGATTTGCGTGTAGAGCGCTTGCGTTTCTTGTTCGACATGCGCCTCAACCGGACGAGCATCCACTTTAAAATCAGGCAGCTTTTCAATGAATTTGAGCGTCCGGTTGACAAAATTACCATAGGCGCCGAGCAGTTCGCCGTTGTGACTTTCGATAAACGCCTTCCAAGAAAAGTCGGCGTCATGTGTTTCCGGTGCATTGATCAGTAAAAAGTAGCGGATACTGTCCGGATCGTAGCGTTCGAGAATATCCGGCGCCCAAACCGCCCAGTTGCGGCTGGTCGACAGCTTTTTCCGTTCGAGCGTGACGTACTCATTCGAGACGAGATGCGTCGGCAATGCCTTTTTGCCGATTCCAAGCAGGATCGCCGGCCAAATCATCGTATGAAACGGCACATTATCTTTCCCTTGAACATAGTAGGAAACGGTGTCCTCCTGCCAAAATTCGGAGATGTCCTGATGATGTTCCTTCGCCCAGCGGACACTTGCTGAGTAATAACCGGATACCGCTTCAATCCACACATAAACTTTTTTATCTTCAAAGCCCTTAATCGGGACGGTAACGCCGATTGGCAAATCCCGGGTGACCGCCCGATCCTGAAGCCCCTCGTCAAGATAGCGACGCGTCAAATTGAGCGCGTTTTCCCGCCAATCATGATTCTTTTTTGCCCGCGCGTACAGTTGTTCCAGTTGCGGCTGAAATGTACTGAGCGCGAAGTACAGATGCTCAACCTCGCGAAGCTTCGGTTTGTGCCCGCACAGCTTACACGTTGAATCAAGCAGATCAACCGGATCAAGAATCGTCGAACACGCATCGCACTGATCGCCGCGTGCATGCGCCCCGCAATGCGGACAAGTGCCCTCGACATAGCGGTCCGGCAAAAACTGGGCACAGTGACTACAGTACATTTGCTTCGTTTTTTTGTGATAAATGTAGCCGTTGTCATATAATGTGCTGAAAATGTCCTGGACGACTTCATGATGCAGCGGTGTATCCGTTCGCGTGTAGCAGTCGTACGTAAACCCTAATTGATCGAAACATCGCTGAAAAGATTCATGATAACGATCCGCAATCGTTTTTGCTGATACCCCCTCCTGTTTGGCACGGATCGTGATCGGCGTGCCATTGCAATCGCTGCCCGAAACATAGAGCACCTTTTCTCCTTTTTGCCTGAAATAACGTGCCAAACAATCACCAGGAATCAAACTCGATAAATGCCCAAGGTGAAGATCTCCATTTGCATACGGCCATGCGCCCGCGATGAGTACTGCCATTCTTGACTCACTCCTTTTTTTGTAAACAAAAAAGTCCCCACCCTCATACATGAAGAACCATGTATAAGGACGAGGACTATTGTCTGCGTGTTACCACCTTAATTCACCAGCGATTCGCATCACTGATCTCAGCAAGTACGGAGCGTCTGCTCGATACTCGGGTTTTGTTAACCGGGTTCCACCCGTCCGCAGCCTAACCGTGTCATGGAACGGATCGGTGCGGATGCTCAGAGGCCATTGTTCCGCTTAGAATTCTGCTTCTTTCACCAATACGAAGCTCTCTTTGGAGAATTCTTCCGCCTACTTCTTCTCATCATCGCATGTCTTTATTCATTAAAGCTATTATAGGCAGTTCAGTGGAGAGATGCAAGAGCACCTGTGATTGATGTGATACGACTTTGCTGTGGTTTGATACGACTTTTCCTGGGTTTGATACGATTTCGTATCCGTTTGATACAACTTCGATTTTTTGATACGACTTTTCCTAGGTTTGATACGATTTTGTATCCGTTTGATACAACTTTGATTTTTTGATACGACTTTCCCTGAGTTTGATACGATTTTGTATCCGTTTGATACAACTTCGATTTTTTGATACGACTTTTCCTGAGTTTGATACGATTTTGTATCCGTTTGATACAACTTCGATTTTTTGATACGACTTTTCCTGGGTTTGATACGATTTCGTATCCGTTTGATACAACTTCGATTTTTTGATACGACTTTCCCTGAGTTTGATACGATTTCGTATCCGTTTGATACAACTTTGATTTTTTCGAATAACTCCGCATGAACGGATTATTCATTTCCATATTTTATTAGTGACTTCTTGTCTTAGTAATTGATCAAAAGTTTCATGAGATGGTGCCAGATAATATTGTCCTCTGCCTCTTCCGGTTCCTTCTCGTTTCAGCCCCATTTTGTTGAGTAGATCAATCGTCAGTTTTGCATTGTCAATTCCCAAAAAGTTCCGACATTGCAAGTTGGTCAGTGTGGATCCAAAAAGTAAAAAATGGTGAAGAATCATCGATTGATGCGCGTTTTTTGATCGGTGACCACAACGTATACATTGCCAGTTTGCAAAGATGCGCTGCATGGAAAAATGGTGACAGGATTCACATAAAACGCCGTGCTGAAGATCCGCTGAGGGAATGTTGAATTTCCGTAAAACATTGGGAAAGGAATCCCTATGATCGCTTAGTAGTATTTCCTCAATTTGTGGCAAAAATCTGGAGTAATTCGGGCTGTCTTGATACTTTTCGATCATGTGCTGTAGTTTGAGTGGCATTTTTTCCGCATGAAAAACAAGTTCTTTAACCATCTGATCAGCACGGTCCACAATCGTACTCGGATGAGCAATGACAACATTATTTTCGATTGGAATGTTTGGGAAATGATGTTCAGTGAGCCATTCTTGCACATGCATGCGGTGACGTTTGGCTTGTAAAATTGGATTTGCAAACCCTTCCCTTCGACCACCGATCGTTCGAATCATTTGACCAAAATCATTGGGAAAATAGAGTGTTCCGGAATAATTTTTGACTTCAACAACGGAAAGAAACGTGGGGGTAATCAGCAGAACATCAATCTGACACTGTTTTAAATGGAGATCATAAAAAATGCGAATTGTCGGATCAGAAATACCATCAAGGAAATAGGCAAGATTTTGTTCCCCTCTCCATCCTGCATAAAGCTTGGCAGCATCATGTTCGATCAACTTTCGTGCTCGATGATTCGTCGGCAAGTGGCTGAGTAAGGCGTAATCGGAAAGCAATCGTAAGGGGCAGAATAATTTTTTTGAAATCAGTAGACATCATCCTCTTCAACTGAACTTACCTCACAATTCGACATAAATGGCCTTCAATCCTTTCTCATAGGGATAAAAGGATCGTCTTAACCCATTCAAGGCAGTCATCAATAACATGAATGGGCCGCAAACCCATTCAAGATGGATACTTCCCTCTTGCAGTTTGATTAGCAGTATTGGCTAAACATAGTCAGATTATGATAAATAATTAATAGATTAAGAGAGTTTCAGGAAAAATATGGAAGAAAAAGGTTTGACATTTGCTGATATGTTCTCGGAGAATAAAAACAAAGAAGAAAAATGAAATATAAAATTATAGTCGATACAAATGTCTTTATTCACTACTTTTTTGATGGTGACGAAGCAAGTTCATACTTAATTGATCATATTGATGACTTTGGAAGATTTTTATTTTCCCACAATACTATAGGTGAATTATTATATATTTTGAAGAAAATAAGCCATGAATATCAATTTACGAATGAAGATATTGAGGATATTTTGCATTCAGCAGTAGACATGTTTTTATATGGGAAGTCTGTCAGTACAAAATTGATTACCGTGGATGAACTTCCAGTTATTAGAGACCCTGATGATCAAATGTTTGTTGAACTAGCCTACGCTGGCAATGCCGATTATATTAGTAGTGACGACAAAAGAAGCGGATTATTTGATTTGGAAAATGCCCCTTTCTCCTGCTATACACCAATGATCGAGAACTTTCCTTAAACAGGTGCTTCCAATCGGTACTGCTTGACCCCCCACATTAATGAAAATGATTAATCCACACATTAAATCCTCCCATCTTTTTGGGCGATTAAGACCTGATAAACATTCAATCCTCCAAAGAAAAAGTTTATTATCAAGCTGCAGATAGAAATACCTCTTAAAACACTATTCTTAAAAATCATCTTTGATTTATTCTTTACTCTAGTCGCACCCCACTATCTAAGTTCAAAGAATGAAAATGATGTATTGGGGCTCTCAATCAGCGATTGGAAACGTATGCTGAGAATGATGAATTATATTTCCAAAGGGCAACTGGAAAAGTAAAAACCCACAAGCAATTATTCAGCACATTATTAATAAAATGAATATCTCCGCTGATGACCATTCAATTGGTGAAATTTTATAGCTACGAAAGAATAGAATGAAACAGGCTTTTACTAATGTAGATTCTAGGATTCTTTATGTACTTTCTAAATTAAAGAGAAGCGGAAAGAAACTGTGCCTTATAAGTAATTCAGATTCCATTGATTCAATGTATGGCAGCAATCACCTAAGCAAGTTGTTTGACCTTCCTTCATTTATACTTATCCCGTTCCTCCCATTGACTATAGTCAGCGGATTATTTCTTTTCCTTAGAGATATGATCAAGCAGGTTCAGCAGGAATGAGCCGCCTACAAAAAGCAAACTCAGAATGCCAATGACAGCCATAAGTACTCATGAAAAAAGAATCGCACCTCCTCCGTCTCGTTCGTCTGCACAGACAGGAAGCAGAGAAACAAAAGGTGTGCGCCGCTCTTAAGCCGTTCTTATCATGATCTTATTCTCGCATAATTTGGTAGACATGAATCAGGAAATCATTTGTTTTAGTTCCATAAATCTCTTGAGCTGCGTATGGTCAATCGGCTCATTATTCTCGACAGAATAGAGCAACTCATGGAATACCGGCTGTAGTCCATAAAATGTGCTTAAGCGATCGAACATTTCATCTATCGACTCATCTGTCTGATAGAAAGAAAGCACTTCTTTCGTATACTCCGGACCATAATTCCAATAGATACCCGCAAAATCAAAGGCTGGATCGCCGATTTGACCGTCTGTAAAATCAATAATCCCGCTGATTCGATTCGTCTTCTGATCAAAAAGAATATTTGAAGCGGAAAGATCGCCATGAATCACTGCCTTTGTCTTAGAAAACGCCGTATATCTGTTCAAAAAACGAGTGAACACATCCTCAATTGCCTGACACTCCTCATCACGCAACGCCGAGAACACCTTTTTTCTAAGCGATTCAAGTAACACTTGCCAATAGCAAAACGTATGCCGAGTAGGCAAAAAACCACCCGCGATTTGATGCAGTTTCATCAGAAAATCGCCAAGTAATTGAGCATTTTCAGGATTCCTCCTTAAATCAACAGGGTGTTCATTTAAGGATTCTCCACTCATGAATGGATAGGTAATTGCTCTGAGGGTTTTACCTTCATAAATCAGTTTGTACCTCGGAATTTGCAGTGCAGGTTTCTTTTGCTCGAGCTGTCTCAATAGCACGCATTCGCCCTTAATCTGATCTCGGATCTGATCTGTTTTCGGAAAGCGGAAAACCTGCTGCTTGTTGACAATCAGAATGTCATTATCCCAGCCATTTGTTTTTATCTCACTTGTATCAATGGTTAGCTTCGGCATGGTGCGCCGAACAAAACGGATCATGTCTTCCTTTCTCACAAACACGCATCCTCTTTTCTATCCCAGGAATAAATCGGTTTAAACGGATTCTCTCTATTATCCAAACAAGCATAGCAAAAGTTGAATTTTTTGTAAAAAAGCAGCGGTTTGTTTTGCCAATCCGTTCAAAGATGGATTGGCTTTTTTGATTCTCAGTGTGTGAGAAATCTTGTGGAATTTTTTTCAAGCAACAACTAAACTAAAAAGGAATTGATAGTAAGGAGGTGATTCGCATGGACGTCGCACAGTATGTTTTCCCATCGGTTACGGAAGCTGATGGGAATTCATAAAAGAACGGAGTCCTCTAGATGAACGAAACATTAAAAGCGCATATCAAGCCGCTCAATCAATTGGCGGTTCCATTAATCGCCAATTCGATTTTCGGCTTATCGATAGAATTCATTGATCAGGCGATGGTCGGGCACCTCTCTGTGTCCGCCTATGCCTCGGTCGGTGCAGTCGGTAATTTTCTGTACACAGTAGCAGGAATTTTCGGTGCCATTGCGATTGTTTTAAACATTTTAGGTTCGAGGGCAATGGGTGAACACCGTGAAGACAAGTATCTGACCACACTATCCTCTTCACTCCTGATTGATCTGCTGTTTGGCATGCTTTTCGGCATACTCTGCTTTTCATTTGGACAAGTGCTTTTGCAGACAGTGTACGATTTTTCCGGCACCACACTTCATGAAGGAACGTCTTATCTTTCGCTGATGAGTGGCTACATGCTGCTTCAATTATTAATTTTCACACTGACAAACTGCTTAAAAATCAAAAAACGGACGCAATGGATCTTAATCATTTCTACAACGACTACCTTGCTCCACACAGGCTTGAATTACCTGCTCATCTTTGGAAAGTTCGGCTTTCCTCAGCTCGGTATCGCCGGTGCCGCGCTTTCCAGTACAATCACCTTGACCATGGATGTACTCGCGTATTGCTGGCTGCTGAGAAAAGACATCCGATTGGCACTTCAGTCTCGGCCAAATAAAGTGCGACTGATCATTCGCCAAAGCCTACCTTTGATGGGGCAAGAGTTGCTGCAAGGTAGCCTTTTTGTTATCGTAATCAATGCGATTCTTGCCCACTTGGGGACGCTTGTCCTTTCGAGCTATCTGCTGATCGGGCAATTGCTCCAAATTGGCTTGATCCCGGCATTCATGTACAGTAGCGCGCTGCTTACACTCGTCGGTGAAAGCAGCGGCGCGCATCGACTAAATGATTTGAAGGCTTATCCGAAAACGGCCTCTGTACTGACAATGGTCCTCTTTTCATTGACCGGAATCATTTTTTATCTGCTTCGAGCACCAATTGCCGGGTTTATCACGAATGACCCAAGCTTGATCGGTTTTTCAACGGCTATTTTCTTACTTCTGTGGCTAGCCAACCTGTTCAGTCCTTGGTTTGAAGTTTACAAAGCGGCCATGCAATCCATTGGAAAAGGCACCTACGTCCTGATCGCGACTTTGGTTGTCCACGCAGCCGCGCTCGTGATCATGGCCTTATTGGCATTCCCGCTCCATCTCGGAATTTATGGAATCGCCGCTAGCCTGTTCTTCGATTATTTTGTGATGTATGTTTGTTTAAGAATCGCTTATTTGCATGATGTGAGGCAATTGAAGCAAACGACTGCTCACTAATTCAAGCCCCTCCTTGAAAAAATTAAGGAGAGGCTTTTTTTACATGATCTAGTAAATAGAGAGAGCAGCTATGCAACTTTCACGGAATAAAATTAGTCCCAAGTACACAACCTTCAAATCACGATTCAATACTTTGCGCTGTTACGGCTTGATCGGCATACGCCCAACAATCACGCGAAGCAAAACAATGAGCAAGACGAGAATCGCTACGCTGCCGACAAGCCCTGTAACGAATAAAATCTGTGTATCAGTCAGCCATCTCATAAGTAAATCCAACTGCCGAGGAAGCTTCATATAGGAATTCCAGAAAAATTCGGATAAACCGACCAGCACAATGCTTAGGGCAATGGAAAACATACCTGGGAAGAAGCCGTACCGGGAGAATGCTAGGCCGATCAGCCATCCAATTGCAAAGTAGATCACGCAAAGCAAGAAAAAGATAAGCAACAGAGCTAGAAACTGTTTATGATAAATCTGAGATAAATCATTGGACTGACCAAATGCATTACCGAAGATCCAAATTGTAAGACCATACAGGATTTGTACCACTATTGACAAAGCCCCCACCATGCAGGACATACCAATAAACACGCCCTTGAACATATTCTTCCTGGTTACTCCATTTCTGATGTAGGCGACGGGCAGTGAAAGCGCAAGGATGATTCCCTCAACCAGCATGTAAATTTTTGCTGACAGTATTGTGCCGTCAAAAAAGTTAAGATCAATCTGAACTTGCGGTACAAAATGCGCGATAATGAAAAAAATGATATAAAAAGGCAGACACCAAGCCACCCAAGTCGACAACATCAAAAAAACATCCATCGCGACTTTCCGGCTGACACGATTCATGAATCCACTCATGCTTCCTCCCCCTCATGTTCCGTTAAATAGATAAACAGTTCCTGCAAACTGATCGGGCCAAGCTCAAGTCCTGCTGCTTCAAATTCTGATTGCCGTGCGCTTTCCAGCTGCCCGTAAATCATTACCGATTTTGTTCTTCCCAATTGTTGTTCCTTCAGCACGTGAAGATCACGCGTTAATGCATCCACCTGTTCCACAGGTCCGGTCACGCTGAGTCCGTGCGCCATGAGTGAATCGACCGATTCATGGAGGAGCAGCTTGCCGCGATCAATAATCATCACTTCTTCCATGAGTGAAGCGACTTCCGAAATCAAATGCGTCGACAGAATCATGCAGCGCGGGTGTTCGGCATAATCCTTGATCAGTTCCTCATAGAATATGGATCGCGACGGCGCATCCATGCCAAGGTAGGCCTCATCAAAAATCGTGACCGGCGTTCGCGAAGCGAGTCCGATCACCACGTCCAGCGCAGACTGTTTTCCTTTAGACAGCGCGTTGACCTTTTGATCCATCGGCAATTTAAACCGTTTCACAAGTTTTAATGCATACGCGCCATCCCAATTTGGACGATAACGTTCGGCAAATTCAAGCATTCCCTTTACTTTTTCCGTCTCACTGCTCTGATCTCTTCCATAGACGAAGTTAACCCTGCTCATCACTCGATCATTTTCAAACGGGATCTCGCCATTAATCAGAATCGTTCCTTCGGTTGGTTCACGGAACGAGGCGAGCAGTGACAACAGCGAGGTCTTTCCAGCTCCGTTTCGGCCAAGCAATCCGTAGATCTTATCTCCTTTTAATTGAAAGGAGAGGTCCGATAAAACATTCTGTTTTCCTAATCGCAGCGACACATGATCCGCTTTAATTTCAGCTGTCATAATAGCCTCCTTTGATTCAATCATTATTGTCCGTCTTCAATCATGTGAATCAGCGCCTTTTTTGTTATGTCCAGTTTCTCTGCTTCGCGCAGCATGGCAGCCACATAATCCTTAAAAAAGGTTCTTTTCCGCTTTTCAATCAGTTTTTCACGCGCATGCTCGGCAACAAACATACCAATTCCTCTTTTTTTAAAAAGAATCCCTTCATTCACCAGCACATTCACGCCCTTGGCTGCCGTCGCTGGATTGATTTTATAAAACGCGGCAAATTGATTGGTTGAAGGCACTTGGCCCAATTCTGCAAGTGAGCCTTCAAGTATTTCATTCTCAATGTGTTCGGCAATCTGCACGAAAATGGGCCGACCATCATTCATTGGCTCATGCATGGGTTCACCACCTAATCGGTTAGTTACTTATGTAACTAACTATATAGGATGATTGGTACGCTGTCAATTAGAAAAACTGCCGCGCAATAATCGAATAGAAACAAGAGCGGCGGCAGTAAGGCCAGCGCGCTCTTGTTTCTTGTATGTGGCAGTGCCACGCCAGCTGACTGACTTCAAGAACTACATGAAAACAAAAATGATGGTGGCGAAGTACAGCGAGAAAGTCGCTAATCAGCGTCGCGACTACTTGCAAAAGATTAGTGCCAAACTCATTAGGCACTATGACGTGATTAAGCTGGAAGATCTGAAAACCAAGGGTCTGATGCGTAATCACAACTTAGCGCGGGCAATTGCTAATCAATCATGGCGTGAATTACGGCTGATGTTGGAATACAAAGCGACATGGTATGGAAAGCAAGTCGTTGCCGTCTCGCCGTACAAAACCTCTCAACGCTGTTCACTGTGTGGCTATGATGACGGCAAGCACGAACTAGATGTCCGCGAGTGGACGTGCCCACAATGCCACGCATATCACGACCGCGATATTAATGCCGCGAAGAATATTCTGGCGGCATAGCCACAAACAGCTTTGACTCTATAGAGTCTGCGGTGCGGGACGCGCCTTGGTCAACAGCCGTAACCTCTGCATTGAAGACTTAGTGTTGGATAAGTAAGTCAGCGGTGTTCCCAGAAGCTCGGTCATTTATGGACGAGTAGTTCACGAATGATTTCTCGAGAACATGCGAATCATCTTTTGCCCTGCAAGCAACGCGCAGATCGCGAGCGGATAAAGAATCGCTGAGCCGACAAAAAAGAACATTACGAGCGTGGCAATCAGTGCAATCAGACTGATCAGCATTTTCTTCTTCTCTTTTTTGAACAGAACCACGCCTGCCGCGCATCCGCCCATGTAGTTCAGCAAAAAAGTTGCGTTCGGCAGCTGGATCAGTTTCTGTAATGAGATCAATCCGCCGGAATAGGCGGTCATCACAACAAGAAAACAGAGCGCTAAAAAAAGCAAACCGCCGACAGGTGTCTGATACTTATGCGATTGTTTCCCGAGCCAGCGCGGCGCAGTTCCATCCGAAGCCATCGCGCAGGCCATTCGTGCTGCAGAGCCAATATACGCAATGACTGTCGCCAAGCAGATCAGCAAACTGGCGATGCCGATAATCACCGCTCCACCTTGCCCAAATGCTTGCTCAGAAACGGTAACCAGCGCTGCCTGCCCCTTCGCGCGATCACTGCCGGTACCGACAACTACAAAAGCCGTCATAAAGTAAAGCCCCCCTAAAATAAGGGCGGCGATCAGCGTCGCGCGGTGCACGTCTTTTTCCGGGTGAACAAACTCAGACGTATAGCTCGCGATTGCTTCCCAGCCGATGAAACACCAAAACAGCAGCGTTGACGCTCGACCAATGCTCCACAGACCCCCCGGCATGAACGGTTGAAAATGGCTCATTCGTAGATGGGGCAATGCGCCTGCCAAGACGATTCCTAAAGTAATGAGAATCGTTGCGATCACCGCAACCTGTACCTTCCCGGCAACACGCATGCCTCGGTAATTGAGCATTAACGCGATAAGCAGAATACCGACAGCCAGTCCTTCGATTGCCGAATCCGACCATTTCAATGCCTCACTTAAATAGGCTGCGCCGGTTAAAGCAGTCACCGGTGCGCCGATCGGAACCGACATCAGGAAGAACCAGCCGACGATTTGGCCTGCATGTGGCCCAAACGCCCGTCCGGCAAAATAAGAAACACCCCCCGAATGTGGATATTTCTGAGCCAAGTTAGCCATGCAAAAGGCAAGCGGCAGAACCAGAATCAGAAGCAGCGCCCAGTCAACCAGTGATGCCGGACCGGCAATCTGTGCCGCGAGCCCGGGCACGAGCAGAATGCCTGCTCCGAGCACTGCTCCTATATAAAGTGCAATCGCTTGCGGCAGACGAATCGTTTTCATATTTTTTGACGCTCCTTCTTGTTTTTATCACCTACTCATCTTAGAATGAAATCATAAATCGTGAAAGACGATTATTCTGTTCTATTCAATCGAATTTTTCGATATGGGGGGATTTTTCATGGACACAAAACAAATTCTGACGTTTAAAATCGCTGCAGAAACGCTTAATTTCACGCGAACCGCGCGTCAGCTTCACTTTGCTCAATCCAGCGTTACCGCACAGATTCAAGCATTGGAACGCGAACTGGGACATGCTTTATTTGAACGGCTAGGAAAAAAAATCAAATTGACGGAATCAGGGCTCCAGTTTAAAGGCTATGCGGATCAAATTGTGCAGCTCACGCGTGAAGCAGAGGCAAAGCTTACCGATACCCCCCCTACCTTAACGATCGGTGTGACCGAAAGCCAGTGCACCTACCGTCTGCCGCAGCTTCTGAAAAAATATACACGTCATCATCCAAAAGCAGAATTAATTGTCAAGCCGGTCAACTTCGATGCTGAGGTTTGTGAAGGGATTATGGACGGCAGTATTGATTTAGGCTGGATGATGGGAACACATCATTCAGCCTCATTAATTATTGAGAAAGATTTGATCGACGAGCCAATGGTTCTCGTTGCTGCCCCTGAAACAATGCTTGGAAACGTTTCAGCGATTTCAGCAAACGACTTGAACGGTCAAACGTTTTTATTAACATCGAAAGGCTGTACTTATCGCGTTTTATTTGAGGCTGCCTTGGCTAAACAGCAAATTATTGCGGGAACCATCATGGAGTTCGTCACCGTCGAAGCGATCAAACAATGCGCCATTGCTGGAATCGGCCTTGCTTTTTTACCGGAGATCACCGTTCGCGCAGAGATCGAAAAAGGCCTGCTCGCCAAACTCAATTGGCAAGCCGCCCCAGAATCAATTTCCACGTATCTCGCCTGGCATAAAGGCAAAAGACTCACTGAAAACATCCGCTTTTTTATTGACTCAGCCCTGGCTATGTATGGAAAAGATCACGTTTCAGTACATCCAGAAAAATAATCTTGTGAACTTCTGTTCCGGCGACAGCTGGTCATGCGAACGAAAGTTGAACATTTCCGAGCATGCAGATGCTTTGTTTATAAAAAAACATACTTGACCGATAAGAATCAAGTATGAGGAAATGCTTCGGTTTAGACCACGCTTTTGGAAACTAAAAATGTTCGAGAAACGATAACAGTATATCGTAGTCTCGAACATTCCTGTTTTTTAAACAAAGTGACGCTTACAAGTGCAGCACAACATCCCTTGCCAGTGCCAGACACCCCACTGTACCAGCATTATCTTCCAGTTTTGGTGTCACCAGATACTGATCCAACGATGGTGTTTCAACGTAGCCATTGATCATTTCACTGAACAACTTGCGGACTTTGTGCATCAGGTGTTCCTGCTTCATCACACCGCCACCGAAAATGATCACATCCGGTGATAATATTAACGTGGTGTTGTAAGCACATTGCGCAATGTAGGAAGCTTCAATAGCCCAAACCGGATCATCTTCACTTAATTCCTGGCCTTTCCTGCCCACACGTTTTTCGATGGCCGGACCTGCTGCCATGCCTTCCAGACAATCATGATGGAACGGACAGTTGCCTTCAAAGTTATCTTCCGGATGATGCCGTACCAGCATATGCCCCATTTCCGGGTGACTGAAGCCTTCCACAAAGATACCGTCCTGCAAGGCACCGGCGCCGACACCAGTACCGATCGTGTAATAAACGACACTGTTAAGGCCCGTACCGCGTCCTGCCACAAACTCCCCGTAACAGGCAGCGTTTACGTCGGTCGTCCATGCCACCGGAATACCGTTGAAGGCTTTCTTCAACGTTCCAACAAAGTCAAAGTTCTGCCACGCTGATTTCGGCGTTGAAGTGATGTAGCCGTAGGTGTCGGATTCATGATGAATATCAATTGGACCAAATGATCCCACACCAATACCTTCCAGCTCATTTTTATACTGAGTAAAGAAATCGACTACCCTTTTCATCGTTCCATCTGGTGTCGTGGTTGGAAAACTGACTCTTTCAATGATTTCAAGATCGGTGTTACCGATAGCGCAGACAAATTTCGTCCCGCCGGCTTCGATTGAGCCTAATACCATGATTCTCCCTCCTAGCGTGGCAGCCGTTCCTGACGACTTATGATCGGTGTGGATAACCCATTTGGATCCGTTGAATACCAATAAGCTACGCTGGCAACGTCATCCTGGCGTTCGAATAATTGAATATCATCATTGCCTATTTGCTGCAGGGTAACAGTCAGATCTTCGGTAAAGCAGATCGGATCTTGCAGGTGCCAGCGATACAGCCCATGACGTGGTAACGCATCATCCCCGAAAGCGTGAACAGCATTCAATTTGCCAGTCTCAAAACGATCGCGGGTCGCGTCCCGATTGGATTGGAATGGATATCCTAGAAACGGCGTGCAATAGTTCTTCGCCTGCGGGCGGCCAGAATCGTCGTATTCGTGGAAAGCCCATGCACCACCGAAGTAGTCCTCGGAACCGGTGGAAGTAACGGTCGGATAATCAGTATCCCCGTCAATATAGAATTTGAATTCGCCTTCGCCCCACCAATACCGTTCCAGACAAGTCAGTGCCAGATAAGTGCCAACATAGTAGCCTTGACCTTTTAAGTTATCGATCAATTTATAGTCTTTTTGCCTGGTCGTGATCCGTTCCCGACGCCAGTTGGCATGGAAATACATGGTGTTATCCTCCAACTCATCCACTAAGGAATAGTTGATGGTGTAGAAGAAAGAAGTTAGGTCTTTCGGATGCTGGTTCTCGATGGTGATCCGGGCTGATTTTCGAAACGGCATTTCAAAAAAGGTATTGAAACCGCCGGTCGGATTGACAACGATTGGCAACGAGTTGACATCACAGCGTTCGCCAAAACCGTTACAGAAAAAGTCTCCCAGCGGACTTTCCACTGCCGGATATTCTTCATCATCCCAATAAATGCGGAAAATCAGATCCCGCAAAACGAAACTGCCGAACTCGGTCCGGTCACGGCTCGTCATCCACATGTGGCGAATGATCCCTGACCCTTTAATTTCTGCGATCACCGTTTCTTCGCCAGATTTTAGAGGGACCGCACCGCGGCCTTTACGGCTTGGGCCTAGAGCACTCGGCAGCATAGCCGCCTTACCTTTTTCGCCAGAAGGATTTTCCGGTGTGATGGCACGACTTTGGAACTTTTTAAATTGTGTAATGTCTTTTAAAATACTCATTTGGATTTCCTTTCTATTGTGTAACTTTGATTACTTGCCAGGATGACCTCGGCATACCAGGCACCCCTATCCTGGATCAACGATAGCCCAGTATCTGCAGGATTATTGATTTTTAAACGGACGACTTGTGGTTCGCTTTTGCGGTTGGTAACAGTGATCTGGTGATGCATGCAGCTGACATCAACGAAGGCACTGCCTAAATGCAAATCATTCCATGTGTAGGTCACATCATCGGCGGGTGTCACCGTCAATACGCTATGCTGTAAACGTAGACCCAGATACTGCGTCACAAACAAACTAACAAAGATCCCGGAAGCCCAGCCGCACTTGCCACAACCAAAATTACGGACGACTTCGCCATGTCTGGCCCCCAATTTATACGGCCACCACCACCAGGAGCCATCCAGGTCTGCCAGTTGCACCAACTCTTGAATACGCTGTTCAAACATCGCCGAATCATTTAACGCACTCATCAAAACCGTGGTGAAACCCGGGAACGTTGCTCCGGATTCCAGACCCCAGGTGATGCCCTGAATCTCTTCACTGTAGGTTGGATTTGCCGAACTCGCGGCAAAGCGCAATGTTTGCGTATAAAGAGGGTGGTCTTTTTCCAGGAAACCATAAAATGGGATCAGCGTCGTATCCGATTCTTCTCCATCATGCATCAGCAGCTGGATCTTGCCGTTTTGAATGACATCGCTCAAAAAGATCAAGCCCTGCTCCACAATCGGTTTTTGATAATGTTTCACCTCGTAACAGCCCTTCTCCTTGTCACCAATACCTTCTAAGAACTGCTCGCCAAAAGGTCCTTCTATCGTCATATTTTCTAAAATTGCATCTTTGATCTTTGCGGCAATCGTTCGGTACTTTGCCGCCAGTTTTGTCTCCGTCAAACCCTGATATAGCTGAGATAAACCTTCACAGGCTTTCCACATGCACAGGTTGCTCCCGGTATGGTATTTGCCTAACGCAAAAGCATCACTGATCCATACAGACGTGAATAACATCGGTTCATCAGCGGTTCGTTGGGTCAAAATCGTGTCGACGATTTTTCGCCCATTGGCAAGGATTTGCGGATGTTCGCGAAAAAACTGTACATCATTAGTGTATTCATAATACAAAGCACACAGTAAAAGACTGGATAATGAATTACTCAAGGAATGATTAATCCCACCCGGAAATTTCGTTCCCGGGAATTTCACACCATAGCGATCAAACCACAAAATTGTTTTTTGACATAATGCCGCATCGAAGAACAAAAAAGGCAACGATGCATAGTACATATCCTTATTCCAGATCCGATTCGTTGCTGGATAGCTACCCCAGTTGCTGCCAACAATCTGCTCATGGTTATTCATGCTGAAGCTGGCAAAGCTTTGATACAATGCCCGATTGAACAGATGTCCGACAGCCGGATCATCCATCTGCAGATCACCATACAGCGCTTGATAATAATGCAACGTTACTATCAGCCACCGCTCCAGATCAGCTGTTTGAAAAGCTTTCGCTTCCTGATAAGCATTCGGATCTATTAACCCGATACTGAATGCCGCCAACCCATGCGTTGCAACTTGCTGTTGCGCTCCTTTTTGATCAATCAGCACGTTTTGCTGATCAGAATATTTCTGCTGAAATAAAGAAATTTGCGGCAAGCTCACCTGCAAAGGACGTCTGCAGTTGTTTTCCACATAGGTTTGATAAACCAGCATACTATAACGGTGGTCATCGACAATTGGGCAAAACGGAATACAATAGACGGTAAAATGATGGTAGCGATGAATGATTCTCGGTAAACTGTCTTCCACAAGATCGATCGTCACATCATGATCTGACGCCGACAGATCATACGCTTTGCCGTCAACGATCAGCCTGAATTTGAGCTGCTGCGTCTGGGTATATTGTTTATTTACCCAAACGCCTGGCTTTTCTTCCGTCAGAAAATTATCTTGATAAAACGTTAAACGACTGATGGTACCGAAAACATCAATATTTGCCAACACTTTTTGGTTGCTGACATCAAAGGTCAACCCTTCCGGCGGCAACAGGTTGCGATAGAAACTTCGTGGATTCGTAGACGTAAATTGGCCATTCGTGTAACAGACATTATAAAAAGGGTGTAATGCTTGTTGTAAAAGCATTTTGATCGTCATATGTTCACTTCCTTTCGCTTCCACTAAGGCCGAAAAACTGCAGCAAGGCCATCAGAGGATTGCTGCAGTTCTTTTTCAGGCGATTCTCAATAAAGACAGAACAATGCCTAAAATGACCATGCCGAAGATAATTTTGATCACGCCGACTTTTTTCTGTAATAATTTGAAGCATCCCAATGAAATCAGTAATGGCACGATACCTTTGAAGATACTATCTAAGATTTTCTGGACGTTCAGAATCTCTTTACCATCCATAGAGAAGGACAAGATTGTATCGAATTTCACCATGCTGATGGTCATGGCGCCAACCATGATCAAGCCTAAAACACTGGCTGCTTTAGTCAAAATCTCGATCAAACCGTTAGCATACAGTTTTTGGATATATTTAGAGCCCAGTGAATAGCCTAAGATCCCGCCGTAATAACGAACCAAATAGTTCGGGACATTAAACATAATCAAAAAGATGATTGGGGCAAGGATATTGCCGGCATGGGCCAAGTTGATGGCTAACCCTGCACATACGACACGCCAAACACCCCAGAACAAGGAATCTCCAATCCCGGCTAACGGTCCCATCAAACTGGTCTTGATGGCGTTGATACTCTCCACGTCAAAGCCTGGTTTTTTGGAATTTTCTTTTTCCATTGAAGCTGCGGTCCCCATGATGAATGACGCAAATGGGATTGTGGTTGAGAAGTATTGACTGTGTCTTTCTAACGCAGCTGCACGATCATTTTTATCTTTATAAAAATGATTGATAAACGGCATCATAGAGTAGGCGAAACCGCCGCCACCCATCGTTACCGGGTTTACCGACGCATACATGGTCATGGAACGCCAGAACATTTTACGTACTAACTTTTTTTCTTCTTTTGAAATTTGTTGTCCTAGTTTCATTTGAAGAAATCCTCCTCTTCGTCATCGATTGTCCGTGTACCTGCTGTTATCGTGTTTGCTTGAGGGGCCGTTTGCATTTTCTTCAACTGAAGATCACGCTGGGCCATTACGATTGCAATGATCGCACCAATAACAGCAATCGCGATCAGTGGCAAGTTAAAGTAAGCCATGATCACTGCGCCTGAGAAGAACCAAACGGCAATTTTTTTGCTCCAAAGCATTTGTAATAACATCGCCATACCGACAGCCGGCAGTAAGTTTCCGGCAACTGTCAAACCGTTCATGATCACTTTTGGAATATTGTCTAACACCGATTTCACTACATCAGCACCGAACAAGACGGCAAAAAATGGGATTAAGGCATATAATGCATAGTGGATGAACCACATGAAAAAATGCAGGTTGATGATTCCTTTTTGATTATCTTCTTTCGCAAAGCTAAAGAATTTCGCAGCCATTGGTCCACAAACAAATGAAAAGATCATATTCATCAGCTGTAAACCCAGAACTGCCAACGGAAAGACGATTGGAATCACCACATCAACATTTCCGCCCATTTTGATCGCAAAAGCAGTAGCTAAACCAGCCGCCAATGAAGGTTCAGCGGTACTGGAGATCCCGATATTCACGACCCCCATAAAGATCGCTTCAAGAGAAGCGCCGACAATTAAGCCGGTCTGAATATCGCCTAGCAGCAAGCCGGCTAACGGTGCAACAACGATCGGACGGCTGAGCATCGCCATACCCAACAGTTCATGCCCTGCAACACCAATAAAGACCGCAAGTGCAACAACAAGAGCATCATACATTTCTTTCCATCTCCCTTTTTATAAATCGTTCAACACAGATTTAGCCAATCGTTTTTCCATCGCTGGCGTGCCTTGGAAAGAGGTATCTGGATACAGTTCAACCAACTTTTTCAATGCCTCGATCTCATCTGGTGTCAGCATCACTTCTTTAGTTAACATTTTCTTATCTGGTGAAGGCGGTGTCATTTTTCCGGCATTGCCCACATTCATCATTTCAATTTGATCTGGGAAAGCTTTGGCTACTTTGACCGCATCTTTTACAGTGGGTACCAGGACCATCAGCTTCATCTTACTGGCACGGGGATCCTGTAATAGCTGGATTGCATCGTCTACCGTTTTAATAATGGTTTTGACATGGGATGGTGCTGCCATTTTCAAGGTCATTTTTTGAATATCGTTCCCGGCAGCTTCGTCACTTGCCACCACTAGACCGGTCAAATTCAAAGCCTTAGTCCAGGTCATCGCTACCTGTCCATGGATCAGCCGTTCATCAATACGTACTGCTTTAATCATTTTGTTTCCCCCCTTAAATTAGAAAAAATCTTCTTCATCATCTGTTACATGGGCTTCTGTTAAAAAACTGACTTTCAATTCAGAGCGGCATTTGTCAACTAAATCGGTAACTTTTTCTTGAGTCAGATCACCCCTGCTCAACAAGATCTCCAAAATGATTGGAAAATTGAAACCAGCAATGACTGTCACAGGAATCTTGTGTTCCAGAAAGGTTTTGGTCACTTTCTGGTTGACACTGCCTCCATAAAGATCGGTGAAAATGAACAACTGATCATCAGCAGTGAGACTGTCAATAAATTGTTCCAGTTCAGCATCAAAGTCTGTGTCATTCGTATAAGCATTGATCGTGGCAATGCCCTTGGTAGTACCGGCTAAAAGCTCGATACTGCTCAGCATGCCGTTGGCTAAGCGGCCATGAGTTGCAATGAGTATTCTTTTCATCGGCATTATTCCTTTCTCTGTTCTCACTTTTCTATCAAGCAAGACCTGTGCCAACTTTCAAAGTGCTTGTTACATCAGCCTTTTCAGCCCATAAAAAAAAGTGTCTGATTTTCCGAACTGAAAATCAGACACTTTATTAAACACTTCAGCGTTTGATAAAAGGACCTAATAATTCGTAAAGCAGCGACAACTCATAGGCATTGACTTTAAAGTTGTATTTCATCTCCATAGGCTGGAAGATGCTGCGGGAAACGTAATAAAATTCATCTTCTTCTGATGACATCTCATGAGAGGGTTCTTCGGCTTTTCCGGTGCGTGCCAAAAAAAGTCGTTCCATCATCAAGGCTGTGTGCATATACAGGTTCAATTTCACTTTACCATTTAGAATGAAGTGATAGTAGCTTTCATATTTGGAGATCACTGTTTCCACTTCGCTCATGACGATAGTTGGGTTTAGAAAAGTCAGCCGGTCGGCCACGCCTTCCAGGGAGAGAAATTTCACCAGTTCCTGGATTAATCCCAGATATTCCTGATGAGTCATCTCCTGACCCAGGATATTTTCCAAATAACGATTACCCTCTCCATCCAGAATATTGTAAATGTTCACATTCGGAATGGTGAAGGATTTCGGCAAATCAGAAGTCGTGATGACCAGTTTGGTTTTGTCAAAGTAGTCCTCGTCATTTTGATCGATCAAGGAACGCAATTCCTGGTACTCTTTGGTGAAGACTTCAATACGATCACTGTTCAGGTGGTTACCGAAGATCTCGCGCAGCTTATCAGAGATCCCCAATCCTGACATACAGGAGATGATGATGTTGCTCGTTTGGGCGAAGCCTTCGAAGTACTGCACATTAATCGAATATTTTTCCGATGCGTCTTCGGCAATCCGATCAAACAGTGAATTCATAGACATTTTCAAGCCAATATCCAGCGCGATCGAGGTCGTCAAATTGTTAATCAGCAACAACTCGCCTTTCAGATCGTTTTTGATCTGCGCATAGATCTGGTTCAAAGAGCCCATATCCACGATCAACACCAGACTGTCGGTATAGACCTGTTTATTGACGAAAGCTTGGGTGAGCTCCACAATCTCAGAAATATTGCTTTCCACCGGCATGTCCAAGGCTTCAAAAATATAGTTCCCACACATTTGGTTAACCACCGCCTGGATGGAACTTGCGGTACTATCGCCGTGAGCTAACAGTAAGCCTTTCAATTCGATGGACTCATTGACATAATCCAATAAAATCACCAGTACCAGCATTTGCAGAATCTGCCGCTCGCTTTCTGAAAGCTGTGGTAGTTTACTAATAAACTGATCGGTGACGTAGGCGGTTCGCGGATAAGTTTTCCGTAAAATACGGATCGCCTGACTCAAGTCAATTTTACTGGTGAGCTGACTGGCATAAATGTGGCTGCTGATCTGGGCAGCTGGTCCGCTGGTGACTAACCCATACTTTTTAATCAGGATTTGACTCCAAAGTCTTCGATACATATCGGCGGTCAACCTCTGGGCTTTGGACAACAACGTATTTTGCTCGATAGTCCCCACCAACTGTTGGACTCCCCTTTGCACCTCGGTGATGTTGTCTGTCAAATTGCCGTTGACGATCCATTCACTGATGCGGGCGAGCGTTTGATCATAGTCAACAAGTTTCAAACTCTGCAGATGGATATGATCATCAGCTTTGATCAACAGGTCTTCTAACGGCAAGTCTTCTTCGACAGTTGTCAAAGTGTCTAGCTGCTGAGCAATCTCTTGCTCACTGACTAGCAGTTGTTTGCCAGTCTGTCCGCTATAAACACTGGCACAGCTGATTTTGATTACATTTTTCAAGCGACCGATATTGCCGCTGAACGAATGACTCAATAATAAAGACAAAGCCTTTTTGAACACCAAAATATCTCGATTCAGCACCACGGCTTCGTTATGAAAAAAAAGCTGGAGCAGTTCAATTTTTTCTCCTAACGGCCTGTCGCAAAACGCCGGTAGTTCTACATTGATCTGGATACGGCGGGCAAATGTGTCTAAAAGGAAATCTTCACTTTTTTCGGTGGTCGCAAAAATAAAACGTACGTTGGCATGCGACCACTTGCTGTTTTCACCTAATGGGCGGTATTGTCCCGAATCCATAAATAAGAACAGTTTTTCCTGGTTCTCATTAGACAGTCGGTGAACCTCATCTAAAAAGAGATAGCCGGTACTGGCGTTGGCCAGAAGTCCCGATGTATCTTTCTCCGCACCTGTAAAGGCTCCCTTTTTATACCCGAATAAGGTGGCTGAAAGCAGTTCAGGATTATCAGCATAGTCAGCACAGTTCAGAATGATAAACGGCGCATTTTCTGTGATCACCTGCTCTTCTTTGGCATACTCATAGATTTTTTGGGCCAGGAAACTTTTCCCTACGCCGGTTTCCCCATTGATTAGAATACTCAAACCATGAGGCGGATATTTAACAGCCGAAATACATTGCTGAATGACTTCTTTTAAGCTACCATCATAACCCACGATATCGGAAAAATCTGCAATGGCTTCTTCAACCCGTGGCGGGTCAACACCTTCACTGACTTTCCACAAGACTGGTTTGCCCCTCAACTTTTTTAGCTTACCATCTTCCATCAGGCGCGAAAGATAATGACTAACATTCTGGCGGGAAATAGCCAATTCATCTGCAATCTCTTGGGCTGTGACCGCTTCTTGAGCATGCGTCAGCTGCTCTACAGCTTCAAAGACTTTATCTTTGGCAGTTTTCTTCATTTTATCTCCCCTTTTTGATCTGTCTAAAGAGTATCTTAAAGCGAATTTGAAAATGTGTCTATTATATTTAGGTGATTCTAGACGGTTAGATTGAAGGAGTAAATGCATAGTGAATCCATGAATACGAAATTTATTGAACCAATTGACGTAATCAAACAATTCAAGATCAAGAACATGTTGACTAGGGAAAACACGTCCGTTAGTTAATAAACTCAGTTTTGATGTTTTTAAATGTCGCCTCAAGAGCGGCATTATTATCAGAAGTACCTTTGTGACTCAATGATCGTTTGATTTGAAGTCCTTCCAATGCCAATGAGTTTGTTTTTAAACTCGATTTCCCGATCTGTATGAAATAATTCAAGGCGATTTAGAATGCTTTTCACAGTGGCGAAACCTGGTAAATTAACTTGACGTCTTTATTCGGACTAAGCGATGGGATATTTCCGAGACTAGACCCTGTTCTTTCATGATCCATCCGATTCGTCGCCGTGCGACTTGTTTTCCCTGTTTCTCAAGTTCTTTTTTTATCTTTCTCTGTCCATAATAGATCGATCGATTCTCTTCAAAGATTTGAACCACTTGACGTACAATTCCTGATTGTCCTGTTGTTATTCACGACAGAAAATGAGTGATAGAATGGCTCGACAAATTAGAATACGTTGAGAGAAACGTTATACCTTTTAGCTCTTTTTTCATAAGCCAGCGACCTTCTCTCGATTTTTACCATAATTTGCCGCAAGCCAAACTCACAGTGAAAACTTGACTGCTTGCGCTGACCGTTGTATAATAATTTACAGATCACTTCATACTACGAAGTCTACATAGGTCAAAGCCTTATATAGGGGCATTAGCTCAGCTGGGAGAGCGCTTCGCTGGCAGGAGTCAATCTTTCTTGCCGTCATACTTTCCCAGTTTATCAAGCCTCACAGCTAAAGTTGCACAGGGTACACTAATAGAGCCAAAAACAATCTCGTATGAGCTTTGTACAAAATACACAGCTTGTAGGAGGTTTTTTAGTATGCTTATCGAGTCAATCGAGAAAGAGTTTGTTGCAGACAAGAAGTTTGAGGGGCTTACCGAGAACAGTCTCACCTCGTATCACGTACTTTTCAGGAACTTCAACAGTTTCCTCACTGAGCAGGGCATTGAACAGCTAGAGGACGTGTCAGGTCGTACAATTAAGGCTTATCTCCATTGGAACGCTGAGCGAGGCAACAAGGCAAGGTCTATTAACTCAAAGCTGAAACTTATTCGTGCTTTTTGCAGATGGCTCCATGAGGAGAGCCTGACGGAAACCCTGCTCACCAAAGGCATTAAGTCTCTCAAGCAGGACGAGAACCCGAAAATAGTTAAAACTGAGGATGTAAGAGCCGCATTGTCTTACCTCCGACGCATTAAGCGCAGAGAGGACACGTTCACGGCTCGCAGGAACTACGCTATAATTGTCTTTTTTGTTGGCACAGGGCTAAGAATTGGAGAAGTCGAGCGGCTCAACTGGGCTGACATAAACTTTGAAGAGTCACTTATCATGCTGAACCTGACAAAGAGTAGAAAAGCACAGAGCGTGCCGCTGAGTGAGGAACTAGCGCGGGAGTTGCTTGACTGGCGCTTATACTTAGAAAAGAAGTTTGAAAAGCTCCCAGCCCCGCTCTTTGTTACCCGAGAAGGCATAAGACTGACCCGAACGGGTATGCAGAATTTCTTTAAGCGACTCAAGAAAAATGCAGGAATAACAGGGACGTTTTCTCCGCACGCGCTCAGGGCCTACTTCATCAAGTCCTTACTTCAAAAGGGAGGTAACTTGCGGGAAGTACAGCTCCTCGCGAGACACTCAAAGATTACAGTTACTCAGCTCTATATTGGTTACTTCCAGAGCGAATTGAAAGACGCGATAGATGAACACAATCCGCTTGGCGGCTTAATCTAAAGACACACCGAGAAGGGAACTGGCTGAGGGAGCTGGTTCTTTTTTTCTATTCTCCCCTCGGTATGCTGACGAACTGAATAGAATATCAATAGTCTCGCATTGTAGACCTACCCCCGAGGCAGGAGCTATACAGGGCTTACTCACAGACGGTACGCGACAGACACCCTAGAGCAATAATCACACCGACAAGGGAAACTGACTGGTACAGAGCCAATGAGGAGGACTGACAGGCGTAACTCTGGGCTTACTCAAAATTAAAACACTGCCCTCGACGTGCTCCCCTCATTGGCTTTTTTCTGTTTGAACTGTATTAATCAACTAGTACACTCAAAAGCACAGCTCCCAGCTCTCTCTTTTCAGCTTCACTCTACACAGCTTCTACGCACAAGAGAAACCGCACGAGTCATAACCTCCAAAGCAGAACGAATGAGCGCATTTAAAGAGCTGAGTCTAAGTGGCACAAGGCTCAACAGCGAACTAACGAGGTAACTCAGAGCTTAACGAAAGTGTGAACCAAGCCAGTCGCTCTCAGGCTTGCTGAGCAGACGCTCTTACAGTTTTCTCAGGAGCCTCCCTCTGAGGCAGAAGCGACAAGGACAGCTCACAGGCTGACCGACAAGTTGAGCCTCTCTGGTCCTTCCTCGCAAGGGCAACGGTATATCATTTATCATTAATTAAGCCGAGGAGGAAACTCAGGAGCCAAGTGAGCGCGACAAAATAGCCTCCGAGTGTTAATGGTTTTAAGTGCTTCTTCAAGAAAATGTCTGAGCATATGGATTTTCCTCAAACAAGATGCTCAGCTCATACGTGCCGACACTACTTTGCAAAGAAATGGATTCAAGCGGGAGGAGACATAAGCACACTCGCGAAAATGCTGAGACACACAATCGTGAAAACGACAGAGCGCTACCTCCATTTTTACGGTAATGAGGTTGCTGAGGATAATGACAAGTTTAATCCATTGAGTGACCTATGACTCTAAACACGAGCGGGGAACTGGCTGGACAAGCTGGTTCTTTTTTTTTAATGCATTTCCTACTTCGCAGTAAAACACGGACTGTGTAATGCGACCAAGAAATTTGTATTCATTTTTCTCAATCATAATGGCATTTTATTTCAAACGCTGTTTCAAATACAGTTCTACTTCTTCTTGTGTTAATCTTCTGATTTGAGTATGAGGAAATCTCACATATTGCTCTCTTTGATAAACAGGTTTTTTCAGTTTGCAAATTTTATCTTTGCTCTTATTAAGATAGTCCTCCAAATTTTTAATGGAAGAGAAAATTTTATATGATTTTCTTCCCTTTGTATTAACAATTTCAAAAATGCCACCATTTGTTTTTTCAGTTACATCAGCAGTGCGAAGATATAACTTAGCAATTTCCAATGATTTGAATGGAAAATTCCATCTTTGAAGTCCTCGCTTTTCATCTTTATTTATACAAATACATCTTCCGCAAGTTCCACAAATGTATTGTCTATGGTTTTCTAAGCATTCTCTAGCGCCAAGCAAAGGAGTAATTCTATTATTGTCACTATAGCATTCAGGACATTCTGTCAATTTTATTCCCCCGATATAATTTGCAAATCTTATTACACAGCATTCGTCTACGGATCATTATAATTGACTCTTGTTACTTTGCACTTTCACCACAATGTACTCAGTAAAACTCAGCAGTCTCGCACTATTTACATATGAAAATGCACGCTACACAGGGCGCAGAGCAGACACTCTGTCTAGAATAACACTGAGGGGCTTCTCTGACTGACACACAACCACTGAGTAGGGACTGACTGGCAATACTCTGAGCTTACTCCTAACTTTTGCTAAACACCACCCTCGACGTGCTCCCCTCATTTGCTATTGTGCTAAGCTTTAAAAATAAAAATATACTCATGAACTCAGCATGCTAGCCTCCTTATTGGCTCCTCTCCAACTCAGTTTCTACACAGCTTCACTTGAGAACAGACCCAATGGCTTTCCTTCTTCAGAAATCCTAGTACAAAAACTTTTTGTAGCCAACTCCCCTAGCAGTAAAGTAGTTTCATTCAAAAAGATGTAAACAACTGTCTAAAATAATTGAGCCAACTCGCTAAAGATCGAAAATGATAAATAGATACTTAGCGCGGAACGCGCATGGAAGCTATCTAGGCAAGCCATTTTTTCTTCCTCGTATTAAAAAATAAAAAATACGAGTTGCCTCCTTCATTTACAAAATTGCTGAACTGGCGCGTCAGCGCTTAAATAAGCACGCTATTGGTACTATTACTTATTTCTAAGAAATTACCATAACTTGCTATACGTAACTCTATTGATGAGATGGCTGTGGTTATATTAAAATGGTTCTATACATAGCAAGCCTTCCTCTTAAAGTCCTCATTGAAATGTATAAGAAGTAAGATAAGTAAAACAGTCGAAAAGGCTCTCAAGCCTTGATATCAAGCCTTTTTTAAAAGAAAAACACCGCTCATTTAACGTACTAATCAAGCTAGTATCGCTCATTTCACGTATTAACCATCTCTTCAATCATCAGCGAGACAGCGTTCTCGCAAATTACACTCATTTGTTTCCCGCCGTCTTTGCAATTATTTTCAAGTTCCAAGTTAAAATGAATAACTTGATGTAATGCAAGACATGCTCTTTTCTCGGGTTTCATCTGAGGGGAGGAGATGGGCATATTTACTCACTCAGGGATATAACGACAGATACGAAGGTGAAAGAACTTATAGGATTTGGCTGGGAGTTTACTTCACCTAAAGAGAGAGATGCTCGACGCAAATATGGTGAACGGGAACGCAAAAAGAGACACAGAGAACGCGAGTTTGTGTTTCTAATAAAGGACTTCTTTAGTAAAGCAAAGGGTGGACTAACTCTGGGGGAAATGGGTCTACTGCTGTTTCTAGCGCGATACATGCGTTTTTCTGAAGAAGGCCGACTTATATTCAAAAGTAAAAGACTGTCGGTTTCTGAATTAGCCAAGCTGGTTAAAAAAAGTCCAAGCCAAGTACGGAGACTGCTTGCTGAGCTTGAGAGAAGAAGTCTGATTTTCCGTATTCGTGAAGGAAACAATGTATATGTTGAGCTTTCAGAAGAATTGTTTGTTTGCGGTTCCCTTAATGGGGAAAATGTGAAGACGGTAAAAATTTTTAAGAAAACACTCGGCGAGGTGGCAAAGGACTTAAGCCTCAATGAATTGGGATTTTTGATGCTTATGCTTGAGAGCATGCACTGGCGTTCTCATTTACTTTGTAGCAACTCTGAGGAGGGGGATATAAATAAATTAAACCTCCTGTATAAAAAAGATTTGCCAAGTAAGCTAGGAGTTTCAAAGGATTTCGTCTACCGTACATTGAGGAAATTTCAGAAACTTGGCGTTATAGCAGAAGTGAAGGAGGCTAAAGGTGGCATTTGTTTGCACCCACAAATAGTGTCCCGTCAGCATATTAACCCGAACTGGGAAGAAATTTGTCATTGTATTGAAAGCGCACAGTCTAAGAAATACCCAAAACATGACAGTGAGCCAGCGTAAAAAATTCAAAAATAAATTGGTGAATTTAGAATGCAAATTGTTTTTAAGTGAGCAGTAGCAATATGTCGCGGCAGGAGAAGACTAGACAAACCTTGATATATAGCGAAAAATAACATTTACGGAATTCTAATGGGAGGTGTTCAATAATTAAAATACCTCCCCCACATGGTCGCACTCATGAACTGATGGACCAGAAGTGAAATTGGGTAGTAACCAAGACTGCTTCTCACAATGAAAAAATTGTGAGGGTGGTCTTTTTTTATGTAACATGAGCCTACACACAGGATTTTTAAAACACAAAAAGGCTTTCCTATGCGGAAAACCTCTGTTTTAGTGAGATATTCTGGTTGAATTTGTCAGTAAAAAAGGAACGGAAAGTAAACTTTACATCAAATGAATTACATGATATTATTGATTTGGAAAGTAAACTTAACATAAGGAGGGGCGTGAATGTGAAGAACAAGCTAGAAGAAATACGAAAGCAAAGGGGAATTAAACAAGAAGAACTTGCGAATGCCCTTGAAGTATCAAGGCAGACAATTGGTTCCCTTGAAAATGGTCGTTATAATCCATCAATAATATTGGCTTTCAAAATTGCACGGTATTTTGGAATGAGTATTGAAGAAATATTTATTTATGAGGAGGAAACAAAAAAATGAAAAACAACACTAAAATTCTCATTGCCAATGTAATAATGCTCGTTATAGGAATTGTGATGTTACTATTTGGGTTCAATGAAACGACCGCTCCCATGTCCGGCATGTTAACTGGTCTGGGTTCTGCATTAAGTTTATCTGCTGTGTTTTGGATGATTAGGGTTCTTTACTGGTATAGCCCGAGCAGAAAAGACCAGTATGAAAATCGTATGAAAACGCAAAATATTGATCTTAAAGACGAACGAAAAATTATGTTAAGAGATAAGTCGGGAAGAGCTGCTTATTTAATTGGACTGGCAGTCTTAGTGATTTGTATTTTGGTATTCAGGGTTTTGCACGCACTTAATATCTATGATATAGGTAGAGCGTTTTTTATTTTTACAGGTGTGTTTGTAGTATTTGAATATTTGTTAGGAATTATCATTTTTAATATCATGAGTAAAAAGTTGTAAAAGCAAAATAAGAAATTATATATATAAGTACATTGGTTTGACCTAGAAATGGTTCATCCTCTCACCATAAACCCCCGCCAATCAAGCAGAGGTTTACTTTTTTTATAAAGCCAGCGAGGAAGGCTAAGAGAGTGCGTGCTCACAAGCTCACTCTCATGCACTCGCTGAGGTAGTATGTGCCGCCCAACGCTTCTATATAAGCGTTCTCTCTGTCATACTGAATGGTACACTCAAACGGTTCCTCGTCGTTAAAGGGGGGATAGTATGCACGCGCGTAGTAGCTATTCAGTTTTGGATCAGTTCCAATGCAGGGGCTGTAAAGAAAGAAGGTAAGAGCTTTGTTTTCAGCCCAATTCTGCTATTGTATAATGAAGCAAGGAAAATCCATAAGAAAATAGAGGTGATACTGATGAATTGGCAGTTTTTAAAGGATAAAAAGGTTATCATGGGTACATGTTTATTACTCATTTTACACACCCTTGGCTTTATGCTTGCTGTTACTAATAATGAATATTGGGGGACAGTGATTGTAGTTGCAACCATCATCTCAGTCCTTACTATTTTTAGGGCAATTAAGGTACGGAATCAAGAGTAATGCAAGTTTTCACTGTTTTGTCGCTGCTGTGGATTGAGTCCAGTCTCTGTTAATGTTGTAGCAAGTTGCTCAATAGTCACACTTAAGAAGTAAAATAAAGAGCTGAAAAGCTAGGTTCTTTTTTTGCCCTAATTTCCGCTTATACGGCAGAAGCTCTCTCGCAGATCAGCTCTCAGACAAACCGAGACAGCCAAAACTATCCAGCTTCCTCTATTTCGTTGCGACTCGGTACGCACGATATGAGCCGACTACATGGTTGAGCTTCTCAGTGCCACTTCCCGACCTAAAAACTTCACAGGAACCCAGCACAGCGTGAGCTTTCTGCAAATATTCTTGACCCGTGTGCAGGAAATAATGTAATATAATCCTGTACAAAGCTCATAGTGGCTTCAACCCTTGTGTAGTAACGGGGCATTAGCTCAGCTGGGAGAGCGCTTCGCTGGCAGCGAAGAGGTCAGCGGTTCGAGCCCGCTATGCTCCATAAACGATGAAAACAGCAAGGATGTCGGCAGAAGCCCTCCTTGCTGTTTTTTTTGGTCTGATTTGGTACGTTTTGTACGTTTTGCTAGAGCCGACTCTTTTGATTTCCTAATCATTTTTTGATGAGATACGATTTAGGTTGTTGTGAGTAAAACGCTTTAGTTCACAACCCCTTTACCACTAATCACGGGACGATGCGTTAATGAATTGGGGAAAACCCAAATATGAAAGCGTTTACAATTTTCACCTAAAATGTTATACTAACTCCGCTGGTGTGATATAGGTCACACCAAATTGCAAATGCATTCATTTTAAAAGGAGATGCACGATTAATGAAAGCAGCTGTTCTCGATAAGTTTAAAGAACCGTTAGCTGTTAAGGAAGTCTCTGATCCAGAATTGACGTCGGACGGCATTATTTTAAAACTGAAAGCCACCGGTGTCTGTCGAAGTGACTGGCATGCCTGGGAAGGCGAATGGAATGGATTTATCCCGCCGCTGCCGCATATTCTTGGGCATGAAATGAGCGGCACCGTCGAAGAAGTTGGAAAAGACATTAAGAATTTCAAAAAAGGGGATCGCGTCATCGTTCCATTTACTCAAGGGGATGGAACTTGCCCGCACTGCCTCGCTGGACATTCCAATGTTTGTAATCATCAGGTGATGCCTGGTTTCACGTATAATGGGGGATTTGCCCAGTACACACATATTCCGAATGCAGATCGTAATTTGATGAAATTGCCGGAAGGTGTTGATTTTCTGGAAGCCAGTGCAATGGGCTGCCGATTTATGACCGCATTTCATGGCGTAACAAGCATAGGCAAAGTAGCTCCAGGCGAATGGGTTGCTATTTTCGGTGCCGGAGGAGTTGGACTTTCGGCCACACAAATTGCAACCGCTATTGGTGCCAATGTCATTGCGGTCGATATTGCCGACGACAAACTGGAATTTGCAAAAAAAGTTGGCGCAGTCGCAACAGTCAACAGCAAAAAAGAAAATGCACCGGAAGCAATAAAAGAACTGACGCATGGCGGTGCCCAGGTGGGTATTGATGCCCTGGGCATTCAAGCCACAATGCTTAACTCCGTCCTCTGCTTAGACAAACGTGGCAGACATGTCCAAATTGGCATGACCTCTTTTGGAGACGGCGGCATGATGAACATTCCTTTAAACGAAATGGTCAGCCGTGAAATTCAGTTTTCCGGATCATTTGGCATGCCGATCTCTGAATACCCGGGCATGCTGCAGATGGTGGAAAAGAAACGCCTTCAACCGGGGAAACTCGTTAAAAACACGATATCGCTAAATGGCATTGACAAAGTCTTTCATGATATGACAAGCTTTGCCGGGCTAGGCGTTACCGTGATCACCGATTTTGATTGAAGCACTTCTGCAAAGGATGTCATTGAGTGACTCGTCAAAGTTACAAAATCCAAATCAAGATCAACTGTCCTGAGCTCCGTTTGCAGCCCGGAACAGTTTTTTCTATGAATCGAAACGATTAGATTTTGTCAGATTCACTGAATGTTGTTTAGCATGTTTCTTTTTTGCTTTTTAACCATGACTTTTTTGATTTGATAGTCGTCCATTTCTTCTACTGTAAACGTTGTATCGTCGTAGCTCACCGTTGCACCGATTCTTAAATTTGGATTTTTGCCAAGCAACCAGCCGCCAATCGTATCGAGCTCATCGTCCTGAAGATCGAGTTGGAATTGCTGATTGATTTGTGATATCAGTACTTTCCCATTGACAATTGCTTGATTTGCATTGACACGAGTAATCATCGGCTCTTCGTTTTTGTCAAACTCATCGCGAATTTCACCAACGATTTCCTCAATGATATCCTCAGCAGTCACCATGCCCGAGGTGCCGCCATACTCATCGATCAGCACCGCCATGTGAATCCGTTCTTTTTGCATGCTCTCTAGCAGCGAGCGAACCGGGGTTGTCTCAAGTACGGTAAGAATTGGCCGTATATAACTGTCCAGTGTGTTGATTTTCTTATCGACAAGGTCCATATAAATATCCTTGATATGCACCATACCGATGACATGATCCTTATCTTCATCCACAACAGGAAAGCGTGTATATTTTTCATGATGAAGGATTGCGAGCGTCTCATCGATTGGGTCCTCCTTAAAAATACAGACCATCTCTCTTCTCGGAACCATCACTTCTCGCGCCGTTCGTTCGTCAAAATCAAAAATCCGATTCATATAGCGCAGTTCGCCTTGGCTAATTTCGCCGCTGTTGAAACTGTTGGAAATAGTCATGCGCAATTCGCCTTCGGACAAGGCTTGCTCATGATCGGCATTCGGCTCAAGCCCAAACAGACGAATCACACCATTTGACAAAGCGTTAAGCACCCAGATAATCGGGAAAAAAAGTGCATGAACCCAAATCAATGGATAGACGAGCGAAAGGGTCAATTGCTCCGCTTTCTGAATTGCTATTGCTTTCGGTGCCAGCTCGCCAAGAACAACGCTGACCATTGTCACAATGAAAAAACCGACAATCACCGACAATGTTGTGGTCACGGCTGCGTTGAACCCGAGTCGTTGAAACAACGGATGAAACAAGTGGGCAACGGCCGGCTCCCCGATCCAGCCAAGAACCAAAGCCGTAACGGTAATGCCCAGCTGAGCGGTGGACAGATACGCGTTAAGGTCATTAACAATCTTTTTGGCTGCCACAGCACGCTTGTTGCCTTGCTTGATTAATTCATCCAATCGTGTGGAGCGAACTTTCACGATCGCAAATTCCGCTGCGACAAAAAAGGCGGAGATATAGACGAGGACAATGACAATCACTATGCCGAGTATTGGATTCAAATTAGACCCATGCACTGCATTCAATGCATGGAGTCACCTCCTTAATCACATGAGATACCATATTGTGCTTCATTCCTTATTGTGTGCTTTTATACATGTTCTTATTAAACCGTAAAGCTTCCGCTGCTTCGCGCTCTGCGCGTAAACTATGCTACACTGTTTCTAAGCAAATAAGGGACAGAGGGTGATGCGGATATGGTCATTGAAAAGAAAACAGTCATGCTTGAGGGCTTAGAGGAAGGTTCGGTTCTGAATCACTGCGAGATCGAAAGTACAAGCGAACGAAAACTGCTGAGCGGTATTCAATTCAATCACTGCTTTTTTCGCTTTGATGATTTTACGAAAACGGAGATTTTAGATTGTTCCTTTACACATTGTGAATTTTCAAATTTTAATTTTCACAAGGCTATTCTCTATCGTGATACATTTTCATCCTGTAAATTTATGGGCACAAACTTCATTCAGTCAACCTTCAAAGACACACGATTTACCGATTGCCTGATGACTTACGCTAATTTCAGTGAGGCAAAATGCACCGGTGTCCGGTTTGAAGCAAACAAGATGAATGAATGTTCGTTTCAAAAGGTTCAGATGAAAAAGATGAAGTTTGACCGTTCATGTATCGACGGTATCGACTTTAGCGAAACTGCTTTAAAAGAGATCGATCTTTCAAACTGCGACTTCGAAACGCTTCGAATTGACGTCAACCGGGCAAAAGGTTTGAAAGTTAATCAATTTCAGGCTGCCACGCTGATTGCTTCGTTTGGTATTCGAGTTGTTGAATAACATAAAGTTGCGTGCAGCCGATAAAACCGATGCAATGCAGCTTTATTAAAAAAACAAAACAACACAGGCCGATTAAGGCGCTTGTGTTGTTTTCATGTATCCGCTTTCTAAAATAGTCAGAACTTACCTGACACTTTTGTTACGCACCGGGACTGTTGCTGCACGACGCTCGTCCAGTTTGCGTTCGATCCGATTCAATTCATGACGATCGCTTAAAATTTCTTCCTTATTCTTCTTCACGAGCTGCATGTACGTCACTTTTCGTTTCATCTAAATCATCCTTTCTTGTCTCTACTTCTATGATACCCGATTTTTTTGAATTTAACATTAATAAACCTGAATTATTCATAGCCTAATTTGCTAACTGGCCAAAACGCTTTCCCCACAAGGAGATAACCCTTTTCGTTTTTTCA
>NZ_JFZC01000029.1 GCF_000648615.1 Sporolactobacillus terrae DSM 11697 | reverse complement strand
TTCTTCCAAATTTCTAATAAATCTTTTATACTATCCATTGAGAGAAGGCCTCTATTCCTGATGTATTCACCTTGGTCGGTATACATTTAGAATAAGGAGCCTTCTCCTTTTCGTCCAGTCAAAATTGGACTAAAAAGAAATAAAGAAAGAACTGCATGCCATCGCATCCTCTTACGCCCACATCAAATTTATCCCCCGAGAAACATTTTACACATAG
>NZ_JFZC01000028.1 GCF_000648615.1 Sporolactobacillus terrae DSM 11697 | reverse complement strand
AAAATATGATTTTATACCTAAGGTGTACAAATTTAGAATTAAGAAGCTCTTTCCCAATAAAGAGTTCCGAGAAAAGCTTGACACATACGACTTTTCTCCTGTTTGCTACGATTTTCGTTCAACTGTGCTAAACTAATAGAAAACTTGTGATTGCGTCTCATTCACCGCAGACGCTTACATACCAAGGAGGTTGTTCCCCATGAAGAAACAAATCGCAACAAACCATGCACCAAAAGCGGTCGGTCCTTATTCCCAAGGTGTTCAGGCCGGTGATTTTCTATTTGCGTCCGGACAGATTCCGCTCAACCCGGCAACTGGAACGATCGTTGAAGACGCTATCGACGTGCAGGCAAAGCGCGTCTTTGAAAATTTAAAAGCCGTGCTGAACGAAGCCGATCTCGACTTTTCCAACGTCGTTAGCGCAACCGTATACCTGGCCGACATCAATGATTTTGCGGCCGTCAACAGCGTTTACTCGGACTATTTCAGCGGTGAGATTCTGCCGGCGCGCTGTGCGGTTCAAGTTGCTGCCTTACCAAAAGGTGCACAAGTCGAAGTCTCATGCGTTGCCTACAAAGGGTAAAGAAAACTTGGCCCAGCCGAATCTTTAGACGCCGGCTGAGTCCTAATTGCCGGTCTCAAGTAAATCCAAAAGCAAAAAATCCGAACGCAGCCGTAGCACGTTCGGGTTTTCTTTTGTCTTCAGATAAACAGATCAAGTACGAGAACAAGAGCAAATGCTGCAAAAGACAGCAGCGTCTCCAATACCGTCCAAACTTTAAAAGTCTGCTTGACGCTAAGTCCCAGGTATTCCTTTACCAGCCAGAACCCGGCATCGTTCACGTGAGAGAACATCAGCGATCCGGCTCCGGTGGCAATCACCAGTAACGGCAGATTGACGCCGGTCATATTGGCGACGATCGGCGCAACAATTCCGGCTGCTGTCGTCAGCGCAACCGTTGCCGACCCGGTCGCAATCCGAATTAAACCAGCGACAACGAAGGCCATGACGAGCGGTGAAAGCTGCCAATTTGTTGCTAATTCAGCAATGGCACCGCCGACGCCGGAAGCGATCAGCACTTGCTTGAATGCACCGCCGGCTCCGATAATCATCATAATCGATGCGAGCGGTGCAAGCGAATCGCCGGTCAGCTTTTCAATCAACTTGCGGCCGATCCCGCGGCGAATACCAAGTAGATAATAGGAAACGAAGACGGAGACAAGCAAAGCAATTAACGGATGTCCGAGAAAATTCAGCAGATCGGCTAGCCAGCCTGGCATTGAAATAAATGGAACCGCGACCGCGCCAATCATCAAGATGATCGGCAAAAGAATCGTGAAAAAAGAAACGAAGGTTGACGGATACGTTTTGGCCGACACATTGGCAGCAACCACTTTAGGTTCCGAAACAGGTTGTATGCGCTTACTAATGTAGTAAGCAAAAATCGGACCGCCAATGATCCCGGCAGGAAGCGAAACAAGTAAGGAATAGATGAGTACCTGACCAACATCTGCGTGAAAAATACCAATGGCGGCCATCGCGCCTGGATGCGGCGGAACAATCCCGTGTGAGATTGATAACGCTGAAATCATTGGTATGGCAATCAGCAACAAACGCTTCTTTGTCGTTTTCTGAATTGCAATCACCAGCGGAAGCAAAATAACAAGCCCAACTTCAAAGAATACGGGAATACTAATAATTAAACCGGCAAAAAAAGTCGCCCACGGCAGCAAGCGGTCGCCGAACGCCCGCGTAAAAAATTGGGCGATTTGCAGACCTGCACCGGATTCCGACATCATTTTTCCCAAAATCGTACCCAGTGCCAGAATACCAAGCAATGAACTCAAAATACCGCCGACACCCGTTTCATAGCTTTGTGCTATTTTCATAAGCGGTAGTCCGGCAGCAATGCCGAGAAACAGACTTGCAACCGATAAACTGATAAATGCATGCCATTTAAACCAGGTGACACCAAGAATAACGAGACCAATGGCCAGAACCGTAATACTGATCAAATAGATACTGCTCATCTTGAATCATCTCCATTTACAGGTAGGTTCTCACTGAACTAGAAGTTAAGCACGCCTACTTTATCGGTGAACGCGTGCGCATTTTCTTCAACTGCATGATAGTTGCCATTTTCTGCACCTTTGGTCAGCACGCTTCCGATCCCAACCGCGTAAGCGCCTTGATTCAGCCACTCGTCAACATTTTGCAGATTGACGCCGCCGGTCGGCATGATCGCGACATTTGGAATCGGACCATGGATACTTTTTATGAAACCAAGTCCAGCCACGCTCCCGGGGAAAGCTTTAATCACATCAACGCCGGAACGAAGCGCTTCGGTGATCTCGGTCACCGTAAAGCAGCCGGGGAGATACGGGATCGAATAAAGGTTGCACACTTCGCTGATTGCTTTTGAAAAATTAGGGCTTACGATGAAGTCAGCGCCGTAGATGATCGACAGGCGAGCCGTTTCTGGATCAAGCACCGAACCGGCACCAATCACCGCCGTTTTTTCCTTTTTCTTCAATTGCTGCAATGCCGTCAGGCCGTTTGGTGTGGTCAGCGTCACCTCTAAACTTTCAATACCGCCGTTGATCGCTGCCTGACCGATCGCTACTGCATCCTCTGCGTTCTTCCCGCGAATCACGGCGACCAGACGCTTTTGATTCAGTTTGTTCAAGGTTTCATATTTTTTCAGCATACGTTTTCCCCTCTTTCAAAGTGGTTCGAACCGCCCCATGTGCTGCAGAGGCCGTACTGGAGGCGTAGAGTGATAAAAATTTGCTCGCATCTTTATTTGGTTCTTTGATTTCCTTTTTTCGTTTTTCCAGCGTTTCGTCATCAACCAGCAAGGTCAAATCACGATTGGGTACATCAATCGCGATTGGGTCACCGTTGCGCACCAGCGCCAAGGGACCGCCTTCCGCAGCTTCAGGGCTCATATAGCCAACCGATAAGCCTGCTGAAGCACCGGAGAAGCGTCCGTCCGTGATCAGCGCAATTTTCTTGTAGCGTGAGAGAATCTCTGTGCAGCGGTGTAATTCGCGCATGCCCGGACCGCCTTTTGGCCCTTCATAACGAATCACGACCACTTGGTTTTCCTGAATCGCTCCGTTGTGATAGGCTTCATCAAATTGCTCCTCCGAGTCAAAGACAATCGCCTTCCCTTGAAAAGCCATTAAATCTTCCGGAACCGCCGATTGCTTGATCAGTGCACCATCCTCGGCCAAGTTCCCTTTCAGAACCGCAATGCCGCCCTCCGCTTCAATCGGCGCGTCAAGCGGATGAATGATTTCGCGATCTTTAACCCGTGCACCCGCTACATTCTCTTTAACGGTCTCGCCGGTAACGGTCAATGCATCAAGATGAAGCAGCGGACTGAGTTCCTTCATGATTGCTGGAACACCGCCGGCACGCTGCAGATCATTGGTTGTGAAATTGTTGTTATTCGGGGTCACCGCTGCAATAAACGGTACTTTGCGACTGATGCGGTCGAACACATCCAACGGCAAGTCGATGCCAATCTCTTTGGCAATGGCCGGCAAATGCAGACAAGCATTCAGCGAACCGCCCATCGCCAAAAGTACTGAGATAGCGTTTTCAAAAGCTTCCTTCGTTAAAATATCACGCACGCGAATTTTCTTTTTGACCAGTTCAACCGCACGGCGACCCGCATCTTCCGCAGCATGAAGCTGCTCTTGGGAAAGCGCTCTCATCCACGACGAATTCGGCAGTGCCATCCCTAATGCCTCGGATAAGCCTTGCATTGTATTTGCCGTACCAAGGAATGGGCAGACGCCGGCGCATGGATAATATTTGCGTGTTACCGCGACAAGGCCTTGCTCATCCAGACTGCCGCTTAAGAACTCCTGACGCGCGGCTTTCGATTCCTTCGGTTTAATGTAGTTCGGCATCACGCCGCCGAGAAAGACAAGCGTTGGAAGATTCAGCCGTGCCGCACTCATCAACATGCCCGGTACGATTTTGTCACACGAACTGATCATGACCATTCCGTCAAAGATCTCATGTGCGCGAATCATTGTTTCAACACTGTCGGCAATCACATCGCGGCTCGGCAGTGAATATTTCATGCCGTCGTGACCTTGCGCGATCCCGTCGCAGACTGCGATCGTATTAAATTCAAGCGGATAGCCGCCTGCCTCGAGCACGCCTTTTTTAATATGATCGGCCAGTTCTCTTAGGTGAACATGCCCCGGTACAATTTCATTCCATGAATTGGCGATGGCAATGATCGGTCGATCCATCATGGAATAAGGAACGCCGCTTGAGCAAAGATGTCCTTTTAATATAGCCCGTGTGTAGGGTTGAATTTGTGATAAACGGTTGTGCATGATCTTATCCCCCTCAATTTTTTGTCGAAAGATTTTGACTTTAATTGTTGTACAAACTCACGCATCCACTTGCTTGTGCTGAAAAGCGGCGATTGCCGACCACTCATCCTCAAGTTTGCGAGACAGGCGCAGGAAAACAGGAAACAGCTGCTGGTAGGTTTCAACATTTTCCATGATGGGTTCGTGACTGTGCACCGATCCAACCATTTGCGCTACCGCACTCAGACTGTCGACGCGCCCTGTTGCATACAAGCCGAGCACCGCAGCGCCGAGGCATGAACTCTCGAAACTTTCCGGCACATTAACCGGCTGTGCGAAAATATCGGCCATCATTTGACGCCACAACGCTGAACGTGCAAATCCGCCGGTTGCCTGAATTTTTTTCGGTTCGCCGGTCCGCTCGCGCATCGCCAGCATCACGCTGTACAAATTGTAGATAATCCCTTCAAGGACGGCACGAATCATATGCTGTTTCTGATGGTGCAAGGTCAAGCCAAAGAAAGCACCGCGGGCATTGGGGTTCCATAACGGCGCCCGTTCGCCACTGAAATAAGGCTGGAAAATTAATCCGTCCGACCCTGCCTTTACACGCGCCGCCATGCGCGTCAGTACTTCGTAAGGACTAATGCCGAGCCGTTTTGCGGTCTCCACTTCGGCAGCGGCAAATTCATCTCTTGCCCAACGCAACACGCCGCCACCGTTATTCACCGGGCCGCCGATGACCCATTTATCCTCAGTCAGGACATAGCAGAAGAGGCGCTCTTTCGGATCTGCCGAAGGTTTGTCGGCCACCGTACGAATCGCGCCGCTGGTTCCAATCGTGACCGCAACGACACCCGGATCAATCGCGTTAACGCCTAAGTTTGACAAAACGCCGTCACTTGCGCCAAGAACAAACGGTGTCGATGCATTCAGGCCCATTTGCTCGGCATAAACCGGATCCATGCCGACCATTTGATGGGTCGTCGGTACCAGTTCGGAAAGATTCGCCTCCGTGATCCCTGCGACAGCCAAGGCGTCTTTGTCCCAGGTCAGTGTCTTCATGGCAAACAGCCCTGTACTTGAAGCAATCGAATAATCAACAACATAGGTGTGAAATAATTTGTAAAAGATGTATTCTTTAATCGATATAAATTTCTTTGTTTGATTAAAAAGTTCCGCCCGTTCGTTTTTCATCCATACGAGTTTTGGAAGTGGCGACATTGGGTGGATCGGTGTCCCTGTTTTCATATAAATGGCGTGTCCGTCCATCGTCCTCTTAATTTTGTCGCACCATTCAATACTGCGATTATCGGCCCAAGTCATGCAGCGCATCAAAGGCTTGCCCTCAGCATCCACCGGAACTAAACTGTGCATCGCACAACTGAAGGAGACAAAAGCAATCGATTGGGGTGAAACCCCGCCCTTAGCAACCACTTCGCGTATTGCTGAAAGAACTGCAGTGAAAATCTCTTCCGGATCTTGTTCTGCAGTAAACGCATCCGGTGTATAGAGGGGATAGCCCATATTTGAGTAGGCGACAATCGTTCCATCCGTCTTATAAAGGACTGCTTTGGTGCTTGTTGTGCCGATATCCGCACCGATCATGTAGTCACTCATTATAACTCCTCCTTTTTGTGAAAATCATCACATTTTGAAATTTCTTTAATAAAACGCTTACAAATTAGTCTTAAGCTGTCGACTTGTCGACAAGATGTGCGGCATTTTTTTCTGAAGCAAATACGGATTATTTCGGACGGTTAACGTCGTTGAACGATTCCGTTAATGTATGCTTTGAATCGTCAAAATAACGGCCGACCGTTTTCGTAATCAGCCCATCATTCTGCGACTCAATTGCCTCAACGATGCGTTGATGTTTTCCCACGACCCAACGCACATGTTCCTCACTTTGCGCAAAAACGCGTTCAGTTGTAACAAGAATCACGGACATCAGAAGCGGCTTCATGCTGTTCCAAAGGTTCAGCAAACGCTTATGCTCCGCATGGCGCACAATGGTCTCATGAAAGAGCAGGTCATAGTAAGCGAACTCACTATGATCATCATACTTTGCTGCAAGTTCCATTTTATCAATATTTTGCTGTAACGCTTGAACCAAAAAACGCACATTTTTTTTTGAAACCTTTTGTTGCGCAAAATTTTCGATCATTTCACGGATATCATACAGTTCTTGAATATCGTCTAGACTCATGCCAAGAACAACCGCCCCCATCCGTTCAAGCCGAATTAATCCATCTAAAGAAAGTGCTTTGAGTGCATCGCGAACCGGTGAGCGGCTCGTTCCATACTGCCCGGCAATGTTATTTTCTGATAAAACCTCTCCGGGTTTAATCTGATTCTCTAAGATCCTAAGGCGTAATTCATTGGCAATTTGATCGCCTAGTGAAGCATTTTTTAGCCACATTGACGGAAACTTCAACATCGTCCATTCTCCTGTCGCTCCGATTCATTCACTCGAGCATTTGATTGTGAAAACTGTGTCACTACAAGGCTATTGTAGCTTACATTCACGCAACCAAACAACAACGAAATGTCTCTGAGCTTTAGAAAACAGCAGCTTCTGTTTTCGTCCCTTCACGGTCTCTTAAAGAGGGTTCGCCATACACCGTCATTCGACGGCTGATCCATACCTTTTTATTACAGGCATGACGGTTCACGATTCATGAACATCCCTTGCTTCGGTATACTTGTCGACAAGTCGGGTCACAAAATAAAGCGCTTACTTTAATTCCAAAAAATAAAACGCCCATCGTCTTTCCGTTTCATCAATCAGCGTTAGTTTTGTAAGCCCTTTCTTTTTACAGCTTCATCTTAGTCTGCCCATAAACTATTGTCAAGGTTGTTTTTGAGTAATTTGACTTTTAATCGGGTGACGTTCACATGTTTTTCACAAATAATTCAAAGGATTGTTAAATGGATTGGATTAAGAAACGCACGCGAAAGCTGATCAGATCAAATGCTCATCTTTTGTTGCCGTGAAAAAAGTTGGAGGAATTGTCACCTCCAACAAACATCCATCTACTTATTCATCCCGCCCCTATTCCATCATAAACTTATCGTTCAGAAAAAATGATCTCCATAATCGATCATGTATTTTTTGTATCTTCTCCTGCACGGGCGGTTGAAAGATACAGTCGACCGCGATTCGAAGTCAAACGTAGCCAAGTTCAAGTCCACGAGAAACGCTTTTATTGTCTAAGGGCAGATTGGTACATTCTAAGTATTCTCTGAAATCCTTTACTGGCTGACTCGCACCGATAAGAAGCATACTAATTGCGCCGTTTATGAAATGAGCTCGCCACTTCATTAAGTAAGCACTGCTTTGACGAGTCATAGCTAGCTTTTGAATTTTTAGGTTTGTTCAATGCGGATCAGCTACCCGTGAGCTAAAGCACGTCATACAGCCGTTAAATCAACGTCTTTTCGGATTCAGGATGAAGGACCTGATTAATAAATCGCTTCGTTCGTTCATGCTTTGGATGATTGAAAAGTTCACTTGGTTCCCCTTCTTCGACAATGACACCCTTATCCATAAAAATAATTCGATCACCAATCTCCTCAGCGAAACGCATTTCATGTGTGACAAGAACCATCGTCATTCCTTCATCAGCAAGTTCACGGATAACCTTGAGGACTTCACCAACTAATTCAGGATCAAGTGCTGAAGTCGCTTCGTCAAACAGCATAATATTAGGCTCCATAGCCAGTGCACGCGCAATCGCGACTCTTTGTTTCTGTCCTCCTGAAAGCTGGCTCGGGTAGTGATTCATCCGCTCGGCGAGTCCAACCTTTTTTAGATATTTTTCTGCATTTGTTTTGGCTGCTTCTGCTGTTTTTTTTCTTATTTTTATTTGTGCGGCCATCACGTTTTGAATGGAAGTCATCATTGGAAAGAGATTAAAACTTTGAAAAACCATTCCGATCTCTGTTCGAAGTCTTGCCACACGTTTTTCATTATATTTTCCAGATTCATCTGCAAATTTTTCGCCTTCTACCTTAACCCTACCGGAAGTTGGCAGTTCCAAGCAGTTTAGACAACGAAGCAAGGTAGACTTTCCCGAACCAGATGGCCCAATGATGACAACGATTTCCCCCTGGCGAATCGTTAGATCAATCCCCTTCAATATTTCATGAACACCAAATGACTTACGGAGCTGAGTCACTTCAATCATTGGTTTAGGCATGTTTTGAAGACCTCTTTTCAAGCAATCGGACAATCTGAGACAGCGGAAGACTGAGAATCAGGTATGCGATTGCCAAAATTGTATAAGATTCGATGGTTAAAAAGGTTTGCGATGCATAGGCTTGTGTCCGTAAAAGCAATTCATTTACCGTAATAAAAGCAAGCAGCGATGTGTCTTTAATCATCATAATCAGATAGTTTCCAAAAACCGGAATGGCTTGACGCGTTGCCTGCGGGATTACAATGGACCATAATGCTTGACGACGTGTATAGCCAAGCGCCAAGGCTGCCTCCGTCTGACCTTTATCAATGGACAGGATCGCTGCCCGAACCACTTCTGACAAATAACAGCCATAGTTAATGCCTAGACCAAGAATCCCGGCAAGAAGTGGATTTAATTGAAATTGATAGTTTGGGATAAAAAATTGAACGATCAAGGAAACAAGTAAAGGAACGACATAAAACATATAAACAAGCTGAACAAGAAGCGGCGTTCCGCGTACAATTTCCAATAGCACAACAAGGATTCCTCTTAAAAATTTATATTTCGACAGACGTCCAACTGCAAGCAGAACACTAAGGATAACGGCAAGCACAAATCCACCAACTGTCGCCTCAAGTGCAATGAGCAACCCTTGCCATAACTCCGGTGTTAACTCGTTTAATGCAGTAGAAAAATCCAAATGACTGAGTATCTCCATTCTTTAGCACCTCATTCATCAATCAATTCTCGCTAGCCGGCCTTTACCGACTCACCTCTAACAATAGTAGAAATCAGAGTTAATCTTTGATGAAGAAAGAACAACTCTGATTTTAGATTGAACACTGTATTAGTCTTGAACTGGAACGAAATAGTTATCAGGCATACCGTATTTCTTGAGTATTTTTTTAATAAATCCATTCTCCTTCAAGTTATTGATTTGCTTATTGATTGCGTTAACGAGCTTGGTATCACTCTTTCTTGCTGCAGCACCAATCATTCCGGCTGCTTGAGGCGTGTAGGGATCAAGAATTTTTAAATTCAATGAAGGATCTTGTTTTAAACTGTAAGCCGCTACTGCTCCATCCGTTACTAGCGCATCAATTTTACCCGTATTCGCTGCCAAAAGCAGATCCGATTGCGAACCAAAAACATTGACCTGCTTGATTTTGCCTTCTTTTTTCATTTTATTTGCAAAATCATAGAACGCCGTACCTTTCTGAGCGCCGATTACTTTATTTTTCAAATCATTTGCGCTTTTGATTGATGATTTTTTGGGAATGATGAATGCTTCGCCTTCGGTGTACCATACTGTGGTAAATTTAGCGATCTTTTCGCGTTGCGGATTAATGTACATGGCATCAGTGACTAAATCGATATTCTTGTTATTCAACTCAAGAAGCAAATTCTCGAATTTTGTCTGTTTCATTTCTACTTTTGGAATTCCAAGTCTTCGGGCAACTTCTTTAATAATCTCAGCATCGATACCCGTGAACTTTTTTGTTTTCTGATCAATAAAGGCAAACGGTGCATCATTGGAAGAACCGACAACAAGCACGCCCTTCTTTTTAGCAGCTGCCAACGTATCGCTTGATTTACTGGATGAAGAGTCCTTTGAACCTGAACTGCTCGATCCATTCGATCCACAAGCGGATAGAACGCCAACGATCAAAACAAGAGAAAGGAAAGATAGCAACCATCGCTTCATGAATTAATCCTCCTAAATTTTCATAGTTATCAAATCATAACACAATATTTTAATTTTCAATCGATAATATCGATCGTACGCCGATTCAGAATAAAAACCGAATGTATTATATCGAATTTAAAGCGTCCTCAATGATAGCGAGTCCTTGATTCAATTGAACCTCTGTAATCGTAAGCGGGGATAGGAAGCGAATGCAATTTCCTTTCAAACCGGCATCAAGTAATAACAAACCATGCTGGTTACAATAGGTTACAAGTCGCTTCACAAGTTCCTTGTCCGGTTCTTTACTTTGTTTATCTTTAACAAATTCAATTGCAACCATTGCACCAAGTCTACGAATATCGCCAATCGAGTGATACGTATCTGCCCATTCCTCAGCACGCGCTTCAATGATCGCACCGATTTTTTCCGCACGCTCAATGAGATGCTCCTCTTCAATGATGTCGAGCACCGCAAGTGCCGCAGCGCAGGCAATGGGACTACCACAATAGGTTCCACCAAGTGATCCTTTTAATCCGCAAGAGTCGATCATCTCAGCCTTTCCGACAACGCCGCTTAGCGGGAATCCAGCAGCAATTGATTTAGAGATAGTCATTAAATCCGGAACCACATCAAAGTGTTCAATGGAAAACATTTTGCCTGTACGGGCAAATCCAGCCTGAATTTCGTCTGCAATAAAGACAATACCATGCTCGGTACAAAAATCACGGACGTATTTAACAAATCGTTTTGAAGGAATAATAAATCCTCCTTCACCCTGAACAGGCTCCATCACGATGCAGGCAACCAATTCAGGCGAAACTTGACTTAAGAAGAAATCGTTAAATTGTTCAATCATTGTCTCGTCATAATCCTCACTAGAGATTCCCTCAGGTTTGCGATAGTCATAAGGATACGGTGCCTTATAGGTTTCCGGTGCAAAAGGTCCAAAGCCAAACTTGTACGGTTTCACTTTGCTTGTCATGCTCATGGTAAGGTTGGTTCTTCCATGAAAAGCACGATCAAAGGTCACGACAGCTTGTCTGCCGGTATAAGCGCGAGCAATTTTCACCGCGTTTTCAACCGCTTCTGCCCCGGAGTTGAGTAAAATCGCTTTTTTGGCAAATTCTCCTGGAACAATTTCACATAAACGTTTACAGAGTTCAATGTATCCCGGATACATCATGACATTAAACCCTGGATGGATAAAATGTTCGAGTTGTTCTTTTACCGCTTTAATCACTTTTGGATGACAATGCCCTACATTTTGAACACCAATCGCTCCGGCAAAATCAATGAATGCATTCCCATCAATATCGGTGACCAATGCCCCTTTAGCTTCTGCTGCAATATGCCGATTCCCATTTCCTACAGCGGAAGCAACGTATCGATCCCGTTTATCCTGCCACTTTTTTGTTAGATTTCCTTCCAACAATTCTTTCACCACTTTGCTCACTCCCTTTAATAGATATTTTGCAAATTATTTGGTATTATGTATAGTATCAAAATTCAAAAAATTATGGTATCAGAGGGATCCTATGCTCGCATTATCGATCGATCTTCATTCAAATGAATATATATACAGACAAATTTACAAGCAATTAAAGAAAGATATTCTTCTTCACCATTTCTTACCGCACGAAAAACTGCCATCCAAGCGAGAATTGGCTGATACCTTACGTGTTAGTGTTAATTCAGTTAACGGAGCATATCAACAATTACTGGAAGAGGGCTATATCTATGCCATTGAACGGAGTGGTTTTTATGTGGAAAAATTAGATACACTCCCCCTTTCTAAAGATGTTCCCCCAGCTCTTGATCCAAGTCTGATTGAAGATAGAGCATCCAAGAAAAATTGGATATCTTTTTCACATATGTCTGTTGACCGGTCTATTTTCCCGTTCGACAGCTGGCTCGCCTGTGAGCACACGGCCTTAAAACGCAGTCAATTAGAACTGAACGATGATTCCTCCCGCTTTCCTCAAGGGATTTATTCTGTGCGTCAAACAATCAGCCGATTCCTTTCAGTCACGCGAGGCGTAAAATGCTTTCCAGAGCAAATTGTTTTAGGAGGAGGCACTCAATTTCTCTTTTATATACTGCGGCAATTATTTGACGAAAGCACATTATATGCGATGGAAAACCCTGGATATCGGCGCATCTATGAATTACTAAAGATGGAACAGATGCGTTTAAAAACGATCATTTTGGATCATAAAGGGATATCAATCAATCTTTTAAGAAAGACCAATCCAAATGTTGTCTATGTTACGCCTTCCCATCAATTTCCGTCAGGCGTCGTGATGCCGATCTCCAGACGCATACAATTACTCAACTGGGCTGCCGAGTCGGAAAACAGGTATATCATTGAAGATGATTATGATAGTGAATTTAAATATCAAACCGATACCATTCCATCACTTCAAGGGCTTGATAGCTGTGGTCGAGTCATCTATTTCGGAACCTTCTCTAAGTCACTTCTGCCCGGATTGCGCTTGAGCTACATGATTCTTCCTCAGCATTTACTGAAAAAGTATCGAGAAAAATGCAGTTTCATCATGTCTACGAGCAACGCATTAGGACAACTGACCGTACAGCAGTTTATTGATTCAGGTGCATACCGCAAACATATTAAGCATATGAAACAGGTTTACATTGAACGGCAAAAAAAACTCATTAAGCACTTAAAAAATCGCTTTGGATCGTTAATGACCATGCATGGTGCAAACGCTGGCCTCCATTTCACCGCAGCGTTTGATACCAGGCGAACAATTGACGAGATCGCACATCGTGCCAAATCATGTAAACTGGAACTGTATAACCTTAAGCCCTATTGTCTTGATGGATCCTATCTTTATTCAAAACCAGCATTCATTCTGGGCTTCGCCAACCTGCCTCTCGATAAAATTGATGAAGGGGTTGATCGCCTCTATTATTCAATTTATCAATAAAGTTTATCTTGTATAATAAAAGAAGTCCCATAGAAAGAAGGCTATCCATGACACAGACGAAATTAAGCAAACTGCTGAAACAATACAATCCGATCATTCTCGATGGTGCAATGGCAACGGAGATTGAAAAGCATGGGATCGCGCTGGACAGCGAGCTGTGGTCGGCCGCTATTATTCAAGAACATCCCGAGATTGTCAAACAGGTGCATCTGGACTATTTCAAGTCCGGGGCCGATATTGCAACCACCAATACGTATCAAGCAACGTTGCTTGGCTTCCAGCAAAGCGGCTATTCGGAACAAGAAGCAGAGCAGATTATTTGCAAAACGGTTCAGCTTGCCGCTCATGCACGCGCCGAATTTTGGGCGAGCCTCTCCCCGCAGCAGCAGGCATCACGCCCTTATCCGCTGATCGCTGGAAGCGTTGGTCCTTACGGCGCATACCTCGCCGATGGTTCTGAATATAGCGGAGACTATACCTTGAACGAAGGCGGCTACCGTATGTTTCATCAATCGCGTATGCAGCTATTAAAAAAAGCGGGTACAGATCTTTTCGCTTTTGAGACCATGCCGAACTTTGCAGAGACTCAGGCACTTGCCAAACTGCTGCGTGATGCCTTTCCTCAAGATGAAGCCTGGCTGTCGTTCAGTTTGAAAGACCCCGAGCATCTATGCGACGGAACGCCGCTTGCCGAAGCCGCCGCATTTTTCAAGGACAACGATCAAATCGCAGCCATTGGCGTGAACTGCTTTTCGATGATGAAAATTGAGCATGCGATAACTGCTATCCGAGCAGCAACAAACAAGCCAATTGTCGCTTATCCAAACTCCGGTGAGAAATATCATCCGATTAAGAAAATCTGGATTTCATCAAAGCATCGTCCAAGTTTTTACGAAGCCTCTCAAATGTGGGCAAAGGCCGGAGCATCACTGATCGGCGGCTGCTGCCGCACCTCACCCGATGATATTCGTGAAATTGCCGAATGGGCGCGCGCATAAGAACAAGTTGACTAAATTTAGTGGGTGAAGATCGGTCACAAGTCCGTGCACACCGTGATGGTAAATCAGAAACATCTCGAATCGGGTACATTTTGTTTAGAGCCTAGCTATCTTATCTGACAACGAAGTCCTGAACCTTAACTTTCCTTTTGGGTATACGGAAGCTAAACTCCTGCTTTAACGTGTCAATGTTATAGGCGGTAAATTTGCCTCCGAATTGAGCTTCAGTTCCCTTTTCATCACCATTGTATTGAGTGAGCAAATATAATTTCCGGTTGGAAAACTTTATTGAAGACAGTAATCCTATTGAAGGCAAATCGATTTTTTTATCACTCAATGTTTTAAAATTCTCATTCACTTTCCACACATGCACACGTTCGTTTTGATCGACAAATGTTGCATACAAATTGTTGTTGAAAACATACAGACTATTTGATGGTGCGTCAGGTTCGGTAGGATAATTCACTCGCTTCACGTGATAATTGTCTTTCAAATCAATAGTGGACAATTGATGGCGTGTATCAATGACAAGTTTATCGTTAAAACGGATCAAACTCATTGCGTTCTCATTGAGCTTAATTTGTTTGATCACCTTTCCATTCTCTCGATTAATAACCGCTACAACGGATTGATCTTTGTCAATGGAATCATTCAGTACATATATTGATTGATCCGTATATAAAGCCGTTTCTAAATATCCGGTAAAGGGCAAGTTATACTTTTTTTGATATCTCCCATCGTCCACATGCAGTACATTGTGATTTACGGATTCGTTGTAGGACATTATGGTCAGCTTTGGACCATTTACTAAAAAGGTTAACGGTTGCGGCGTTTTTTCCTCGATTAATTTGGTACTGTGTTGTTCCAGTAAATAATAAGCCTTCGCATGAGTGCTGATCAGGTAATAACTGCCTGACTTAATACGATTGCTCTGTATCGATTCAATATCGCCGACATCAAGCGGATTTGTCACGAAATGTTTCCCACTTTGCGTTGTGATGAAATAACTGGTGCCATCAAATGGATGCGAATAAATAAATGAATAGTTTTGAATGCTGATTGGAGAACGGGTCAGTTCGTCAATCCAGTGAATGACCGGGTAAGCGGAAATAAGGAGTGCCGCCGCAATGCATAAAATGATTATTCTTGTACGGGTCCATTTGATCGTGTTTTTTAAGATCAACCCCCACCATAAAAATAAATAGAGGAAACCGGCAACGGAATAAATGGCAATGGGCGAACCATGAACGGCCTCATGGATCAGCCATTCAAATTCATTAAAATTTTCTGCACGTCCTAATGCAACGAGCATAAACGTTAGCGGAGCAGTTATGAGCGCGAAGAGTGCAAAAAGAGAAAAAATAATTCTTCGTCTGCGAAATAGGCAGAAAAGTAGACCAAGCAGCGTTGCCAGTAAAAACGAGCAAAAAATGACGTCTAACCATATGGGTGAATTCTCCATATTATTAATCCTCCTGAGAATACTTCGTTGAACAAAAGGCTCAGAGAAATTACCCTTATTTTTAGGTATTAACGGTATACTGAAGATCATTCAGCGCACCGCTTCTCTGAGTCATAGGTATACTGTTTTTATAACGAAATTTGCTCTTTATTAAGAAATGTTAATATTGAACCGTTTGTGAATCATTTTCCAGATCAGCGGGAGTGACAAAAAAACCACCATTACTATCTAGATTAAACCTTTGGGGTCTCCATGATTGCCACACAAGTTGCGAGCAGTAATAGGCACTTTTATCTCCTTTTGATACAAGCAGTGAGTATGGTTTCCTTCTTTTACTATAGGCATAGGATTGAGCTGCAGTATACCTTTGTGCCCCCGCGTGTAAGATATAAAACTTTTTATGCGAACTGAAACGATCACCCCAATTATTTTTTGCTACTCTAACTCCTTCATCAGGCCAAGCTTCAACAATTTTGTTATTATCATGCAATACAATAGCCGCGTGCCCATGACGCCAAACAATAAATTTATTGTCATAAGTAACAAGTACATCACCATTAGTTCCCATACGTCCCTTAACACTTGCAGATTTCGCACTCAATTCCGCGCTGATATTATTGTACTTTTCGGGATCTGCTTTTTTGATCACCGGTAACGTCTTAGAAACTTGTTCTTTGTCAACACCTTTATTTTTTACTTTTTCAATATTAATTAGATCCTGTGCCAATTCTTTTTTCTGTTCATCGTTTAAAGTTTTTTTGTTATCAGCACTATTTTCAATTTTTTTGATATCTTCTTTAAATTCAACTTTTTGTTTATCTGTTAAAAGATTTATCGGGTTACTCTTGTTATCCTCCGCAAATGCATGAGTTCCGCCAAATATCAATGCTACAACAAAAACCGCAATAAAAGGCACTAACTTTTTTAATGTCATTTTATTAGCTCCTCATATAATGAGATTTGAACTTATTACAAGTTCCTTAATTGATTTGCGAAGTCTTCTTGGTCCTGTCTCTTTCTTCATTTTGATTGGATTGAACTACTGTATGCACCTCCAATTCCTCTTGTTCTTGAATGAAAATCTTAAAATGAGTGAGCCTCTTTAATCACCTCCTTAATGTTGCGCGTTTGAATCAATATGACTAAGTAAATAAAAGTTAAAAAGTGTAGAAAACGAAGAATCTACCAATTAAAAGATAATTTGCTATTTTTATTAATGGGTGTAGGGCTGTTTCAGATTTCAATGATGGAATACAACGGTGTGCAGGCTTCTGTAGAGGAAACAACCATAATAAGAAATGGGTCAAACAAATAAATAAATTTGTTTGTGGAGTACTTGAATTTTCAACAAATTAATTATAATTATTAATAATCTGTATTCACAATACAATTTACCGATTTTCAATAAACACATTACAAAATCAAAACCACCAAAGGATGGTATTTAGATACTCCCCCGCATAGTGAAGGATTTTCGCTCGCAAAAAAGCCATGAACGCTTGACGCTCATGGCTTTTCAAATGATTTTATTTACTTGACGTAGCGTGTAAATACCTTAATTATTTCATTAACGACAAGCGGTACTAACGCAAAGGCAATCACAATAATCCAATCGCGCAGCGTCAGCATTTGCACATGGAAGGCGCCGGCGAGGATCGGGATGGAGATTACGGCAAATTGCAAAACAATTCCGAGGATGATCGCGCCGATCAAGTATTTATTTGAAAACAGCCCGACGTGAAGAATCGAATGCGTTGCACTGCGCATCGACAACGAATAGAACAGCTGCGATACAGCAAGGACAACGAATGCCATCGTCTCTGCATAGGTGAGGACATCTTCCGGAATTGCGCCGGACCAAAGCTGGTACCCATGCTCATTCAAACCAAAGTAGAAAGCAACCAAGGTCAAAATGCCGATCAGCAGTCCGCCAATAATAGCACGAAAAGCGGCTCCACCGGCAAAGAAACTTTCTTTTGGATTACGCGGTTTCTTCTTCATCACATCGTTGTCGCCCGGATCGACGCCAAGTGCGATGGCCGGAAATGTATCCGTGATCAAGTTAATCCATAAAATTTGGGTCGGCAAAAGCGGCATCGGCCAGAAAAAGAGTACAGATGCTAATATCGCCACAATCTCGCCTAAGTTACAGGAAAGCAGAAAAACAACGGATTTTTTAATGTTATTGTAGATGTTGCGCCCTTCGCGGATTGCCGCAACAATGGTCGTGAAATTATCATCGGTTAGAATCATGTCGCTTGCGCCTTTGGAAACATCGGTACCGGTAATCCCCATCGCCACACCAATGTCCGCATTTTTGAGTGACGGGGCATCATTGACCCCGTCACCGGTCATCGATACGATGTTGCCGTGAGACCGGAACGCGTTGACGATCTTCACCTTATGCTCCGGAGATACACGGGAGAAGACGCGGTAATGATTAATTTTTTGCTTCAATTCATCATCACTCATCGCATCCAGCTGGCTACCGGAAATGGATTGATCGAGTGATTCGGCCATACCAAGCTGCATCGCAATGGCCGCAGCGGTATGCTGGTGATCACCGGTAATCATCACCGGCGTAATGCCTGCTTCTTTCGCTTGACGGATCGCGTCCTTTACTTCGAGGCGCGGCGGATCGATCATTCCCACCAATCCAAGAATCGTCAGGTCGTTTTCCATCTGATCCGGTTCAACCACTTCATCGCTATCCTTATAGGCCGCACCAAGCACACGTAAGGCTTGATCGGACATCTCTTCAGCGGCTCTGAGAAAATCCGCTTTAAGGTCGTCGGTAAGCGGCACTTTTTCACCATTAACCAGCGCATGCGTGGCGATCTTTAAAATACTGTCGAAAGCCCCCTTCGTATGAACGCGGTAGTGGTCGCCCTCTTTGTTAACCGTTGACATCAGCTTGCGATCCGAGTCAAACGGCCGTTCCGCCACACGTTCATGTGCCGCTTCCAGCTCACGTTTTGGGAAATGGTATTTATTTCCCAAAACGACTAATGCAATCTCGGTTGGGTCGCCGGTGCCTTCGCCATCATCAAGCGTTGCATCATTACAAAGCACCATAGTCTGAATTAATTTTTTCTGCGTACTTTCCGATGCAGTCGCCGTTCCTTCAGAGGGAACATCAAGAAATTTGCGGTGGGTATACACATGCAAGACCGTCATTTTGTTTTGCGTCAGTGTTCCTGTTTTATCCGAACAAATAATGTTTACCGACCCGAGGGTTTCAACCGCCGGAAGTCGTTTAACAATCGCGTTGATTTTCGACATGCGCGTCACACCTAGTGCCAACACAATGGCGACAATCGCTGGAAGGCCCTCCGGAATCGCAGCGACGGCCAGACTGATCGCGGTAAGAAACATTTCAAATAAATCCCGCCGTTGGATGAGTGCAATGATGAAAATCAGCACACAGATGCCAATCGCAAGATAGCCAAGTGTTTTTCCCAGCCCGGCCAGCCGTTTCTGCAGCGGTGTCAGATCTGTCTGCGTTTCGTCAAGTCCTTTGGCAATTTTGCCAATTTCAGTATTCATCCCCGTCCCTACGACCACGCCTTCCGCACGTCCGTAGGTCACAAGTGTCGACATAAACGCCATGTTGGCGAGATCGCCAAGCGGGGTTTTCGGATCCTCAAAAAGACGCGCCGCATGCTTTTCTGAGGGAACGGATTCGCCGGTCAGCGCCGATTCCTCAATTTGCAAATTGGCACTCTCCGTTAAACGGAGATCGGCAGGAATATACCGCCCTGCATCAAGCACAACAATATCACCGGGAACAATCTCCTTGGAATCAATTTCAACAACAGCGCCATTGCGGCGCACCAAGGCGCGAGGCGTCGTCATTTTTTGCAGTGCTTCGATCGCTTTCTCCGCTTTAAACTCCTGAAAGACACCGATGACCGCATTCAAAAGAACAACAAGCAAAATAATGATCGCGTCGGCATACTCGCCGATCAGCAGCGTGATCACTGCCGCCCCGAGCAATACATAAATCAACATATCCTTAAGCTGAGCAAAAAAAAGTGCAGCCAGGCTTTTCTTTTTCTTGCCCTTTAATTTATTCTCGCCGTATTTCTCAAGTCTTGATTGAATCTCTGCATCCGAGAGCCCTTGCTTCGGATCGACATTGAGCTCCTGCAGCACTTGTTCTGCATTTTGTGAAAACCAGTTCAATGCGTCGCACCATCCTTCCTTCACAACAAATAATCCGTTCACTTATCTTTACCCTTTTTTGAGATTCAACAACGGAATACAACCATTTTTTTAGAAAAAATGGTCGAACTCATTTACACTATGATTTGAAAAGCGGATTCATTAAAAATATAGAAAAGTAAGCGCATTCAAAAATAAAGTTGTATTAAAGTGCCGCCTCTGAGTTGATCACGAGAACGCATTGTTGATGAAAATCTGACTTTCTGAGGTTCATCGTGGTTCACTCCTTGCCGGAAACGTGACGATTTAAAAACAGTTCTTCGCTCTATTCTCCATAGTTGCGTTCAAAACACGCCTTGCAATAGATCTTCCCGCCTGTATCTTTAACAAAACGATGAATGACGGTTTCAGTGACGCCATACCAAGCCTTTTCCGGCGATTTGGCCATCACACACATAAATTCACCAGGTTCAATTGTCTTGCCGCATTCCGAACATTTGAAAACATAATTCTGCTTTAATCGTGAAAAGAACCCCACGCAGAACCGCCTCCTTTTTTAAACGCTCATTCATCATCATCTTCGCTGCGTTTTTTCTTTAAGAAGTACATCAGCGAATAGGAAGCAAGAAAGCAGACAAAAAATACGATACCGATGATCCACGCACTTAACGGGTGCTGGCGATCAAAAGTCCAAGCAACCGTGCCAATGATCGCCCCGACAGCCAGCGATATGAGGACACAAGCATAGTACGGCAGGACTTTCTTTCGTTTTCTCTCGGTTTCCTCAACATCGGCTGTTACCCTCATTTGTAGAAAGATGAGAAGTACATTTGTCATGATTAAGACAAAAAATAAGGGTGATTGAAACGCAATATCTGCTCCACTGCGAAACGCTGTGTAAAATAAGGTTGCAAGAATGCCAAGCGTTTGGCATACAAAAGCAATACGAATGTTTTTTAAATTGACAAGGATTAATCGTTCATCGGTAATTTTCTTCACGTTTTTCCCCCTCGTTTACCCAAAAAAGTTGATCCAGTGATTTGCCTACGGCGTAACAAATTGACAAACATAATTTAAGCGTCGGGTTATATTTTCCTTTTTCAATAAGACTAATGGTCTGCCGAGTTACCCCAGTTTTTTCTGCAAGTTGCACTTGCGTCATGCCCCTCTCCATCCGAGCATGTTTTACAGAATTCATCAAAGAATAGGATCACCTCCATAACAATATTGTAAACTATATATTACATAATATGCAATATATAGTTTACATTCTATGTGCGAAATCCATCGAATTTTTCAGTTTTGCGGCATTGGACGAACCGATGACAACGATTTGTCCAGCGTTCAAGACGAGTTCGATCGCCTGCGTACCACTTACCGTGTATGCTTTCTCACCACGGAGATTGAATCGGATACCCCAGCCGCCAAACCTGGACATTGGCTGATCGTCAATGATTCGATAGCTACTTATTGCATTCCACCCGAAGCATCGCGGACGAAGGTGAAACGGAAAAAAACAGACATAAAGCCCATCCTTTCTCACTTCGCATGTTAAACGCACTTGAGCAAAAAAGATCGGAAAAACACACCCGAAAATAATAAAGAAAACAATCATCATCGCATTGGGCATTGGATTCGTGCCAAACGGTTTATTGAAAAAAATCTGACTGATAAAGCCATACCAAATGAGTCCCGAAATGCCCAGAACCACAATCCATAACCACCATTGCTTCATTTTTTGAACTTCGCGGAAATAAACAGATGACAACATCATCCACTCCCTTCAGAACGCTTTCACCACAGCATTCAAATCATTCATGGCGGTGTCCCCCGCCATGAATGATGAGCGAAACCCCAGCCGACACTTTATAGAGGAGACCAGCCTGAGAAAACTCGGCAATTCATTACCTAGGTGAATCGGCGTCTAGGGTCTCCGTTCTTTGTTTGGTAACCGTTTAAATCGTTGTTAAAAAACGAACGTACGTGCTATAATTAAGTCGTGAAAAGAGGTGAATCCATGACCTTAAAAGGACTTAAAGTACGCATCTACCCAAACGAAAAACAGAAATTAATGATGCACTTAAACTTTGGTTATAACCGCTTTGTTTGGAATCAAATGCTGAACATGCTGATCGAGCGCTATAAAAACAACCCACAAGCCCCATTTTTAAATGCCTATGCCTTAAATCTGTTGCTTCCTGCATTGAAGAACGAATTCCCCTGGTTAAAAGAAGCAGAAAGTACAAGCCTTCAGGCCACCAATCATGATTTAATTGAAGCCTATAAAAAATTCTTTAAAGAGAAGCGCGGGTTCCCAAAGTTCAAGTCAAAGAAGTTTTTAAAGCAATCCTATCAATCGAAATGCGTCAATCAGAACATAAGGCAGGTCGCACCTCATTACCTAAAATGCCCCAAACTAGGCGTGATGCGTCTTAAAACAGGAATATCCATCCCCGATACCATTAAATCAGTGACGATCAAACAATCGTTTACCGGTAAATACTACGCCGTCTTACTCGTCGAATGCGAAAACCAAGCATTTGAGAAAACAAATAAGCAAATCGGCTTAGATATGGGCGTCAGTGATTTGCTCATCGGTTCGGATGGCATTAGATTCCCCAGTATTCGGTTTGATAAAAAGCTCGCCCCAAAAAAGCGTTATTGGGAAAAACGATTCGCAAGACGCAGCTTACGAGCGAAAAAAGAAATGGCCTGGGACAACCGCAATCACGTGCTCCATCCAAGGCAGTTTTCCGACTTTAAAAACGTTCAAAAAGCTAAGTTAATGGTAGCCAACTATCATGAAAAAATCGCCAATCAACGCCAGAATTATCTGCATCAGATTACGACGCAACTGGTTAAAAAGTATGATCTGCTCGTTATTGAAAATTTAAAAACCCAAAATATGCTGCACAATCACAAGTTGGCACGGGCAATCGCAAACCAAGCCTGGCGGGAACTGCGCCGGATGCTTGAGTACAAAAGTGCTTGGTATGGGAAGCAGCTTATTGTCGTTAATCCCCACAAGACCTCACAAATCTGTTCTCATTGTGGGCATGATGATGGGAAACACACGTTAGACATCCGGGAATGGACGTGTCCTTCGTGCCAAACACATCATGACCGCGACATAAACGCAGCGAAAAACATCTTAAACAATGGGCTTGGTATAAGCCTTGGTAAAAGAACTGTAACCTCTGCTCCTGATTGAAAGATCAGGAGTAAGTAAGCAGTGTTCCCAGAAGCTCGGTACTTTAGTACCGATGTAGTTCACAAAGGTCACATCTTTCCGATCTTTCTAAAGATTATTATAATACAAAGAGCGAGGTGGGAAAAACATGAAGAAATCTGCTTGCTGTTTATCGGGCTAGTCATTCTTTTATTAGGATGTACGCAGGCTCATCCAACAAAAGACTTGCCGCTTCAAGTAAAAAAAGTGAACGTAATGATTCACATTGAAGATCATACCGGACGTTTTCACTACTTCGGAATCAGTATCAACAAAACGCATCCAGATCCCAACACGCTCATGTATTATCGGATCAATTGGATAAAAAAGACAACGGCATCCTTTCTTCTAGACAAAGAATCTGAGTATCGGATCGATCTGTCAGCTTCCGTCAACAATCCGATCCAAGCCATGAAAAAGAAACACAAAGAAACCGCGAATCACCATGCACCTGCCGAAACTAAGCAAGATCTTCCAATCCGAAAATACATCACGCCAACAAAAAACAATCAAGTGGTCCGGTTTACCATTGATGAGAGCGAATGATTTACGTACTTTCCGATGATTCTCTGTATCGTTGTCATTTTCAAGTCCATACGTTTTACGCAAAGTACATAACGTCTGCTAAGACCATGGCTATGCCTTTTTCATTGAAATAGGGACTTATACTCCCAATTTCTGATGACTACTGCTTAATTGCGCATTCAAAGTCCGAACGTATCTAATTATCTTCCATCTATTATTCGTCTTTTTCCAAAAAGATACTTGCATAACCGGAACATTCTATTTTATAATAACCGAGTACCCAATAGTATGCTTGATTGTAAGGTGATCACCATTTCAAATGACTCGAGCGACTTGAAGAAAAACCTATCTCGAATCTACAATCAGATTTCAAAAGAATTATTCGGAATGGGTGCGGTACTGCTTCGGGTTGAAATTCTGGAGGACTTGATCGTTTTCCGCTCGAAGCATCGGCGCTCTCCCCGCTCTCGGATTTTGGAGCAGGAAGTTCCCTCTTTGCAGCAAGAAGTCGATGCACAAATGTCGCGGATTTTTAAAAAGCGACTTAGAGAACGTTTAGAGATTGAACTGGGTTTATCGGTCGAAACGGTTCTACGGGATTACGATCCGTCAACCCCTTGGACAATCACTAACGTGATTACATCCGATTAAAATCAAATAGCCGGGTTCCCGCATTTTTGATTGATTCTTAATTGCAGGTCCCACATTATTGATCTGTCAAGTGGCTGTTTTTTGTTTACGAGAAAGGGCTCTTGGTTGGAAATGCTTCATTTCTAACCGGGAGTCTCTTTGTTTTTTTACAACTGAATAGCTATTCATATATGCCCGGTAATACGGTCCGGGCGTCTCTACCCGATACCACTGCAAACATCGGACTATGAAGAAAAAGGAGTTCAAGAATCCTCGACTAGGGTTCTTAAGGCTCCCCTCTCATAGTCTGAACAACCGGAATTTCGGGGTTCAGATTTTTTTGTTGTATTGGATTGGCACGGCTCAATCCAAACGCTAACCACCGGTACTATTCATTTTATATAAACCATCCGCTATTGGGGGAAGAAAATACTCATGAAAAAACTCAGTGTCATTGTCTCTGCAGTACTCGTTGCCATGCTCGCCTTATCAGGATGCAGTTCATCAAACAAATCCGGCAAAGGGCCCACGGAACTCGTCGTTTCGACTTGGGGTTTTGATCAAGATTTCTTCAACAAAGAAATTTATGCGCCATTCGAAAAAGAGAACCATGTCAAAATTGTTGTAGAATCCGGAAACAATGCGGATCGGCTGAATAAAATTCGTCAAGGCAACTCGAAGGTAGATATTATGTATCTGTCGGACTACTTTGCTCAGCAAGCGATTGATGAAGGCCTTTTTGAAAAAATTGGTTCAAGCAAGCTAACCCATCTTAAAGAACTGTACCCGATCGCTCAAGCACCGCTTGGCAAATCCTATGGTCCGGCTTATACGATTTCACGACTTGGTATCGTCTATAACACGAAATCAGTGAAAACACCGATTAATTCTTGGAAAGATCTGTGGAAACCTGAATTAAAAGGAAAATTGACACTGCCAAATATTACGTCAACATCCGGGCCAATGCTTGTTGACATCGCTTCAAGTCATTCCGGTAATACTTTTAATGAGGATCATGCCTTTAACAACTTAAACGAACTGAATAAAAAGGTCGTTAAATATTACAACCAAACCTCTGAATTCGTAAATATGTTTTCACAAGGTGAAGCGGCCGCCGGACCAATGATGGAAATGTATTTTGGCGATATAAAAAAAGCAGAACCTGCTGCGAAATTCGTTGTCCCTTCAGAAGGCGCCTATGCAATTCAAAACACGGTTAACCTCGTCAAAGGTACAAAACACAAAGCACTCGCGGAAAAATTCATGAACTGGGTCATCAGTAAAGAAGCCCAAGAGCGATCTGCCAAAGCGAAAATTGACTCGCCAACGAATCAGACGGTTAAGTTAACCAATGCACAAGCTTCCGGACTTACTTATGGATCTGATGCAATTCAGTCATTGAAAAAAATGGACATGGCATTCGTTAATAAAAATCTGAAATCTTGGACCAATCGCTGGAATCAAGAAATTCACTAATTGATTGTCCGCCACTTGAGAACAAACGATTTCTTGCCTGAAAAATCAAATGGGTGATCCAGAATCTGGCTCACCCATTTGATTTTCTCGGCCATCAGGAGGGTTAAGCCAATGACAAAGAAAAAGGTTCTATTAGATGTAGATACCGGAGTTGATGATGCACTTGCGCTCATCTTAGCCGTACAATCCCATGCCTTTGATATTCTCGGCATTACCGTGACCTCAGGCAATGTCTCACTTGATCAGGCTTTTCTCAACACCAACAAAGTCATTCAATGGATGAATCCTGAACCGTCCATTCCGGTACGCAAAGGATCTGAGAAACCATTGAACCGCACCCCGGTTTATGAGCATCGCGTCCATGGAAAGGACGGATTAGGTGGGGCGCTCGCCAATCAACCGGTACGGCTTTCTGAAGGAGAAGATGCAATCGATTTTCTTATTCAGAAAATCGAGGAAAATCCTCATGAGCTGACGCTAATCATGACTGCTCCACTGACCAATCTTGCTCGAGCACTGACGAGAAAACCGGAGATCGCCGCTCTAGTTAAAGAAACGGTCATCATGGGCGGCGTTGTACAGGGTTATGGAAACATCACGCCCGTTGCCGAGTTCAACATGTATGTCGATCCGGAAGCAGCAAAAATTGTCTTTCACTCCGGTCTCCCGATTACGCTTGTTGGACTGGATGTCACTCGGCAAGTCCGTTTAAACGAAAAGCATCTTCTGAAGCTGGATTCCTCTCCTTTTGGAGCATTCGTTCGGCAGGCAACCGCACAATATCTTGCGGTGTCGGAAAGGCGTACCGGCGTGCGCGCCTGTGCCTTGCATGACCCGCTCGCTGTCGGTGCTGCCCTTGATCCGTCACTCCTCCAGAAGCAGGCATACTATGTGGATGTTGAAACAAACAGTGATTTATGTGACGGACAGACGATTTGCGACTTTCAGAATCGCTGGGGCAAGGCAGCAACGATTCATGTCTGTACCGCGGTTCAGAGTGAACGCTTTTTAAATCTTTTCGTGCAAACCTTAAAAGGAGAATCGTTTCATGAAGAAAAATAAAGCTTTTTTATTTTTACTGCCCGGTCTTGTTTTTCTCTTTTTGTTTATGATTATCCCTATTGTTTTGATTATCCGTTCGACGTTTAGCGATCAAGGGCAGATCTCCTTTAATGGATACATGGAATTCTTTAAAAATAAGTATTTCATTCAAATTCTGATCAACACGCTGAAAGTAAGCCTCCTTACCACACTGCTGTGTATCGTAATCAGCTTGCCTGTTGCTTACTATATCGCGAAACTGCATGGTCGAATCAAATCCGTCTTAATCGGACTGTCGGTCTTTCCATTATTGACGAGTGCAATTGTCCGATCATTCAGCTGGATGATCATTTTAGGCAAAAAAGGCCTTCTGAATGAACTGCTTCTGAATCTGCACCTAATCAAGGAGCCGCTCAACCTTTTATACACGCCGACGTCGATGATTATTGGCTTGGTTCATTTGTTTTTACCATTAATGATCATTTCTTTGGTCGGTGTGATGGAGAACATCAGTGATGATTTGGTACAAGCCGCGGAAAGTCTGGGTGCTTCCCGTTTCGTCGCATTTCGCAAAATTATTTTTCCACTATGCGTGCCCGGGCTGATTATTGGCAGCATCTTGGTGTTCGTTGGCAGTCTGACTGCTTATACCACGCCAGCACTTTTAGGAGGCAAAGAACAAGTCATCTCTGTCTATCTCTATCAGAATGCAATGACCTTAAATGACTGGCATACTGCTTCCAGTGTCGCAACGATCATGGTAGCTGTCACCTTTACCATTGTTGGGCTGATGAATTTGGCTGCCAACAAATTAAATTCAAGGGGGTAACGGTCGATGAAGCAACACAATCCCGTTCTTGCTCTGTTTACCATTCTCACATTCATTTTTCTGCTCGGTCCGCTGGCGATTATTATTGTGACCTCATTCGGTGCAGACAGCTACCTTAGCTTCCCGCCGAAAAGCTGGTCGTTTCACTGGTACCGGCATATTTTCGAGACTGAAGGGTTTCTCTCAACCTTTAAAACATCAATGATTGTTTCGATTATCGGCAATTTAATTGCATTATTGGTTGGGCTGCCAGCAGCGTACGCACTCAGCCGCTATCCATTCTGGGGTAAGAAATTTTTAAATTCGCTCTTCATCTCGCCTTTGCTGATTCCCGGCATTGTACTGGGATTTGCTCTGCTCAAATACGTGATTGTTGCCTACCAGTTTTCCATTTACACCGGTCTATTAATTGGGCACGCCATCATCATGCTGCCGTTTATCATTCGTGTCATCGCATCAAGCTTAGCAAATTTTGATTTTTCAATCGAGGAAGCAGCAATCAGTCTTGGCGCAAGCAGGTTTGCCACTTTTTTCAAAGTTGTCCTGCCCAACATTCGCTCCGGATTAATCGCTGCTGTGGTGCTGGCATTCTTGGAATCCTTTAATAACGTCGACATCTCAATTTTCATGACCGGACCCGGTGTCAGTACGCTGCCGATCCAGATGCTGCAATATGTGCAGAACTATTTTGATCCGACCATCGCAGCCATTTCCGTACTGATGATGCTGCTGACCGCTGCATTAATGTATGTAATCGAACGATTAATGGGCTTATCCTACTTCACGAAAAACTAAGGGAGGCATACTGATGTCACTTCTTTCTCTAAATGATGTATCCGTCGCTTACGGTCCAAATACGATTTTAAAAGATCTCAATTTAACGGTGGAAAAGGGCGAGCTTCTGTCGCTCTTAGGTCCGAGCGGCTGCGGAAAAACCACGACATTGCGCCTGATTGCCGGCTTTTTGCAAGCAAAAACAGGACAGTTTCTATTTAACGCAAAAGACTACACACGCCTGCCGATCAACAAACGCCATTTCGGCTTCGTCTTTCAAAACTATGCCTTATTCCCGCATCTAACAGTTTTTGATAATATCGCGTTTGGTCTTCGTCTGCGCAAAATGGACAAAAAAACGATTGAAAAGAAAATAAAAGCCATCCTTCAAGTCGTCAATCTAACGGGTTTCGAGAAACGTTTTCCCGCTGAATTATCAGGAGGACAACGACAACGGGTAGCGATCGCCCGCGCACTGGTTATCGAACCGGATCTTCTGCTCTTTGACGAGCCGTTAAGCAACCTCGATGCAAACTTGCGTGTGACGATGCGCGAAGAAATTCGTCGCATTCAGCAAGAACTGGGAATTACCGCCATTTATGTCTCTCATGATCAGGAAGAATGCTTCTCAATTTCCGATAAAGTCGCGATCTTAAATCATGGAATGATTGAACAGATCGACCAGCCGAAAAAAATCTATCGCTATCCGAAAAGCGAATTTGTCGCCCAATTTATCGGTTTTAAAAATTTCATTACCTGTAGCAAACGCGCCAACGACGGCAATGACGTTGTTTTTTCCACAGCGCATGGACAATTTCGTACAACGCCAAATGCCGACGTGCAGTCGGAAACCTCACTTAAATTGGCGATCCGTCCGGATGATATCGAACTGTGTGCCCCTGCGGATGCCAAGACAGCTGGCGAGAATTTCTTGACCGGACAAATCCAGCTGAGTACGTTCTTGGGAAAAGCCTACCAGTACAAGGTGCTCACCCCGCTCGGCGTTTTCCACGTCAATTGCGGCAGCGAAACCGAGCCACTTGCGGTTGGAACCACGATTCATCTTTTCTTTCCAATGGACAAGCTGGTCAACGTTGATTAATAGGAGGTCTCATCATGCATGTTGATCGTTTAATCAAACATGTCAATGTATTCAACAGTTTCTTAAAAAAGTTTATCAAAGCAGATGTTGCGGTTTGCGGTGATCGCGTTCTCTACGTGGGAACGGAATCAATCGATCAATTCGACGCATCGGAAACAATGGACGGGAATGGCGGCTATCTTATTCCCGGTCTGATTGATATTCACCTGCACATCGAAAGTTCAATGGTAACCCCGAGTACCTTTTCATACGGTTTAATCAAAAACGGAGTCACCACCATTATCCCTGAGCCTCACGAAATCGCTAATGTTTTCGGTTTAAAAGGGGTTCAAGCAATGATCCGTGCCAGCGAATCTTGCACTGCGGATATGTTCTATGCCATTCCTAGCTCCGTTCCTGCGACAAGCCTGGAAACGAATGGCGGCGACATTGATATAAAAGCGATTGATGAATTAATTCAGAGCGGCAAGGTCAGATGCCTCGGTGAAGTGATGAACTACGTTGATGTGATTTCAAAGCCGAACGCAAAGATCAGCCGCATTATTCATCATATAAAGACCCATTACCCGGAGATGATTATTGAAGGACATGTCCCAAAACTGCTTGACCTTGATCTTAGCAGAGTCGTCTATGCAGGCGTGAATTCAGATCACACACTGCAAACGGTTGAAGGTCTCAAGGAGCGTTTCAAGCAAGGCGTTTTCGTTGAAATTCAGGAAAAGTCGATGTCGGAAGAGGTCATGCATTATTTGATCGATCATGATGAGTTTAAGGAACATTTCTGCTTCGTCACTGATGACGTCATGATGGATTCTTTCGCCCAAACCGGTCATTTGAATCATCTTGTTAAAAAAGCGATTCAGATGGGCATGCGTCCTGAAGATGCGATTTATGCAAGTACATACGCTCCGGCACAGCGCATGAAACTATCGGATCGCGGTGCAATCAGTCCCGGACGGTTCGCTGATTTTGTCCTGCTCTCCTCGCTCAAAGCATTTACGATCGCATCGGTATTTAAAAAGGGAAAAAGAGTTTATGATGCTGAGTATTCAGCTGCTGATCATCCACATAGCGGTCAATTTCCGCAGGCATTTTATCAATCTGTGAAACTTGCGCCGTTATCTGAAAAGGACTTTAATGTGCGTCTCTCCTACCCGGATGGGCGTTATCGCTGCCGAATCATGGACGTTAAGGATGGAACAACGTTTACTGAAGAAACGTTCGACACATTGATGATTAGAAATGAACAACTGGATTGGGCGTCGAGTCCCTATGCGTTAATCAGCGTATTCGAACGGTATGGCAAGAACGGCAACAAGGGATTCGGTCTGGTTAGCGGCGACACGATCAAAGAAGGTGCGATTGCGACCACCTATTCCCATGATAATCATGACTTGATGGTCATTGGTCATAACACATCCGATATGACACGAGCCGCCAATGCGGTCATCCGTCATCAAGGCGGCATTTGCGTTGTACGTGACGGCCGCGTCCTATCCATGCTTGCACTTCCGCTCGGCGGTATTCTTACCGAACTGCCCTTTGAAGAAGCAGGCCAAGCGGTCGCTCAATTACGCAGCACAATGAAGCAGCTGGGGTATGTTCACTACAATCCGATCATGTCCTTGTGCACACACTCCCTAGCCGTCAGCCCGGCACTGAAAATCACCGACTTTGGGTTGATTGATGTCAACAAAGGCAAAGTCGTTCCTTTAGTTGTTGCGCCGGTTAAAGGCAAGAAAAAAATCAAGTAAAAAATGATAATCAGCATCAAAATAACAGAAAAAGGAGGCTTCCATTCAAGGGGAGCCTCCTTCTCTATAAAGATTTTCTTAATCGTTTAAATCCGCAATAAAGCAAACGCAGGAAGTTGTATCCAAAATCGGAAAAGTTGTATCAAACGCACGAAAAAGCGTAGCTAATGCCGGTAAAGTTGTATCAAACGCTTTTAAAACGTTTCGTTACCACTTCCGCATAAAGTGAATTTTAGGATGAAGCCTGATCCACCAATTCCTTTTGAAATCCTTCAGGATGCCAGGCTTCCCACTCTTCGCGCAGTACGCCGAATCCAATTGAATCATAATAGTTTCCGTCAACAATGCGCGCTTTGCGGAAGCAGGCTTCTTTGGTATAGCCGAGCTTCTCCGCCAGCTTCATCATGCCAAAGTTCCCGGACCAGGTGCGCAGGTCAACGCGAACGATCTCCGGCATCGCTTGAAACAGATAATCGGTCCATAAACCAAAGGCTTCATAGCCGCGTCCGTCGCCCCAGAACTTTGGATCAAAAATGGCGATCCCGGCACATAGCCAGTTCGTCTCCTTGCTCTCCCAATACCAGCCGACATTCCCGAGCAACTTGTCCGTCCTTTTATCGGCAATCGCTAGCCGGGTTCGTGGCGATGCTAATGTGCCATTGCTTATTTTTTCATAATGGGCCTCGACCTGTTCAACCACTTCCTCTTTTGATCGGCGCGGGTAATACGGGCCGTCAAACGTTTGCCAGTACCGGCCTGGCGACGTCCAGTAGATCCAATCGTCCTTGTCTGCCGGTATCCAGTCCCGAACAACGATTTGTTTTCCTTCATAACGAATCATCACATTCACCCTTGTAGTTTAAACTTTTGAATCACTGCATCAAGACTTCTCATCACCTGAGCCAGTGCTGTAATGGAGACAGCGGTATCCAATGTGCCGACATTCAGCGAGTGATCGGCATTACGGATAACCTCAATAGTCAAATGCGTCCGCTTTAACTGCTTCACCCGGTCTGCATCGTAAAAACGATCTCTATCACCAATCGCAAGCAATCCTTGATGCCTGCATTCGAGCAAGTTCATGAACACTTCATCATACGTGATCAGCGGCGTCAACAAAATAATCGGAGCATCGTTAAATTTTTCCTGATTTACTAGCGCGCCGGCAATCGGAATCGTACCGATCGATTTACCTAAAAACAGGCAGCGTTCATAGGCCTGATCCGCCAGAACCGCATCGATGACCGGCCGAATAACGTTCATCATGTCCTGACATTTTTTTGCAAAAGATTTTTTCAGTATTTTTTTCTTAAAATGATAGTGCACATGAACGACATCGATGCCATGCTCAAGCATTTCCATCGTCGCATAGTATAGAAGCGGTTTGTCGTACAAATAGCCGATACCGGAAAACATGAAGCATACCGCATTTGAGCCCACGTCGATGTGCGTATAATTAATCTTATGCCCAGAAGCTTCGACACGCTTTTCCGAAACATTCATTCGATTCACTCCTCACGAGAACTAACGATTACGAAAGACAATGACGGTCACTGCGAATGCAAGAATCGTAACAAGAAGGATAGATAAGCATTCGATGAATCCCGACAGATACAGCAAAGGTGTCAACTCCATGAGTTTGAAAAACAGCAGCCATTCGCCAAGAAAGACGAGCCATTGTAAAAATCTATAGGCAAAATGTTTCACAAAATTCTTTTTCCCTTCCTACTAAAACGCGTTTAAGTGATTGAGGTACGTCATAAGCGCGCCTTTCTGTGTATCGGTAGCCAAGTCCTCCGTATTCAGACTGGGACAGAGGCACTCACTTCTTCATTTCTTTTAGTTTAACAATAGACAAGCAGATTACAATACTGATCGAGGAATCGCAAATTTCCCCACCGGCATTGATCCGGATCATGCTCTGCCTCTCCAGCATCAATCCATCCTTAAAATAATTGCGTTAGTCGCTAGAATTGACTAAAATAGAGTTGATCAATGGCAGAGTAGATTGTTGTGGGTTACGTGCCTGGGGGACGGGGAGTTGTCCCCGGGACGAAAAACGGTGCTGGCACCGTTTGCCGTGCAAGAATCGCATCCCGCTGCCGCATATCGGAGCTTTGTCCTCCCTTATGTGGCAACCTTGCCAAACATGAGGAGGATTTTATAATGGATAAAGATTTTTCTGTATTTACCGCTGCCTACTGGAAGGCATCCGCTGCGGAACTACGCAAATTGAACCGGCTGACGTTTGCAGCAATCATCGTTGCGCTCAGTGTTGTGATCGGTTATTTCTCCATCCCTATTGCTCAGAATCTGCATCTTTCCTTCACGTTTCTCATCGTTGCTTTCGGCTCCATGATCTATGGTCCGTTACTTGGCATCTTTGCCGGTGCTGTAATGGATCTTGTCGGCTACATCGCCCACCCATTCGGTGTCTTTTTCCCTGGTTATACGCTTTCTTCCATCCTTGGTTGTTTCATCTATGGCTTGTTTCTCTATCGAAGACGGATCTCCGTTTTGCGTCTTTTTACTGCCAAGCTCGTTGTCAACTTGGGTGTGAACGTTGGTCTCGGATGCCTTTGGAGTCAAATGCTTTTTGGCAAAGGCTACTGGTTTTTCTTTGTCAACAGCTTAATCAAAAATCTCGTGATGCTGCCGATTGAGACAATCCTGCTGACTATATTACTACAATTATTACTGCCGGTGCTGACGCGGGCGCATCTGATCCCGATTCAGAACAACAACCGAATCTCACTGATCTGATCATTAACGAAAACAACTCCCAAAACACTCTATAAAATCAAAAGCCCCTTCGCCTCAACAGATGCATGCGATCTGTTGCGCTGAAGTGGGCATTTTTCATTTCGAAAAAGCGATAAAAAATGGCTGGGATCACTCGTTTACCGGTCCGCAATCATTGACACTTCTCAGGTTCTCCTGTACACTTCCTTCAAGCAAAACACACGAAAAAAAGCGGCATGCACTCTGATACTAGCATGATAACAGAAAGGCAAGAGGTGAGCGATCGATGAACCATTTCCGATCCATTCGCGCACTCGTCTTTGATCTAGACGGTACGCTGCTCAATTCTCGAAAGAAACTATCAGAACGGACACAAAACGCTTTGCTGCGCTGCGGGCAATTAGGCATCGCGCTATTTATCGCGACGGCTCGTCCGCCACGTTCGGTAAAAGCGTTGCTTCCTTCTATCATTATGAAGAATGTCTCCGCTGTTTATTATAATGGCGCTTATTGTCGTGATCTTAGTGGCAATACATCGAGCTTCACGATTTCCCCGGCAATCGCCGCAAAAATCATTACCCAAGTTTGCCGCAACAAGGAACAAGATAAACTGTCTATTGAATCTGAGGACGTACTATACGCTCTGTCAAACGCCGTTTATGAACAAAACCGCAAGCACATGTTTGTTCCGCCGACCATTGTCTCAGAAAAAAGACTTGCATCGATTCCCGCAAATAAACTGCTACTTTTTCACTGTTCCACAGAGACAAAGCACTATATCATGAATTTTGGAGCGCAGCTGAGTGTCGTTGAAACCGATGCAGGCGAACTGCTGCAAATTATGGAAAAACAGATATCTAAAGCAAGCGCAGTCTCAGCAATTTGTCAAAAACATGCCATTTCAATGCGCCAGGTTGCAGCCTTTGGTGATGATTGGAATGACCTCGATCTTTTCAAGGCTTGCGGCTACTCGGTTGCAATGGGCAATGCAACACCAGGATTAGAAAAAGATGCAACAATGCGTACCGGTACAAATGATGAGGATGGCGTCGCACAGATCCTTGAAAAATGGTTTTTAAACTAAGGCGACCCCGGACGATCCAAAAGGGGGTTGGATTTATACTGTGCTCCGATTGCTCGATCAACAGAGCGCAACCGCGGGCGATCCAGGAGCCTCCTCAGCTGATCCTGTAAAGCCTGCAGGCTCTCCTTTGGTTCGCGATCAACGGGAACGCTCCGCAGGCGTCTCGCATCTTCGCGCTTAATCCCAAAATAGACGTTTTTTTAAGGGTGTCTCAAAAGTCAATTGACTTTTGAGACACCCTTATCCGCTGCACACTTAAATAATAAAAAACCTCTCCGAATTAGAGAGGCAGTAAAAAAGAGAGTGATCATGGCTTAGCGGAAGAGTGATGAAACAATCGCCTTGCAGAACGGCTAGAATCGCAGCTTAAGCACGAATGGTGACTTTCGGCGTTTTCTTGGTGTGAAGATGACAGGCTGCAAAATGGCCATTTTCCACTTCCACAAACGCCGGACGTTTCTCTGCACACACATCCATGGCAAACGGACAGCGGGTTCGGAAAATACAGCCGCTTGGCGGATCGATTGGGCTTGGAATTTCTCCCTTTAAAATAATCCGTTCCCTTTTTTCTTCGATGTCGGGATCAGGAATCGGAATGGCTGAAAGCAGTGCCTGCGTGTACGGATGCAGCGGTTTCTCATACAATGCCTCACTTGTCGTCAACTCGACAAGATGACCAAGGTACATGACCCCAATTCGGTTACTGATGTATTTAACCATCGAGAGATCATGAGCGATGAACATCATCGTCAAGCCCTTTTCTTCTTGAAGCCGTTTCAAGAGAAAAACCACCTGGGCCTGTACCGATACGTCCAAAGCAGAGATCGGTTCATCGGCAATAACGAATTCAGGATCAAGTGCCAACGCACGTGCAATCCCAATACGCTGCCTTTGGCCGCCACTGAATTCATGCGGGTATCGATTCAGAAAGCTGACATTTAAGCCGACCTCCTCAAGCAGCTGTTCCACTTTTGCTCTGCGTTCCTTACCGTTCTGATAAGCTTTGTGAATATCCAGCGGTTCAGCGATCAGTTCCAGCACGGTTGAACGCGGATTCAAAGAGGCATAGGGATCCTGAAAAATCATCTGCATGTTGCGACGCAGCCGAAACTGTTCTGAAGCCGTCATTTGATCGACCGCGCGGCCATTGAACGCAATATGTCCCTCTGTTTTATCATAAAGCCCCATGATTGTGCGGCCGAGTGTCGATTTACCGCAGCCGGATTCGCCGACAATGCCCAGTGTTTCACCAGAATTTATGGCGATCGAAACATCATCAACGGCTTTCAAAGTTTGATTTCGATCAACCTCAAAATATTTTTTCAAGTGGTCTATTTTTAGAAGCGGGGAGGTCCCCATCAGCCATCATTCCTTCCACAAAAGCCTATATGCCCAAATGCATTTTTCGATCTGCAGAATACTCGTCCGTGTTGCACCGGATCAATCCGCTTTTCAATTCCTATTGCATGATCGTTTTGTCTTTTAAGAAAAATCGGGCAAAAAGCGCCCGGTCCTTACTTCCGCCTTCCATTCGGGCTTTGTTCATCACCTTGTGCACAAACGACACTCCAGCTGCTCGCT
>NZ_JFZC01000027.1 GCF_000648615.1 Sporolactobacillus terrae DSM 11697 | reverse complement strand
TACAAAGGGGTTCACGGCCAGGAATACAGAATTAAAGATTATCTCTAAACAAAAAAGGACCGGGCGTATTTTGCCCGGTTTTTCTTACAGAAATTCTACAAAAACAGGCTCATGCCTTTGCAGTTCAATCTGCTTTTTTAATCCACCATAGGTAACGATGGAAGTCGCCTTTTTCAATCGGTACGTTTAAACCACTGTTCATCAGTTCATCGCCACTGAACACATCGCCGTTTGCACAATTTTCATAGACGAAGTCCGGATTCAATCCTTGAAAATGAAAGACTTTTTGTACGAGACTTGGGTTGAACCCTATGGAAAAATAAAAACCGATGGCTTCCGTTTGGTCAGGTGAGACAAAGCACCAGGCGGCATCGTTGCTCGTGAATGGACTACCTATTCGATAGAAATTGCCAAATTGAATGAGTGGACGGATTTTTTTATAAAAAGCAACTTGTTTTTTTACGGTGGCTTTATCCTCGTTGCTTAATTTAGTTAGATCAAGTTCATAGCCGAAATTTCCGGACATGGCGACTGCGCCGCGCATAGCAAGCGAAGTGAGTCGACCGACTTGATGGTTGGGTACGGCGGAAACATGGGCGCCCATGGCAATCGCTGGGTAGACAACGCTTGTTCCGTATTGGATTTTCAATCGGCAAACGGCGTCGGTATTGTCGCTGGTCCAGGTTTGCGGCATGTAAAAGAGCATACCCGGATCAAAGCGGCCGCCGCCGCTTGAACAGCTTTCGAACAAGATGTTTGGAAAGGCATGCGTGAGGCGCTCCATTAGTTCATAAAGCCCAAGCATGTAGCGGTGTGCGGTTTCCTGTTGGCGGTCGGGAGGGAGAAGTGCTGAACCGACTTCAGTCATGTGCCGGTTCATGTCCCATTTTACGTAGTTGATGTCCGCGTCCGATAAAATGGTTGAAAGCGATTGATAAAGGTAGCGGCGAACGTCCGCGCGTGACAGATCAAGCACGAGTTGGTGGCGGCTGAGACTATGGGGACGACCTGGGACGTGAAGCGTCCAATCAGGATGTGCACGGTACAAATCACTGTCTGGTGAGACCATTTCCGGTTCGAACCAGAGGCCGAACGCGAGTCCGATATCGTGGATTCGCTTTGAGAGTCCTTTGAGTCCATGCGGCAGTTTGCGTTTGTTGACAAACCAATCGCCAAGCGAACTTTTATCGTTGTCTCGCCGGCCAAACCAGCCGTCGTCTAGGACGAAGAGTTCGATGCCTGCTTTTTGGGCTTCAGAGGCAATGGCGAGCAATTTTTCTTCATTTAATTTGAAATAGGTTGCTTCCCAGTTATTGATGAGAATTGGGCGAACGCGATCACGATAGGTTCCACGGGCGAGGCGGCTTCGATAAAGCTGATGGTAGGTGCGCGACATGCCGCCGAGTCCTTGATCCGAGTAGACAAGCACGGCCTCAGGGGCTTGAAAGCTTGCCTCAGGATTAAGTTTCCAACTGAAGGTGAATGGATTAATGCCTATTGATGCGCGTGTCGTGTGGTATTGCTCGACTTCAATTTGTGATCGGAAATTGCCGCTGTATACAAGGCTGAAGCCAAATACGTCTCCCTGACTCTCATCAGCATTCTTGCGCACCAAGGCAAAAAAAGGGTCATGCTGCGGACTGCTGGCGCCACGCGTGCTCTCGATAACCCGGCTGCCGGGTGCGAGCGGCTGACGATCCATGTTCCGCTCGTCATTATGCGTGCCATAGAACGTAAGTAAATCAAATTGATCATCGCGTAAATCAAGGCTAGCACTGGAGACTTTGAGAAGGCGGATTGCACGGTTGCCCTTGTTTTCGAAACGTACCGTGCGGGCGATGGCATCAAAGTCGCGAAAGACGGTATACGTGAGTATAACCAATAAACCGGTGATTTGATCCTCGAGCATCAGATCAATCGCGTCTGCTTCCGCGTTTTTCTCAACATAAGTCGCCGGCAGTCCCCTAAGTTTTCGCTTACCCGAATAGATGATGTGACCGCTGTAGCGCAAATCGCTGACCGTTGTTCCATTTTCAAGTTGAACCGCATAGGCGGGATGACGATAATCACCATTTCCGTATCCCGGATACTCGAGTGGGAGTGTGCTTAAGGAAAAGCCGCGATGTTTCGGATCGGCGTAAGGAGCAAAAGATCTTGGCGCCTTAATCACCGGTCTGCTGCCAAGATAGTGGTTGATTCGCTTTCCCCAGTAAAGGTGGAGCAGATAGCCATTGTCGACTTGCATGACATAACTGGAATGTTTGGTTTGCAAGTGAATGCATCTTTTTTTCGAATCATAAATAATCATCACTGCACCTCCGCAAGCGCACATACGACGTGTTGCTTTAATCATTGTATGTGATAAACCAACGGCTGCTGCATAGCTGTATCTTTTATTTCTTGGTATTTGTTGACCCGATATTAAATTTAGGGATGAGAAAGTATTTTAACGAATAGGTTTGTCATTGCTAGTGCCCCGTTGTTTGAGGAAGTGTACTATTGTATATTACCATGATCGAAGAAACTTCTATCAAATAATACTGTACAATACCTTTATTCGTGGTTATGATCATTCATTTGACACATTACCTGTTATTAGTAGGGAGAATTTGGTTGTACTATAGATAAAAATAGCCTCCCACTTTAGATGAGGGGCTATTTTGACAACTATTAATGAATGAAAGAAGTGATGATCAACCGTGGAAATCACCTGTATATTGATTAACAGTTACATAAGGATCCTGGCCGGTATCATGTTCCTTGACCCAAACCTGCCAAAGACCATTACCAATATACTTGTAGCGGCTTGGCGTTGCATGGTATCCATTATAGAGATCTTTTTCAAAAGTTTTTACCCAGGAACCCTTTGGTCGATCCACTGCTTGAACAGTTGAATCTTTTGTGGAACTTGAACTTGCCCTTTCATTTGACGCTTCTCCTTTATCGGATGCCGTATTCGCTGTAGTTGACGAATTTGATGATTGATTCACTTCTGATTCATTCGACTGTGCTGAAGATGATCCGCTTTTTTCTGGCTGTTCTGAATCCTTTTGCTGATCCTTTTCTGTTGGCAAGGAACTTGATTTTGATGTTTCGTTAGTATTCAATTTTTCTTGTGACTCAGCGTTTGTTTGGGAAGAGGAACTTGTTTTTGCATACTTCTGGTCATTTGTTGCACCTTGGTTTTGATGAAGTATAAAGAAACCCCCACCAATCACAATTAGTACACCAATCAATAGAAGCAAGATAACTTTTTTCATTTTTACGCCACCTCTTCCAGCATGATAGCACAAGAGTATGGATTGGTTACAGATAAATGAGACAACAAATTAAAGTCATGTCCACCTTGTTTCAAAGAGACAAACGAAGCCGGTTGCTGGAAAAAACGGCTTTTTGTATAAAAACAGACCGAGGCATCTGCCTCGGTCTGAAGTTTCGTGTTTGTTCGTTAGCTGGTCAGCGGGCGCTGCCGGCGGATGACTAGAATATTGATCGTGATGAAGACCGCCGAGAAAAGAATCAAAATTAATCCGTCAAGCCACCAGCCGGAGAATCCGCTTCCGCGGATCATGATGTTTCGCAATGCTTCGGTTGAATAGTGAATCGGCATCAGATTTCCGATCGCCTGCACCCAACCCGGCAACGTGTCGATCGGGAACAAGCCCGATAAAAAGACTTGCGGGACGATCACCAGCGGGATGAACTGGAACATCTGCAACTCGTTCGATGCGAAGGTCGACAGCAGGATGCTGAGCGACAACGCGCTGAATGACAGAATGAAAACGATGATCAGGACATCGAGCAGATGGCCAACATTATAGATCTGCAGCACGTAGACGATGTAACAGGTCAGCAGGAACGATTGAACAATGACGAACAAGCCGAATCCGATCATGTAGCCCCAGATAATTTGATAATTTTTCATTGGAGAAGCCATGAGCCGGTCCAGTGTTCCGGTTGTTCGTTCGCGTAGAAAGGAAACGCCGCCGATCATAAAGATGAACAGGAAGACGAAAATCCCCACCATTGCCGGCCCAAAGGCATCGAATGTATTCAGATCATCATTGGCATGAAGATAGGAGACATCAAGCGTCACTTTTTCTTGCTTGTGAGGGCTGTCCGGTTGTTCGGCCTTTGGCGCATTTTGCGTGATTTGTGCTAAAGCGCCGGGCGCATAAATCTGCATTGCTTTAGCCATTTGTGCGATCATCTGCTGCTGCGCTTGCATGTCTTTTTGCTGTGCTTTAATGACGTCGGTGAGTTCGTCTTTCAGCGCAGTGACCGTGATCGTTTGCATCGTTTGCATTGACTCTTGAATTTTGCTCATCGCTAAACCGTTGCGCTGCGGATCGCTGCCTTCCAAGTGAACCTTTACTGGATTTTTCAGGTCAACGTAAGCATCGATTTTCTTGTCCGCAAGTGCCTGTCTTGCTTGCAGCGGAGTCATACGTTTATAATCGTTTTTCGCGAATGCGCTCATGTAATCGGACGAGTCATAATGAATGATTGCAAGATTTGGCTCGGAGGTTTTCGCACCGAAAATATACCAGACGAGTGTTAGAATCAGAAGAGGCGCGATAATCAACAAAGCCAAGGTGCGTTTGTCACGAACGATCTGGCTGATGATGCGCCGGGCCATCGCAAAGAGATTTCTCATTTTTTCGCCCCCTCCTTTTCAACCGCGATAAAGATGTCTTCAACCGATGAGACATGATAACGCTGCATCAACGCTTTCGGCGCACCTTCAGCGATAATTTTTCCTTCACTGAGCAGTCCGACGCGGCTGCACTGCGCGACTTCGTCCATGACGTGAGTGGTGACGATAATCGTCGCTCCTTTTTCTTTTAAATAATGAAATAGGGTCCACAATTTCTTGCGGATCAGCGGATCAAGCCCGACGGTCGGCTCATCGAGCAAGTAGAGTCGAGGTTGATGGATCAGTGCGGCAGCAAGCGACAGGCGTCGTTTCATACCACCGGAAAATTGAGCAACACTTTTCTTGAGATCTTTGTCCAGTTCAACCGCTTTTGCGACCTCGAGGATGCGGGATTTTTTCGCCTTTCCATGCAGTCCTTGAATCGAAGCGAAGAATGAAAGATTCTGATAGGCACTTAATTCGCTATATAAAGCATCGGACTGAGCCATATAACCGAGAGAGCGGAAGGCGTTCAAGGTTGGGCGCTGCTCAAAGAGCTCAATCTTGCCGCTGTCGGCTTTTTCCAAACCGAGTAAAATGCGTACCAATGTTGTTTTTCCGGCTCCGGATGGTCCGATCAGTCCGTATATTTCTCCTTCTTGAAGTGTGAGCGATACATCGCTGAGCACGATTTGGTTCTTAAACTTTTTGTGCAGATGCTCTCCTTTTACAGGGAAACTCACCGTCATCACATCCTTTGTCAATGTAGCTCATAGTGAACACTGTGTTCAATAATTATGATAAAATGGAATCGGCAATTGTTCAATAGTCAATCGTTTTCAAAATGATCATTAGTGAACATAAACGGCATCTGTGTCTTTTATCCTTTGATTTTGCTGATCCTCTATAATAGCTGGGAGGGATTCGGATGGTATCGGAGTCAACCGATTTGCGCGTGATTAAGACGCGGGCTGCGATTGAAATGACGTTTCTTGATTTGCTGCTTCAAAAAAAATTCAATGCGCTTACTGTAAAAGATATTGCATCGGCTGCCCGAATAGGTCGCGGCACCTTCTATCTTCACTTTCTCGACAAGTACGATCTACTGGAGAAAGTGATTGACGAAGGTCTAAATGAGACGGTTGAAAGGTTTCATCCACGGACTTACTTTGTTGATGGAAAGGTGTCGTTCGATCGGATTACGGGCTTTGTTCAGACGATGTTCCGCCATTTTAAGAAAAATGACCGCTTTTTCCGGGCAATGTTCTTTAATGAAGACATTCCAATGTTTCGGCAGCGCATGCAAGAACGTTTTCTGTCTAAATTTCAACAGGAAATCGGCCAGATGAATCTTCCTGTGATCGAAAAAGATCCATTAATGCTCAAAATTATGCCGATTTTCGTATCATCAGCGATGATTGGACTGCTTAGCTGGTGGTTTGAACAACAGGCCAAGATCTCGGAAGAAGAAATTGCACGCAGAATTTTAGTGATTATGACCCAAGGCCCACTGAGGGCGTTGGGACTCGACGTGTAGCAGAGTGAAAAACCCCGAAGAGGCCAATTGTTGCCTCTCCGGGGTTTTTCGGTAGAATGGATTTAGTGAGCAGCGAGCTCTTTCTTATATGCGCTGTGATCGGTCGGACCGGTATAGTCGTTTAAGCGGAAGGATCCGCGAATCGCTGCAGTCACAAATTTCTTCGCCACTTGAACAGCTTCAAGAACGGACTGCCCTTTGGCGAGACCGGCGGTAACCGCTGCGGCATAGGTGCAGCCGGCACCGTGAATGTTCGGCGTGTCGATGTAGTCATCAGCAATAATATGGAAGTCTTTTCCGTCATAAAGCACATCAATGGCTTGATCTGTATTCGGAAGCCTGCTGCCACCTTTGACCAGTGCATTCTTCGCACCCAAGGCAACGATCTTCTTCGCCGCTTCCTTCATCTGATCAACGCTCGTGATCCGCGGCATACCGGTTAAACGTGCCGCTTCATAGAGGTTAGGCGTTGTCACCAATGCTTTTGGAATTAAGTAGTCGAGCATTGCGGCCGTGTTTTCCGGCTGCAGTTCCGGCTGAATTTCTTCCTCTGCCCCTTTGCAGACCATAACCGGATCGATAACCACGCGATCCAAACGATTCTTTTCAATCGCATCCGCCGCAATTTTAATAATTTCCGGTGAAGCGAGCATGCCGGTTTTCATTGCATCGACGCCAATACCGACAATGATCGTATCCAGCTGCTTCTTGAGCAATTCGGTATCCAGTGCAGTAACGCTGTGCGCCCAGTTTTTATGTGGATCCATTGTTACGATACAGGTCAGTGCGGTCATGCCGTAGACGCCGAGTTCTTGAAAGGTCTTCAGATCGGCTTGCATACCGGCGCCGCCGCTCGTATCCGATCCGGCAATTGTCAATGCTTTATTCAGTGTATTCATCGAAAAGCCTCCTGTCCTTTTTCTCGTATCTCCTATTATAATGAGTCGACGCTGAAAAAACTATGTCTCTGCTTTTGTGAGCGGGGAGAAAATGTCGAAAAATTTTTGAAGCCATCAATTAATGATTCGCGCAATTGATCCGATAAAAAGACTAGACGTGTATTGCAAAAGAGCGGCTGAAGTTTTCTACCATTTTAAGGCGCGTTGTTATTGACAGCATGGACGGAGTGAACGACACTAGAAATAAAGACGCTGGGGACAAGCTGTTTCAGGGAAGCAGTTAAGCAATTGATTGATGCCTATGGATCGAGCAGAGCATTCATGGAGCAGCTGGTTCTGGAGCCTTCGTTTTGTCATCAATAACTCAATGAAACTGCTAACTTTCGCAACACAAACGTTTAGAATGACGAAGAGAGCGATTAGGAGGAATTGCAGTGAAAAAAATTATTGTACCTACTGCTCTTGTGAGCGGATTGTTGTTTTCAGGCGCCGGCCAACAGGCGATGGCTGCATCCGGACAGGATGTTGTCAGCCAGGCATTAAATTATCAAGGCAAGGCGTATCAATATGCCGCACCAGCCTTTTCAGAAGATTCATTTGACTGCTCTTCATTTACTCAATTCATTTACAACAAAGTACTGAATAGATCATTACCGCGCACGTCTTCGGCACAGTCAGAGCAAGGGATTGCGGTATCCAAGGATCAATTGCAGTCGGGCGATTTGCTTTTCTTCGATACTGCTGGTGACGGCGGGATTCATCACGTTGGCATCTACATTGGTAATGGAAAAATGATCAGTGCTGAAGTTACAGTGGGTGTACATATAACCAATGTGTTTAGCGGCGGCGGTTCCCAATCCTACTGGGAACCAAAGTTTAAAACCGCACGCAGAGTCGTCGCTGCACCGGAAACGGAAACGGCAAAGCATCAAACAGAACGACCCGCCCAGTCGACCGCTCCGGCACAGACGGGTACAACCTCGAGTTATACGGTCAAAAGCGGCGACAGTCTCTGGAAAATTGCAAGCCATCATGGGATGACGGTTGCCAACCTGAAAGCATTGAACCATTTAAAATCGGATCTGATCTATCCGGGACAGGTGTTAAAGCTGTCAGGCTCCACGCAGACTGAAGCAGCATCACAAAACAGCGGCGCGGCACAAGAAACGGAAGCGCCTGCAAAGACAAGTGCAGCATCCTATACAGTTAAAAGCGGCGACAGTCTTTGGAAGATTGCAACGGGAAACGGTATTTCCGTAAGTACGTTGAAATCGATTAATGGATTGAATGCCGATGTGATTTTTCCAGGGCAAACGCTGAAATTATCCGGATCTGCGTCATCGTCGAAAACGGTAATCACGCAGACAGCCGCGAAAAGCACATCGTCTTCTTCAAAAAGTGCTTATAAGGTGAAGAGCGGCGACAGCCTTTGGGAAATTGCAACGCTCCACGGCATTTCGGTAAACCAATTGATGCGCGCCAATAACTTATCGGCGACACTGATCTATCCGGGACAGCATCTGCTTATTCCTGGTTCGATGTAATGTACGGTGCACGGATAGAATGAACGACTTTCCCCCTTAAACGGAGCTTTTTATGTCCCGTTTAAGGGGTTATTTTTTGCAAATAAAGGAAGTACGGGGTTTTTGGACGTATAAAAGACCGTGCGTCTAACGCACAGATGCTCGGGCACCGCTCGGATCGGCCGCGGCGGGTGCTCGTCCAGTTCAAATATGAGCCCGGCTGCTTGTAAAGGCATGACGTAAAGAACCGGGACCATCCTCTTTTTTTGTTACGGAAATCGAATTGAAAAAATGAATGGAAGCGCTTTACTAATTATGTGCTCGAGTTATAATGTGTATAAACGGTGAATAAAAGGTGAACGAAAAGTTACAATATGATATTCATTGTTTATTTTCACTAATATGTAACAAATATCACGTTATATACGATCTATTAAAGTTATAATAGAAAGTTTATGCTATAATGTGAAGGGTTTGTTATGCGTTCGAATAGAGAGGTTCAGAGGGGAGGAAGAGCAAACGTGAAGAATTTAAAAGCACTCATAAAACCGGCTTTGCTGCTGATGGCGCTCGCGATGCTGACGGGATGTTCGGAGAAAATAGCCGTATTGAATCCGCAGGGTCCGGTGGCAAGGTCGCAATATCATTTGATTATTTGGTCATTAATTATGATGAGCTTGGTTCTCGCCGTTGTTCTAATCATATTTGTTTATGTACTTGCACGCTACGGGCGCAAAAATAGTGATGGATTTGATCCTAATGATACAGGAAATAGAAGGCTGGAAATCATCTGGATGGTTATTCCGGTGATTATCTGTGTCTTGTTAGCCGTTCCCACTGTGAAGACGCTGTTCAGTTTGAACCAGCCGCCGAAAGCGACTGCAGCGCAGGCACAGACAGCGGGGGAATCGCTGACCATTGATGTGACTTCGGTTCAATGGAAATGGTTGTTTCGTTATCCGGGTCAGAAAATTGAGACCGTTAATTATGTCGTTATTCCTGCGGGCACTCCGGTGAAGTTCCGTCTGCATGCCTATGATGCGATGAATGCATTTTGGGTTCCTGAACTTGGCGGACAGCAGTATACCATGACGGATATGCCGATGCAGCTTTGGCTGCAAGCCGATAAACCCGGTAATTACGATGGACGCAGCTCCAACTATTCCGGCAAAGGTTTTGCGCACATGACGTTTAAAGTGATGTCACGGTCATCGACCGATTTTGACCGCTGGGTGAACGATGTGAAAGACAACAAGCCTGCACTGACACATGAAAAATATATGGAATTGCTGAAGCCGAATACGGTAAAAGCGCAAGCGTTTTCGTCCTACCCGGCAATCGTTGCAAAGGATCTGAATAAAGCGCAGATGGAAGCACTGATGAACGGTGAATCTGTGGATACCGATTCAATGCATGGTATGGATATGGATCACGAGAGCGGGGAAGGAGGATCTCAAGATGATTGAATCGATTAAATCGTTTATGGGATGGTTTTTTGTCACAGGTGATCCAATGATCTATGGTGCAGATGCATCCATCGCATTGGCTTCAATCGGTATTGTGGCCGTCCTAACCTATTTTAAAAAGTGGAAATGGTTGTGGGAAGAATGGCTAACAACGGTTGATCATAAAAAAATAGGTATCATGTATATCATTGCTGCCTTACTCATGCTGTTCCGCGGCGGTGTCGATGCATTGATGATGCGCGCCCAGCTGACGCTTCCTAATCTGCATTTTCTTGATGCGGAGCACTATAATCAAGTGTTTACGACACACGGCACCATCATGATCATCTTTGTTGCGATGCCGTTTATTTTTGGCTTGATGAACATTGCTGTTCCGCTTCAAATCGGTGCGCGCGATGTCGCGTTTCCTTTTCTTAATGCACTTAGTTTCTGGTTATTCTTCTTTGGTGCAATGCTGTTCAACCTGTCCTTTGTTATCGGCGGATCGCCGGATGCTGGCTGGTCAAGCTACGCTCCTTATGCCGGCGCCGAAATGAATCCGGGAGTCGGGCAAAACTACTATTTAATTGGGGTTCAGATATCCGGTATTGGATCATTGGCAACCGGAATCAACTTCTTGGTTACCATCCTCAAAATGCGTGCGCCCGGCATGACTTTATTTAAAATGCCGCTGTTCACGTGGTCGATTCTGATTACGTCGGTTATCGTTGTGTTTGCCTTTCCAGCATTTACCGTTGCTCTGGCGTTGATGTCGATTGACCGACTGTTCGGCGCGCACTTCTTTACGATTGCGGCCGGGGGTTCTCCAATGCTTTGGGCGAACTTATTTTGGTTCTGGGGTCATCCGGAGGTGTATATCGTTCTGCTCCCGGTATTTGGAATCTTTTCCGAAGTTATTGCCACTTTTGCCCACAAAACGCTGTTTGGTTACGCGGTGATGGTATGGTCGATGGTGGCCATCTCGGTATTAAGTTTTATTACGTGGCTGCACCACTTTTTCACAATGGGCAATACAGCGCCGGTTAATGCTTTCTTTTCCATTTCAACGATGCTTATTGCGATACCGACCGGTGTGAAAATCTTCAACTGGCTGTTTACCTTAAATAAAGGGCGTATTCAATTTACGACGCCAATGCTGTGGGCGCTGGCATTTATTCCAAACTTTACAATTGGCGGAATTACCGGTGTCATGTTGGCGATGGCCCCGGCAGATTATCAATACCACAACAGCTACTTCTTGGTTGCCCATTTCCACAGCACCTTGATTGCCGGAACTGTATTCGGTATTTTCTGCGGGCTGCACTATTGGTGGCCGAAAATGTTCGGCTACTTGCTGGATGAGACAAAAGGTAAATGGGCATTTTGGATTTTCATGATCTCGTTTAACATCTGTTTCATGCCGATGTACTTCCTTGGGCTGATGGGTATGACGCGCCGGATGTACACGTATCCGGCCGGCCTTGGCTGGACGCCGATCAACGTCGTGATGACGATTGGCGCTGTCGGTATGGGTGTCGGGTTCATCATCATGGCCTACAACATTGTCTGGAGTGCAATTCATGGCAAAAAGGACAAGACGGGCGATCCTTGGGACGGCCGTACATTGGAATGGGCCACCTCTTCACCGGCTGCGGAATATAACTTTGCTCATATTCCTGAAGTTTCAACGCGTGATGCCTTTGAAGCCATGAAAGAAGCAGAAAGAAAGGGAGAAGCCGATTCGAAGAAACCGTACGCACCGATTCATATGCCAAGCAACACCGGTATTCCGGTCATCATGTCGGCGTTTATGTTTGTTGCCGGATTCGGATGCGTCTTTGAATGGTACTGGATGGCGATTCCAGGGGCGATTGGCGTTATCGCCTGCATGATTGCTCGCTCTTTTGTTTATGATGATCATCATTTTATTCCGGTTGAAGACATTGAACGAACCGAAGCTGCCACGGGGAGGTTATCCTAATGACGGATGCAACGCTTAGTTTGCATGAAAAAGATCAAAGCAAGTTGCCTTTGGAATATCGAACGGAAGAGGGAGATCTCCGTATTGTTGGTTTTTGGATCTTTCTCGCTGCTGAATTGGTGCTTTTTGGAACGTTATTCGGCAGCTATCTCGTACTTCAAAGCCATACGGCCGGCGGTCCGGGACCACATGATCTCTTTGAAATCGGACCGGTCATGGCTGAAACGATTGTACTCCTTATCAGCAGTTTCACCTGCGGATTGAGTACGTTAGAACTGCGCCGCCATAACAAAAAAGGCTTAATCGGCTGGCTGATCGTGACGATACTGCTTGGTCTTGTTTTCCTTGGTCTTGAAATTAATGAATTCTACACGTACGCAGTCCATGAGGGGGCGCCGATCTCGCGCAGTGCGTTCCTGTCCGGGTTCTTTGTTCTGCTCGGTACGCACGGTGCTCACGTTACGCTTGGTATTGTCTGGATCGCCGGGATCCTGCTTCAGCTTGGCAAACGCGGGATTACCACGGTGACGGCGCGCAAAGCGTTTATGGCCGGTCTTTACTGGCACTTCCTTGATGTCGTCTGGATCTTTATTTTCACAGCGGTTTATCTGACAGGGTTGGTGATATGAAATGAGTGAAAATCAAAGCCATACAGTCAAGCAACAACGGTACGGTTTTCCTTGGAAACAAGTCATTGGTCTCTTACTTTCCTTGGCACTTACTTTTCTCGCACTCTGGATTGCAATCGGACTTGCGCTGCCGGTAACGGCAACCTTGACCATCATTGTTGGCTTAGCGATTTTCCAAGCCTTCATTCAACTGTTCCTGTTTATGCATGTCACAGAAGGGACAGAGCCGGTCCATCAGTTAATCGGGATTCTGTTTGGGATCTATGTTGCTTTTGCTGTAGTGGCCGGAACGTTGTGGATTCTCGCTTATGCACTGTGAGTAATATCTGGGTTACTGAAGACGAGGCGTGGATGCCCCGTCTTTTTTACACTATAATAAAGGTGGAGAACTTTTTGAAAAATGCCGTTGCTGCGCTATATCGGACATGAGGTCTGTCGGTGCAGCTAAGTCTGGTCCAATGCCTGAAGAGGGTGTCTCAAAAGTCCGTTTTTAACGTTTGGACAGCCTCTTTAGTGCGCTGTTGCTTCATAAATGCGTCGGTTTTAGCTCGTGCGCAGCGTTCGATTTCGGCAACACGTTTATGGAGAAAGTTCATAAAACAGTCAAAAAACGTCATCAGATGATTTTTTATGACATGAATTGATTGATAATGAACGTTTTTCTCTATATAATTAATAACTTGAGAGAACTTTTTCGACACTTGAGTGCTTTAAAAATGCAAGCGATTCCCGGATCATTTGAATTGGATGTCTAATGCCTTGTATGGAATAGCCCGATGCGGCAGACAATACAAGGGATTAGCTGATTTTGCTCATGAATCCGCTCTCTATTTGAGCGCTTATTTTCATTGTTACCTATTTCTAATCAAAATCTTAACGAGGAGCTGATCACTCATGATCTATACATGCACGTTGAACCCGGCAATTGATTACTTTCTACAAGTGGATCATTTTAAAGCCGGCGAATTAAACCATGTTAAAGCAGACCGCAAAATGCCGGGCGGAAAAGGCATCAACGTTTCCAGGGTTCTGAAGCACCTTGGGCAAACGTCCAAGTGTCTCGGTTTTATCGGCGGTTTTACGGGAGAGTTTATTAAGGATAAGCTCGCAGAAGAAGGCATTGAGGCTGACTTTGTTCCGGTAGACGGCGATACACGGATTAACGTAAAACTGAAGAGTGATTCGGAGACTGAAATCAATGGTGTTGCTCCGCAAATTACCGATGAACAGCTGAATGCACTCTATGCAAAGCTTGAAAAACTGACTGCAGATGACCTCCTCGTTCTTTCAGGAAGCGTTCCGGCAACGTTGCCGGTTACGATCTATAAAGACATGATGGATCACGTCAGTGCAAGCGGGGCAAAGGTTGTTGTTGATACGAGCGGCAAGGCATTCCGCGAAATTGTTGATGCAAAACCATTTCTAGTGAAGCCGAACCACCATGAACTTGGCGAATATTTCGGTGTAACGGTTGAAACGTTTGATGAAGTGAAAACCTATGGGAAGAAGCTTGTTGAAAAAGGAATTGAACACGTCATTGTCTCAATGGGCGGCAAAGGTGCTGTTTACATAGATAAGGACGAATACCTGTATGCTCCTCCAGCAAAGGGCGAGCTGAAGAATTCGGTTGGAGCAGGCGATTCGCTCGTCGGCGGCTTTTTATCTGAATATGCGGTGAGCGGAGACTTCCGCAAGGCATTTCAAAAAGGTGCCGCTTCCGGCAGTGCAACGGCCTTTTCTGTCGATCTGTGCACACAAGAAAAAGTGGAAGAACTGCTTCCTCAAATCAAGATCAGCGCAATATAATCATGAGCTTGGCGTGGCTGTGAGAATGGGCTTAAGAAAAATAGAGAAAATGCTGGACTCCGCCGCGATCGAAGATTAACTGGGGCACCCTTGGTGAAAAAGAGAGGATGGGAAAAGATAATGAAAGTGACGGACCTGTTAACGGCAGCAACCGTTAATCTGGACTTGAAAAGTACGACGAAGAAAGATGTTTTAGATGAACTGGCAGCAACGCTGGACAAAGCGGGCAAACTCAACGATAGGGCTGGATACCGCGCCGCTTTGGATAAGCGTGAAGAACAAAGCACGACTGGAATCGGCGATGGTGTGGCTATTCCTCACTCGAAAACGCCGGCAGTAAAAGAAGCAGCAATTGCTTTCGGACGTTCAAAAGAAGGCGTAGACTTTCAATCGCTTGATGGCCAGCCGGCACATCTGTTCTTTATGATTGCGGCAACCGATGGTGCGAACGCCACGCACCTTGAAGCACTGTCGACGCTTTCAACCTTCTTGATTCAGCCGGAATTCCGTGAAAAGTTAATGAACGCTGCAACACCTGAAGAAATTGTTGCTGCCTTTGACGCGCAAGAAGAAACCAGTGAAAATGTCGCTGCTGAAGAGAAAAAGGCAGCGGAAAGCAATACGGACGGCTATGAGATTCTTGCGGTTACCGGCTGCCCGACCGGCATTGCCCATACGTACATGGCAGCCGATGCCCTAAAGCAAAAGGCTAAAGAAATGGGCGTATCGATTAAAGTTCAAACGAATGGTTCCACAGGCATCAAAAATAAGCTGCAGCCGGATGAAATCGAAAAGGCAAAAGGAATTATCGTTGCGGCAAGCATTAACATTGATGTAGAGCCTTTCAGAGGCAAACCGCTCGTTCAGGTACCGGTTACGGATGGTATTCGCAAACCAGAAGAGCTCATTAATCAAGTCCTTGAAGAAAAGGCTCCGGTTTACGAGGGCGACGGTAGCACAAGCAAAGCGCAAGCTTCGGAAGAAGAATCAGGAAAGAAACTGAACATTTACAAGAACCTAATGAACGGTGTGACGTACATGCTGCCGTTTGTTGTCGGCGGCGGTATTTTGATCGCAGTTTCCTATTTGATTGCTACTCTGACGGGTATTGAGCTTAAACCCGTTGCAAGCGTTGCAGATGTACACAGCTTTGCCGACCTGCTCAGCTATATTGGAAACGGAAATGCAATGTACTTGATGATTCCGATTCTGGCCGGATACATCGCAATGAGTATTGCTGATCGCCCTGGTCTTGCTCCAGGTATGGTCGGTGGTTTAATGGCATTGACCAGCAATGCTGGATTCCTTGGTGGTTTGATCGCCGGATTCTTAGCCGGGTATACTGTTGAGCTCGTGAAGTGGGCTTTCCAGAAATGGCCGCAATCGCTCGATGGCTTGAAACCCGTTTTGATCTATCCGGTATTCGGTATTTTTATTACCGGCGCTTTGATGTTCTTGATCAATCAACCGATCAGTCTTTTCGTTGAATGGATGACAAGTGTTCTCAATGGTATGGGGACAGGAAATCTTGTTATTCTTGGTTTAATTCTTGGCGGTATGATGGGCATCGATCTTGGTGGACCGTTTAATAAAATTGCCTTTACATTTGGTATTGCCATGATCAGTGCGGGCAACTTCTATCCACAAGCTGCAGTTATGGCCGGCGGTATGGTTCCTCCGCTTGGTATGGCGCTTGCAACCACACTGTTCCCGCATAAGTTTAACCGCGGGCAAAGAGATGCAGGAAAGGTTGCCTATGTCTTAGGCGCTGCATTTGTGTCGGAAGGTGCGATTCCATTCGGCGCGGCTGATCCGCTGCGCGTGATGGTATCATCTGCAATCGGTTCAGCACTTGCCGGCGGACTTGCTCTGTTATTCGGCATTGGGCTGCGCCCTCCGCATGGCGGTATCTTTGTCATTCCGCTGGTCAGCAACGGCAATCCGCTGCTCTATGCACTGGCCATCATTATCGGAACCCTTGTAACGGCCATTCTTTACGGCATTTGGAAGAAGCCGATTGAGCAAAAGGAAGAAGCTTGATCTGTCTAATTCCTGTCAGCATATGACAAAAATGCTAACAATTAAGGAACAATGATTGGAGTCGCTTTCAATTTAAAAAAACTCTTGATATAATATTTAGTGTTATGTTTTTCCTAGACCTACAGACGGGAAAAACGAATCTGCGGCAGGAGATGCACCGATTGTACGTACATGCGCCTGCCGCATCGATATAACGGTGAGGAACATACTGCTTTCTGAGATTCTGTTCCTCATCTTGGGGACGGGAGAAGGCCCGCTTTATTAATGCTTACGCATGTTCGATCGGTTTTGTGAGAGACTGAGCTTTTATATTTGAAGGGTTGGGTGAATGAAAACATGTCAGAAAAGATTAAAGGTATTGCTGCTTCTGCAGGAATCGCGATTGCTAAGACTTTCATCCTGAAGAATCCGGATCTTTCCTTCGAAAGAAGTACGGTGAGCGATAAAGAAGCAGAAAAGAAAAAGCTGAATGATGCGCTTGAAGTATCGAAAAAAGAACTGACAAGCATCAAAGAAACGGCTGAACGGGAACTCGGCAAGGATAAGGCAGAAGTATTTGCTGCCCACCTGATGTTTCTCAGCGATCCGGAATTCGTTGGTCAGATCACATCCAAAATTGATGATGACAGCCTGAGCGCAGAAGCCGCACTTGACGATGTGTCCAGCTTTTTCATCCAAATGTTTGAAAGCATGAAAGACAATGACTATATGAGAGAACGTGCTGCCGACGTTCGCGATGTGTCCAAGCGTCTGCTTGCCCATTTGCTTGGCGTTTCCTTTACATCGCCAGCAAGTATTACAGAAGAAACGGTGATTATTGCTGAGGATTTAACACCGTCGGATACGGCTCAATTAAATCGTAAATATGTAAAAGGCTTTGCGACCGACATCGGTGGACGTACGTCACACTCGGCAATTATGTCGCGTTCGATGGAAATTCCGGCAGTTGTCGGAACGAAAACGGTCATGGCTCAGGCAAAAGAAGGACAACTTGCCATCATTGACGGCTTAAATGGGCAAGTTATCCTTGATCCATCTGAAGAAGAAGTTGCTGCATACAAGGCAAAACAAGCGGCATACAAGGAACAACAGGCAGAATGGAAAAAGCTTGTTAGCGAACCGACCAAGACTGCCGACGATGCACATGTGATTCTCGGTGCCAACATCGGTAACCCTGGTGATGTTGAGGGTGTTGTGAACAACGGCGGTGAAGCAGTTGGCCTTTATCGTACCGAATTCCTGTACATGGGCCGTGACAAATTGCCGACGGAAGATGAACAATTTGATGCGTACAAGGAAGTTCTTGAGAAGATGGCGAACAAGCCGGTTGTGATCCGTACCCTTGATATCGGCGGAGATAAGAAGCTCTCTTATCTCCCACTTCCTGAAGAAATGAACCCGTTCCTTGGCTTCCGTGCCATTCGTCTCTGTCTGGAACGGCAGGACATTTTCCGCACTCAGTTGCGTGCTTTGCTGAGAGCAAGTGCATACGGCAAACTGCGGATCATGTTCCCAATGATTGCTACGATTGATGAATTCCGTCAAGCGAAAGCAATTCTTCTTGAAGAGAAAGAAAAGCTTGTTGCTGCAGGCACAAACGTTTCGGATGACCTTCAAGTCGGCATGATGATGGAAATTCCTGCTGCAGCCGTTCTTGCGGATCGTTTTGCTAAGGAAGCAGACTTCTTCAGCATCGGAACGAATGACTTGATTCAATACACGATGGCGGCAGACCGGATGAACGAACACGTGTCTTATCTCTATCAACCATGTAATCCATCCATTCTCAGATTGGTCAGCAACATTATTGATGCAGCGCACAAAGAAGGGCACTGGGCCGGCATGTGCGGCGAAATGGCCGGCGATGCAACAGCGATTCCGCTTCTGCTTGCACTGGGACTTGATGAATTCAGCATGAGCGCAACCTCTATTCTTCCGGCAAGAAGCCAGCTTCTGAAGCTTTCTAAGGAAGAATTGGCAAAACACAAAGAAGCCTTCCTCAACTTAGACACCGCTGAAGAAGTGCTCGATTATGTTAAAACAAAAATGATCTAATACTCACAATAAAAGAAACCGGGCAGACATCCTAAAACGGGGATGCTGCCCGGTTTTTCTTATGGATAAAGAAGGCTTATAATCAGGCACAAAATTGAGGGTTCAGGTATCAAAGCAAAAAGCTCCGAAGCATATCGCTTCGGAGCTTTTTAGCCAAAATTATTTTTTCAATACCTGTTCAAAAACCTTTTTGACTTTTGGTGTCACGTAGTGGCTGCCGCCTTTTTTTTGCGTGTTTTCGACGATCATTGTAACAAGCAGTTTTGGATCGTCCGTATTGTAGGCGGTGAACCATCCGTTTTCACGTCCGCTCTCCCCTTGTTTCTGTTTGAATTCCGGAGTTCCGGTTTTACCGGCAAGCGTGATTCCGTTAATCTGTGCATCATGAGCCGTTCCAGAAGGATTGGCAACGACCTGAATCAGATCCTTATTAAGCAATTGTGCAGTATCTGCGGACATCACATTCTTTTTCCAAAAGGTCGGTGCGTCGTTGGTCTTGACTAGACGCGGTTTGATCATACTGCCATCGTTGACAAGCGCCGAATAAATGAGTGACAAGTGCAGCGGGGTTACACTGACTTGCCCCTGACCATAGCCTGTATTGGCAAGCAGTCCTTGGTCATTCAGTTTCCCGCTATTTGAAATCGTTGATTTACGCATTGGAAATTCAATCGGCAGCGATTCGCCAAAGCCGAATTTCTTCGCATCGGAGGCAAAGGCGGTTCCCCCTATTTTAAGTGCTGTTTGCGCAAAGTAGATATTGTCAGATTTGAACAATGCCGTCTCCAAATTTACCTTTGCATCATGATTCACCCGAGTTACATAGTAGTCACCCCACGAGCTGCTCGCTTGCCACTTGCTCCCGTTAATTGCAACTTTTGTATCGGGATTAATTGCTTTATGCGTTAACGCGAGGGCTGCCGTCAGCGGTTTAAACGTTGAACCCGGTGCCGACGCAGCGGTAAATCGATTTCTTAGCGGTTGCTGCTGATCATTGCTCAGTTTCTGGTATTCACTTGACGAAATGCCGAGAACAAAGTCATTGGGATTGTAGGATGGCGCGCTAACCAGACCGAGAATATCACCGTTGCGCGGATCAATTGCGACGGCAGTTCCTGCATCTTTTTTCAGCTGATCATACAATGAATCCTGAACGTCGCGGTCAATGGTTAACTGGACATTGTGTCCGTCAACCGGGTCTTTTTTGGCGAGTGTTGCAACTTCTGCTCCGGTTGAATCCAGCAGTTTGATCTCCGCTCCATTATGTTGACGAAGCTGCTTTTCAAATAATAATTCCAGTCCGGTCTTTCCAATCACTGAGTTTGCAGTGTAGCCTTCGTTTTTATGCTGTTTGAGCAGTTCAGCAGTCATTTTTCCAACATAGCCGGTTAAATGAGCACTTGCATTTTTATCTGGATAGACTCTGCTGGATACATCCGTTTTGACCACGCCCGGCAATGCAACGGCCTTTTTGATCAGATCGGTTTTCGCAGCGTCAACCGTAGTGATCGGTACTAAACTGTCCACTTTGACCCATGATGCGGAAAGCGCTTGGTCAATTTGTTCTTTGCTGACGCCGAGCAGCTTTGTTAATTGCTTGATCGTGGCTGTTTTATCGTTGTCACTGCCCATTTTTCCAGGAACGAGATCAATACGCGCCGCGGTCCCATTGATGGCCAGCGGCTTGCCGTTGCGATCTGCGATCTCGCCGCGTGTGCTCGGCAGTGTGTCAACACGAACGCTTGATTGGGCGTTCATTTTTGGAAGAATCAGGTTTGGTTGCCAATCGAGATATAAATTTTTCTCATCTTTTTGTTTTTCTTCTTTGAACGCGACATTTTGAGAGAATTTTATCGGCCCGGCGACGGTCGCTAGTGTGGCCGTCACGTGTACGGAATCACTTTTACTCTTATTCTCTTGAACACGCGCGGTTAGTTTGCCGGCTTCAATGTTGCCGTAGATGCGCTTATAGCGTTCAATAAAATCAGCTTTGCTGACACGTTTCTGTGATGATTTGGAGAGCAGTGTGTACATTTTCGAAAAATCTTGTTTCTGCCATGCGTGTACGTATTCCTCCATTCGGTCTTTTGCGGTTGGCTTTTGACCGCACGCACTGAGCACGAATAGCAATACGAGGAATACGGAAAAAAGGAAGATCAGTTTGCGTTGTTTCATTAGGGGACACCTCCATAGAAAATCCAGGACAGGTTCATTAAGATTAGTATATTCAGGCACGGCCGCATCCATGCCGGGCTGTCCAACAACAGTCTCTACTATTATAAATGATTTTAACAGATGTGCCGAATAAGCAAGAAATAAATCGATAAAATATTTCAAAGAATTACAGAATATAAGGATGAACGTAGATTTTCCTATGAATCTTGCTTTATAATAATCATGATTGTTTGATAGGTTGTCACATTTTGTTGCTCTTAAATGAAAATGGAAGTGAGTGATCGAAGCTATGGAGAATGTGATCGAGTTCAAGCATGTATCCAAAACATACCCCAATGGAACGCAAGGCCTGAGAAAGGTTAACTTGACGATTGAGAAAGGGGAGTTTGTTGTGATCGTTGGTTTGTCGGGAGCTGGAAAATCCACCTTGCTTCGATCAATCAACCGTCTGAATGAAATCACTGAGGGTGAAATATTAATCAAAGGTCAGTCGATCACAAAAGCACGGGGAAAACAATTGCTGCACATGAGACGTGATATTGGCATGATTTTTCAAAATTTTAACCTTGTCAAACGTTCCTCGGTATTGAAAAATGTATTGTCGGGGCGTGTGGGGTATCACTCAACGTTGCGTACCGTGCTGGGTTTATGGCCGAAGAAGGATGTTGCACTGGCGATGTCTGCATTGGATCGTGTGAATATTCAGGAAAAAGCTTATTCCAGAGCAGACGAACTCTCAGGCGGTCAGCAGCAGCGGGTATCGATTGCTCGAGCACTCGCCCAAGAGGCGACGATTATTCTTGCCGATGAACCGGTCGCCTCACTTGACCCGGTCACAACAATTCAAGTGCTTGATGACTTGCAGCGTGTAAATAAAGAATTAGGTATGACGACGATTGTTAATCTGCATTCCGTTGATCTTGCAAAGAAGTATGCAACGCGTTTGATTGGGATCCGCTCGGGTGAAGTTGTCTTTGACGGTACTGCAGAGCAAGCATCCGATGACACATTTGATCAAATTTACAGTCGCGGTTCACAGAAAGAGGGATCGGAGGCGAGCAGAGCGTGAATTTGGCAAAAAGAAGAGTGGCACGGTTAAAGTTGGTTCTTGTCATTCTGTTCTTCATTCTGCTGATTTGGAGTGCCTCAAAACAAACCGGGGTATCAATCGCTGAGCTGCTTGCAAACTTTTCAAATATGGGCGCATTGATTGACCAGATGTTTCCCCCGGACTGGAGCTATTTTAACTACATAACACAAGCGATGCTGGAGACAATCCGTATGGCTGTTCTCGGGACAACCTTCGGCGGACTTGCCGCAATTCCATTTGCTTTGCTCGCTTCGCGCAATATTGTCAAAACGAAATGGGTGTATGTCCCGTTCCGCTTTATCATGAATTTGATTCGAACCATCCCTGAACTGTTGCTTGCCGCTTTGTTTGTACCGATTTTCGGTATTGGTTTTGTGTCTGGCATTTTTGCGTTGGGCGTGTTTTCGTTCGGTGTCATTGCTAAATTGGCCTATGAATCCGTTGAAGCCATTGACGATGGACCATTGGAAGCGATGACGGCCGTAGGCGCTAATAAAACACAATGGATTTTTCTTGGTGTTGTCCCTCAAGTTGTTGCTCCGTACATGTCTTATTTTCTTTACTGTTTTGAAATTAATGTTCGAGCTGCTGCCATTCTCGGTTATGTTGGCGCCGGTGGTATCGGCTTGTATCTCAGCCGTACACTTGGATTTCTGCAATACGATCGCGTGATGTCGATCATCCTCTATACCTTTGTTGTTGTCTTGATCATTGACGGACTTAGCAATAGAATACGGGAGAAACTGATATGATGAATACCACACAAAAAAAATTGCTGTTTCGCCGGCTTAGAAATTGGACCATCGCTCTTATCGTTTTAATCATTTATATTTGGGCATTTACCGGCTTCTTTCAAAATTTTGAATTGAAAGCTTCGGCTTGGACCTCCGCCAAAGCTATTTTTACAGGGATGGCACATCCGGATTGGTCCTATATTAGCGATCCGGATGGTGAAGACTTGCTGCATGCCTTACTCGAAACGTTTAACATTGCCGTCCTTGGTACGTTTATTTCCGCACTCCTCTGTGTTCCGTTCGCGTTCTGGGCTGCGCGAAATATGAGCCGTTTCCGAGTGGTCTCATCCACGGGTAAAGTTATTTTGAGTGCAATTCGCGTGTTCCCAGAATTGATTATGGCACTCCTATTCATCAAAGCTGTAGGACTGGGGCCTTTTGCTGGGGTGCTCGCACTCGGCTTCCACTCGATTGGCATGCTAGGTAAACTATTCGGTGAATCAATTGAGGATATGGACTTTCGTGCAGCTGAGGCGCTGCGGGCATGTGGGGCAAATAAATTTCAAACGCTTTGGTTTGCGGTTGTACCGCAAGTTCTGCCACAATTCTTCTCATACACACTCTATCGATTTGAAATCAGTGTACGTTCTGCTTCGATACTCGGTATGGTTGGTGCCGGAGGGATCGGTGCACCATTGATTTTTGCCTTAAATGCACACAAATGGGATCGCGTCGGGATCATCCTGCTCGGCATCATTGTCATGGTTTCGATCATCGACTTAATCTCTGGGTCGATTCGCAAACGGCTCGTGTAACAGATTGCAAAGGCTTGATCGAAAAATAAGCAAACAGACAGTACTAAAGAAGAAACACGCTCAGGCGTTGGGGAACTGCCGAGAGCGTCTTTTTTTGCAGGAAAAGAAAGTATAAGATTTTGCCCTGTCTTCAAACCAATACCCCAGTGTCTTGGCCAAGAGTCAAAGCGGAGGGGCTCTGGCGCCGGCGGGATCGCGCTTAGTTGATGCGTGCCAGCGAGACCCCGCAGATTCCTGGCCTGTCTGAGGAGGCTCGCGGTGCGCCCGCGGCAAGCGAGTAACCGAAGCGGCGATTCAGCACCGAAAAGACAGGAGACCATCACACATGGCTGGAGATAAAGGACCAAGCACAGCTTGGTTTTTCTCATGAAAAAGGAAAGAGTTATCAGACTAAGTACAAGGATGAACAGGAAGATGCGTCTACGTGTTGAGCCCTGGATACGAGCCAAGGGCGCAACACGCATAAGAGAACAATGTCTAAAGGACATTGAAATAATGTTAGTTACACAAAAAAATAGGCAAGGCGTAGCTGCATAGTGCATTGCAGAACATTTTGACATAATGTTCAAAATTTACTCGCCTAGTAAAAAGAAGCCTTGCCGCAGCAGAGCAGCAAGGCTTTTAAATCAGTAAAACTATTATTCGCCGATTTCTTTGTTATAGTTACGAACAACATCAAAGTTCGAATCTTTAGAAGGTGAATAGCCGACATGGCTGTAAATCGAATAGATGACTTTTTCGCCTTTGGGATCATTACTGATCGAAACAAAAGCGTCTGAAATCTTTTTCTGCCATTTTTTCGACATATCCGGACGAACGCTGATCGTATCATTTGGAATTTTTGCGGTTTGGAAGATATAATGGGTTTCTTTAAATACATTTGGGTTTTCTGCTTTAACAATATTGCGCGCATCTACGAAAACCGGTGCTGCATCAACGTCTTTGTTCAACACCGCGAGAACACCTTTATCGTGGCCTTGCAGAGTGACACCGGTCACGTCTTTTTGAGGATCGATGCCTGCTTTCTTCATTTTAACAGCCGGGAATACGTAACCGGCGGTAGAGGTGGCATCTTGCCAACCGATTTTTTTGCCTTTCAAATCTTTAATTGAGTTAATGCCTGAATCATTGCGAACGAGCATACCTGAGTAATAGTAGTCTACTTTTTCAGAAGTGTTGGAGCCGTCTTTGGGGTTTACACCGTAACGTTGTGCTTGTAGTAATACATTCGCATAGCCTTTTTGGTGCGCAAGGACATAGCTGGTTGGAGGCAGGAAGCCAAGATCCATTTTCTTCGAAGCCATTGCTTCAATAACTCCGTTGTAATCGGTTGTTACTTGAACCTTGACGGGAATACCAATTTTTTTAGAAAGTAAATCGCCCAATGGTTTTGCCTTTGCTTCAAGTGTGTCCGCATTGGATGAAGGAACAAATCCGATAACCAATTCTTTAGGTACATAAGCCTTAGATTTTGATGATGCGGAGCTGCTTCCATTCCCGCATCCTGCGAGTACGCTCAACACGAGACCAAATGCAAGGAACAGAGCGAAACTTTTCTTAAACATAAAACAAATCGCCTCCAGAAAAAATGAGATATGCAGACAATGTATGTCCCTATCTATCATAAAGGCTTTGTCACAAAAATAACACTATTTTTGCGCAGATTATCTATTTTTTAACATAATTTTGTGAAAAAATAATTACTTTGATGGCGAATCTATGATCTTTTTGTCTCCAAAACCATATGACGCGTGGTACTATGAAAAGTAGGGATTGAGGTGAGTGTGACGTATGAAATTGATCATCTTAGAAACAAGCGATGTTCATGGCTCCATCTACCCAATAAATTATGCGGATAACCGTCCTAGAGACGTTGGGATGGGGAAAATCGCTTCGCTCATACATAAGGAGCGGGCAGAAGCGCCGTGTACGCTTCTGATTGATAATGGCGACATGATCCAAGGAACGCCGCTTCTCTATTATTATGCGCGCTTTGATCATAAACGACCGAATCCGATGGCGGTTGTTGCTAATCATTTGAACTATGATTGTGCGGTATTCGGCAACCATGAGTTCAATTTTGGCAGGGATGTCTTGAATGATGCCGTTTCTTCCTCGAACTTTCCATGGCTCGGCGCAAATATCGTCAAGAAATCAGATGGAAGCCCGTTCTTCGGCAAGCCGTATATTGTCAAAACATTCCCTGAGGGGCCGCGTGTAGCGGTTCTTGGGCTGACGACGCAATACGTGCCGAACTGGGAAAAGCCGGAAAATATTAAGGGCATGCATTTTGAAGACCCGGTGGAAACTGCGAAGCGATGGGTTCCTTTTTTGAAAAAAGAAGAAAAAGCGGACCTTGTGGTGCTGTCCTACCATGGCGGATTTGGACGTGATTTGGATACCGGCGAACCGATTGAAGAGATGAAAGGTGAAAATCAAGCCTACCAAATGTGTCAAGAAGTAGCGGATGTTGATGTGTTGCTTACCGGACACCAGCACCGGATGATCGCCGGTAAAGCGATCAATGGGGTCACAATTATCCAACCGGGGTCGAGCGGCACGCATCTTGGAAAAGTGATGCTTGAGCTTGAAAAGGGTCCGGCCGGTTGGCAGGTGACCACCAAGCAATCGGAACTGCTTTCGGTGCGCGGTGAAGCGGCAGACAAGGATTTGCTGGCACATGTCGACGCCTATGAGAAAGATGCACAAACTTGGTTGGATCAGCCATTAGGCAAAATTGATGGCGACATGCTGGTGCATGATCCGATGAAGGTGCGTATGCAGGATCATCCACTGATTGAATTCATTAATCGGCTGCAGATGAAAGCATCGGGTGCCGATATCAGTGCAACGGCGCTTTTCAATAATGAATCACCGGGCATGCCGCCGAATGTTTCCATGCGTGATATTGTTGCCAATTATATCTATCCCAACACATTGCGTGTGCTTCGGATTAGCGGTCAAGATATGCGTGACGCGCTAGAACGTTCGGCATCCTATTTTGCGCTTGATTCAAACGGTACGGTTAAGGTCAGCCAAGCATTCACTGATCCGAAACCGCAGCACTACAACTACGACATGTGGGAAGGGATCAACTACATCCTGGATCTTTCGAAACCAGTTGGCAGTCGTGTGGTGGAGCTCAACTATCATGGAGCTGCCGTAAACGTCGATGCTTCCTATGATGTTGTCATGAACAATTATCGTTCCATTGGCGGCGGTGAGTACTTCATGTTCAGTGGCAAGCCGGTCGTTAAAGACATTCCCATTGATGTGACTGAACTGATTGCCAATGAAGTGCTGGAGCGGAAAGTGATTCAAGCAACCGTTGATCATAATTGGAAAATTATCTATTAAACAGAGAGGTGCACAAAGGTGAATCAGCATATTTTAAGAAATGATTGGGCTCCCTTGCTGAAACCAGAATTCGAAAAGGATTATTATCAAAAGCTGCGGCAATTTCTAAAAGAAGAATATACAACAAAAACCGTTTATCCGGATATGTTCGATCTATATAATGCTCTGAATTACACACCTTATGAAAAAGTGAAGGTTGTGATTCTCGGTCAGGATCCGTATCATGGGCCGGGTCAGGCACACGGACTTAGCTTTTCGGTCATGCCGGGAGTCAAGCAGCCGCCGTCACTGCAAAATATTTTTAAAGAATTACACGACGATCTCGGCTGCGCGATTCCACAGCATGGTTGCCTGATTGAATGGGCGCGTCAGGGGGTGCTGCTCTTGAACACCGTGCTCTCCGTTCGACGCGGGTCACCAAATTCGCACAAAGGGATGGGCTGGGAGCAGTTCACCGATGCGGTCATTCGCGACTTGAATGATCGTGAAAAACCGATCGTATTTATTCTGTGGGGGCGAAACGCGCAGGCAAAGGAAGCGTTGATTACCCATCCACATCACTTCATCATTAAATCGCCGCACCCGAGTCCGTTTTCGGCACATTCCGGTTTCTTTGGCAGCCATCCGTTTTCACGAACCAATCAATTTCTGGAATCGGTCGGTGAGACGCCGGTGAATTGGCAAGTCTCGCTTGAGGAACCGGATTTACATTCTGAACGTGAAAAAAACATCTCGCATGAGTAAGCGAGATGTTTTTAGTTTCGATTGCGAAACCATTGAAAAATAGTATTCGCATGTTCTTTTTCAAGCTGATGGATGGAAAAGATCTGTTCAGAAGAGGCGCGAATGGTTGCCAGGGTGTTTGCAAGCCCGAGTCGTTTTTGCAGAAAGGATTGTTTGATTGTCAGGCTTTGGATGTTGTTTCTCCGTGTGATGGTGGTTGTCTTTGCGAACCAGCGATTGACAACGATCAGCCGTTTATCACTTAATGCCCAGCTTTCCGAGCGGCGGCGGAACCAGCCGCAAATAAGAATGAACGGCAAGCCGATCAGCGCATAGTTTCCCCAGTCAAAGCGCCATGCAAGTATGGAGCACGATACAATCCAGAAGCATGCCGGCCCGGCCATCCGATAAAGCGTACTGCGCAATGGCAACACGCGCGTGGATAGGGTACCGGCGAACCTTGGGATGACGGTACTCAGAAAACCGGGCAATTCTTCTTTTCGGAGCATTGGAAAGACGATGACCGATCCGCCATCATCATTTTCCGAATCAATGCTGCCGCTGCACTGTGCATAAATCGTGCACCAACCAAACAGTTGCTGCAGCCAGGTTTCTTGGATTTGGATCGCCTGTACACGATCGGTTTTATAGGTTTCATCTTTGGTCTCCCAAACGCCGCGGTGAATGCGCCATTCCGTATCGAAGACCGTGAGCCGAAAAAAGCCCCAGCGCAGCAGGATACTGATTAACGATGCAACCCACAGCAATAGAATCGCCGCACCGATCAGGATGATCAGACCGACCAGTGATGCATGCTCGAGATAGCTGAGTGAACGACCACGAATGTTGTCGGGAATGAGATCGTCTGCCTGTGACCAAAGCCCGAATACCGCGGCCAGCATCACGCCAATTTTCGATGAAAGCAGCGCAGCGGCCAGCAGCCGCTTTCCTGATAATTGATACCTTTTCTTCGGCTGTTTTTCTTTATGTACCGGAGATTCCGGCGCAGTCCCCTCCGTCCGTAAGTTCGACAGCTGCCCTTTAACGCGGCTAACTTCCGCTTTAATGCGTTCCGCTTCCTTTTTGTTCAATGCGGTGAGAACCCTATCGCCTTTTGAAGCAGGATCGGCCGTATCAAATTTTAACTGCACAACGCCAAGCAGACGGAGCAGCAAATTGGTCTTAATTTGAACGGATTGAATACGTTGAAATCGGATGTAGCAATCGTTGCGTACAAAGATGCCGGAGCGGATATGGATTTGATCATCCGACCATTCATAGGTATAGCGCAGCCATTTTACAAAATTAAAGATCAGAATGACGAGCGGCAGGATCAGGACATAGCCGATAATGTCGTCAAGGTGGCGCAGTCCCCAGACAAGCCCGAAGCCGAAGGGTACGATGATACTCCAGAGCGTCGATAAGGCGTCACTGAATATGGCAAAAAAGTGAAGATGTCTGCGTTTAGAGTTCATTGGCCGGATTCTCCTTGATCAGCTCGGAGATTTGGTCGCGCAGGGCAAGGGCATCACGTTCTTCCAAAGCGGGGATCTCATGTTCACCGGCAGCAGTTGTCACCGAAACCGCAGTTAAATGATGCTTGCGCAGTAATGGGCCTTGTTCGGTTTCCACATTTTGCACGCGCGTGAACGGGATAACCGTCTGTGTAATCACTAAGATGCCGTCTTGAATGAGCAGATCCTCTTGCCTGATTTCATAGAAAAACGTTCGGTAATTAATGTTTGGAAAGAGAAAAACGTACAGAATCAGCTGGAGAATGTTGAGCGCGGCCAGAGCGCCGGCAATATAGAATAGAAAGTGTGGCCAATCAAAAAAGCGGACGCATACGGCAAAGCCGCCGATAATCAGCCAAAAAATAAGATGTGTCATGATCGCACGTTGCCGCCAGATCGTAACAATACGGGGATTGAGTTGTCTTTTCTGCAAATAAAGGTCACCTCTTGTTAAGTCAATGAATCGGCAAAGTTTGCCATTTTAATAAATTATAGCATAAAGCAGACGGTGGAAAAGCAGCACCGAGTTAACTTTTCTAGTCAAACGGACGATTTGATTAAAGGGCGATACGTTTTGACCTTATAAGAAAAACCGGGCAAAAAGCGCCCGGTCCTTAATCTCCAATCATGTGTGATGGTCTCCTGTCTTTTCGGTGCTGAATCGCCGCTTCGGTTACTCGCTTGCCGCGGGCGATCCGGAAGCTTCCTCGAACACACAAATTCCTGTGGGGTCTTCCTCGGCTCACTGTTCCCGCTGACGCCAGAGCATCTGCGCATTTGATGCACTGTCTTTTGTGGGACCAAAAATCATATACATTCTTTTCCTGTAAGAAAAACCGGGCTCAGCCCGGTTCATTTGACTTGATTTAGTTGTTCATAATACATATAGAGTTTACGCCGCAGCAATTTGTGTGCAGCATTTTCAGGCAATGCATCAAGAACGAAGATACGCCGCGGCACCTTGTAGGAGGCAAGCTGCGCGCGACAAGCACCAATCAATTTGGTTTCGGAGAACGCAGCGCCTGGCTTCAAACAAACAAAAGCAACGGGGACGCGGCCCCATTTGTGATCGGGAATACCGATCACACCTGCTCGCGCAATGCCGGGGCAGCCATGCAGGATCGACTCGATTTCAGCCGGATAAATATTTTCACCGCCAGAAATGATCAAGTCCTTACGGCGATCAAGGACGAACAGAAAGCCGTCTTTGTCCAAATAGCCAATGTCGCCGGAATGGAACCAGCCATTCTTCATCGCCGCGGCGGTTGCTGAAGCGTTGTTTAAGTAATGACTGAATACCGTCGGTCCTTTAATCAGAATCTCACCAGGTTCATGCACTGCGGCACGTCGCCCATCTGTGGCAATCTGCAGCTGCAGCGGGAAAAGCGGTTTGCCGGCTGAGCCGGCTTTTTCGCGCATGTACTCGGGCGGCAGCGTGGCCGCTTGAGAGGCCGTTTCGCTCATTCCGTACGTTTGATAGATCGGCATGTGCAGGCGCAGGCAGCGATCAAGCAGCGATGCAGGCACCGGACCGCCGCCAAGCAGAATGCAGCGCAGTGTGTTCGGATAAGCTTGTCCGCTGCCAAGTCCATCGCTCATACGCTGCAGCATCGAGGCGACCACAGAAATATGGGTTGCCTTGCTGCTTAATAGAAGCTGATTGACTTGCACCGCGTTAAATTTCTTCATTAAATACACCGGCATGCCGTAGATGATGCTTTTCATCAAAATGGACAACCCGCTGACGTGAAAAAGCGGGACGCAGCAGAGCCACGTGTCGCTCTGCTGGAGTCCGAGATTGATTAATGAACCATTGGCGTTCCACCAATGGTTGCCATAGGTAAGTACGACGCCTTTTGGTCGGCCGGTTGTACCGGAAGTAAAAATGATCGTACATGGATCAGTCAGTTCAATCTCGGTTTCTTGATCATCAAAAAGCGCAGCAGTTTGCGCCAACTCTGCCGCATCGCGTATCATGCAGCCCATAGTAGTGACCGCTTGTTCAGCGGCCGCCGCATTATCGTGATCGGTGACCAGTATCCGGCTGCCGCTCTGTTTAATTTGTCCGGACAACTCCGTTGGTGACAGCCGCGTGTTCAAAGGCACCATAACGGCGCCAAGCAGCATCAGCGCATAAACGGTTACGGCGCAATCCAGCGTGTTTCCTTGCAGCGACGCGACAGGATCGCCGCTGCGCACACCAGCGTCGCGCAGTCCGGCGGCCGCCTGGCGCACGCGCGCATAAAGTTGTTTGAAGCTGAGCTGTTCACGTACCGTTTCCATTGCGATCCGATCAGGCGTCAGCAGCGCACGCTGACGGAGCCATTGCGGCATCGATGGATATGCGTCCGAACTCATGGGAATTTCGGGAACTTGCTGAAATCAGGATCGCGTTTTTCTTTGAAGGCATCGCGTCCTTCTTTGGCTTCATCGGTTGTGTAATAAAGAAGCGTCGCGTCGCCGCCCAGCTGCTGCAGTCCTGCCAGTCCGTCCGTATCCGCGTTAAACGACGCTTTGAGAAACCGAAGTGCGGTGGCACTCTTCGACAGCATTTCTTTGGCCCATTTAACGGTTTCTTCTTCAAGCTGATCGAGCGGGACAACCGTGTTGACGAGGCCCATGTCCAGTGCTTGCTGCGCGTTGTACTGACGGCATAGGTACCAGATTTCACGCGCTTTTTTGTGACCGACAATTCGCGCTAGATAACCGGCACCGTATCCCGCGTCGAAACTGCCGACTTTTGGTCCGGTTTGTCCGAAAACGGCGTTGTCGGCGGCGATCGTCAAGTCGCAAACCACTTGGAGGACGTTGCCGCCGCCAATCGCATAGCCGGCAACCATGGCGATAACCGGTTTCGGGATGATGCGAATCAGATGCTGCAGGTCGAGGACATTCAGCCGCGGAATATTGTCTTTGCCGACATATCCGCCGTTGCCGCGTACTTTTTGGTCGCCGCCGGAGCAGAATGCCTTCGTACCGGCACCTGTCAGAATGATGACACCGATCGATGCATCATCACGTGCTCGAGCAAATGCGTCAATCATTTCAACTACTGTATTTGGGGTGAACGCATTGCGTACATGCGGTCGATTAATGGTAATTTTTGCAATCCCTTCGTAGGTCTCAAAAAGAATATCTTCATAGTCTTTGACCTTTTGCCACTCAATAGAGGACATCATTCCACCTGACCTTCTGGAAAATTGGTTGGATTTGTCACTATTTTGTCAAATGTGACACCCTCATTGTAGCATATTGGATTGCCTTTTTTCGAATAGAGCACCTTTTCATGCAGGATGCAAAATTGACAAGCGGACTGAAGTTGCGGGACAATGCGGAGGTAGGAATGAGACGCCTTATGAGGCTTCAAAAGGAGAAAGAAATGAACAATTATAAATTAACCATCCAGTATGACGGCAGCCGCTACAAAGGCTGGCAGCGGCTGGGCGATACGAAGAATACGATTCAAGGAAAAATCGAACAAACGCTGACAGCAATTATCGGTCAGTCCATTGAAATCGTCGGCTGCAGCCGAACCGATGCCGGTGTTCATGCACTGGGACAAGTTGCCAATTTCAAAACGGAGACGCTGCTTGATGAAGCGGATTTTCTCAATCAATTGAATCATCAGCTGCCTAGAGATATTTGCGTGCCGACCATCGAACGCGTTTCTGAACGTTTCCATGCGCGTTACAATGCTAAAGCGAAAACCTATCTATATAAAATTTGGAATGAGCCGAACAGTAATCCTTTTATGCGAAAATTCAGCATGCATGTTGACGAAAAGTTGGACATCGCGCGCATGCGGCAGGCCGGCACGCATTTTATCGGCACGCATGATTTTACTGCTTACGCAAATGCAAAATCAAAGAAAAAGTCAGCAGTCCGCACGATTTCGGCGATTAAAATGGATGCGCATGATGGCTTCATTGATATCCGCTTGACCGGTGATGGCTTTCTGTACAACATGGCGCGGAAAATGGTCGGCACACTCATTGAAGTCGGGATATGCGCAATCGAAGTCGATGCGATTCCGCATATCCTCGAATCGAAGCAGCGCGTACAAACAGGCCGCCTGGCGGACGCCTGCGGCCTGTATCTGGAGCACATCAGTTATTAATGGTTGGCACAATCAGCTGATTGGACTTGATGTCAAGGATACCCCTTGGCGTCAGTCGTACGAACGGGAGATGCTGTTCGGTCAGGAAAAACAAACAGAAGAACGGATCGTCAAAAGCGAAGCCGTCCTTTTTCATTGCTTGCAAGAACTGTTCGGCTTTGGGACTCAATGCGTCCATCGATCGTGTGCTCATGACACCGAGCAGATCCAAGCTGAACGAGAACGCATCCGTACCATCAAACTGTGCCGTGATCCCTTGGAATCCATGGCGGATTTCTTGGTAGGCGGCGTGCATTGCAGCACGGTCGCGCCCGATGATCAGGATGTCGCCAGAGGCGCAGTAGGTACTTCCCAGTGCCTGAAGCGAATGCGCAAAGTTGCGAATACGTGTGTTTAAGACGGCACCGGTTAATCGGCATATATAGGTAAGAAAGCATTCATCATCAGACAGCGGGCTGACCGGATCAAAGGGGTACGGACGGGTAATGACGCTGTTTTGCAGTTCGAGACCGATCGGCGCGACTGGGCTAAGCGGATACTGTTCCGGCAAATGACGCGTGTCGGCGTGATTAAAATAACGTTTCAGATCAAGAGCAACCGGCTCGGTCATTCGTTTCTCGTTGCGCACGAGCCATTTTCCCTCAAAAAGAACGCTCGTCGGCTCGGGCTCCTGAAGCGATTCGATAATGTTGATGTCGGCAATTCTGCCCGGCGTGATGCTACCGAACAGGTCGTCGATATGGTAATATACTGCCGGGTTTAAGGTCGCCATTCGGTACGCGTCCGCCATAGAAATACCGCAATCCATGGTCTGTCTAATCATTGCGGCATGTGTGGCATGGTGTAAAAAGGGAAGTGATGCGCCGTCATTGGTCAGCATCAGCTTGGACAGATCAAGTCCCGGATGCCGTGCCAATCCGCTCATGATTACCGGAAGATCGGGACGGATCGATGAGTTGCGAATCGCAGTATAATAACCGAGATTGAGCCGATGAATTACATCGCGCGGAGTCATAGACTCGTGATCGCCCGTCATTCCGGATGCCGCGAACAGGTTGAGTGTGTTGAGCGATGAACCGGGCAGATGCGCTTCCATCCGTTTGCCGGAGCGACGCACGGCAAACAATTTATCCTTTAAGTCCTGAGCACCTAATTTAAGCGGCAGCCAGTGGCTCAATTCTCCGCCCTGCATCACGAACGGCTGCTTCAGCCATTTTTCCAGCGCAGCAGTTGAAGGATGCTGGTTCTCAAAGTAAGCCCACCATAACCAGGAGTGTCCGCCTGCTTGATTCAGTTCGTGAACAAACTGTTCCATTTGTTCACCGCTCAAATGCGCCAAAGCGAAGCTATTGTCATTGACTGAAATCATCGTTCCTTTTTCCGTCAGATAACGGCCTAAAGAAAGCGGGTTATAAACAAGAAAGGGGTGGGCATGTGGCTCAATATAGGCAGGGACCATGATCTGATTTGCTTTTAAACGGCAAACTTCCGTGTTTTCGGAAATCAGCGGTTCATCCGGCCCAACATAGGCAATCCGATTGCCGCTGATCCAAATGTTCTCTTTTTGGACGATGCCAGAATAGACATGAAGCACAGGGGCATCGGGAAAGAACAAGGATGCAGCTGCCTTTTTTTGAACGGTATCAATCAATTGGTGGTGTTCTTTTTCAGTTAACGCATGCATGGATGATCACATCACATTCTAACAAGTTGTCTCTATTATAACGAGAGACGCGCTGATTTTCATGGAAAGCAGATCCGCACCCCAATTTTTACCACTTTTTTTGAGATCAACACGGTCATCGAAATGCTGTTAAATCCTATCTTCTGAAACACATATTGCGTCAGCATGCACCGGTCCAAACGGTTGGCGCACACGTGACAGACATGCAGTTCTGCCACGCGTAGGCGTATAATCAAAGTAAATCATTTTCGGTACAGCGCAAAGGAGAATCGATGAAAAAGAAGAAATGGATGTATTTTGTGTTCATCAGTGTCATCGCCGCCCTTCTCATGGCTGCCGCTTGGTGGATCGCCGCTGGCGCAATCAATCCCGCGATGCGTACCCCGTCCACGGATTTGTCCCGAGAGGCGTTCCATGGCATGCGTATCGGCGACTCGATTGAATCAAAGGCGTTTGTCCGTCGATTTGGCAAGCCGATTCCAAGAGCGCAGAAGGATCGAAAGCTGGTCTATTATTCCTGGAAGGGCGGGCTGGTTACGGCTTCAAAAAGGGCCGAACCGCACAAGGGGCGGATTGCCGCCTTTTATCTGCTTAAAATGCAGCGCGTGCGCCTTGGCAATGTGTTTTCAGACTCATTGCCTGCCTTGCCGTCATTTTCTTTTCGCCCAAATAATCCGCTCAAAACCTATCGAGAGATTCAAATCGGGGACAGCAAAGAACAGGTGATTCGCCACTACGGCACTGATTATTATTCATTTAATATACGCGAGGGCGGGCAAATCATTGGCTATGTTGATCACAAGAATGAAATGAAGCTCGAGTTCAACATGAATAAGCATGCCCAGGTTCAGTCCATTAGGCTGGCGGAAGAAGGAATGAAGTGACCGGTGTCACGTGACTCAAAGGGGATTGTTGTTGCCCGATCATAGGCAGCCAGGAAAGAGAGTGATGCGCCGGTGGCTTGTACCCAACTGCCGGTCGCGTTAACTTGGTCCGTCTTGGCTTCGTCTGCCGCTTGATTGATCTGAAGAATCGTCGAGACCGCCTGAAGTGAGTTGCCGGCAATCTGCAACAAGTTGCCAATGATCGAGAGGGCGGTCGCACGATTGCGTTCCTCCGTTTCCAGATCCGACTGCAGCGACAGCGACCCTCCAAGTGCCTGAAGCATGTTGCCGATCGTAGTCGTTCGCAGATTATCGTGTTGCGGTTGCGCGGCGATGTCCCCATAGATGACGAGTCCGTTGCCGAAGCTTTGCATGGTACCGCCGACCGCATCCAGACCCTCGCTAATGTTTGCATCTAGACCATTCCCGGTTGCCTGCAAGGCGTTGCCCACAACATCCAGACCATTCTTTATCTCTTCCGGAAGCGTGATGGACGGTGTGGCACCAATAGCCGCACTTATCGTCCCTAGTGCATTGATGAAGGCATAATCAACCGCTCGAATTTGCTCGTCCATTACTCGCTCCTCCTCTTATCACAATTTATTCGGGATGATGGCGTGAGTTCATCAAAAACAGGTGAATCTGTTGATATAGGCCGAATGAAAAACCCGTACGGATGAGCCGTACGGGTTATCATTTATTCAAATTAAATTTATTTATAACGTGTGCGGCGTCCTGCGAAGGCAGGCTGGGCACGATGAAGATGCCAATTAAATTTGATGCGGCCGCTACGCAACTGATTGATTACCAGCAGAAAGATGAGATACGCAACGGCGATGCTAACGATATACCACAAGGTCATGCCGACACCCGCACGGTCAAGCGCGAATCCGGTAATGGCTGGGAACACGGCGGCACCCAGTCCGGATAATCCCGAGATAATTGGCGTCACCAAGTGTGCGCTGTTTGGGATGGAGTAGTTTGCGTAGACTAAGGTGATCGAGTAAATCCCGGACATCATCAGTCCCAGTGTACCAACGAAGATGTATCCCGTTATCACATTCTTTATAAAAATGAAGAACAACAGTGAGGTGATGGTTCCGGCGATACTCATCAACAGAAATTTGCTGTAGGTGAGTTTGCGGATGACAAATGCAGTTGCTGCACGGCCAATAACCATCGCACCCCAAAAAATACCGACACTGATTGAGGCATAATAGGCAGCTTGGTTTAAATAGTTCATGAAAATTGAAGACATGAAATTATTCAGACTGCCTTCAAGCCCGCCATACAGGAAGACGATCAAAGCGAAAAAGCCAAGTACCATCCATTTTAATTGATTGCTGAGTGGTCGCTGCGCATCGCTTGAACCCGAGGCATCCAAGGGCTCGCGAGTATCGACCATGGTTTTCGAGTATGAAATGCGCGTCCAGACAATGGCAAGGATGACTGCGAGCACGGCGGTAATGACGAACAGATAACGCCAGATATCATGGGCGATAAAGAAACTGGCAAGAAGCGGCATTGTAAAAGCACCGAGTCCGAACGATACTTCAAGATAGCTCATCGCTACTGCCTGACGGCCGATAAACACTTCAATGAACATGGTGGCAACGACGATCCCGATAGAAGCCGATCCAACACTGTTGAGAAAATAAAGAGCCATAAACAATGGAAACGGCGGCAATAGCAAGATGCTGAATTGCGCTGCAGCAATCAACAACGCGGAAAAGGTCAGCAGCGCTTTCGGATGAAAGCGGCGATTGAGATATGAAGTCAGCAGAACGCCTGCAAGAAATCCCATTGCACCAACAAAAATTAGTCTTCCACCAATTGTGTATGAAACATGGTAGTAACTTAAAAGTTCAGGCATCACAGATCCGATAGAAATAGCCGTCAGTCCGGTCAGAAAATACAAAGCACAAGAGGCAAAAGTAAATTGGCGCATGGTAAAGCGCTCCTTTCATCGTGAACGATAATTGAGAAGACCGTCGTCCGCCTAAGCGTTCTCCTAAGTCAACCAGAACATTGTAGCAGGATGATCAAGACAATAGAAGCCTTTTGAATGAATTTTTTTATGTTTTTTTTGTTGCGTAAAAATGTGTGTATTTTCAATGATTACACGCATGAAATCCGCCCAAAAAAACATGTGTACGACGCGTTATTCGCCTAGCATTTGCACAGCGCTTATGCCGCATATGTATACGCAAGAACGGCCTTTAAGTTACCCCAAACAATTCTGGAATATTAATAAGGGCATTATCGATACTAAAGAAAAGAAAAGTGAAATCCGCATGCATGAATTGCTGCGTGATGTGGCGTCTGGCGAAACGGATTGCTATAATCAAATTAGGAATATGAAACTTTAGGAGGATTCGTATCATGGGGCAGTCGATCACGTTCAAAAAAGCTGATCATTTGAAAGAAAAGCCTGGCTCCGCGAAACTAGGTTTCGGTAAACTTTTTACCGATTATATGTTCGAAATGGACTATTCGACGGAAAAAGGCTGGCATGACGCAAGAATTGTACCCTACGGACCAATCCAATTGGATCCGGCTGCAACGATTTTTCATTATGGTCAGGAAGTTTTCGAAGGATTAAAAGCGTATCGGACGGAAGACAAACGTGTCCTATTGTTTCGCCCTGATAAAAACATGGCGCGTATGAATCAGTCGTGTGATCGGCTGAACATCCCAAAAATTGATGAAAAGTTTGTGATCAAAGCGATAAAAAAACTGGTTGCCATCGAAGAAGCATGGATTCCATCCGAACCGGGGCAATCGCTTTACATTCGTCCATTTATTATTGGTACGGATGCGGCATTGGGCGTACATCCGTCAGCAACCTATAAGCTGCTGATTATTCTGTCTCCAGTGGGTGCTTACTTTGGCAACTCCATGAGTCCGGTAAAGATCTATGTTGAAGATGAGTTCGTCCGTGCGGTTAAGGGCGGTGTCGGCTACGCAAAGACCGCCGGCAATTATGCGGCGAGTCTCAAAGCACAGACGAAGTCGGAAAAGCTGGGCTTTGATCAGGTGCTTTGGCTGGACGGTGTGGAACATAAATATATTGAAGAAGTCGGCAGCATGAACATCTTCTTCAAAATTGACGATGAAGTATGGACTCCGGCACTGAACGGCAGTATTCTCCCAGGCGTGACGCGTGCTTCTGTCATTGAACTGCTTAAAAAATGGGGCATAACGGTCAAAGAGAAGAAAGTCTCTGTGAACAAGCTGTTCAAAAAAGCAGAAAAACAAAAATTGAAAGAAGTCTTTGGTACCGGAACGGCAGCCGTTATTTCTCCGGTCGGTTTCTTGAAGTGGGAAGACCATGTCATTAAAGTGGCAAACGGAAAAACCGGCAAGCTGTCGCAAAAATTGTACGACACGATCACCGGCATACAAAGCGGCAAGATTGAAGATAAATTAGGCTGGACGCAGGAAGTTAAGCTTCAAAAAGAAAAAGAAGCCGTTGCTGAATAAGCAGGTAACCCAGAAAAGCCTTTACGCAGATTGAGGCGTGCAGGCTTTTTGTTTACAAACAGCTGCGCAAAGCGCCCGAATCGCCCCGCGGCAAGCGAGCAATCGGAGCGACGATTCAGCACCGAAAAGACAGGAGACCATCACACATGTATGAAGGAACTTTCCTAAAGGAACTTTCTTAAAGGAACTTTCGCTAAGTGCGCATACGTCCTGTATGCAACGCGAAAGTCATCACATCCTGTGAAAGCACGTCCTGTATGCAACGCGAAAGTCATCACATCCTGTGAAAGCACGTCCTGTATGCAACGCGAAAGTCATCACATCCTGTGAAAGTACGTCCTGTATGCAACGCGAAAGCCACCGCATCCTGCGGAAGTAAGGACCGGACGCTTTTTGCCCGGTTTTTCTCACACTGGTAAGAAAGTATAGAAAATAAAAAGATTTAAGGAAACGAGTGTAAGTGCAACTAAGCCTTTGCCTTCGCCAGAGGCTTGGCAAAGCCAAGTTTTCTAATCAAATAGAGATGAACGATGGGAGAGTGGAAGATCATGACGGCTATGGAACACCTTGTGAACAGTCATGTTCGCGACATTCAAATCAGTGGCATTCGACAATTCTTTAATAAAGTGAAAGACTATCCGGGGGCGGTTTCATTGACCATCGGCCAACCGGATTTCGCAACACCCGAGCATGTGAAAGATGCTGGGAAAACTGCGATTGATCACAACAAAACCACCTATACAGCAAACGCGGGCTTAATTGAATTAAGACAGGCGATTGCAAATTATATTTTAGAAAAATATGATCTTCACTATGAAGCGGCGTCGGAAATCATCACCACTGTTGGCGCAAGCGAGGCAATTGATCTTGCTTTTCGTACGATTCTTGAACCTGGCGATGAGGTCATTCTGCCGGGACCAGCCTATCCTGGATATGCCGCGCCGATCACACTTGCCGGAGGTGTACCTGTCTTTATCGACACTCGGGAAACGGCATTTAAACTGACAGCCGCCCAGATCGCTGAAAATTTGACTGAAAAAACGAAGGCGGTCATTCTTCCTTACCCATCCAATCCGACCGGATGCGTGCTGACGTACGAAGAATTGAAAGCAATCGCTGAAGTGCTAAAGGATAAGCCAGTTTTCGTCGTTTCTGATGAAATTTACAGCGAGCTGACCTACGATCAAAAGCACCGATCAATTGCAACCTTTCCAGGAATGAAAGAGAAGACGCTGGTGATTAACGGGTTGTCGAAGTCGCATGCGATGACCGGCTGGCGCATGGGCTATATTCTCGCGGACCAACCGATTGCTGAACAATTGATTAAAGTGCATCAATACGGTATTTCCTGCATTACGAGCATCACGCAATACGCTGCTATTGAGGCACTGACGACCGGGAAGAACGATGCGGAACCGATGCGTCGCGCTTATAAGGAGCGGCTGGATTATGTCATCGGCCGCCTCGAAGCGATGGGTCTTGATGTTGTGCGGCCGTCCGGGGCGTTTTACGTTTTCCCGTCGATTAAAAAGTTTGGGCGGACGTCCGAACACTTTGCCTTGCAGCTGCTTGATCAGGAGCGCTTGGCAGCCGTACCAGGAAGCGCCTTTTCATCTTATGGTGAAGGTTATCTGCGTTTGTCCTATGCTTATTCGATGGATGTCTTAAAAGATGGCTTGGATCGGTTGGAACGATTTGTTGCGCGACTATCCAAATGAACGGGATTCTACTTACATAAGCGCTGTCTTTGAGCTATGAAAAGAGGCTGCCTCCTATGAAGCAGCCTCTTTGCCTTGCATTCATTCGATTGAAAGCCGGTGTCCTTTTTTCGGCGTTTTTGGTCCGTGAATCTTTAAGATCCCATTGATGTAGGAAGCCTGGGTACGCGCACGATCAATCGTATACGGTATGGTCACGACGCGCTCAGCATGGTCAAAACGGTATTCGTGGGTAAAAGCACCGGTTTGCTGGTGCTGCGTATTCATTACCACATTATTGTTCACTGAAATTTTAACTTTATCGCTGAAGAGTTCAATATGAATATTCTTTCGTTCTGCTCCAGGCAGCTCAGCTTCAACCACCCATTCTTTTTCCGCTTCATAGAAATGAACTGGGAAACCGGACACGGAATGACTGCTGAAAAAATCGTCGATGGATCTCAATACATCACCGAAAGGATTGCGTTCGAAGAAGGCATCAAGATCATTCATGAGGTTCCTTCTCTTGGGCAACTGCGGTTTGTCGGGATTATTCTTATCCATCATGACTCCTCCTTTTCAGATACTTATCTGCTCCCATCATATGTATCCGGTGTGGATTTGTTTCGTGGATTTTCATTGGCGAATGCGGAACAACCGCTTTGGCAATAATGGGGGAACAGAGGAGGCGCGGGCGATGAAGAACGACAATAAAGCTTTGCTGATCATTGATATGATCAATCCGCTTCAATTCAGCAAAGCCGGGCTGCTCTTGAATGGCATCAAGCAAATGATTCATCCGTTGGCCTGTTTGATGGACAGGGCGCGAAAACAAGGCATTCCAATTATTTATGTGAACGATAATTGTGGCCGCTGGGCATCGAATCGCGATGATCTGATTCACGCGGCGCTGGAAGGACCGGGGGCTGAAGCGGTACGTCAACTCCTCCCCGATCCTGAGGACTACTTTATTATTAAACCGAAACATTCCGGCTTTTTCGCGACGCCGCTTCATGCACTCCTGCATGATTTGGGTGCGGATACATTGATCTTGACTGGGGTAGCAGGCAACCTATGCGTTTTGTTTACGGCAAATGATGCGTATATGCGCGACTTTCATCTGATGGTGCCGCAAGATTGTTGCGCCTCAAACGTCAAGGAGGATAATGACTATGCGTTGCGCATGATGAATCAAGTACTTGGTGCCGACACGCGCAGGCAGTCTGAACTTGAACTGTGAGGGCAAGAGCAAACGGGATAATTATGATAAAATGGGTCTAGCGTTTATACGACGTTTAAGGATGGGAAAAGGCTTGTGGAAGCGGGCGAATGTTACAGACAGTCCCGTACGATCCGATACGCAGGCCAACGATTAAAGGAGATTTCAATGATGGATGATGCAGCGCACCGAGCCTTGAAAAAATATTTTGGCTATGATGAGTTCCGCAGAGGTCAAGATCAAATCATTACGCGCTTGCTTGACGGCGACGACACGATTGGCATTATGCCGACGGGCGGCGGAAAATCGCTTTGTTACCAGATTCCGGCACTGCTTTTCCCCGGCGTTACCCTTGTCATTTCACCACTGATTTCTTTAATGAAGGATCAGGTTGATGCGCTTGGCAATGCCGGCATCCAAGCAACCTTCATCAACAGCTCACTCAGCTTCACTGAAGGAAAAGAGCGCCTGACAGCGGCTGCCCGCGGCAAGTATAAACTGGTCTACATCGCTCCAGAACGATTAGAGGTTCCTGATTTTGTACGGGCTCTGGAACGGATGAAGGTTTCTCTGGTTGCTATCGATGAGGCGCACTGCATCTCGCAATGGGGACATGACTTCCGGCCAAGCTATCGCTCGATTCCAGCGATGATCACGCGCTTTTCTCAGAAACCGGTGGTTGTCGCACTGACCGCAACGGCGACGCCGAATGTCACCGCAGATATTTGTCAGCTTCTGGGGATTGCGCAGGATCACGTGATCGCTACTGGCTTTGCCCGTGACAATCTGAACTTTCAAGTGATTCGTGGACAAAGTGCGGATGTCTTTCTTTTCGACTATCTGAAGAAAAATCAGGATCAGCCGGGCATTGTTTATGCTGCAACCCGCAAAGAGGTTGACCGCTTATCTGCGCGCCTTGCGGAGAAAGGACTGGCAGTCGGTCGCTATCATGCTGGATTATCGGAACAGGAACGGGCGATGAGTCAAGAACGTTTTCTCTATGATGATCTGACGGTCCTTGTTGCGACGAATGCGTTTGGTATGGGGATTAATAAAAGCAATGTACGCTTTGTGATTCACTACAATATGCCGCGCAATATTGAGGCCTATTACCAGGAGGCAGGGCGTGCCGGACGCGATGGAGAAAAGAGCGATTGCATCCTGTTGTTTTCGCCACAGGACATTCGGCTGCAGAAATTCTTCATCGATCAATCTGAGATGGATGATGCATTGAAACATGCGGAGTACCATAAGCTGGAGCAGATGATCGGTTATTGCCACACAGAAACGTGTTTGCAAGGTTACATATTGCGCTATTTCGGAGATAAAGATCCAGACAATTGCGGGCATTGCGGCAACTGCTTGGATACACGTGAACAATCCGATGTAACGATTGAAGCCCAAAAAGTACTGTCGTGTGTCAAGCGGCTGCGCGAACGTTATGGCAAGATGATGGTTGCCAAGGTACTCGCCGGTGCATCGGATCAAAAGGTGAAGACATTTCATCTGAATCGGCTCTCAACCTATGGCATCATGCAGGAGCAAACGCAGAAGCAGATCAGTGAATTCATCGATTTTCTGACTGCCGAGCAGTATCTTGTGCAGCAAGGCGGTGCTTATCCGGTGCTCGCACTGAGCGATCGCTCGCTCGCTGTTTTAAAAGGCGAAGCAAAGGTGTATAAAAAGGGCAGCGTACGTGCGGAACGTCTTGCTGTGGACGATGCACTCTTTGAAACTTTGAAACAAGTACGCAAGGCACTGGCTCAGAAAGAATATGTGCCGCCCTATATTATTTTCTCTGATCAGTCTTTGCGCGAAATGAGCGCACGGCTCCCCTCAACGGACCATGAATTCCTAATGATCAAAGGCGTTGGCCAGCAGAAGCTGGAAAAATACGGACAAGCCTTTATGAAGGCGATTGCTGAGTATCAGGAGGCGCAGCAGGAACCGGTATGACGTCACGCCCTGAGTTGAATTGGTCGGCAGTGGTTCGCCGATGTTTATTGATCTTATCTATAACGTTGACACAAACGTGCATGCATTGGTAAGTTCCTGAAATACCGGTTTAAAAAGGCCTTTTGGTTGAATTTTATCTGGGATGCAGGTAGAATTAAGCCTGTTGTCGAAAAAAGTCTCCTCGCAAACAGAGGGGGTAGAGGCGCGGCAGTTATGAGAAGTACATCTGAGGCGAAGGGACGCCGGACGGTGTGCGTAAGGAACTGTTGCCGAAGCGGGTTCGGATCCCTTGCCGAATCGGTTGGGTTCGTTTCCGAAAGGAGCGAAACTGTCACATGCGAGCAGTTTGCGTGTGGTGTGCTATCGGGGAAGATGTGCGTGGAGTGAGTGGATCGATTGACTTTAATTTTCAAGCAGATCTTATTAACTTTACTATGAAGAGTTCGCCCGTTTAAGAGCATCACGATGCTTTTGACGGGCGTTTTTATCGTTCATTCATTTTTATGCCGCATGTTCCTCTGAATTACAGAGAGGGAGAGAGAACAAGTGAAGAAAGACAGCAAGAATCAATTGCAACGCGGATTGAAGTCACGTCACCTAACGATGATTTCGCTTGGAGGGGCGATCGGAACCGGATTGTTCCTAGCGAGCGGGAACGCGATCTATACTGCCGGACCGGGTGGAGCACTGCTTGCTTATGGACTGACCGGAGTGATGGTGTACTTCCTGATGACCAGCTTGGGTGAGCTGGCTACCTATATGCCGATCAGTGGGTCGTTCAGTACCTATGCAACCCGCTTTGTCGATCCGTCCTTTGGTTTTGCACTCGGTTGGAATTACTGGTATAACTGGGCGATCACGATTGCCAGTGAATTGTCGGCGGCAACGCTGATCATGAAATTCTGGTTCCCGGACAGTCCATCCATGCTATGGAGCGGTCTGTTTCTAGCGATTATTTTCTTACTGAATGCCTTGACTGTGAAAGGCTACGGCGAGTCCGAATACTGGTTTGCCATTATTAAAGTTGTGACCGTCATTATTTTTATCATCATCGGTTTGCTGATGATTTTCCGTATCTTAGGCGGGGGTGTGCCTGGATTCTCGAACTTTACCGTGGGCGATGCACCGTTCCATGGCGGTTTTCTCGCTGCATTCGGCGTCTTTCTGGCGGCGGGCTATTCATTCCAAGGGACTGAACTGCTCGGCGTCAGTGCGGGTGAAAGCGAGCATCCAGAAAAAAATGTTCCGAAAGCGATGAATACGATTTTCTGGCGTATTCTGCTCTTCTATATTTTGGCCATATTTGTCATTGCTATGATTCTACCTTATACCAATCACAATCTGTCAGCGACGGACTCGGTCATGGTCAGCCCGTTCACATTGGTGTTTGACCGCGCCGGGCTTGCTGTTGCTGCATCAGTCATGAACGCGGTGATTTTGACAGCTGTTCTGTCGGCAGGCAATTCAGGTCTGTACGCATCGACACGTATGCTTTATGCACTCGCCACAGAGGGCAAGGCGCCGAAATTCCTCGGCTATGTTACGCGACACGGCATTCCGATTTGGTCGCTGATCGTTACGGCAGCCTTTGGCCTGCTTGCCTTCTTTGCTTCCGGCTTTGGCGATGGTATTGTTTATAACTGGCTGCTCAGCGCATCGGGCATGTGCGGGTTTATTGCTTGGCTCGGGATCGCAATCAGCCATTATCGATTCCGGCGTGCTTATGTTGCACAAGGCGGTAAGCTTAGTGATCTGCCATACCGGGCGAAATGGTTCCCATTCGGTCCGCTGTTTGCTTTTGCCGTCTGCCTGATCGTCATTATCGGTCAGAGTTTCGGTGCTTTTTCTGGAGGGGAAATCGACTGGGGCGGAATTATTGCCGCTTACATCGGCATTCCTATTTTCCTCGCCGTTTGGCTGATTGCCAAGTGGAAAATGAGAACGAAACTGATTCCGCTTGAGCAATGTGACCTGTCACGTCATGGCAATTAATTATTGATCTCAAGGAAGGTGTCTCAATAGTCAAAGGTGACGTTGAGGCACCTTCTTGTATGCGCGCTTCTGGGGTCGTTGGTGACAACTTTTGTGTGGATGGTCCTGTTTTTCGAATGTGTGGGTACATCGATGCGGCTTGGCCTGGGAATGGTACAGGTTCATGGTAAAATAAAGAGAGTTTCGTACAAGAAAAGAGGAATAGTGATGCATAGTTTGGCACAAATCCATGGGCTGGTTTGGGGACTTATGGTGATTCTTTTTCTCCTGAGCTATCTTTTCTACCAGCAAAAAGTATGGAGTATGATCCTGCGGCTCACTTATTTGGTGATGATTGGAACCGGAATAGCGATGCTGTTCATCATCCATTTTCCGTTCATGCTGGTCGTTAAAGCCGTTCTGTCCTTTGCATTAATCGGTTTGATGGAAGCGGCGCTTGGCAAACGGAAAAAACAGCAACCGGCAGGACTTCTGCTCGTGCTCAGTACGGTAGTCTTAATTGTGATTCTGTTGATCGGCTACCGCGTCATTTAAAAAAGAACTTTTCCCGAATAGCATCGGGAAAAGTTCTTTTTGTTTCTCTTATGCTTAATTTTTTACGGGTGCTTCACTTAAAATTCCTGATGCTTTAATGCGTTCGGCGGCTTCTTTGAGCCGTTCTTCAGGCTCAAGCAGTCCGACGCGTACAAATTGATCGCCATGGGTGCCGAAACCGGCGCCGGGTGCGACGGCAACATGAGCACGTTCGAGCAGAGCATCAGCAAAGGACTCGGAAGTGTAACCGTTCGGTACCTTGAACCAACAGAAGAATGATCCCTTTGGTGCACGGACATCCCAACCAATCGCGCGCATGCTTTCGACTAAGACATTTCGGCGCTGTTCGTAAAGCGCGCATAATTGCTGAACTGACTGCTGCGCGCCAAGCAGCGCAGCCGATCCCGCATCCTGAATCGGGCTCGGGACATCGGAGTGATCAATGTCGTGGAAGGTGCTGAGCGCGCGGATAATTGACGCATTTCCGACTGCAAAGCCGACCCGGAATCCGGCCATGTTGTATGTTTTTGACAACGTGTACACTTCAATGCCTTGTTCCTTTGCGCCCGGCGTCTGCAGGAAGCTGATTGGACGTTTCCCGTCAAAACCGAATGCCGCATAGGCAAAATCATGGACAACCGGCATTTGATGTTTGCGTGAGAAACGTACCGTATCAGCAAAGAATGCCTCGGTAGCCATTGCTCCGGTTGGATTATTCGGATAGTTTAACATCAGCAAATGCGCTTTTTCCAAAATATCTGCAGGAATCGTTCGATAATCCGGTAAAAAGTCGTCTTCTGCGCGCACCGGGATTCCGTAGGTCCGCGCACCGGCAAGTTCCGGACAGACGTAGTACAGCGGGTAGCCGGGATCGGTCGTCAACATGACATCGCCCGGATTTAGCAGTGTTTGCGGTAATGCTGAAATCGCCACCGTTGCCCCGTCAAAGACGGTCACCTCTGTTTCGGGATCAAGCGTGACCCCATATTCGCGTCTGTAAAAGCTGCTGATTGCTTCTTTAAAAGAACGTTTGCCGCCTGCAGTAGGATAACCTTGATTCTCATGGAGCGGAGCGGCTTGATTCATTGCTTCGATAATTGGTTTCGGCGTCGGCTGATCCGGACTGCCGGTATGAAGATGGATGACATCAATGCCCTGCTTCACCACAGCATCAATTTTTTGTTCAATGCTGGTGAAGTAATTGGCGGGAAGCGCTTGAACTTGCCGGGATGGAATGAATTCAGCCATAAATAACCCTCGTTTCTTTCCGTACTTTTCTATACTCTATGCCCTTCACTTTAAGGGCGTTCATTCTACCACAGGTTGCTCATAGTGATCAATAAAATTCGCAACGTCTCTTATCATAACGCTTTTTTCTCTATGAATCTATGTACCGTTGTGGAACCGTTCCTCAGCTGCTGAATAAGTTAGAGTGAAATGCCTATGTTTGAGTATCGTGCATACCTGTAAATCTTGGTGCGCGGGGAAGGGTGAAACAATGTTTGTTTATACAGTAAGAACCGGAGACTCTTTATTTGCGATCAGTCAGAAGTTTGATGTTCCGGTGGACACATTGAGAAGCGTCAATGGGCTGGCGGCGACAAATATTGTTACCGGTCAAGCGCTGCTGGTGACTAGCGATGTTTATACAGTGCAGCCCGGTGACAGTTTATGGACGATTTCGCGTATGGCTTATGTACCGTTAAGCGCGCTCCGACAAGCAAATCCAGGAATCAACCCAGATCAGCTGAGTATTGGTCAGAAAATTAATCTTCCAACGATTGAGCGGCGCGTCGCCACTCATTTCAGCTATTCACAGCTTCGGACGCCGGCGCTTGATCAATCGGTTATTGCTAATAATGCGCCGTATTTAACGTACATTGCACTTTTTGAAACGCATTTTAATTGGAACGGCGATCTGAGTCCGCTCAATGACAATGCCGCGGTGCTTGCCGCTTGGCGCGGGCGGGTGACCCCGGTGCTGACCGTAACCAATTTGACGGCGACCGGATTTAATTCGGCTTTAGTGCAACGTGTTTTAAATACACCGAGTGTGCAGCAGACTCTGATCGACAACATGATCAACATGGCGACCTCCAGCGGCTACGGCGGGATCAATATTGATTTCGAAGGCGTACTGCCGGCGGATCGCAATGCGTTTGTGATGTTTCTGCAAGCGCTAAAGCAAAGGACACAATCGGCCAATTTGAATCTGAGTATCGCTGTGCCTGCAAAAACGAATGATGATGTGCCTTGGGTGCGTGGCTATGACTATGCAGCAATCGGTGCGATCGTCGATCAATTCTTCATTATGGCGTATGACTGGCATTATAGCGGGAGTGAGCCAGGAGCAACCGCTCCAATTCAGCTTGTTCGCGAAACGCTTGAATTTGCTGCTAGCCTAATGGATCGAAATAAAATAATCATGGGTACACCTTTTTACGGTTATGATTGGCCGATTCCGTTTTCCGCTCAGAATCCGGGCCGGGCGATTACGTATCAAGCCGCCATTGATCTGGCAATGAGCGAACAGGTACCGATTAATTATTCAACAACAGATCAAGCCGCTTATTTCTATTATACCGACGACAGCGGTCAGAACCGCGTGGTCTGGTTTGAAGATGTGCGCAGTTTGTTTGCAAAGGCACAGCTGGTTTACGATTCGCGAATCGCTGGTATCGGTTCTTGGCAGATTAACTTTCCGATGGCGGTCTATCCTTGGGTGTTCACTCACTTTTTCCAAATTCGAAAGGTCTGAGCACTGCGTATGACGTGAAAATGAGAGGTGTTCATGCTATCGTTATCCTAGATGCTAAGGATAGGAAAGCGAGTGAGAGGCATGGCAGAAAAGACGATTGGGTTTATTGGAACCGGAGTTATGGGCAAAGGCATGATCCGCAATTTGATGAAGGCGGGTTTTGCACTTCACGTTTATAATCGTACCAAAAGCAAGGCAGACGATCTTATTGCCGAAGGCGCAGTCTGGAAAGCAAGTCCCGCGGAAGCCGCTGAAGGAGCCGACATTGTGATTACAATGGTTGGTTATCCTAAAGATGTGGCTTCCGTTTATTTTGATAATGGGATCATCGCTCATGCAAAAGCAGGCGCCTATCTGATTGATATGACAACGTCTTCGCCGCAGCTCGCTGAAAAAATTTATCGGGCGGCTGCCCCTAAAGGGCTGCATGCATTGGATGCTCCGGTGTCCGGCGGAGATGTCGGGGCAAAGAATGGGACGCTGTCCATCATGGTCGGCGGTGACGCGCACGACGCCGAAGCAATGACACCCGTTTTCCAGGCGATGGGCCAGAAGATCGTGTATCAAGGGAAAGCAGGCTCCGGTCAGCATACAAAGATGGCCAATCAGATCGCGATCGCATCCAATATGATCGGTGTGGCCGAGGCGTTAGCCTATGCAAAACACGCTGGACTTGATACAGACAAAGTCATGGAGAGTATTGAAACCGGGGCTGCTGGCAGCTGGTCACTGAGCAATCTGGGGCCGCGCATGCTAAAAGGAGATTTCGAACCCGGTTTTTACATCAAGCATTTGATCAAGGATGAACGAATTGCTTTGGAATCAACGCAAGCCATGGGCATGGATGCTCCGGGCCTCGCCTTGTCAAAGGAGATCTACGAAGCGCTCGCTGATCAGGGCGAAGAAAACAGCGGCACACAAGCGATTTATAAAAACTATTGGAATGAGAAATAAGCAACAAAACCGTTGCGTAAAGCGTGCAGCTTTCATTAAAGCGATGCAAGCGATGAAGGAATACGCATTGGGACAAATAATGAGAGGGGGGGCTTCATGTGAAAGTTTTTATTGCAATTGGTGCCATTCTGGCGTTCTTATCGGTTACTTTTGGCGCTTTTGGCGCACATGTGCTGAAGGCGCGCTTGACGGAGCAGAATCTTTCCATTTTCCAAACCGGCGTTCAGTATCAAATGGTTCACGCACTAGGGCTGATTTTGATTGGCATTTTGGCTCTGACGGTCTTCACTGGACAGACGACACTGCTCGCTTGGGCCGGCTGGTTGATGACGCTTGGCGTCGTGCTCTTTTCAGGAAGCTTGTATGCACTCACGCTTAGCGGTGTCCGCGTACTGGGGGCGATCACACCGATTGGCGGCGTTCTTTTTCTCATCAGCTGGGTACTCGTTGTTGCAGCGGTCTTGCGTGCGTGATGTACGCGAAAAAGACGGAGCGGTTTTTACGAACCGCTTCGTCTTTTTTACAGGAAAAAAAGGATAAGATTTTGCCCCGTCTTCAAACCAATAGACCCATGTCTTGACCGAGAATCAAAGTGGAGGTACTCTAGCGCCAGCGGGAACCGCGTGCCAGCGAGCAATCGAAGCGCACACAAAATTAGGATGGTTTAAGGACCGAGCACAGCTTGTTTTTTTCACGATTGCAGGAATTAACGCCCGGCAGGAGTTGGCGCCGCGTAAGGATATTCGTACGCCAGTGGTCCGGTAAACTCGAAATAGTTGACGAACACCATCGGAATGAGGAAGCGTCGTTGTGTTTCTTCGTCCTCAATAATAACATGATCACGTCCGGCCGCTTCAACTGTACCGGTAAACGTTTTCGCGTTCCATTGGCTATTGCCTTCGAAGGTGCAGTAGACGGTTGCTGTTTTGCCTAAATTCAGTCGCAAAATGTTTTCAATATAAGATTGTTCGACAAAAGGCAGCGGAAGAACTTGTGGGCTGACCGGTTGCTGCGGTGCACCGGTCTGCGGAACCGGGAGCGTATAAGCCGGAAAAGGATAAGGTAATGCTTGTGGTGCGGGCTGCGGTGCACCAATTGGCTGCTGCGTCTGAGCTTGAAAAGGAAATGAACCGCTCGGCTGCTGTGGCTGGACTTGCTGTCTTGAGTCATCCCAGGTCTGCTGCGCTTGGGGATCCGGATTAAATGCTGCGCCATAAGGCCAGCTGTCTGGCGGAAATTGAACGCCCATAAATGAACTCACTCCTTAACAATCGATTGGTCAATAAACTCGCGGACAATCCGATTCAGTAGGGGAGAAGAAACAATGTGCTTTAAAGCGGCCGGTGTTCCACTGATTGTACCACTGAGCAGGACACGCGCCTGCCGGCTGAAAAAACCAAAGCGAATTCGATGCAGGATGGAACCGTTCCCCTTTAAGTGTTCGCTCGGCAAGCCGTTTATCTTGTGAGCGAGCCGCTTGATAAAAATATCCCTTTTGCGTTGCCTCGAAACCGCCAGGACTCTGAAAAACCATTTGTTGAATTGTCCTCAATCCTTCAAAATCAAGACAGTTGCCGAGTACCCGATTGACGCCGACATTGCCGACCATCAGCATACCGAGCTGACCGTCGCCTTCTGCCTCGGCACGCATTAAACGAGCGAGAAGTGAAACATCGTTCGACGTATACTGAACCACGGCCATAATCATGCCTGCCCCCTTTTCTTTTGGTGAAGAATCTTATGTGAATTGGCATCGGTATCCCCATTGCAAAAGTGACGCATCAGTGCGGCCGTCCGGATTGGCGCGCGCCTTTTAAAGTGGTGCGTCGAACCAGCCCGGCTGCTTGAACGGAAGATTTATAAGCCAAGGTTCTTAAGTACATATAAAGCCTATGCGTCTGATCGCAAATGATGACAGCGGGTCTGGAATTACGGCCAATAAAAAAAGACCTGTTTCCAGGTCTTTACATCAGAAGATTAGATGAAAAATTTTTGTTGAAACTGCTCTTGTGTTAAATGATTGCCGACAAAAAACGGTCCGAATTCGCCGAAACGGGCGCTTGCCTCATCAAAACGCATCTCATAAACAATTTTCTTGAATTGCAGCGGATCATCTGAGAAAAGGGTTACGCCCCATTCCCAATCGTCGAAACCGACCGACCCGGTGATGATCTGATGAATTTTTCCGGCATACTTGCGGCCGATTTGTCCGTGGCTCTTCATCATCTCACGCCGTTCTTCCATCGGTAGCATATACCAATTATCGCCATGTTCGCGCCGTTTATCCATTGGATAGAAGCAGAAGTAGTCGTTTTTTGGAAGGATCGGTTTCAACCGCTTCTGAACATAGGGATTCGCATAGGGATCGCCGCCGTCTTTGCCCAGATAATTGCTTAGTTCTACGACCGAAACAAAAGAATAGGCGGGATCGGTCACCTCACCTAGTTTTGATTTATCAAATTCGGTTTCCAGATCACTGAGTTCGTCCATCGTTGGGCGAAGCGTAATCATAACGAAATCCGCTTTTTGACCGAGCACGGAATAGAGCGCAAAGCTTCCATCATGCGCTTCTTCGTTAATCTCGGCACGACTGAAAAACTGATTAAATTCATTTAATGCTTGCTGTCGCTCCCATTCGGATTTTTCTTTCCATGCCGACCAGTCAATGGTACGGAAATCGTGGAGACAGTACCAGCCATCGAGTGTCTGTGCTGCTTCAGCCATCGTGAACACCTCTCTTTTTTTTCATTTTCTCACCTAGTCTAATATAGCACAGTTTCCCAATTGGATCAGAGGATGAAATTAACTTTCCAAATGTAGGATGTGTTCTTTTCGTTTATACTAAAGGTATAAGATAATTATTGGGAGGCGATGGACGATGGCAGACTTATTTGAACGATTGAAACCCGAAATTAAGAAGGGGAAACCGTCGATTATTTTTCCTGAAGCAGACGATGAACGGATTCGCGAAGCGGTGTGCACTTTAGCGTCAGAAGAATTGATTGTGCCCATTCTGATTGGGAAACAAGAAGAATCCACTGAGGAATTGAGGACGCTTGCTTCTGAAAATAAGCTTCGATTTCTGCATCCGGAAACGGATAAAGAACTGCAGACTAAAATCGATGCATTGGTGGCACGCAGAAAGGGAAAGACGGATGCTGCCCAAGCGGCACAGTGGTTAAGCGATCCGTGCTACTACGGGACGATGTTGGTTTACTTGGGCGAAGCGGAAGGACTTGTCAGCGGTGCAGCCCATTCAACCGCTGAAACCGTGCGTCCGGCACTGCAAATCATCAAAGCACAGCCGGGCAAGAAACGGATCTCGGGTTCCTTTATTCTTACGAAGGGGGATAAAGAATTCGTTTTTGCCGACTGTGGCATTAACATATCGCCCGACAGTGAAACATTGGCGGAAATCGCCATCGAATCAGCGGAGACAGCGGTACTGTTCGGTATCGATCCGAAAATTGCAATGCTCAGCTTCTCTACGAAGGGATCGGCAAAAGACCCGTCGATTGATAAAGTGAACGAAGCAGTAAAGCGCGTTCATGAGAAAGCACCGGATCTTGCGGTTGACGGCGAGCTGCAGTTTGATGCTGCCTATGTGCCGGAAGTAGCAGCTAAAAAAGCGCCGGATTCCCCGATTGCCGGCAAAGCGACTGTGTTTGTTTTTCCAAATATCGATGCAGGAAATATTGGTTACAAAATGGTACAGCGACTCGGCGGCTATACAGCAGTGGGACCGATTTTACAGGGATTGGCCAAGCCGGTTAACGACTTGTCACGCGGCTGTTCGGCAGATGATGTTTACAAGCTGGCGCTGATTACGGCCAAGCAAGCGCTGAGTGCAGCCCAGCCTCAAAATGTATAAAGGATCGGCATCCGTTCCGAGGCGTTCGGTACCGTTAGGTGAGCAATTGAAGCAACGGGCAAATACTTCATACGACTGAAAGCACGCGTTTTTCGCTCGGTTTTTGAAAGTATAAGATTTTTGGTCCCGCAAAAGACAGTGCGCCCGAGGCAAGCGAGTAACCGAAGCGACGATTCAGCACTGAAAAGACGCGAGCCCATCACACATAAAGAAACTTTCTTAAAGGAACTTTCCTAAAGGAACTTTCCTAAAGGAACTTTCCTAAAGGAACTTTCGCTAAGTGCGCATACGTCCTGTATGCAACGCGAAAGTCATCACATCCTGTGAAAGTACGTCCTGTATGCAACGCGAAAGTCATCACATCCTGTGAAAGTACGTCCTGTATGCAACGCGAAAGTCATCACATCCTGTGAAAGTACGTCCTGTATGCGACGTGAAAGCCACCACATCTTGCGGAAGTAAGGACCGGGCACTTTTTGCCCGGTTTTTCGTATGGCTTGGACTAGTTTTAACCATTTGATGACGAGGTTCCCTAGAGACAAAGCATATTTTCTTTCGAAAACTTCTGAAAAATCTTTTTGGCTAAAAGGATAAGGTATATAATTGGAAGATCATGGACAATCGAAGGTGAGAATATGGATCCAGACCAAGCCCTTTATCTGAAACGGGCGTCACAGCGGCAAATAAAAAAAGCCGTCACTAGCGATTTTATCGGAAGCTTCAGTAGCTCACTTTTTAATTTTGCAATCAGTTTATACATATTAAAACTGACCGGATCGGCAATGAATTTCGGAACAACTTTATTGATCGGTCCGCTAATTGGCATTGTTTTTTCACCATTTATCGGTTACCTTGCCGATCATTACGATCACAAGCGCGTTATGGTTTCGACACAAATCGGATGTGTGCTTTTACTGATTGTGTACAGTCTGCTTTTCCCGCTGCTTGGAAATTGGCATTATTTAATGGTGCTCATCATGGTGGCGACCCTCGGACTAAATGCCCGCCTATTCAGTGTAACGTATATGTCAGCAATTTCCCGTCTTGTCGAAAAAGCGTTTATTCAACAGTTGAATGCCTTGGAGCAGTCGGCAAACTCGCTTGCGCAAATTCTCGGGCCTATAGCTGCCGGTGTCGTATTTGCGTTCGTACCGTTTCGGTCATTTATCTATTTTGAAATTGTCGCTGAGCTCGTGGTTGTTCTGATTGTGCTCACGATGAACTTTCAGCTTGTTGAACCGCCTGTCATGCAGCAGGGCAGCAAATCAGAGTCGATGTGGGCATCGATGAGGCAGGGATTGGTTTATGTGAAAAAACGACCGTTGATCTTGATGATGATTCTCGTTGCCTCGGTACTCAACTTTCTCTGCGGTGTATTTAACGTTGGTTTCCCGTATCTCATTGTTCAAGTCCTGCACATGCAAAATATTCAATACAGTCTCACTGAAGCGCTGTTTTCATTAGGGATGGTCGCCGGCGGGCTTCTGGCGGCGAAATTGACAGTGGACAGCAATCCGATTGGAATGGTCAGCAAGTCGCTTTTTTTTGAAGGACTGCCACTGATTTTCGCCATCATTCCGCTTCTTTTTACACTCAATTCATGGGTGTCGACCTTCATTTTTGGGAGCATTAATTTTGTATTGGCACTGGTTCTGGTCTTTGTTAACGTACCGTTGACCACATACATGCAAAAGACGATTCCGATGCATTACCAGGGCCGTGTTTTTACGATTTTGATGGTTGGCGCGACCTCGCTGCAGCCGCTTGGCATGTTTGTTTACGGGGTGCTGTTCCAGTATACATCAGCCATTGGCATCATTATTGGTTCGTTTATCGGCATGCTCGCGGTCAGTTTTTGCGCATGGACAGTCAGCCGCCGCGGCGCGTTTCAGGAAGAGAAGCTTCAAGGCTAATACACTCAGCGCAACGATAATAAAAAAACTCGGGCACCTGTGTGTCCGAGTTTTGCTGTCTAACGATTAGTCAAACGCCTTTGCCTCTTTAGGCAGTGCATGCACGTGATTCAAATAGTTAGTGACGTTCCGGTCATCGGCTTTGGCGTACTCATAGCCGAAATGATCTGCCACATGCTGCGCAAGTCGTCGAAAAAGTGCGCGCATGCGAAAAAGAGCTTGCCAGATGTGCTCTGAATCTGCATCCGGGTATGTGCTTAGATAGTCTTGCCAAACGTCTGCTTCGACATAGCGAGGCAAGTATTTGCCACATTTGCCTGCACTCACAGTAAAATCAGTGCGTACGCCTGCATGCCAAGAGAGCATGCGTACCATCATATCACGGACCGGGTTCTCAAGCATCGCTTTGGCATAAGGCATTTCGCCGCGCCATAACCCCTTAGCTACATAGGGTGCTACCCAGCAAAATTCATTACAACAATCGGCGAACTGCTGTTTGCTCGGTGGCGCGATGTGGTAATTCCGGTCGTATGAAGGTGGTACGGCATTAAATTGCCCATCCTTATCAAGCAGGATGACGCTCAGACTGTCGCCATTCACATAATCGTTGGCTTGTTCCGGAGTCATCAGCGTCAAATCGATTCGGTTGCCATCCTTAAAGAGCATTAAGTAGGTGAAGTGCTGATCGGATAATGCTGGCGTTCCGCAGCCGATGTCCGTCAGATCGGGCATCTGCAGGATGATGCGTTCACCAAAGACGTCGATCCATCGATGGTCAGACGTGAACGCGGATACTTTGCGTGTGACGTAAACGATATCGTAATCTTGAAAACAATCACGAGGCGCATCCGGATTTGCCCGTGAGCCGTTTAGGATGACCGCGCGAATGCGTTCATCATTGATTGCCTGGTCCAGAATCCGTTGGTTCATTTGTTGTTCTGTTCGCATTTTATTTCCTCCATTTATTGTAATGGTGAAAAAATCGCAGATGGGCGGAGGTGACTCAGAACGGGTCTAATGCCGGTTTAATGATTTCATTGTATTGTCCTTTCTGTATGAAAAACCGTTTCGTGATCTTCGTTTAAAAGAATGACAGAGGATCGATTGGCTGCGCTTCGCTGTAGGGGTGTAAAACGCTTTTCTTGATTCACACAATGCATTTCTGACTGATTATTAAGATTATTATACGTGAATTAGGCTAGCCGTGGAAATAATTAAGCCCCCGTGCACAGGAGCACGAGGGCAGAACGTATCCAAGTTATTCAAATAAATGCTGAGCGAAATACTCATTTTTCTTAATGCCGGCAGGGATGGCAAACAGTCCTGTGGCGATGTGATCGGTATATTCATTGAGCGCATCGCTTTTACCAAGCAAACGCAGCATTGGAATGAAGCTGTCTTGGGGTTTATTTTGATAGGAAATGAATAAAAGCCCCGCGTCTAAATTTCCGGTTTGCGGCTGGATGCCGTTCGTGTATGAATAGGCGCGCCGGTAAATCTGTTTTCCCGTTCCATGTGCCAGTCGAACATGCGCATCTGCTGGCATCTTGTTCATAATGACCGGATCTTTTTCATGCCTCTGTCCGAATGGTGCGCCGGAATTTTTCTTTCGTCCGAAAACATTTTCTTGATCGCTGTACGAATCCCGATCCCAAGTTTCAATGATCATTTTAATCTTACGGTAGCCAAGATAGGTTCCGCCACGCATCCACTGCGGTTCATCGCTGCCTGTCCAGATGACGTTCTTCTGGTCCTCAGAATCAGCGACGTTCGCCGTTCCGTCTTTGAAGCCAAATAGATTCCTTGGAGTTTGGCCCTTTGGCGCATTGAGAAAGCCCGACTCCATCCAGCGAATGTTCGCTGTGCCAAGTGCTTCTTTGATCAGATTGCGCAAGGCATGAAAGGCCACTTGCTGTACATCGGCACAGACCTGAACACAAAGATCTCCGTTTGAAATAGCAGGATCCAGCGTTTCATGGGCGATATGCGGCATCGCTGTGAGCTGTTTCGGCATGTGGGCTGCGACCCCAAAGCGGTCTTTCCCATCCTTGGTGAAGAAAGAATGACCAAGTCCAAAGGTGATCGTTAGATTTGCCGCGCCGAGATCGCGCGCCTCATTCGTGTCGTTTGGCGGCAGCTCTTTATTGTCGCTGTTGACTTCGCGTTTGCCTTGCGTCAGCGTGGCAGCCAAGCGTGTCCAAGTGATGAATAGTGCCATGATTTTGGCTGCATCATGTACCGATGGATCAATGTCGAATGCGGCGAGATAACCGTAGTTTTGATGGGCAGTTGTGATGCCGGCCTGATGATTTCCGAAGAATGGGACGGTGGATTGATTTGCGGCATTCGCTTCACCGTTTTTATTGCCAAGCAGTTCAAGTACAGTACCGAAGCCGCTTGCGCCAAGCGCGATGCCTCCGCCGGCGAGTGCCGTCATTTTCAACATATCCCGTCTTGAGTACTCTTTTTGCTCATTTGGAGTGCTCAGATCATCTTTGGCCATGAGGGATCAACCCTTTCTGTTTAGAATATTTTTGCTGTCTGGGCCATCAGCTTGGATAGCTTGCTCAATTCATTGCTGATTTCTCGGATCTGTTCTTTGTTCAGTTTCGTATAGTCTTCGTATTCGGTATCTGATTTTTTGTATTTCAGCATTTGTTTGTCAAACGCTTGAAATTGCTTGTCGATTTGGTTTGCCAGATCTTTATGGCCTTGAATCAGCGCCGGAATGGCAGCCTGATAAACGGCTTTTGAACCGTCAACATTTGCTTGAAGATCGACGAGATCTGTATGTGAGTAGCGCTCTTCTTCACCGGTAATCTTGCTGGTTGCGGCTTCTTCAAGCAGTTCCATTGCCCCGGCGACCATCGCTTTTGGTGTCAGCTTGAACGATTTTGCTTTCTTTTGCAGACTGAGCACATCGGCCATGAGCTTATCGGCATACTTTTCTTGGCCTTTCAGACTGTTCTTCTCCCACAACGCGCGTTCAATTTCATGAAAGCCACTCCAGTCGGATTCGGTCTCTACGTCATTGATCCGTGCGTCGATTGCCGGATCAAGGTCTCCGAAACTTTCAGCGATTGGTTCGGCCCGTTCGTAGTAGATACGCGGCAATGTATAGCGTTTCTTCGCTTTTTCAACGTCTCCGTCTTTAACTGCCTGGACGAAAGGTTTGGTTGTTTTGACAAGCTGATCAATCTGTTCATCAGCATACTTCAAGTAATCATCAACGGCCTGATCCATTTGCTTGGACGGTTTTGCTTTGGTTTCTTTTGCTGCAAGCAGATCGCTGAGCTGGTCGGTCAAGGCCCTGCTGTTTTCTTTAACTTGTGCTGCATTGGGATTTTCCAAATTTGATTGCGCATAAATCGGTTGCTGATAGCGTTCAATTTTTGCGTATTGGAGCGGGAAACGGTCACGGACACCATTTTCATAGGAAAGCCACTGAGTGTTTAGTTGTTTGCCGTATTTTTTAATGGCGGCGGTATCGTTTTTTTCTAACGCTGCTTGAAGATTCTTGTTGATTTGCTGCATCTTTTTCGTCCCCTGTTTAACTGGATCTGCGGTTGTTTGTGCTGATTTTTCACCATCGGATTTCTGCGCACTGCTGCAAGCGGAGATGGGGAGGAGCATCAGTGCAGCTAAAAGGATAAACATGATTTTCTTTTGATTTGTCATGAGAAGTTAAGCCTCCTTGGCTTGTTTGCTGTTTGTATGAAATACGTTCATCAACCATCTTTTTGAAAGAACGATGACGAAAATAACAAGGCATATCGCCTGCGGCACAATGCTGTACCAGGATGGGAAGATGCTCAGACTGTTTACGGAAGGCAAACGATCGGACACCGAGGAAGGCAATACGCCGGCCATTTGCAAACTGTGGATGCCTGAACCCATAAATTTGAAACCTAAGTAAAAGACCACAAAACTTGAGATCATAAAGAATGGACGAAGCGGCAGCAGAACGCCAAGCTTCAGCATGAGCACACCGATCACGATTAGAAAACCGAAGCCAATGGCGATCCCGAGAATCAACGTTGATGCCGGCATGCGTCCGGCCATTCCAATAAGAAAAATGACGGTTTCCATGCCCTCACGCAGCACAGCGATGAAGGCAAGCAGCGCAAACGAGATCATTTTGCGCTTGCTGATTGCTTGAGCCGTTTGCGACTTAATGAACGCATTCCAGCGTTGGATATCAGCATTGCGGTGCAGCCAGTAGCCGACATAGAGTAGCATCAGACTGGCAATGACGCCCGACCAGCCGTTGATCAGCGAATTGTTGTTGCCGAAGGAAGCGACTGAAAGTAGGAACGAAACCAGTGCGCCGACAGCTAGACAGACAACGATGGCAAGCGTTGTACCGCTCCAGATCCACAGCTTAGCAGGCGTTGAATCGGCTTTGCGCGCAAACGTCAGCAATGCGCCGATGACGAGCAGAGCCTCAAGTCCTTCGCGAATCGGAATGAGTGCGGCATCCCACATCCCGTAATTCGCTGAGGCGAGTGGTTTAAGGCTCGTGATCATCTCGTCAATCAGTGGCTGCGCTTTTGAATGCGTTTTCGGATTTGCCAGGTAAGCATCCATCATGACGAGATTTTTCTCCGACTCGGTATAGATACTCTGTGATTGACTGACCACATCCCCTTCTACAGAAAGCCAGTCCTGTTGCAACTGTTTGACCTGGGTGGCTGCGGTGACCCAATCCTTTTGCTCCAAAGCGTGTTTGGCGTTCTCAAGCTCCGTTATGTAAGAACCTAGGGATTGGTGCGTCGAACTTTTGACGCCGCCATATAACCCGCTTTGGTAATCCTGAAGCGTCTGCCTGAGCGTGCTGAGACTTTTGATTGACTGTTTGCGATTGCCGTTAAGCAGATCTAGTGAAGCGGAACTGATGTCCTGACTTAATTGAATGGAGACATCGAGCGAGCTTTTAGATACCGCTGTTTTGTGCTGCTGCCACCACGTTTTAAATGATGAATAAGGCGCATCCGCCGATTGACCTTTTTGAAGGGCGGTGATCGCCTGATTCAAGTCTTTCAGTGCAGGAGAGACATCCACTGCCTTTGCCGCATGTGCAGGAAAAGGATGGAGAAGGCTGAGCAAAAGCAACACGATCATGATTGCGCCGATGCTATGGCGCCGATTCATATACAAACACCTCCGTATTGGAAATGATAATCATTTTCAACTAAGCATTTATAGTTTAGTAGCCTTACATAAAGGTGTCAATAAAAATTTTAAAAAGTGAATAAATAATGTGATGAATGTTATAGATAAAACAATAATTTTGTTAGGGTGAGCGTGAGAGACGAGCAACATCACATGAAGAATGGGCTAGAAATGGTAGAAAATAAGAAAAACCGGGTAAAATACGCCCGGTCCTTCATTTTCAGCTATGTGTGGCGGGTTCATGTCTTTTCAGTGCTGAATCGTCGCTTCGGTTATTCGCTTGCCGCGGGTGCACCACGAGTCTCCCCAGACAGGCAGAAATCTGCGGGGCTCGTTGGCACGCATCAATAAAGCGCGATCCCGCAGGCGTCAGAGTACCTTCGCTCGGATTCTCGGTCAAGATACGGGTCTATGGGTTTGAAGACGAGGCAAAACCTTATCCTGCGAGCAAAGACGGATAGGGAATGAGCAAGAAGAGATCGGGGATGTGTAACGGTGGATCACCTATTGGAAAACTTGGCTTTGCCAAGCCTCTGGCGAAGGCAAAGTCGCCGTCGCGACGGCCATGGACGGCCTAGTGTTCGGTGAGCCGCAGGACGCGGCGTTCTACCGAAAATCTTTTATTTTTTATACTTTCTTACCAGTGTGAAAAAAGCGCCGCTTGCCTGCGGCGCCTCATTTCCGGACGAAGCCTTCTTCCGTTAAATATTCCACCGCTTCTTTATAGGTTCGGAACGTTCCGTCGAGTAAATCTCCAGCATAGACGTTCCACAATGCATTGTCGTAGACAATTTCCAGTTCGCTCCGGCCGCTTGGCGTCACCCAAAGTTCGTGATCGTTGCCGTTCGCGGTTTCTCTTTTATAGAGGCCTTCAGGCGACAGCGCAAAAATGGCTTTTTTCAGTAATTCTCGGAGCTCCTCTTCAGAGAAATCGCGGATGTTGACCATACCTTTGGCATCAGCATCGTAGCCATCAATTCCTTTGGCGTATACATAGCCGTTGCCGTTCGGATGCAGATGATAGACGACGTTTTTCTTGTCTGTCGCACTACCATTGTATTGGAAATTCAGCCTTCCCAGTGAGACTTTCTTTTGTTCAAGTTCGCTAAAGGATTCAATAATCGCAAGCTTTTGATTGAAATCAAGTAACAAAGATGCGTTCAACTCCATTTTCTCGTTTTGTCGGTTTATTATAGCATACCCAGCTTCAGTAAAGGAACGCGGGAATATTTACGCTTTGCGTGCGGGTCTAACCCAACCGGGAATTGACAGAAACAAATCATCACTGTACTATTTTACTAATACAATGATGTGTTAGAGGGATGCTTATGAATGGTAATAGAGCTAAACGGAAGAAAATAAAGCGTCATTTTAGAAAACTGGGGATTTCATTGCTGTTTCAAGGGGGATTATTATGGGCCGTGGTGATTGCATTTATGGTTGTTCAAATCTTCCCGGCGCTGTTTCTCACCCCTGACCTGACGGAACAACAGATGGAGAAACAATTCATTAATCCCCTGCAGGAAAGCGGCTGGCCGATGATTCTTGCGGTGGTGATCGCTTTTATCCCGCTCCTGATCTATCGAAAGAAGCTGTTTTGGACGCATGATTTAACAACTGTTGGAAAAAGGATGAATCGTCGCATCGTTTTTATCGGGTTTGTGTTTGTTCTCGGACTTAATATGATTTTCATGCTGATCATGTATCCGGTCGAAGGACTGCTGCATCTTTTCGGTTATACGGCAGAGCCGTCTGAAGAAATTCTGGAAGGGTCGAAGACAATCAGTATGTTTGTCTATACTTGCTTGATTGCACCGATCTTTGAAGAATTTATTTATCGCGGCGCTGTTTTGCGCAGCCTAGAACGCTTTGGCTCATTTTTTGCGATTACGGGTTCGGCGCTGCTGTTCGGCATGATGCACGGCAATATTATTCAACTGCCGGTCGCCTTTGGAACCGGCATAGTTCTTGGCTATTTGGCAAAGACCTATTCCATTTGGTTGACCATACTCATACACAGTTTGAACAACTTGCTGAGCGAAGCGATCAGTGCGGTACACTCTGAGGTATTATCAGCCATCCTGAATAGCGGGTTACTTGTTGCGGTCTTCCTGGTTCTTGGCGTTTTTCTCTATAAAAATAGAAATGCTATTCGAAGCTGGCTGCATGCTGCGTGGGAAAAGCGTCCGGAAAAGAAATTGTGGTTGTACTTTTTTACCTCCATTCCCATAATCCTCTTGCTTCTGTTCAATGGCGTGGCGATTCTGCTCGGTATTGAAAAATTATAAGCACGTTCTAAGGTGAATTGACAAAACGGGATGTCTAGTGTATTATTTAACTAATACGGTAATATAAATAAACGGGGGATATACATGAAAACGGTTTGGTTTACATTGTTCAAAAAGGAATTGAGGCTCGGCTGGATGGCTTTCGTGATCTTTTTGATCCTGCAGCTGCTGCTCATGGCTCTGGGCGTATTCTTGAACTTTCGCTACGGCGATGACGGAAATGTCGCACCGATGGTTATCGGTGTCATGCTGACCATTCTGTTGTTGTTCTATGTTCCGGTATACCTGCTTTTTACGGTCATTCAGGAGCGGAAAACGTTTCATATCTGGATGCAGAATCCGCTGCCCGGATGGTCAATGCTCCTTGCAAAATTGTCTGGAGCGTTGGTTTACTTTATCGGCACTACGGCGATTGTCGGCACCTACACATGGGTAAGTCTGATGAGAATCACCGAGATGCCGCAGGAATTATCTCTCTTTCGAATCACCATGCTTGCTGTGCTGATCTTGATTTGGAGCGGCATCGGCGGCGGGATCACCTTTCTTTTCCTTTGGATGGTTCAGCGCACGATGCGGTCGCGCATTGGAAAATGGGCTTGGATCGTCTTGATTGTCGGCATCGTGGTTTACTCCATTATTGATGGGAAATTTATCGAATCCGGAGCATTCGCGTTTCTAACCGATTGGGGCCCGATTCAAAATGTTTCAGTGCTGCACTTTGTAATGCCGGACGGCGCACCGACAACGCTGAGCACAGATTTTGCAACGGCTGATCCAATTGGTCTGACGGTGGGCGATATTGTCCTTGATCTGGTGAAAACGGTGATTATGTTTATTCTGGCTGCTTGGCTAACCGATCATAAGCTGGAGGCATCATAAGTGTATGAATAACGAATGTGACAGCAAGGAGGAGAACGCGCATGGCCCAGCCATTTAACCCGTCTGTTCCGATCTATTTACAATTGTGCGAGCGTATTAAAAACAGGATTATCCGCGGTGAAATTGGAATAGGTGAACGTTTGCCTTCCGTTCGAGAGTTGGCTATTGACGCGGCAGTAAATCCGAATACCGTGCAGCGTGCGTACCGAGAACTTGAAGAAACGGGCATCGTTGAGAAAAAACGTGGACAGGGGACCTTTGTAACGGAGAAACCTGCCGTACTGCAGCGCATGCGCGAGGAATTGAAAACCAGCCATATCAAGCTGTTTGTGTCTGAGATGCGTGAAATGGGTTACTCAGAACGGGAAATGCTGGATGGATTGAAAGACTTTTTAACGGATAAGGAGGAAAAGGAATGATTCAGTTAGAAGGCGTATCGAAGCGCTATTTAACGAAAAAAGCGTTGAAAGACGTCAGCCTGCAAATCGAACCAGGCCAGATTACCGGGCTGATCGGCTCAAATGGCAGCGGCAAGTCAACAACGTTGAAGCTGATCGCCGGATTGCTCCGACCCACACATGGCACTGTGCTCATTGATGGTGAGACGGCCAATCGAAGAATCTGTCGAAAGGTCGCCTATTTGTCTGAGTTGGACAGTTATTATTCATTTCTTACGGTCTTGGAAACCGTTGACTTTTATGCGCGTACCTTCAGTGATTTTAATCGCGTGAAAGCTGAAGAGATGCTCGATTTCATGAAGTTGGATCGTATGCAGAAGGTCAAGCATCTCTCAAAAGGCAATCGCGGCCGTTTGAAAATTGTTGTGACGCTTGCCCGCGAGGTGCCGTTTCTTTTGATGGATGAGCCGCTTTCCGGACTGGACCCAATGGTGCGCAGCTCAATTATTAAGGGCTTGATTTCATTCGTTGATTTGGAAAAACAGACGGTGATCATCACAACGCATGAATTGCAGGAAATCGAACCACTCTTGGATTCGGTCATTCTGATTAAAAACGGAGTGATTCTTGATCAGAAGCGTGTTGAAGCGATTCGTCGCAATGAGAAGTTAAGTCTGAGTGATTGGATGGTGGAAAAGTATGGCGAATAATGCCGCAGAAAAGAAACCGGCCGTACGCTTGGAACATGTGAGTAAACGTATTGGCGGGAAAACGATTATTGATGATTTAAGCTTTGAGATCTACAGCGGTGAAGTCTTCGGATTTCTTGGTCCCAACGGTGCAGGGAAAACGACGACCATTCGTATGATCGTTGGCTTGATGAGAATGTCCCAGGGAAACATTTACATACAGGGCCACAGCATCAATGGCGAATTTAAAAAAGCAATCCGTCAGGTCGGCGCGATTGTTGAGAATCCGGAAATGTACAAATTCCTAACCGGGTACCAGAACCTCATTCACTATGCGCGCATGATCCCGGGAATTAGCAAAGACCGGATTATGGAAGTGGTCAAATTGGTTGAACTTCAGGATCGTATTCATGAAAAAGTGAAGCGCTATTCGCTCGGAATGCGTCAGCGCCTCGGTGTCGCTCAAGCGCTGCTGCATCACCCATCTGTGCTGATTCTTGATGAACCAACGAACGGACTTGATCCGCAAGGTATTCATGATTTGCGCAACTATTTGCATGAATTGTCGCGCAAAGAAAACGTGGCGGTGATTGTTTCCAGCCACCTGCTTTCCGAAATGCAGCTGATGTGCGATCGCATTGGCATTCTGCAAAAAGGAAAACTTGTCGGCGTTGAAAAAGTCAATGAATTCATTGAAAAAGGTGCGGCAAAAGTACGGATTCAGGTTGATGATGGTCGCCTAGCCGCGCAAGCGATCAAAGAGAAGCTGGCGATTGAAACCGAACGGATTGACGAGACAACGATCGAACTGCCGGTGGAACATGAAAAAATTCCGGTCGTCGTCGATACATTGGTGCTTTCAAAAATAAGGATTTATGGTGTAGCCGCTGTTGCAAAATCACTGGAAGACAGATTCCTGGAAGTTACAGGGGGGAAGAGCGTTGAGTAATTTTTTTGGACTGCTGCAAAATGAAAACATGAAAATTTATCGCCGAACATCGGCGAAAGTCATGATTATCATTCTTTTAGGGCTGATTTTAACCGCCGGTCTCATTATTAAATTAAACAGTCCCGAGCCAAAGAATGATCACAATTGGAAACAGATGCTGGTTCAAGACAATAAGAACATGGAAAAACAAATGGCATCGGTAAAAGGGAACAAACAGGCCACCGATTACTTTAAGAAAACAATCAAGATGAATGAGTACCGGATCGATCATAATCTAAAACCGGCGCAAGGCGAAACGTTGTGGAGCTTTGTTCAAGGCGCGGGCAGCAACCTGATTATTGTGATCAGCATTTTCACCATTATCGTCGTGTCCACCTCGATTGCCAGCGAATTCGACACGGGGACGATTAAATTGCTGCTGATTCGTCCGATCTATCGCACGGAAATTCTTCTGTCGAAATATATTTCTACTTTATTGTTCACCGTTGTTTGTCTGATCACGTTGTTTATCGCCTCATGGCTTGTGGGCGGGATCTTCTTCGGCTTTGGCGGTGCGGGTGAGGCCCATCTGGTGTATGACCATGGCACGGTCTACCAATCGAGTTGGACGCTCGCCGTTTGGAAGGACTACCTGCTCAATTGCGTCTCACTCTTCATGATGGTGACGTTCGCAGGACTGATCGCCGCCGCATTCCGAAACGGAGGACTTGCGATTGGCCTATCGATCTTTACCTTGATGGCTTCCTCAATTGTCGTTAGTCTGCTTGCCAAATATGACTGGGTAAAATATGTGCTGTTTGCCAATACCGATCTGACGCAGTATACGACCGGATCGCCGTTGCGCGACGACATGACCCTCGGCTTTTCACTCGCAGTTCTCGTCGTTTATTACATCATTTTCGTTTTGGTCGGCTGGCTTTTCTACACACGCCGCGATATTAAAGCATAAACAATACCTGAAAGAGGGCGTTCCAAAGTCACTCGTTGACTTTGAGACGCCTTTTTCACGGGAAAAGAAAGTATAAGATTTTGCCCTGTCTTCAAACCAATAGCCCAGTGTTTTGGCCAAGAATCAAAGCGCAGAGCGAGACGCCTGCGGGATCGTGCTTAGTTGATGCGTGCCAGCGAGCAGTTGGAGCGGCGCGAATTACAAAAAATTTTTCACAGTCGCGGATCGCAATGAAGACTAAGTTCATAATTAACCTGTAGACTAAAGGTGATCAAGAAAGACAGGTCTAAGAATCAAGGAGGATGACGAACATGAAGCATATCTTTTCATTCAAAGTGTATGCTGCCGCCTTCCATGTCAAACAGATGATTCGCTTTTACAAGTATTGCGAAAAACTAGGTCAAGATGTATACATTTATGGAAAAAATCAGGTGAAACAAGTCCACAAGATGTCCGATTGGCTAACACTTCTGATTGATAATTTGTCAAAGGGCGATGAGTGTCTTGTTGTGGTTGAAGGAAGTCGCGCAGGTCAGCTAAGAAAATCTTTTTCCTTCGCTTAATTGAATGGAGATGAAATAAGCAGCTTGGTTCTCTTTGGAAACCAAGCTGCTTATTTTTTAGGCATGAATGACTACTTTGGTGTTGTATGGGATATGCTCGTACACCCATTTGGCGTCGGGAACGGTGAGATGAATGCATCCGTGTGAATCTTTTTTACCTAGGTTTGCTGCATCGGCCGGCAGCACCTGTTTGTTTTGGTTCATTGGGACACTGTGAAAGAGAAATTCGCCGTGGTTTTTCCAGGATACCCAGTATTTTGCGCCTTCTTTGTATTTCGGGGAGTAGAACCATTTTCCGCGTTCCGCCTGGATGTAGTAGGTTCCGGTCGGTGTTGTTGTATCCGGACTGCTATCAAGACCGGTTGATGCCTGCATGGTGTACAAGGTGCGGCTACCGCTTTTGATGTACACTTTTTGTTTCTTGATCGCCACATCGATCCAAAGTGGCTCATTTTTTCCGATGACCGGATAACTGCCGCCGGACGGTTTATTCCAAGAGACAGGCCGCGCTTTTGAAGATGATGCCGGCGTTTTCTCCTTGCTACTGATCGTGTGGCTGGTTTGGTTTTGCTCCGCTTGACGACCGGAAAAGCTGTGCGGCGAAAGTAACGGCAAAAAAGCGGTGATGCCCATCGCTGCAATAAGGGCAAACACAATGCAAACTTTATAGAAAACGTTCATGATTATCCTACCTTCATAACCTGGATAAAGATTTTCTTCCCTTTATTGTTCGACTGTCAGTACACCAATTTTGGGACTTTGTTACATGAAGTCGAACGCTTTTTCATTCCGACGAATCATTCGCTCGTAGTAGCTGCCAAAGGCAAGGGATTCTTCAGGCGACAAAGATGATGAAGATTGAACGGTTCCCAAGCTTTGCAGGCTGCACAGGCACGCATGAACGAGTCCCTGAACGGTTAATGGACACCCGCTGATTTCTTCCAAGGATGCCATAACCTTCGGGTCAATGTCGGGATAGGCAAAATGTGTCGCCTCCCCTTGCAGCGCTTGCGTATAAAAGGAACGAATCAGTTGCGCGCGCTGCGAACCGCTGCCGCAGACGCAGAGATAGATTTGTACGGCGACCCCTTGCTTGACACGGCGCTGCGAAATGCCGGCAAACTTGCGCCCGCTCGAGCTCAGGTCATAGCGGCCGGGGCAGTAGGACCGGTTGATTTCGCCACAGTTGAAGACGATGTCCAGCGGCGCCAGCATTTTCTTCATAAATGCTGTCATGGCTTCAAACCCATCATCGATCGTCGATGCCCCATCCTTTTCCGGAAAAATCAAAGAGAGATTGAGCACGCCTTGATCAAGAACAACGGCAAGTCCGCCTGAATTGCGTACGATGAAGTTGAATCCGTGGGCCCGCAGTACATCAAGCCCTGCACGCAGATGGGGCAGTCGGGTATCTTGTATACCGAGCATCACCGTTTGATGGTGAACCCAGAGCCGGGCAGTGCATGGCGACTGACCACTTCCGACCGATTGGCAGATGGCGTCATCAATCGCAAACGACTGTCTGCCGTCAAAGCCTCTGCCTAAGCTGCTTTGATCGATCACACGCCACACGGGCTGATTGAGCAGCGACATGGGAATGCCTCCTTTTTTCGTCGATTGATCTACTCCTATTATAGCAAGTGATCGGTTTGTTTTCGAAACATACGTCGGTAGCGGTGCTTCGCGTTGCAGCAGCAGATGAGGGATGCGCTATAATTATGGGAGAAAGTGAGGTTGAGAGAGCGATGAATCGTGTTGCACAGACCGAAAGTTATCTGAAAGAAAAGTTCAAGAGCGAGAGCAGCGGCCATGACTGGGCGCATTTGTACCGTGTGTATCGGACGAGCCTGCAAATCTTGGCGGGTGAAGCGCCGCATCAAGCAGATAAACAAATTGTTTCTTTAGGCGCGCTTCTGCATGATATCGCCGACTGGAAATTCCATCACGGTGATGAATCGGTCGGTCCGCGCGCCGCCGCAACCTGGCTGAAATCATTGCATACGGACGAGCCGACCATTCAAGCCGTGTGCACCATAATCAGCGAGCTTTCGTTTAAAGGGGCCGGTGTGCAGACCCCAATGTCAACCCTTGAAGGGAAGATTGTCCAAGATGCGGACCGGCTGGATGCGCTAGGCGCGGTTGGAATTGCACGTGCTTTTGCTTATGGCGGATTTAAGCATCGAATGATGTTTGATCCGGGAGCGCCGCCGCATCTGCATCAGACGGCGGAGCAGTACAAGGCGCAGCAGTCAACAACCGTCAACCATTTCTTCGAAAAGTTACTGCTCCTTCGGGATCGTATGAATACAGAAACAGCTCGAAAACTGGCTGAAGAACGGCATCGCTTTATGGTCGATTTCTTAGACCGTTTTTTAAAGGAGTCCCATGCGGACGAATCGGTGCATCTGCGTCTGCTGCGGACTTTTTGTCAAACCGAGAATGATTCGTGAATGCGCGAAATAAACAGCCGGCGGATCATGAAGGAAAACGTGTTCATTTATGGGCCCAAGTGTGCCGACAATCACTTCATATCCACGAAGGATAGGCTAAACTGTATAGAAATTCAATGGCTGCAGAAAGCCGATGAAGCGTTTTGTGTTTGGATCGAGGCGTGATCATGGCTTATCCATGACTCGGCAGTTAGGGTAAGAAATAGGAATGAGAGAGGGGGCCGTGTGAATGATCCGACAGCTTACCGAGAAAGACAGAGACCTAGTCATGCGCTTTGCTGGCGATCGACCGGCAGAGAATCTATTTATATTTGGGGATATTGAAGCATATGGTCTAGAGGGCGAATGTGTTACCCTGTGGGGGGACTTTGACGGCCAAGGAGCTTTGCGCAGCATTCTGCTCCGTTATCTTGGCAATTTTATTCCCTATGCACGAGATGCCAAACTGCTTGACGGCAAGATATGGGCGGACGTGATTACGCGCTGCAGCGTACTAACTTGCCTGTCCGGCCTGCAAAATCTAGTGCAAAAAATACTTCCTTACATGAGTAAGCCCGTACAAAAGGAACAGCTCTGTTATTACGCAGCGCGAGATCTTGGCGCACCTCTTGATAAATCAACGGCACGTAAAGATGTGAAAATGCTCTTTCCTGAAGAAGCAGAAAAAATTATTGCGCTGCGTCAGACGATTTTCTCTAATCATGCGGAGACGCCGGCAACCCTCCAGAAGAATATGGATCAAGGGATTTCCAGAACGTTCTACATTGAACGGAATAATGAACCCGTCAGCAGTGTATCAACCACAGCCGAGACAGCCGGAGCGGCGATGATTGTCGGTGTTTGTACGAAAAAAGGATATGAGCACCAAGGGTTTGCAACCAGTTGTCTGATTAAGACGATCAGCGCGCTGCAAGCCGAGCATAAACGCCCCTGTTTGTTTTATGATCATCCGGTCGCCGCACGTATCTACGAAAAACTCAACTTTATTCCAATAGGAAAATGGATGATCGAACGTTATTAAAGGATATAAGAGGCTGACACTGCGGCACTTGCCGGGAGCGTCGGCCTCTCTTTGTACCTTCAATGATCGGTCGTCATCTTACCTTTGGCTATTAAATCTTTTCTCGAAATAAGAGGTAGATGAAGTAGGGTGCACCGATCGCTGAAACAACAAGACCGACAGGGACCTCTGCCGGTGCCCAGATCGTTCGGCTGAGCGTATCGGCAATGAGCAGCAGGCAGGCCCCCATCAGTGCGGATAATGGGATTAGAACTTCATGACGGCGTCCGATAATCCGGCGGACGAGATGCGGGACAATCAAACCAAGAAATGCGATGCCGCCACCGACAGACACACTGGCTCCGGCAAGGGCGACTGCGATGATCAGAAACAGCGTTCGTTCACGGTTCACCGCCACACCTAGACCGCTGGCCACTGCGTCTCCAAGCGCAAGAATGTTTAATGTGCGCGCTTTGAAAGTGGCTAGCGGGATAAGGATGAGCATCCACGGAAGAATGGCGAGTACATAAGGCCAGTCGGTTCCCCATATGCTTCCCGACAGCCAGATTGTCGCCTGCATGAAATCTTTTGGATCCATCCTGAGCTGAATAATCGTGATCACAGCCATAAATGCGGCGTTGACGCCGATTCCTGATAAAATCAGGCGCAGCGGCGTGACGCCATGCTGCCAAGCAAGTGCATAAATAAGCAAAGCAGCCAGCGCTGCACCAAAGAGTGCGGAAAACGGCATTAAGAATAAGGACAGCCCGCTCAGTGCGGATGCTTGCCCCTGAATCATAGAGATGTAAAAAACAACAGCCAATCCCGCACCGGAATTAATCCCGAGGATGCCGGGGTCGGCCAAGTCGTTCTGTGTGATGCCTTGAAGAAGGGCACCGGAAACTGCCATGCCCGCGCCGATAAACAGCGCAATCACCATGCGCGGCAGACGAAATTGAATGAGCACTAACGCATCTTGGGGACTGCCTTTTCCTACAAGCACACGCAGCACATCGATGGGGGCGATCCGCAAATAGCCGGTATTTAAACTTATGATCAATGTAACCCCAATGACACAAAGTATACATAAAGTGACGCTCAAGATCCGTCTTTTCGGTATCATCCGTGCATCCCTCCTGCGGCATGGCGCGAGAGATAGAGGAAGAAAGGTACGCCGATTAAGGCGGTAACGACGCCGACTGGAGTCTCAAAAGGCGGATTAATCATCCGCGCACCCAGATCGGCGCCAACCAGCAGGACAGCACCAAATACGGCTGAGCAAGGCAGCAGCCAGCGGTAATCGCCGCCAATCAGAAATCGTGTGATATGCGGCACGATCAGACCAATGAATCCAACCGCTCCGGCAGCGGATACAGCGGCGCCGGTCATCAGCAGAACGGCCAGAATAGCGATTGTTTTTACGAGTAGGGTGCGTTCGCCAAGTCCTTTGGCGGTCTCCTCGCCTAAGCTGAGTGCATTGATTGAGCGTGAAATCGTCAAGACGAGAATAATACCGAACACGGCGACGGGAATCAGGAGTTGGACATGCAGCCATTGCACACCGGATACACCGCCGGCATACCAGAAACTCAAATCGCGCGCCACATTAAAACGAATGGCAATCGTTGATGTGCAGGCATTCAAAAAGGCGGTAACCGCCATCCCGGCAAGAACCAGCTTAACTGGAGAAACGCCGCCGCGTGAGAACAGGGCAATACCGAAAACGAGCAGTGCTCCGATGCCGGCGCCGACAAACGAACAAAGCATCAGCGAAAGAACGGAAGCCTGTGGAGCAAAAACAAGGGCGCAGACCATGACCAGGGAAGCCCCGGAACTGACCCCCATCAGTGAAGGTGAGGCCAGTGGGTTACGGGTCATCCCCTGCATGACGGCTCCGGAAGCAGCAAGGAGAGCGCCGACCAGCGCCGCGCCAATCGCTCGAGGTATTCGGATATTACGAATAATCTGCTGATTGGCTGTGAGCGTTTGATCATTCGTGAAGCTTTGCCATACAGTTGAGAAATGAACGTGTACCGCGCCGTAGAGCAGTGACAGAATAAAAGTGACGACGAGAAGAATGAGGCCGCCAATCAAAGCCGTTAACGCCCGCGCTGCCCGCGTTGGTTTTCGATTGTTGGGGCGTTGTGTTCGCTGTTTTGCAATAAATGACAAGAACATAGATGAAGCTCCTTAATATTGAACTCTGTTTCTATTATAATTGATAACGAATATCAATAGTATAAAATCAAAAAAATAGTTGTAATTGATAATGAATATCGTTATCATAAAAATGTCACAATTAATTAATAAATTAGGGAGGAACCACTCTTGATTTACATAAAAAAAGCGGCAGTTACTTTCGCAAGTGTTTTACTCGTTTTAAGTCTATTGGCAGGATGCAGCACGGCGAACGATGCATCGGATAACAACGCATCGTCTGTTCCAAAAACGCGTGTTGCTAAAGATGCGATGGGTCACAACGTCAAGGTGCCGACAAAACCGAAAAGGATTCTTGCCTCTTATTTAGAGGATAATCTGGTAGCGCTTGGTGTTAAACCGGTCGCCCAATGGTCGATCAACAACGGTAAAAGTGTTCAGGACTATCTTCAAAAGGATCTAAAAGCGGTTCCTACTGTTCCTTCTGACCTGCCTTATGAAGCCGTTGCCTCATTCAAACCGGATCTTATTTTAATTGACTCAGCCGGCGCAGTAAGCGGAGGCAAATACGCGCAATACCAGAAGATTGCGCCGACATACGTCTTGAATAAAGATGTGAACGGCGACTGGCGCGACAAATTGCTTCAAGTCGGTACTGTTCTTGGCAAAAAAGAACAAGCAGAGAAAGTACTTGCTGATTATGATGCCAAAGCCAAAAAGGCAAAGCAGACGGTGAAAAATGCAGTAGGCACGCCAACTGTAGCCGCGATTTGGCTGACTGGGAACAAGTTCTTTGTCGTTGGCGACAATGTATCCAGCGGCGCGGTTCTTTATCAAGACCTTGGTTTAAAAGCACCGCAAGTCGTTCAAGAAATTTCAAAAAGTGCAACGGCCAACTGGTCGGCGATTTCACTTGAAAAATTAGCTAAACTCGATGCAGATTATCTTTTCTTAATTAATAGCGACAAAAGCAGCGGTGCAAAAATGCTTAAAGATGCTGTGTGGAAAAACATTCCTGCAGTGAAAAATCACCATGTCTTTGAGTATGGCGCGGACGCAAGCTGGTTGTATTCAGGACCCAATGCCAATTCACAAATCATTGATGGTGTGCTGAAAAATATGACTCAAAGTAAGTGAAAGGGAGCGATCGTGCATGGGACGGCTGCATACGGAAGAACTGGATATAGCTTATGGAGATAAACTGATCGTTGACCGTTTGTCCATTGATCTGCCCGAAGGCAAAATCACCGCTTTGGTTGGAGCAAATGGATCAGGAAAGTCCACGATTTTAAGAACAATGGCTCGTTTGATGCGCCCAAAAGGCGGGAGCGTGCTGCTTGACGGCCGCAGCATTCACAAACAGCCGACGCGTCAGGTAGCGAAACAACTGGCTATTCTTCCGCAGCATCCGATTGCCCCCGGAGGCGTGACGGTTCGAGAACTGATCTCTTATGGACGTTATCCGCATCAAAAGGGAATGCACCAACTTAGCGAGACAGACCGGCAAGCGATTCAATGGGCCATCCGCGCAACGGGTTTGGACTCCTTTGCTGACCGCGCAGTCGACAGTTTATCCGGCGGGCAGCGCCAGCGCGCCTGGATTGCGATGGCGATCGCTCAGGAAACCGATTGGCTTTTTCTCGATGAGCCGACAACCTTTCTGGATATGACCTATCAACTGGACATTTTGAAGTTAATTCGCAGGCTGAATCGGCATGAGCAGCGATCCGTTGTGATGGTTGTCCACGATCTCAACCATGCGATTCGATTTGCGGATCATATGATCGTCATTAAATCGGGCAAAGTGATCTGCGAAGGCGCACCGCGGAATGTTGTAACGGAACAGGTGCTGGAGCAGGCATTTGGCGTGAAGTCGGATATTTTTATCGATCAACGGACACAGCTGCCGCTCTGCGTGCCCTATGATACAGTAAATGAACTCAGCTGAGGGGGAGAAATGTGTGCTTGATCTTTATGACGTAACCATTATCGGGGGCGGACCCTCCGGACTGTACACCGCTTTTTACAGCGGAATGCGCGCACTCAAAACGAAGATTATTGAAGCGAAAAGTGATCTTGGCGGATTGGTCACGCACTTTTACCCAAAGAAGACGATCTATGATGTTGGCGGTATTCCGAGTATTAAAGGCGCACAGTTGATTGAGCATCTGAATCGGCAGGCTGAGACCTTTCATCCGGCGATAATCACCGGCCAAACAATTGTGAACATGGAGAGGCTGGAGAATCAGACCTTCAAGTTGGTTGCTTCAAACGGTGCTGTTCACTATTCGCGCCGGATCATTCTTGCGGTTGGCAGCGGCATTTTTGAAGTCAACAAGCTTCCACTCGAAGAGGCGCCTTTATATGAAAATACGAGCCTGTTTTACGCTGCCGGCGATCCGCAACGATTTGCCGGCAAACAGGTGGTGATTTCCGGAGGCGGGAACGGCGCACTGGATTGGGCGGCAGAGCTTGAGCCTCATTGTAAGCGTCTCACGGTGATCTACAGAGGAGACCAATTTGTTCATGCTTTAGAGCATAATGTGGAACGGCTGCATACGTATCAGGTAGACGTGAAAATGTCCTCTGAGATTGTTGCGCTAAGCGGTACGAAGGGACAATTGAGTAGCGTTACCGTATGCAGCAGTGCATCCGGTTGTTCGGAGACGGTTGCGGCCGATGCGGTGATTGTCAATCACGGTTTTCAATGCAGCCTCGGCGGATTGGATGATTGGGGGATGACCATTGACAACAGCGGAATCTGCGTTGATCAAAGCATGCAGACCTCCGTAAACGGCATCTATGCAATCGGCAATGCCGCTTCCTATCCGCAGAAATTGTATTTGATCGCCGCCGGATTTGTTGAAGGTCCAATAGCCGTCAACAGCGTGAAGCACGATCTGGAACCGGAAGCACCGGCTCAGGCAATGGTCAGTACACACCACAGCTTCTTCAACGATAAGTAAAAAATGAACGAACAAAGTAGCGCATCGGAGCAATCCGGTGCTTTTTTTATCTAGAACGATCAAACCTGAAAAGTTGTATCAAACGGACCAAAATTCGTATCAAACCTGAAATTGGCGATGCTGTTACGTGTAGCGATGTGAATCCGAAGATGTCGAGACGCTGAATCAAGAGGAGCCGGGTCTTGGTGAGATGATGCTGAGAAACTAGAAACAGAACCGTTTGTTTTTGATGCTTTTCCTTATTTATTATTCAATTATCGAGCCTAATAAAAAGCGTACCAGCTCCGATAAGTCGTCTTTGAAAGAACGGTTTAAGAAAATAAATTTCATGAAAATTAATTTGACAAGAAGGCGTTTTTATTTTAAGCTTAATTTGCTTAAAGCATGTTTACGGTCTCGCAATAAAGTGCCGAAAACATAAGGATTTGTTCGATGAACTTGATTATAGAGGAACTTGTGCACGTAGCGTTTAATGCGTATTAATGAAAACGGTTTATAGGAGGCTTAGACATGGCAAAGAAAGACTACTCCCAGCTGGCAAATGAAATTGTTGCAAATGTCGGCGGCAAAGAGAACGTGAAATCATTGATTCATTGCGCGACACGGTTGCGCTTCAGATTGAATGATCAAAGCAAGGCAAATAAGGAAGTGCTTGAAGATCTTCCAATGGTGCTGACCGCAGTTAGTGCCGGGGGACAATATCAAGTGGTTATCGGCGACGAAGTGGTGCCGGTCTATGAAGCGATTATGAATCGATACGGATTCAGTGCCACAGACAGCAAATCTGCAGCGGGACAGGAAGACAAAGCAGAAGAGGCAAAATCGGAGAACTGGTTTGAACGTTTTGTTGCCGTTATCTCTGGCATTTTTACGCCGTTTATTTCAGTACTGGCCGGTGTCGGCGTTCTAAAAGGCGTCGCTATTCTTATTTCAACGTTTCACTGGCTGCCAGCAAACTCACCGATTTATCTCATTATAAATACACTGGCGAGCGGCGTATTTACGTTGTTGCCGATTTTCATTGCCATTACGGCGGCCGACAAGTTTAATACCAATCGCTACATCGCGGTGGCCCTCGCTGCAGCGATGATCTACCCGCTGACGGACGCTCAGATTCCCGAGGTTGCCCATTTATGGGGCTATGCGGTAGACTTTAAAACTTATGGCGGTGCGGTTATTCCGACCATTCTGGCGATCTGGCTTGAAAGTCATATCGAACGTTGGTTTAAGAAACAGCTTCCGGCAGTCATGCAGCTGGTTTTCGTTCCTTTTCTGACCTTGGTTGTTGCCGGGCTGTTGACCTTCTTGATTATCGGACCGCTCGGCACGGCGATCGGTACCGGGCTTGCTTATGGGTATAAGTTCTTATACGACTTAAGCCCACTGATTGCCGGCGGCATTCTGGGTGCCACCTTCCAGATCTTTGTTATTTTCGGATTGCATTGGGGCATCCTGCCGATTTCGTTGATTAATATTCAAGCGTACGGCTATGATACCTTGCTTGCGGTTATGATGGTTGCCGTTGCCGGACAGTTTGGCGCAGTCACCGGGTCAATTTTCAGAGCAAAGAAGCTGAAAAACCGAGAAATCGCCATTTCAGCCGCAATCAGTGGATTCTTTGGGATTACTGAACCGGCAATCTACGGGATTAACTTAAAATATAAAAAAGCATTTATCTTTGGCCTGGTCGGCGGTGCGCTTGGTGGCGCAACGGTGAGTGCAGCGGGCGTTAAATGTTTCAGTTACACACCGATTATGAACATTTTTGAAATGCCGCTGTTTATTGGCCGCGATTCAAGTATTGTATGGGCGATCATCGGTTTTGTTGTCGCCTTTCTCAGCGCATTGCTGCTCGTCCTTGTTTTTGGATTTAATGAAAGCAACACGGAAAAGCTGTTCGCCAAGGTGACCTCTGGAAAGAAGAGCCTGACGGAAAAGAAGACAGCAAAGCTTGGACTTAATGTAAAGGATGAAGCAGCAGCTTCAACCGCAGCGGAAGAATCCGAGCAGCCGGCGGTAAACGTAAGCGGCCTGACTTTGACAGAAACCGTATACAGCCCGGTTGCCGGTCATCCGGTGCCGCTTTCTCAAGTAGATGATCCGGTATTCAGTTCGGGTGCGATGGGATCCGGCGTCGGCGTGCTGCCGTCGAAAGGGACTTGCGTGTCGCCGGTAGACGGTGAAATTACGGTGGCTTTTCCGACCGGTCATGCATATGGAATCAAATCCGACAATGGTGTCGAAGTACTGATTCACATAGGAATCAATACGGTTGAACTGAAAGGCAAGCACTTTGATCCGAAAATTGAAACCGGTGCGAAAGTGAAAAAAGGCGATCTATTGACAACCTTTGAGCCGGACAAGATTAAAGAAGCCGGTTATGATCCGACCACGATGGTGATTGTGACCAACACAAATAATTATGAGGCCGTTGTTCCAAAGCTAGACCAAGACGCTGCAACGGATCAGCCGCTGATTCAGGTATACAGCAAGTAAAAGGCAAATAAAGAAAACTTGGCAAAGCTAGGCCTTTGGCGCCTGCTAAATCATAGTTGCCCTTATACTTCTTATCATGCGAAAAAGGCGCTCATTTCCTTAATTTGAAATGAGCGCCTTTTTTGTAAGTGTAGATTGGTCTGCTGTTAAGATGCTTTATGGAGTAGGGACTGCGTCTGCATCATCTTTTGATACGTTTTCTTTAGCCGATATTTTTTTGCCCGCCCATAAGGAGGCAAGCAGCGAACCGGACATGTTGTGCCAGACGCTGAACAGTGTTGCCGGAATGGCAGCGACCGGTGAGAAGAACGCCATAGCAAGGGCAACGCCGAGTGCGGAGTTCTGCATACCGACCTCAAAGGTGATCGCGCGACTTTTAGCGTGATTCATACCAAGCTTGCGACTGAAGAAGAAGCCTAACAGGTAGCCAAGCAAGTTGTGTAGGATAACAACCGGAATGATGACAAGTGTTCCCGCAGTCACTAAGTCGCCGTTCTTATTTGATGCGGCAACAACACCGCCTGCGATCAGGATAATGGCAAGTGTTGAAACAAGCGGCAGCGCATCGGCTACTTTAGCGGTCTTTTTGCCAAACAACGTATTGACGAGTACGCCGAGAACGATCGGCACAATGACGATTTCAACAACGCTGACAAAGAGCGACTGGGTCGGAATCTTTACCCAGTGACCGGCGAGCAGCCAGAGAATCAGCGGTAGCATCACGGGTGCAATCAGCGTAGATACAGCACCGATCGAAACACCGAGTGCCACGTCGCCCTTGGCGAGGAAACACATGACATTTGAAGCTGTTCCGCTTGGGCAGCAGCCGACGAGGAGCACGCCGACAGCAACGGCAGACGGAAGCTGGAACGCAAAACACAGTGCGAAAGCAATCAGCGGCATAATCAAATAGTGAGCAACAACACCGATGATAACGTCTTTTGGACGTTTGAAAACTGCGGAAAAATCAGATTTCTTAAGGGTCATGCCCATGCCGAACATGATGATTCCGAGCAAAACGTTCACATACGGAAGTACCCACGTGATTAAGCCGGGTTGGAGGTAGCTGACAACAGCAGCTGCCAGTACGAATGCAGCAAAATATTTTCCTAAAAATTGGCCCGTTGCGACAACAGCCTTCATGATTCAGAACATCCTTTCTCTTTTCGAGTATCCTTTTTTATTTTTCTGTCTCGTTCACAAAATAATCATAAAAATTTCAATGGAATCACTGCTAATGGATCATTTCGTCGGTATCTTCTGTCTCTTTTGGATCACCGCCGATCAGTGCACAGGATTCGTCTTTTTCTCTGTTTCAGATCCAGACCATGCTTCAGGCAGCTGCATCACGCCGCCGGTATGTGCAGAAGTGACCAGTGCGGCATAGCGGGACAGATAGCCGCTTCGCACTTTCGGTACAAAAGGCTTCAATGTTTTGCGCCTTGCAGCAAGTTCTTCGTCGGAAACATGAAGATGCACGGTACGGTCGATCAGATCGATGGTGATCTCATCCCCGTCTTGAACGAGTGCGATTGGACCGCCTGCAGCGGCTTCAGGGGAAACGTGACCGACCGAGATGCCGCGTGTCGCACCGGAAAAACGTCCATCTGTGAGTAATGCAACTTCTTTACCAAGCCCGCGTCCAACGATTGATGAGGTTGGCGCAAGCATCTCCGGCATACCCGGGCCGCCTTTTGGGCCTTCATAGCGGATCACGACGACATGGCCCTTGTGTACCATGTGATGATCAATCGCTTCAACCGCTTCATCATGTGAGTTGAAGCAGATCGCATGACCGGTAAATGTTTTGACGGACGGATCGACACCGCCGACTTTGATGACCGCACCTTTTGGCGCAACATTGCCGAAGAGCACGGAGAGTCCGCCTTCGTTGCTGTAGGCGTCTTCAAGCGGGTGAATGACTTTTGGATTTTTGATGGTCGCATTGGCGACATTTTCGCGGAGTGTTTTTCCTGAGACGGTAAGTCGGTCCGGATGGATGACCCCATCCATATCGGTGAGGACCTTGATGATCGCCGAGATACCGCCGGCTTCGTGAACATCTTGCATCGAGAATGCGGAGCTTGGCGCTATTTTTGCCAGGTACGGCACCTTTTTTGCGACTTGGTTAATGCGGTTCAGGTCGTAATCAATCGCTGCTTCAGAAGCAACGGCCAGCATATGAAGGACGGTGTTGGTTGATCCTCCCATTGCCATATCGAGTGCAAATGCGTCATCAATTGCTTCCGGGGTGATCAGGTCGCGCGGGCGAACATCTTTTTTGATCAGGTCCATCAGTTTAAACGCTGATTTCCGAACAAGTTCACGTCGTTCATCAGAAACGGCCAGCGCGGTGCCGTTGCCTGGAAGTGCGATGCCGAGCATTTCCATCAGGCAGTTCATCGAGTTGGCGGTGAACATACCGGCGCATGATCCGCAGGTGGGACAGGCGGAGGATTCAAGATCCAAGAATTGTTCCTTGGTCATCTGTCCTTCTTTGAAGGCTCCGACACCTTCGAATACCGATGACAGTGTGAGCGCTTTACCCTGCGCAGATAGCCCGGCTTTCATTGGACCTCCGGAACAGAAGATAGCCGGAACGTTGGTACGAACAGCTGCAAGCATCATGCCCGGCGTGATCTTATCACAGTTAGGAATGTAGAAAACGCCGTCAAACCAGTGTGCATTGATCATCGTCTCGGCAGCATCGGCGATCAGTTCACGGCTCGGCAGCGAGTAGCGCATGCCGATATGACCCATGGCGATGCCGTCATCAACGCCGATGGTATTGAACTCAAACGGAATTCCACCGGCTTCACGGATCGCTTGTTTGGCAACATCGGCTAATTCACGCAAATGAACATGACCGGGAACGATATCCACATAAGAGTTGCAAACGGCAATAAACGGTTTGTTCATATCCTCTTGATTCTTTACGATGCCGGTTGCGCGCAGCAGGCTTCTGGCCGGGGCACGATCGACCCCTTTCTTGATTTCATCACTTCTCAATTCATTTCATCCTTTCTGTTTCTTTTTCTTATTTTCCAGAGGTACAAAAAGGCTCCCATTCAAATTGAATGGGAGCCTTGCCCGACTCCCAACTACGCCAAGGAGGACCCGGACAATCGTTATTCATTTCAGCGATTGCCAGGATCCTAGATAATAATCACGACGCGTAGTTGGGATAGAATGAACATTATGATCAGCCTCTGATTTAAATTAAGAAATTTGTAAAAATTACTATAACACGCCCATTGCCGTTCGTCAACGGAATTTTTAGAAAATGCACAGCATTCTTATTGAATGACAATAGGCCGAGTTAATCGATGCAGCGAGCAAGGATCACTGGACGATCAGACATGAAAAGAACGAACTTGGCAGATCCGTTGTTTCAAAATCTATTTAATCTTATACTATAAAGATATGAAAAAAGATACGTACTCATACCGGTTCACGTGGTTAAGCAAGCCATCTCTGGATGGACCGGCTGAGGAAATGAAAACGGCTATTGGGGGAACGAAGTTATGGTTTTTGATACGCATAACCACACACGTTTTTCATTTGACGCAGATATGGATGTTCAAGAAGCGCTGAAAAAAGCGGAAAGCTGTCATATGAATCTCGTGCTTACCGAGCACTATGATCTGAATGAACGCCAAGAGGACGGTTCTTCAGTCGATTTCGACCTTGCGCATTATTTCGATGCTTATGGCCCGTTAAGAGGTGAGCATCTGCTGCTCGGAATTGAACTTGGTCTGGATAATCGGCCGGATTATACAGCACGCAACCGTGCACTTGTGGAAACCTATCCATTCGATATGGTGATTGGATCGGTCCACAACCTTCAGGATTTTGATTTGTATTCAGATCGGGCTAAAAATTTTCTCAGTAAACATGATCTGTTTGCACAGTACCTCATCTATGCCGAACATACGATTCATCGAAATCCGTATATCGACACGTTTGCCCATATCGATTACCCATGCCGTTATTTGAAATACAATGATAATGTTCTTCGCTACGAAGACTACCCGCTCCTCATGGATAATCTGCTCAGCACACTGATTGAGAATGATATTTGCCTTGAAATCAACCTTCGTCTCATTGATCAAAACGGATTCCGTGAAGGACTTGAAAGTATTGTACGCCGCTACAGCGAGCTTGGCGGCAGCTTTGTGACGATTGGCGGCGATAATCATACGGCGGAGTCGATTGGAACGAACTATGCGCTTGGTGAAGCGATGGCACGTGAGTATAATCTCGTTCCCGTTTATTTTAAGGAGCGCAAGCAGATGGTGGACAAGCTGACGCTCTAAAACATACCGGTCAAACAACAATATCGAAGGACCGAAACCCGTTTAGTCGATGAAAAAAGACGCTTGTGATTAACAAAAACGCTTCATGCAGGTATACTAATCGCAGAACTTAGCGAGAGAATGGAAAAAATCGCTTTAATTATAGGATGTGGTGTTTTTGACCCAGGCGGCGCAGAAACTGAATGAAGAGAAAGTATTTAAGGATCCGGTGCACCGGTATATTCATGTTCGGCACCGTTTGATTTGGGATTTAATCGGTACGCCTGAATTTCAGCGCTTGCGGCGTATTCGGCAACTGGGCACGACATTTCTCACCTTCCATGGCGCCGAACACAGCCGATTCGGTCATTCGCTTGGCGTCTATGAAATTGCCAGACGTGTGATTGATATATTCAAGTACCGAAACAACTGGGATGATTCGGAAACGATGATTGCGCTCTGTGCTGCATTGCTTCATGATGTCGGACATGGACCTTTTTCACATTCCTTTGAAAAGGTCTTTGGTACCAATCACGAAGAGTATACGCAGAAAATCATTCTCGGGGATACGGAAATTCACCGCTTGCTTGAACGGCAGGGCGAAGGATTCGCAGAAAAAGTTGCTGAAGTCATCGGCAAAACCTATCCGAATCGGTTGGTTGTCAGTTTGATTTCCAGTCAAATTGATTGTGATCGGATGGATTATCTGTTGCGCGATGCTTATTTTACCGGGGTCAGCTACGGCCATTTTGATATGGAACGTATTTGGCGCGTGATGTGCACGGTTGATGATCAGATCGTTTTTAAATTATCCGGCATGCATGCAGTGGAAGACTATATTATGAGCCGTTATCAGATGTATTGGCAAGTATACTTCCACCCGGTGACACGCAGCGCCGAGGTCGTTCTCACTCAGATTCTGCATCGGGCCAAAACGCTTTATCAGGAAGGTTTTCAATTCAAGTACACACCGCATCCGCTGATTCAGATCTTTGACGGAAACATGACGCTTCATGACTATCTCAAGCTGGACGAGTCGGTTATTCTCTATTTCTTCCAGGTCTGGCAAGAAGAAAAGGATGAGATTCTCCGCGATCTCTGCTGCAGGTTCATGAATCGGCGTTTGTTTAAGTATGTTGAATTTTCGCCGTCTCTGATTCACTCCAAAGATCAGCTCGCCCTTGCTTTTAAACAAGCGGGCATCGACCCGCGCTACTATCTGGAAATTGATTCTTCATCCAATTCACCCTATGATTTGTATCGGCCGGGTGAGGAAGGCGAGCGGCAGCCGATTGAACTGCTGATGCCGGACGGGACACTGCATGAGTTGTCGCAGGAATCCGATGTTGTCGGATCAATTACCGGGATGCGCCGGACGGACTGCAAACTCTATTTTCCAAAAGATCGGATTGATGAACTGCCCAAGCAGGAAACGTATCGAAAAAAAATAAAACAGCTCCTTGGCATCTAAGCGACTACAGACCGAAACATGTGTAAACGAAACGATAGAGATCATGGTACATGGGGGATAAGGATACATGTTGGAAGACCACGCGAAAATTGCTGCCTTAATTCATCAATCGGAGGGTTATTTAGAACGCAAGAAACTTCAGAAAGTCGTATACATTCTTCAGCGCTTCGGCTGTCCGTTCAATCAGAAGTTCCATTTCTATTTTAGCGGACCTTATTCTGAAGAGCTGTCGATCCAATTGGATGAATTATGCGACTTTGGTTTTTTAATCGAGGACTGGACGAGTCGAAGCGATCAGGCTGAACAGTGCGCCTATCGCATTTCAGAAGCCGGGGAGGATTTCCTCTCCCATTATAAAGATGAGCTGCCGAAAACCCCGCTGATTCAGCGTGTGATGGGGCAAACAACGTCTTTTCTTGAATGCGCGGCGATGCTACTTTTCTTTGATCAGCTGCCACAAAATGTAGCGTTCGACAAAGTGAGAACGCTTGAAAAAAATAATGAGGTATGTCGCTTTCTCGAACCAGCACTTACGTTTCTTAGCGAACTGCGTGCGGCACAGGCTGCGGATGTATCCGTCTTTTAATTGCGGAACATCTGCCAGAATAAGAAAAACTAGGCGATGCCTAGTCCGTACTTCCGCAGGATGCGGTGGCTTTCGTTAGCGAAAGCTGTTTTTTTAACAGGATAAGAAAGTATACGATTTTGCCCCGTCTTCAAACCCATAGACCAGTGTCTTGGCCAAGCGTCAAAAGCGGAGGTGCTCTGGCGCCTGCGGGATCGCGCTTAGTTGATGCGTGCCAGCGAGCAACCGAAGCGACGATTCAGCACCGAAAAGACACGAGTCCATCACACATGGTTGGAGATTAAGGACTGGACGCTTTTTGCCCGGTTTTTCTGACAGGTAAAGAAAGTACATGATTTTGCCCTGTTTTCAAGCCAATAGACCAGTGTCTTGGCCAAGAATCAAAGCGGAGATGCGAGACGCCAGCGGGAACAGCGTGCCAGCGAGACCCCGCAGATTTCTGTTTGTCTGAGGAGGCTCGCGGTGCGCCCGCGGCAAGCGAGTAATCGAAGCGATGATTCAGCACCGAAAAGACACGAATCCATCACACATGGCTGGAGGTTAAGGACCGGGTGCTTTTTGCCCGGTTTTTCTTACAGGAAAAGAAAGTATAAGATTTTGCCCCATCTTCAAACCAATAGCCCAGTGTCTTGGCCGAGAAACAAAGCGGAGGTGCGAGACGC
>NZ_JFZC01000026.1 GCF_000648615.1 Sporolactobacillus terrae DSM 11697 | reverse complement strand
GCGAGGAAGTAACGAAAACACTAATGGACTACTAAGAGAATATTTCCCTAAAGGACATGACTTTCGCCAGGACAGCGATGCGTCCATCACACATGCTGTAAACGAATTAAATCACCGGCCTCGCAAATGTTTGGGCTGGAAGACTCCTTTTGAGGTCTTTTATAATCAGGCGTTGCACTTAGTTTGACAATTCAAGGGTAAAGAAAATTTATGATTTTGCCCCGTCTTCAAATCAATAGATCCGTGTTTTGGTCGAGAATCAAAGCGGAGGTGTGCGCTGGCGCCGCGGGATCGCGCTTAGTTGATGCGTGCCGGGAACTCGGCTTGTTTGAAGCAAGCGGCTGAAATGTCGAGCTATAACGCTCATGACACGCATTTTAAAATTTGATTTATAAAAAATTTGAGCATCATTGTCCTCTGTGTTAATTTGGTAATAATATAAGAAACAGACCGGCTGCCTTTGGCGTTCAGTCAGATTTGTTCTTTGCTGAGAATAAATGAGAGGACAGGCATGATGAAAGGAAAAACTTTTTATCAAGATTTGAAAGTAATGACCCTTGTAACCATCGGTGCGTTGCTGAACGCTGCTGCGATGAACTTATTCCTCATTCCCGCAAACGTATTGGCCGGTGGGGTTACGGGTATCGCCCAGTTGATCTCGGCACTGCTTGCGCCGACCTCATTCCACTTGAGTACCGGCATTCTGCTGCTGCTCTTAAATATTCCGGTTGCCTATGCCGGATGGATCAAGGTTGGACACCGCTTCACTTTATATAGTTCAATCAGTGTTGTGCTGACAACGTTGTTTATGGCAGTAATTCCGCTGCATCCATTAACAAATGATATTTTGCTAAATGCGGTTTTTGGCGGTGTTGTACAGGCAATCGGCGTCGGTCTAACGCTAAAATTCGGCGCATCAACTGGAGGCATGGACATTATCGCCATGATTCTGACACGGATGAAAGACCGTCCGATTGGTTTTTACATGTTTGCCTTGAACAGTTTAATTATTGTGTCTGCAGGATTCTTATTCGGGTGGCGTCGCGCGCTGTACACGTTGCTGCAGCTCTATGTCAGCATTCGGGTGATTGACACGATTCACACAAGCTATGTGAAATTGACCGCATGGGTGGTTACATCGAAGGCGCCGGAATTGCAACGAGCAATCGCAACGCAAATGTATCGCGGCATAACCAAGATACCTGCAAAAGGCGGCTACACCAATCAAGATAAAGATATGCTTATGATTGTGCTGACGCGTTATGAGCTTTATCTGCTTAAGCGAATTATTAAGGAAATTGATCCGCGCGCATTCACTAATATTGTTGAAACCACGGATGTTTTTGGATTGTTCGTGCGCAAAAAAGAATCGTGAGGATTATTGAAGTGCTTGTTCTTTTTTTATCAATTTGGTACACTTTTTGTAACAATGATAAGGAGGTGGGTCGGTTGATGTTCATGAAGTGTCGCGCTCAGTTAGAGTCTTTTCTCTATATCGTTCGCGCGATTTTTGCGGTTATTTTCTTCAAGGGACAAGTCTGCCCTTTTTTAGAAAATAATAGCAGTTCATGAACGTACGCGGACCCGCACAGCGGTTAATTTATTGCTTGACGGAATGAAATCCACGGGTGGATGTACGCCTGTGGATTTTTTTGTTTTGCACAATTGTTTTTGAAAATAGTGATGAAATGATGTTCCCTAATAGGCAGTCCGTCTGCGCGGTTGTCCGCGAAAAGCAGGCAGTTTTTGCGACAATCATAAGTTGAGGGGACGTGCGTATCATGATGATTTGTCATGCAGATCATATTCATAAAAATATAGCTGGGAATGAGATTTTACGCGATATTTGTTTCTCAATAAACGAGCATGAAAAGATTGCGCTTGTCGGCGCAAATGGAAGTGGAAAAACAACACTACTTAATCTAATCGCCGGACGCGACGTCACGGATCGAGGGGCAATCGCGATAAAGAACGGTGCTACAGTCGGCTATTTACAGCAGCTTCCGAACGGGGACGGGCAGTCTGTTCGTCAGTTTTTGATGAAAGCTTTTGCCCACTGTCTAAGCATCGATAAAAAAGTGAAGGAATTAGAACAAATGCTTGCACGTTGTTTGCCGAATCAACTGAAGCGGATGCTCGACCGTTATGCACGGCTTCAGGATGAATTTCAGAAATCCGGCGGTTATGAAATGGAGTATAAAATGGATCAGGTCGCCGGTGGTCTTGGTATTCAGGAATTGCTGGATCATCCGTTTGATTCGCTTAGCGGCGGCGAACGCACGAAGGTCGGTCTTGCGCTGCAATTGCTGTCTGAGCCGGATTTTCTGCTGCTTGATGAGCCAACAAATCATTTGGACATCGTTGCGCTTGAATGGCTGGAACGGTTTATTCGGCAATACAAAGGAACGATTTTGCTGGTTTCCCACGATCGGTTTTTTCTTGACCGCACGGTAAGTAAAGTGCTGGAGCTTGATGATGGTGTTGTGGTTTGCTATACAGGAAATTATTCCAGTTATGTTAAAGAGAAACAAAAAAGGCTCATACTTGCATTTGCAGCTTACACAGATCAGCAGAAAAAAATCAAGAAAATGAAAGAGACCATCAAACGGCTCAAGGAATGGGCGAATCAAGCGAAACCGCCGAATGCTGGGATGCATCGTCGGGCGAAGAGCATGGAAAAAGCGCTTGATCGCCTGGAACGCTTGAAACGTCCAAAAATGGAGCAAGATCAAATGGTCCTTGATTTTGCCGCGAATACGCGAACAGGAAACCGTGTGCTCAGCTGCCGCAATCTGTCGATTGCTTACCATGGAATCCGATTGCTCGATCATGTGTCTTTGGACATTCGTTATCAGGAACGCGTCGCAATCTGCGGCCCAAATGGTGCCGGAAAAACGACTTTGATCCATTGTTTGCTCGGTAAAAGAAAACCTGATGAAGGCGAGGTGCGTCATGGAACACATTTAAATATCGGCTTTTTATCACAGCATGTCTTCGAAAAGAAAGACGAGCGTGAGCGCCGCGTGATTGATGTTTTTCGTGAACACGCACGACTAACTGAAGGTGAGGCGCGTCATGAACTGGCAAGATTTATGTTTTACGGATCGGACGTGTTTCGAAAAATTGGTACGCTCAGCGGCGGCGAACGCGTCAGAATCCGATTGGCTGATTTAATGATGAAGAAGATCAATGTGCTCGTACTTGATGAACCAACGAATCATTTGGATATCGATTCGCGAGAAGTCCTTGAGGAAGCGGTAAACCAATTCAGCGGAACCGTTCTTGCGGTCAGTCATGACCGTTATTTTTTGAAGAAATGTTTTAACGAGATCTATTGGCTGCAAAATGGTCATTTGAATAAGGAAAAACACTTCTCGCAGTTCGACCATTAATACGAAGAGACAACAAAAGCCATCGTACTCTGAAAAGATACGATGGCTTTTGTCATTACTCAGTATTTTTGGCGAGCGCACGTTTCTGCTTTTCGTTGTTATAATAACGCATGACATGCGCCACATAGTCCGGATCGCCATAACTGCTCCATTGGAGTTCACGTGCTTTCTGATCTGCGTAGTGATGGGCAAGCTGCGCGCTGAATTTCCCCCCATGCGCTTTGACATAATCAGCAAATCCAAGCCCAAAGTTATAGCTCTGAAGCGCAAGCGAAGGATCATTATCGGAACGATTCAGTGCTCTTTTAAAATATTGGATGCCTGCTCGAATACTCTTCTCAGGAGTAGCAATTGAATTGCGCGGTTTCCCCAAGCTTTCCGATGCCTGCATCACATCGACGGCTTTTCCCTTAGATTCCTGCATCGCAATCGCCATAATCAGATCGGTATAATCGCTGATCCCATATTCTTTGGCAACTTTGGAAATCGTCGGTCGATAAGCTTTGACATCATCATTAATCACACGTTTGTCATTTAACAGCGGAACATGATCCGCTTGCGGACTGTACAAACTTGAAACAATGTACAGCAGAACAAAGGAAATCGCAATGAGCAGAGATGAGGATAGAATAATTTTTAACGTTTGACGTATCATGAACTTCTCTGCCTTTTCGTCTCGTTACTTACTATAAGCTTCAATGAAAAAAGCCGCTTTTCGACCGTCTAAGTGAAAGAAACTTTTTTGATGATTCATTGAACGCGTACATCTTAGGCGAATGACTCACATGCTTTGCGATACTGCATAGGATGAAAAAGAGGTCAATGCCTAACCACGGCAGGAAAGGATGACATGATGAATGTGCGGAATTACAGGCTGGATTGATTGGCATCGGGATTTAAGCAGCCAGCAAGATACGATTGCCCATATGGCTCATACATTGGATCATCGCGGTCCGGATGATTTAAATACATGGCTTGCGCCGCATGCAGCGCTCGGCCATGCGCGTCTGGTTGTTGTTGATCCTAAGGGCGGATGTCAGCCAATGAAAAAGACGGTTAACGGACAGGATTATGTTTTGGTTTACAATGGCGAACTCTACAACACTGAGGAGATTCGATCGGATCTGCTTAAAAAAGGATACACCTTTAAAGGGCATTCCGATACGGAGGTACTGCTGAGTGCTTATATTGAATGGCAAGAGCAGTGTGTGGATCATTTCAATGGTATTTTTGCCTTCGCGATTTGGGATGCAGCTCGGGATTTGCTGTTCGGTGCACGTGATCGCATGGGCGTCAAACCGTTCTTTTACGCTGAATCCGGCGGCAAGCTGATTTATGGGTCGGAAATAAAAGCGATTTTAGCTCATCCGGATATGAAGGCGGAAATTGATCGTGAAGGGTTATACGAGGTTTTCGGTCTTGGACCGTCACGGACGCCTGGGCATGGCGTTTATGTAGGCATTCATGATTTGCGTCCGGCTCATGCGTTTACGTACACGAGAAATGGAATGAAAATATGGCGGTACTGGAATGTGGTAAGCCATGAACATACGGACAGTCTTGAAGAGACGATTGCCCATATTCGCTATTTGGTCACTGATGCAGTGAGAAGGCAGCTTTATGCAGATGTACCAGTGGCAACATTTCTATCCGGAGGTCTTGATTCAAGCGGAATCTCAGCAATTGCTGCAGAATATTTTAGAGAACGGAAACGCCCGGCACTGCATACGTTCTCGATTGACTATGTGGGCAATGACCAATATTTCCATACGAGTAAATTTCAACCGAACAGTGATGCGCCGTTTATTGATGAGGTTTCCAAGTATTTGGGGACGGTGCATCATAATCTGATCATCGACAATGAGCATCTTGTCTCTTATTTGAAAAGGGCGATTCAAGTACGCGATATGCCCGGTTATGCGGATGTTGATTCCTCTTTGCTTTGGTTATGTGAACAAATCCGAAAAGATTTCACGGTTGCCCTTTCCGGTGAGTGTGCCGATGAAATCTTTGGCGGCTATCCGTGGTTCCACAGCCCGGAAACGTCTGCTAAGGAAGGCTTTCCATGGATGCGTTCGATTGATGCCCGCCAAGACTTGCTCAACAGCAAATGGGGGAGCAGGCTCAACTTAAAAGAATACGAGCTGGAGCGCTTTAATGAAACCATTGCCGAAACACCTCGGCTCGAGGGTGAATCGGCAATTGACGCCAAGCGCCGTGAATTGTTCTATCTCAATATGAATTGGTTTATGACGGCGCTTCTTGATCGCAAAGACCGCATGAGTATGGGGGCAAGCTTAGAAGTGCGCGTGCCATTCGCCGACCATCGAATCGTGCAGTATCTGTGGAACGTGCCGTGGGATATGAAAATGCTTGGCGGTCATGAAAAAGGGATTCTGCGTGCCGCACTGAAGGGGTACCTTCCTGATGATGTACTGTATCGTAAGAAAAGCCCTTATCCAAAAACGTATCATCCAAAGTATACGCAAGCGGTTTCCGAATGGCTGCAAAAAGTCATTGATACACCAAGTTCGCCTTTGCTTGAACTTGTTGACAAACAGAAGCTTCAGGACTTGATTGATTCGAAAGGTGATTCATTTAAAGCGCCTTGGTTTGGGCAGCTCATGTCTGGTCCGCAACTCATTGCCCATATGGCGCAGATGAATGAATGGTTGAAAACCTATAAGGTCAATATTATTGATCGCTAATAAGCTAATAAATAGAATCCCTCAGGCCTGCTCTTGAGGGATTCTATTTACATACGAATTGAAAAATGGGGGCGAACATGTGCGGATTCTATAGCGCACTGCGCAAAAGGGAATCAAGCGATGTGATGGCATCGTTCCGAAATTCGCAAACCGATCTACTCTTTTTATAGGTATCGTTTGGCGGTCAGGTGGAGAATCCACGCGTGGGCGGGGCGGGAATGATGCATTCGATGAAACCTAAAGGTGGGATAGTGCAGTTTTATGTTATGAATAATCACATTGTATGTTATTTTTAACGACGCATGATGTCGGTTGTCTAGACATCCTACGCGATTTGTGTGAAAATGACAGAATAGCAGTTGAAATTTATTTTCGAGGGAGGATCGTTGACGCTCCTGTTCAGTGGCTTCATTTATTTCATTAATTTTTTTATGATGGGGGAGAAAATCATGTTAGGATTTCTGCAAAGAATAGGAAAGTCACTGATGCTTCCTATCGCAGCGCTGCCCGCAGCGGCACTGCTTTTGCGTCTGGGGCAGCCGGATCTGCTGAATATACCGTTTATTGCAGCTGCCGGTAATGCGATTTTTACCAATCTCGCACTGATTTTTGCGATTGGCATTGCGGTAGGATTTGCCAAGGATAATAATGGTGCGGCTGCACTTGCCGGTGCGATGGGTTTTTTTGTACTGAGTGCCTGTGCGACGTCATTGAATAAGACAATCAATCTTGGCGTACTCGGAGGTATTGTTGCCGGTATCGTAGCCGGACTGCTCTACAATCGCTATCATAATATAAAATTACCGGACTGGCTGGCATTCTTCGGCGGCCGGCGTTTTGTTCCAATAGTGACGTCCGGCGCCATGCTTGTCCTTGGATTTGCTTTTGGCTATGTCTGGCCATTCGTGCAGCTGGGGATGTCTCACCTGGCAACGTGGATCTATGATGCCGGCGTTTTCGGTGCCGCGATCTATGGTCTGCTGAACCGGCTTCTGCTCCCGCTTGGCCTGCATCATGTAATCAATACATTGGTTTGGTTTGAATTTGGTACTTATAAAGGACTTCATGGAGAGATTACCCGTTTTCTCAATGGTGATCCATCCGCAGGGCTGCTGCTTTCCGGGTACTTCCCAATTATGATGTTCGGATTGCCGGCTGCATGTTTTGCCATGATTGCGGCGGCAAAAAAGGAGAAGCGAAAAGCAGTTAGCGGAATGCTGGCCGGGATTGCACTGACTTCCTTTGTCACTGGGGTTACAGAACCAATTGAATTTTCGTTCATGTTCCTTGCACCTGTTCTTTATGTCATTCATGCAGTGTTGACGGCAATTTCGATGGCGGTCACTTATTCTTTGGGGATTCATGATGGATTCGGGTTCTCTGCGGGTGCGATTGATTATATACTCAACTATCGGATTGCGCAGAAGCCACTGCTGCTCTTTTTTATCGGCTTGATTTTTGCTGTGATCTATTTTGTTGTCTTTTACTTCGCAATCAAATGGTTCAATCTGAAGACACCTGGACGTGAAGATGATGATCTGACAGAAGATGGCGAGGCATCAATGACCGCGGTTGATTCGGGTGATAAGTATGAAGGGTTGGCTGCTCGATTGATTCAAGACATTGGCGGTAAGCAGAACATTACCAATGTCGATAACTGTACAACACGGCTGCGGCTTAATGTCGTTGATTCGAGTGTTGCGAATGCTTCCGCAATTAAGCGTCATGGCGCACATGGCGTGATCAAGCTTAACAAGACAAATTTGCAGATTATTGTTGGCACCGATGTGGAATTTGTTGCGGATGCAATGCGGCAACAGCTTGCTCATGGTGCTGCGGCGTTTCCAAATGATATACCTGAAGCCCCTGATGAATCGGCAGTAGAGTTGGCGACGGTGACCGTTGGTGCCGAATCCGTTTGTGCGCCGATTCAAGGGATGCTGCTTCCGATTACCGATGTTCCGGATAAGGTTTTCTCTGAAAAGATGATGGGCGACGGTTTTGCTATTGATCCGGATGAAGGACTGGTTGTATCGCCGGTTGATGGAAAAGTCAGTGGCATATTTCCAACCAAACATGCCATCGGATTAACTGGAAGCGATGGTCTGGAGATTTTGATTCATGTCGGTTTAGATACCGTTAAATTGAGCGGGGAAGGGTTTATCAATTACGTGAACGAAGGAGATGCGGTTGTGAAAGGTCAGAAACTGATGTCTTTTGACATTCCGTTGATTAAGAATAAAGTTCCTTCCCTTGTTACACCTATTATCTTTACCAATCTTGATACAGCGAAACATGTTGTCTTAAAGAAAAGTGGTAAAGTGGCTAAAAATGAATCCGATATTATAACGTTTGCTTAAACGATAGATTAAACAAGCCTGCGCCGTGGCTCGGCGCAGGCTTGTTTTCTTTTAAAAAAGGTGCATCATCAGTTATCTCAAAATGGTTTGCTGACTTCTGTCAATAGATTCTCGATTTGCGGCAATAGCTCGTCCCATGCAATATCCGGAGTTTTACATACAGTTAAAAAGTTATGATAGCCGAACAAGCTGACAATTCCCTCTGTACGAATTAATCCATTTAAAATCGGAGAAGCAGGTGTATCGCTTTTTATAATTTCAATACGATCGGTAAATAGAGGCTGATCAGCAGTGAATTTCATGGCGTTCGGATTTGGCGTTGAGGAAGCAGTAAAATGCATAATCGAATTCCTTTCTCTGTAGCACAATATTTTCTCTATTATATAACATATTTCATTGTGTTGGTTTATTCAAGACTCTTGATTTATAACGTCAGAGGTGAAATAGGTGCTCGATTCGGTTATACTAAACGTATTCCGAAAAGGGAAGGAGGGGGATCACGGTGGCTGAAAACAGTACCAATGAAGAACTGAAAGATCGCATCCTTGAGGCACTGGAAAACGTTATCGATCCAGAATTAGGTGTCGATATCGTTAATTTGGGTCTCGTCTATGGTGTCGATATAGATGAAGAGAATAACGTTATCATTGAGATGACCTTAACGTTCATGGGTTGTCCATTGTCTGCGACCCTATCCTATGACGTGAAACGTACACTTAGTGAGATTGATGAAGTCAATCAAGTCGAAGTTAATTTTGTCTGGGATCCACCTTGGACGAAGGAACGCATGTCGCGTTATGCGCGTATTGCACTTGGGCTTTCTGAATAAAGGTGACCATGTAATCCGGAGCGGGGGACTATCCCCTGCTCCGGATTTTCTTACTCTTGGGTAAAGATGCGCTTATGTTGTCTTTGCATGAAGAGAATCATCTTGGTTAATCAAGCATAACGTCTAATGAGTAAGTGAATGGAATGCCCGGTCTGTAGAAATAAAGGAAGGAGCGATGAGGATGCAGGAAACGGTGGTGTTCGGCGGATTATCACCTGCCGGTTTTTCGCTCTCTGAAGCATTGCTGAATGCAGGCAATCAAGTCCTTTCGATCAGCTCTGCGGTTTCGAAAAAGGAAAAGGAAAAAGAAGAAAATAACGAACTTTATTTAGGGCGCAATGCACTTTTTCACCATGTCCATGAAGCATTTGATCAATGTGAGGGAAAACCACTTATTTTTGCCGACACATTTCGTATTGATCCGAAGTATAATCGCGCGCTGCAGGAAAAACTTACGCTGTTCCTTAAAACGGTTCAACCGTTTAAACGGCTTATTTTCATATCTTCTATTGAGCCCGTGCAAGAGCGGAATGATTACAGTAAATTGCAGCCTGTGGCGGGCAGCAAAGCGGCCGACGATACAGAAGCGTTTTTCATCCAAGTACTTAAAGAGATCGGGCAAAACGATGCCCTTATCTTTCGTACTGATTTAAATGAATTGATGGCGACAAAAGGTAGTGAATCTGCCGCAGGTTTATTTTTAGGTCTGATCGAAGCTAAACATGATGGACTTGATGTCGTTGCGTACAGCAGCAAGGCGGGAGCGGATGCCCCGGTCAACAGCGGAATGCGCCACTTGCTTCCGCCTTCTTATCATAAACTCCTCTAATCCCTTTTTTACGTTTGAAACCTTTCTTATCCAAATCCAGTAATAAGGAAAGAACCCTGTCGGTCCTTTCCTTATCTATGCGGTCAGCTTATGATTTTTTAAAGAAGTTAAGCAGAGGAGAAAGCTGCTTTATCGCTGGAGCAGTCTGGTTAATTACATTGACGAGCTGCGATGCACCGGTCATCATTTTCCCAACGTCAATATGTCCATCCTGTCCGAGAAACGGCTTTAAAAAACCTGCCGGTGGACGTTGTGGTGCCTGTTGCATGGGTGCAACGGGCGGCGGCATCTGCGGTTGCCCATTGCTTGCCTGCCAGCCACCGTTCTGATAGAATGCTTGTGGCGGCTGGTACGGTTGCTGCTGCATTGGCGGGACTTGCGAGCCAAACATCATGTAAGTAAACGGATCAAAGTGACTGTCTCTCGGGTTATGACTTGGCTGTACCAAGAGGCTCCCCTCCTTCTCATGGGGTTTTTTAGAGCTTTGGGTTTTTCTCACTCTTATTTTATGCGCTTGATCAATGGTTGGTGCATGGCATTCGTCCGCAAGTAAGATGCTTGTTGGACAAATGTTTTGTAGTGTATTATTGTATTTATATTGTTACCAAGTCTTTATATATATTGTTATGATCTGAGAGGGGAATTGCGGATGTCCGCAGGAATATTAGGAATGGGCAAGTTTGTTCCTGAACATGTGGTTACGAATACGGATTTAGAAAAAAGAATGGATACTTCTGATGAGTGGATTCGGACAAGAACCGGCATTTCTGAACGGCGAATTGCCGACGAACAAATGAATACCTCGGATATGGCGTTTGAAGCAGCAAAAAAAGCAATTCATCATGCTGGTTTGAGTGCGAAAGATATCGATCTCATTCTTGTTGCTACGGTAACGCCGGATCATCCATTTCCATCGGTTGCCTGCATGCTTCAGGATCGGTTAGAAGCAAATCATGTACCCGCTATGGATATTAGTGCCGCATGTTCAGGGTTTATGTACGGAATGGTTACTGCGAAACAATTTATCGACAACAATACGTATCGTCATGTACTCATCGTTGGCGTTGAAAAGCTGTCGAAAATCACCAACTGGGAGGATCGTGGAACAGCGGTTCTCTTTGGCGATGCAGCTGCAGCAGCGGTCATGGGTCCTGTTTCAGACGGAAAAGGAATCTTATCGTTTGAACTTGGCGCAGATGGTAATGGCGGTAAATTCCTCTACCAAGAGGATCAATTTATCAAAATGAATGGTCGGGAAGTCTTCAAGTTTGCGGTTCGCCAGATGGGTGAATCGGCTGTTCACGTTGTTGAAAAAGCAGGACTCAAAAAGGAAGATATTGACTATTTGATTCCGCATCAAGCCAATATCCGAATTATGGAGGCCTCTCGTGAACGGCTTGGGATACCTGAAGAGAAAATGATTAAAACCATTCAAAAATATGGTAATACATCGGCCTCATCCATTCCGCTCGCATTAGCCGATGCGCTTGAAGAAGGAAAGATTAAAGATGGAAATCTGATTGTTATGGTCGGCTTCGGCGGCGGATTGACATGGGGTGCGCTGACACTCAAATGGGGAAAATAAGCGTAAGTGAATTCATGAATAGTTTATGAACATTTTAAATCCTATTGCAAGGAGAGAATTGAATGAATAGAAGAGTCGTTGTGACCGGTCTTGGCGCAGTAACTCCGCTTGGCAACGATGTTGCGACAACATGGACGAATGCGATTAACGGAAAATCAGGAATCGACATTGTTACACGTGTTAATCCGGATGATTTCCGTGCCAAAGTTGCCGGTGAGGTGAAGGATTTTGATCCTGAAAAATATATCGATCGTAAAGATGTACTTCGCATGGATCGATTTTCACAGTTTGCAGTTGCTGCATCAAAAATGGCTGTTGCAGACGCAAAGTATACGATTGACGAAACAAATGCAGAACGTACCGGTGTGTGGATCGGTTCAGGAATTGGTGGCATGGAAACATATGAAAAAGAATTGACGGTTGCGATGAACCGCGGATTCCGACGTGTCAGTCCATTCTTCGTTCCAATGATGATACCGGATATGGCTTCCGGCCAAGTGTCGATTCTTTTGGGAACCAAAGGAATCAATTCGTGTACGGTGACCGCTTGTGCAACCGGATCCGACTCAATTGGCAGCGCCTATAAGGCGATTCAGCGCGGCGATAATGACGCCATCATTTGCGGTGGCAGTGAAGCGCCGCTGACCAATATGTCCTTTGCCGGTTTCACATCGGCGAGAGCGCTTTCGACGAATCCGGATCCGGCAACTGCTTGCCGCCCATTTGATAAAAACCGCGACGGATTTGTCATGGGGGAAGGCGCAGGTGTACTGTTGCTTGAATCTTTGGAATCCGCACAAAAGCGTGGCGCACATATCTATGCGGAAATTTCCGGATATGGTGCAACCAGTGATGCATTCCATGTCACACGTCCGGATCCGGAAGGCAAAGGGGCGGTTCGTTCCATGCGCATGGCGCTTGAAGATGCCGGAATTACGCCAGACGATGTTGACTATGTGAATGCCCACGGAACAAGTACGCAAGCGAATGATTCCACAGAAACAGGCGCTGTGAAGACGGTTTTTGGTGAGAAGGCCTATGATCTTGCCATCAGTTCGACGAAATCGATGATGGGACACTTGCTTGGTGCATCTGGCGGAGTCGAGGCCATTCTCTCCATTAAAGCGATTGGAACGGGAATTGTTCCTCCAACGATTCACTATGAGACGCCGGATGAAGCGTGTGACCTCAATTATGTGCCTAACGAAGCGATTAATAAGCCCGTTCGCGTTGCATTGAGCAACTCCTTCGGTTTCGGCGGCCATAATGCAACGCTCGTCTTTAAAAAGTTTGAGGCTTGAAAAAACTGCGAAACAGCGTAAATGTCATTTCCGCAAACTATTTGCGGAGGTGGCATTTTTACGTTTAAAGTGCATCTTAATCGAGCAGACAATAAATGAATGACAGCGAATAAAATCTTCCAATAATGACCATAATGTTGGCAAAACAAACAGAGGAGATGGAATCTCATGGAGATCGTCAGTGATATCTGGGTCAACTGGTTTGAGGGAGAAGAAAACAGTTACAATGTTTGCGAATTTTACGAATGGCGCAAACATGATTTTATTGAACTGCTTGATCAGATCCCACTAATTCGAGTGGAGAAACCGCTCCTAAATTACATTGAAAACAACTTGCAGGACCTGCCTCAGGAATTGCTAAAGGATGTGCGCAATCGAAGCGTTATCTGTAAGAATAATCAACGAGAAATCATCGAATATTGTTTCATTGCAACCGACGGGGAACGTTGTATTGTCGCTGATACACTTGGCTATACCATCCCCGTTCGCAAGAGCAGACTAATTCCGCGACAAGAAAGTCTGATCTTGCAAAAAGCAGAAAAATTAGAGACCGCTTCTTATCCGCTTCCTGATGCAGCGATCAGGAAGAAAGACTATCACATGCTGTCGCTGGATCCTAAGTGGATGATCGGGTTAACGCGTAAGGAACGGCAGCTGAAGCAGCTGCTGTTCATGGCCCTAGATCAACTTCATGCTTCAAAAAATGTTGAGGAAATGCGCTATTGGTATACAGAATGGTATCCAACGCGCTATCTTCAAAGCAGAACATTGCGTTTTGAGGAAGCGTGGCAGGGACTGGTGGAAGGAATGATTCCCGGATGGTCGGCAAAACATAGTGATCTCTGCGAACGTATGGTAAAAGGACAAGCCTATTTTGAAAAACTGTGGGAACTTGAAAAAGGTTCAAAAGTGAACTAAATGAAACGGCAGTACTGAGGGTCAAGTGTTGTACTTGATCCTCTTTTTTTAGATCAACCTTAACGATACTGTGATTTTTTTCCAATGAGTGGTCACTATAGACAAATGGGTGATTAGTTCGTATTATAGAATTAAAATTTAACTATATTAAAAAGGAGAAACTATGAAACATCCGGGCGCAACATTACGATTTCTGCGAAAATCGAAAAAAATGACACTGAATGAACTTGCCCAAGGTGAAGTCTCTGTTGCTTTTCTTTCACGATTTGAACGCGGTGACTGTGATATATCCTTCACTCATTTGCTTCATTTGCTTGAGAGGCTGCATGTGAGTGTCGATGAGTTTCTTTATATCAGCAATGGTTATGAGGTCGGCGACTTTCAGGATTTTTTTACGCATTTAAAAAGATATGTTATGGAAGATAATCTTCATATGCTTCAGGTCACTCGTGAAAAAATGCGCGACTATTATAATAGGAAGAAACGCGATCAATATCTTCACTTTTCAGCGATCGCAGCGCTTTACGCACATCGTATTTCAAAGCAAAATCCCGATCCGAATGATGTACGTATTCTGAGTGATTACCTTGAACGTGTAGCGATTTGGGGGTATTACGAGCTGGTGGTTTATGCGAACTCAATGTATTCCTTTCCTCCGGAGCTGATCATTAAATTTTCGCGAATGGCTTACGAGAAGAGCATGGACTATCAGCCGCTTGAGATCGGACTCGACAAGAAACAACTGATTCTAATGAACACGGCAACGGTTCTGATGGAAGTTGATCGTTTGGCGGAGGCCAATACGTTTCTTGTTCTCTTAAACGATTCGATTAATAAAGAGAACGACTCTTATATGAAGATTAAACTGATTTATTTAAGAGGAATCTATCTGATTAAACAAGGCTATCGCAAGAGGGGTGAATCAATGGCCCGGCAAGCCGTTCAGATCTTTACCGAATTAGAAAGTGTTTCACAAGCAGCGACGCATGCAAACTATCTTCAGGACGTTCTTAATTCTACTATAGTGAAAAAAGATAATTAGAAAAGAAGCCGCTTTGATGTCGTCCATCAAAGCGGCTGTCTTTTTAGATTCTTGATTAGTGTCGGTTATGACGGCCGATCCCCAATGCTTTTTCAGTCTTTCTTAATGTTTCTTTTGCAATGGCATAGGCACGTTCGGCACCTTCATCGAGAATTCGATCCAGTTCCGAAGACTCGATTAATTGCGCATAATGGTCTTGAATCGGCTTCAGTGTGCCAACCACTGCTTCGGCAACATCGGTTTTAAATTCACCATACCCTTTGCCTTGATAAGCAGTAACCAACGCATCAACGGAACGGCCGGAGCAGAGCGAGAAGATATCGAGCAGGTTCGAGATTCCCGGCTTTGCGTCGCGGTCATAACGGACAACGGCTTCATCATCGGTAATTGCAGATTTAATTTTCTTGATGATGTCTTTTTCCGGATCCAGTGTGAAGATCGTTGCTTTTCGGTTCGTATCCGACTTGCTCATTTTCTTCGTCGGTTCCTGGAGTGACATGATGCGCGCGCCAACTGGAGGAATATAGGGTTCAGGAATTGTAAACACATCGTCGTATTTATTGTTGAACCGTTCTGCTAAATCGCGTGTGAGTTCCATATGCTGTTTCTGATCTGCACCGACCGGGACAAGTTCGGTTTGATAAAGCAGAATATCTGCAGCCATCAACGGTGGATAAGTAAGGAGTCCAGCAGGAATGGCCTTCTTTCCTTTTGATTTATCTTTGAATTGGGTCATTCGTTCCAACTCACCCATATAGCTTGTACATTGCATGATCCATCCGAGCTGGGCGTGGCAAGGCACTTCAGACTGAATGAACAGAATTGATTTCTTTGGATCGATGCCCATAGCGAGGTACAGAGCAGCCAGATTACGAATGTTCTTTTGAATTTCTTTAGGATCCTGAGGTACGGTAATCGCGTGTTCGTCAACGATGCAATAGATACAATCATTGCCTTCTTGGAGGGTCACAAAATTGTGCATCGCACCTAAGTAATTGCCAAGTGTCGGGATGGAGGTCGGCTGTACGCCGGAAAATATTTTTGCCAAAATCAATCACCTTTCTATGCTTTCAATTTTTTTGGATATATAAAAAGGCCTATCCATCCACAAGGGACGAATAGACCGCGGTACCACCCTGATTTTTCTGCAAAACAGAAACAGCTTATCTGGTCCTAACAAAATGAGAACCATCACCATGATAACGCATGGAGGCGTCAATGCCTACTGACAGATTTGATTCTGAGGTTCGGATTGCAGCTCAAAAGTCCATTCCCATGCAGTCCATCACCTCGATCTCACCAAGTCCGAAGCTCTCTGAAGATTTTCCGCAAGGTACTCTTCTTTATCATTGCTCTTTCATATGCACTGTTATTGCTAAATATTATAGTCAATAATCTTTTTTCATGCAACTTCACTTTTAAAAAGCAAGTGAGATTAAAACCGTTGTAACAAACAGGAGCAAACTGGAAAGGATCAGCGGCCAAGTAATCGGCCAGCGCTGCGATCCGTCACGGTGCTTCATCTCAGCAAGCGGCGCTTCCGCTTCCGCTTCCTGTTGCCCAAGCTGTTTTTTTCTAATGGCACGTGCGACCCGTTTAAAGCTATAAGTCATTCCGTCGAAAAAGCCGCCTTGAATGATGAAAATGATGAGCCCGAGGTTAAGAGAAAGCAGACTGACAACGGAAAGATGGTTGATCAAAGTGATCAGAGAGAAGGCGCGGGCGAATAATCCCTGCGTGACTATGGAAATGAGGATTTCTACAAAAAGAAAGAATAGATACAGATTTTTTATTTTAAATCTAAATTTACTCATGGAACACCTCGAATGATTTTTTATTGTTTGTTAGATAAAGGTCGATTCATGGAACTTTTGTTAGAAATTATAACATAATATTAAAAAATATATTTTCAAAAAATAGCTTAACATCAATATATTCTACATCTTTCACGAGAAAGAGACAGACAAGTTCAAAAAAAAAACATGCAAAAATTACAGATAACTTGTATAATAGCTTCTGTAGGTTGAACGGTTCTTGTTATACATACAAGGGTATAGCAGGAACCAGCCTAAAAAAGATAGCAATTTAGGGGAGGTTATTGCTTTTATGAAAAAGGCAAAATGGTCACTCGTACTGTCCTTTGTGCTCGCTTTGAGTCTTGTACTGTCCGCTTGCGGAAGCTCAAGCAGCAGTGACAGCAACAAAAAGAGTGGGGGAAGTGGGAAACTCGCTTCGAAACAAGAGTTTAGCTATTCTGAAATGTCAGACATTCCGTCGCTCAACTGGAGTCAGGTTACAGACACAACATCATCAACCGTTCTAGGCATGGTTAATGCAGGTTTAATGAGAATGGATGAAAAAATGGTTGCACAGCCTGATATGGCTGCAGAAGCGCCAAAGATTAGTGCTGATAAAAAGACATACACCTTTAAGATCCGTGACGATGCGAAATGGTCCGACGGTACCCCTGTCACTGCCGACGACTTTGTTTATGCATGGCAAACAATGGTTGCCTCAAAAACAGCTTCACAATATGCTTTTATTTTTCCAGCAGTCAACATAAAAAATGCTGCTCAAATTGAAGACAAGAAGAATAAACTATTTGATAAAGTTGACCAATTAGGTGTCAAAGCACTCGATGACAAGACCTTGGAAGTCAAACTCGACAAACCGACACCATACTTTGTAAGCTCGTTGGCAAACGTTGCCTTTTTCCCAGCTAAAAAGGAATTTGTTGAGAAACAAGGTAAGAAATATGGTCAGGAAGCAAACACAATTCTCTTCAACGGTCCATTTAAATTAAGTTCTTGGAAACATGGTGAAGGATGGACTTACGTTAAAAATAAAGATTACTGGGATGCTAAGCATACTTACTTAAACAAAGTTAATGTTAAAGTGGTTAAAGATACAGCAACCCAAGTATCACTTTATAAAACGGGTAAGACGGATATGACGCACCTCGATGCGCAGTTCGTTGATGAATTCAAGAGCCAGAAAGATCAGTATCACAATGCACTTTTGGCTGTAAACTTCTGGGTTCGTTTTAATCAAAAGACAGTACCTGAATTTAAAGATGTAAATGTTCGTAAAGCTTTCTCAATGTCAGTTGATCGCGATAACTTAGCAAAAGTTCTTTTGAATAACGGTTCAATAGGTGTCAATTATGCCATTCCTAAGGGATTCGCTAAGGATCAGGATGGAAAAGATTATCGAGATAAGTATCCGAACGGATTTAATGCGACAAATAAAGCAGAAGCTAAAAAACTCTGGAAAAAATCAGGAGTTAAAAAGCTTAACCTTGAATTTTTGACTAGTGATGTTGATACTAGTGTGAAAATGGCTGAATATATTGCCAATCAGATTACTTCCAACTTACCTGGCGTTAAAATCACGATCAACAAACAACCTTGGTCGCAATTCTTAAAATTGGATACAGCTGGTGATTATCAGATGAATACAAGTGGTTGGTCGCCGGATTATCTTGATCCGATGACTTTCCTTGATCTTTTCACCTCGGACAGCGTTTATAATCCATTTGGCTATTCTGATAAGGAATATGACAAATTAATTGAGGATGCTTCTAATCTTGGTGACAAACCAGCAGAACGTTTCGCTAAATTACAAGAAGCTGAACGTGTTCTCATTGAAAAAGATCAGGCTGTTGCACCGACATATCAAAAAGGGGCAGCCTATGTCACAAAGCCGTATGTTAAAGGTTTCTTTGTACCAGGATCTGGTTTCAATGATAACTTCCAACATGCTAAGATTTTAGAACATTAATTGTTTAATTGATGATGTCATGGATTGAGAGGGGGGGATATGTCATGAAAAACATATCCTCTCCTTTTTTCAATTTAAGAGAATGATTCAAAGTTCTATTTTGGAACATTCGGATGAGGGAGGACATAAAAGCTTGATCCGGTATACTTTTGAACGGCTGTGCTATATGGTTGTCACGTTCTTTGTAATCGTAACCTTGACTTTTCTTTCGATGCAGTTACTTCCGGGCACGCCCTATCGAAATGCTGCGAAGATGACGAAGGAGCAAATTGCAGTTTTAAATGAAACTTATGGATTGAATCAACCTGTGCCTATCCAATTTGTGAAGTATATAACGAATATGTTTCATGGAAATCTTGGCTACTCCTTTCAATATGACGGCCGCTCTGTTACTCAAATTCTGAGCGAAAAATTTCCAATATCCATTGAATTGGGTATAGAGGCGATTATTATTGGAGTTGTTATTGGGCTATTGTTAGGTATTATAGCAGGAATCAAACGTAATACCATTTGGGATTACACATCGATGATCATAGCAGTACTAGGAATTTCAATTCCTTCCTTTATTTTTGCTGCTTTACTCCAATATTGGTTTGCGGTTAAGTATCAAATCTTTCCTGTTGCTTATTGGGATGGACCCATAAATCGAATTTTGCCAGCTTTTTCACTCTCTACTATAGTTATTGCGACAGTTGGTCGGTTTATGCGAACAGAGATGGTTGAAGTGTTGCAATCTGATTACATCACAACGGCGGAAGCCAAGGGATTAACAACGATGCAAGTTATTTTTAAGCATTCGATACGTAATGCCCTGATTCCAGTGATAACAATTCTCGGTCCGCTATTTGTAAATATCATTACAGGATCACTCGTTATTGAAAAGATTTTTGCTATACCAGGGATCGGTGAACAGTTTGTAACATCCATCTATACAAATGATTATCCTATGATCATGGGGACAACCATTATTTATAGTTCAATGTTTATTTTTATTGTCTTTATTGTTGATGTCCTTTACGGGGTTATCGATCCAAGAATTAGATTGGCAGGAGGAAAATAAATATGGCAAATCCGAATATCACTGAAACATCGTTCAGACCGGCTCATATGGATCCAGCTGCCAATGAAAAAATTTCAAGACCAAGTTTAAGTTTTGGTAAAGATGTTATGCGTCGCTTAATTAACAATAAAGGTGCGTTAATCGGAGCTATAATCATTGCCTTATTAATTTTAATGGCGATTATTGGCCCCCACATGAACAAATATGGAATCGATGATCAGGACCTAACTCGGGCAAATATGCCCCCGAAAATCGGTGTTTTATCTAATATCCATTGGCTTCCATTCGATGGTGTGGATAAAAATGGAATTGATCAATACAAAGCCAAGAATGTTAAAGGGAATTTCTGGATGGGTACGGATAATTTCGGGCGAGATCAATGGACGCGAATTTGGAGTGGTACAAGGATTTCACTCTTTATTGCACTTGTCGCTGCTTTAATTGATTTGATTATTGGGGTCTCCTATGGTGGGATTTCTGCTTATTATGGGGGAAGAGTCGATAATATCATGCAGCGTATCATTGAAGTGATCATGGGTATCCCCAACCTTGTTGTTATTATTCTGGCTATTATTGTATTAAAACCAGGTATTGCTTCTATTATTATAGCTATGGTTCTGACCGGATGGACAAGTATGGCGCGTATTGTTCGTGGACAAGTACTTAAATTGAAAAACGCTGAATACGTGCTTGCATCGCGGACTTTAGGCGCATCTAATTCACGACTAATTACCAAGCATTTAATTCCTAATACAATGGGTCAAATTATTATTACTACGATGTTCACCATTCCTAATGCCATTTTCTTTGAAGCATTTCTTAGTTTTATTGGATTAGGTATTAAGGCACCCAATGCATCACTTGGTTCCTTGATCAATGATGGTTTTGCTGCAATGCAAAGCTTCCCTTTTCAGGTCCTCTATCCATCAATTATTATTTGTATTTTATTGATTTCATTTAACATGTTGGGTGATGGATTCCGTGATGCATTTGATCCTAAGCAGAGAAGGTAAGGTGAATGACCGTGGAAAAAATTCTCGAATTGAAAAACTTACAGGTTTCTTTTGAAACATTCGGTGGTGAGGTTCAAGCGGTTCGCGGTGTAGATCTAACTTTGCACAAGGGTGAGACTTTAGCAATCGTAGGTGAATCTGGCTCCGGAAAATCGGTAACATCGAAAGCAATTATGGGGCTAATTGAATCGCCCCCTGGACGTATAAAAAATGGAGAAATTCTTTTTGAAGGTAATAATTTACTGAAGTATTCAAAACACCAAATTCAAAAAGTCAGAGGAAAAGATATATCAATGATCTTCCAAGATCCGATGACTGCGTTAAACCCCACAATGAAAATTGGAAGTCAAATTATGGAAGGATTAATTAAACATCAAGAGATATCAAAACATGATGCGAGAAAAAGAGCGATTGAATTATTAGCGCTTGTTGGAATTCCCAATCCAGATAAACGTGTAGATGAATTTCCTCATCAATTTTCTGGTGGTATGAGGCAGCGTGTAGTGATTGCGATTGCTTTAGCATGTAATCCTAAGATCTTGATTGCTGATGAACCGACCACCGCTCTTGATGTTACGATTCAGGCACAGATCTTGGATTTAATGCGGGATATTCAGGAAAAGATGGGCACTTCAATTATCCTTATTACGCATGATCTTGGTGTTGTGGCTAATCTTGCGCAGCGTGTTGCTGTTATGTATGGTGGAAAAATTATTGAAACAGGTACGCTTGACGAAATTTTCTATAAACCCAAACATCCGTATACATGGGGGCTGCTGTCCTCTATGCCGAAACTGCATGCAAAAACGGATAAATTGCTGGCTATACCGGGTACACCTCCTGACTTGAGAAAACCACCAAAAGGGTGCCCATTTGCCCCTAGATGTCCTTATGCGATGGATGTATGCATCGACCATATGCCGCAATACACAGCGAGTTCAGGCAGTCAGAAAACGGCCTGCTGGCTACTTGATGAGCGTGCGCCAAAAGTAGATCCGCCATCAACGATTGGTGTAGGAGGGGAAGCATAATGGCTGCAAAGAATGAAAAACTGTTACAAGTGAAAAATCTAAAAAAATATTTCAATGTTTCCCGCAAGGACGTACTCAAGGCTGTCGACGGCGTGACCTTTGACGTGTATAAAGGTGAGACCTTGGGACTTGTTGGCGAATCAGGTTGTGGAAAGTCAACAACCGGACGGACAATCATTCGACTCTACGATCCTACAGATGGTACAGTCATTTTCGACGGACAGGATGTAGGCGGCAAGATGAGCCGCAATGAAAAAAAGCATTTATCGAAACGGATGCAGATGATCTTCCAAGACCCTTATGCCTCGTTGAATCCGAGAATGACTGTTAAAGATATTATTGCAGAAGGTATCGACATTCACCACTTGGCTAAATCACCGAAGGAACGCATGGATCGTGTCTATAAGATGCTCGAAACGGTTGGGCTGAATCGTGAGCATGCCAACCGTTATCCGCATGAGTTCAGTGGCGGACAGAGACAGCGCATTGGGATTGCACGGGCACTTGCAGTAGATCCGGACTTTATCATTGCCGATGAACCGATCTCAGCACTTGACGTTTCCATTCAGGCACAGGTTGTCAATTTAATGCAGGAGCTTCAGGAGAAACAGGGTCTGACCTACCTGTTTATTGCTCATGATCTTTCGATGGTGAAGCACATCAGTGATCGCGTTGGGGTCATGTATCTGGGGAACATGGCCGAACTGGCATCCAGTGATGACGTTTATGATCATCCTCTGCATCCTTATACGCAGTCGTTGCTGTCGGCAATCCCGGTTGCTGACCCGGAGATTGAACGGACACGCGAGCGTATTATTCTTGAAGGCGATGTGCCAAGTCCAATTGATCCGCCAAGCGGCTGTCGTTTCAGAACACGTTGTCCATTTGCTATGGATATCTGTGCAAAAGTCAGACCGAAATGGCATGAAGCAGAAAAGAACCACTGGGTGGCCTGCCACCTTCATGATGAAGAAATAAAAACAGAAAAAGTATAAAAAATAATCCTTGCAGGATATTCTGCAAGGATTATTTTTTTCGATAAGTGATGAAAAGATGCACAAAATAGAAAAGAATGTTAAAGAGAAGCAGCACAATAATCATCGGCATCGTTAGCAAGTGAAAAAAATGGTACAGAATGATGGCGATGATCAGAAGCAAAGCGAGAAAGCAGGTAATCCAGCGGGTCATAAAATCAGCTCCATTAAGGTTTGTTCCTGTGAATACTTTCTGCGCGCTTCACATATAGTATAAGAGGATGTCGTGAAGACATTTACCTCAAGGTTCGGTGAAACGGCGATATGTTCCATAACGATGTCCAAGCTTAACATAATCACAGTCGAGTCTCAAGAAGGGGCACTGCTTCTTTGAAATGGGGCATGTCAAAATTTTACCTTGACAACCAAGCGTGTCGGGTTGAGAATAAAGGCAGACAAAGAATACTCTTGTGAGATCCACCGGAGAAGAGATTTGGACGAATGAGTGAGGAGGCGATCATCAGTGAAACCGAAAGACGTCAGACGGAGACGCAAACATTCTATTCGGAAATGGTTGAAAGAGACCTTAGGACAGCTTCAACCGAAGTCGCAAGATGCACCGTCAGCGAACCTGAAATTACCGGCGTAAGGTGAATATGATGCGGGTAAAACCGAATAAACATAGTGATGTGTATTGAGGAGCTTCTTTTTGAGAAGCTCTTTTTGCGTACCTTTGACCTACCGAGAGCAAGTGGGTTTCGCAGCGAAATGAGAATCCGCATTTTTATTGGAAATGATCGTAATATGTCGAATCGTGGTGCAAAATAGCTTGTTTTCTGGTGAAATATGAAATTATTTTCATACAAAAAAGGGTATAAAATTTATAAGAATTATTATATAATAAAAGAAAGCCTTAGTGAATAGAATGCTTCTATTATTCAAAGGAGGGCGAGATATGGTTACATTGTATACATCTCCAAGCTGCACGTCGTGCAGAAAAGCAAAAGCTTGGCTCAGGGAGCATGACATCCCTTTTAAAGAACGGAACATATTCTCCGAACCACTATCGATTGAAGAGATTAAAGATATTTTGCGCATGACTGAAAACGGTACGGACGAGATTATCTCGACACGGTCAAAGGCCTTTCAGGAACTGAATATTCAACTGGAGACAATGTCAATCCAGCAGTTATTTGAATTGATTAAAGAAAATCCTGGATTGTTGCGCCGTCCAATTATGCTTGATGACAAACGGCTGCAGGTTGGCTACAATGACGATGAGATTCGCCGTTTTCTTCCTAGAAGGGTACGTACCTTTCAGTTGCAAGAAGCACAGCGATTGGTTAATTAACATGTGAACGGGATTTTTTTAATTGACATCCGATTCATTGTTTAGAAATAAGAACGGCCGTCCTCGATTGGGCGGTCGTTCTTATTTCACGACTAATGCTAAGACCTCTTCGCAAATTTCCATGAGGAAAAGAGGTTGTACAGCCATCCGGTCACAAGCAGAGCAACAATGAGCAGGATTGGAAAGATATGGGTAAGTTGAGGATAGGTTTCAAAAATCCAACGAATTTCCTGTTCATCCATGATCATTTCGGAAGCTGTGTAGCCAAGAATACCGCCGCCGACATAGATGAGAAAAGGAACATGTTCCATAGCGATTAAAATAATTTTGCTTCCCCAGACAATGATTGGAACGGAGAAGATAAGACCGATTGCAATATAGCCGATGTGACCTTTTGATGCACCGGCAATTGCAAGCATGTTATCAAAACCCATGACCATGTCTGCAAGGACGATCGTTCGTACAGCAGCTACCAATGATATCCCTGCGCGAATATTATGTTTTTCTTGTCTATTCGTAATCAGACGGATGGCAATGATGATTAAGAAAAAGCCTCCGGCGAGAAGCAGGTAAGGAATATTCAGCAGTGAAACAACGATTGCGGTCAATGCGATACGGATGATCACCGCTATTCCGGTACCTAAAAGAATCGCTTCATTGCGCTTTTTTTCTTCGAGCCTGCGGCATGCTAAAGCGATGACAACCGCATTGTCTCCGCCTAGAATAATATCGATGAAAATGATTTTTAAGATAAAAAGCAGCGTATCAAGATCAAAAGACATGCGTGATGAGCTCCTTTCCTCTGTCTCCGTTCAATTTATGCGGACTTGTCCTGAATCATTCCGTCAACGCGTGTTTTAAACAATTTTTGTCATTTGCTGCATAATTAGATTAAGCAATCAATAGAATGAAGCAATTAATCGAAACAGTGCTTGTTGATGGGGCAAGTGCGGAATCGTTTAAATACGGATTATTTTTATTTCCATGACGGCCGTTTTATCATACAATAGAGGTACAGGATACATGTTGTCCTATCGGCAGTTGTCACTCCCATACCTATTGATAAAGAAGGGAGAGATCGCAGTGAAAATCGAACGGATTAATGAAAATACGCTGAAGTTCTATATCAGTTATTTGGATATTGAGGATCTTGGCTTTGATCGCGAGGAGATATGGTATAACCGTGATCGAAGTGAAGAACTCTTTTGGCAAATGATGGATGAAGCACACACTCAAGAATCTTTTTCACTTGAAGGTCCGCTTTGGATTCAGGTTCAAGCCTTGGAAAAGGGTATGGAAATTATTGTGACTCGTGCACAGATTTCAAAAGATGGATCCAACCTTCAATTGCCGCTATCAGATGATAAACATCTGGACATACCAATTAACGACCATGACGACGATCAGGGTTCAAATCGGGCCAAGGCGTCTGAAAACAAGAATGAGGAGCTTGATCATTCAGAAGATGATTCTTTTCAGGATGATCAGCCGATTTCATTTATAATCGGATTTGCCGATTTTGAGAATTTGATCGCCTTGAGCCATGCTTTTCCGGCTCACGAGGCGATGGATACCGCACTTTATGCATACAAGAACAGCTACTATTTAAACGTTACTTTTGATGATTGTCTGTCTGATGAAGATCAGGATAATGATTTAAGCAAGATGCTGGAGTATGGGCTTGACACGAATCTTACACCGTATGTACTCGATGAGTATGGAAATGAAATCATTAAGACAGAAGCACTGCAAACCATTAAACAGCACTTTCCTCTACTTAAATAATCGTTTTCCTGTGAAAAACGAGCCTGCCGATCATCGGCAGGCTTTTTTTCACAGAATAAAAAAGTATACGGGTTCTGCCCCGTCTTCAACCTCATAGACCCGTGTCTTGACCGAGAATCAAAGCGGAGGTACTCTGGCGCCCGCGGCAGGCGAGTAACCGAAGCGATGATTCAGCACCGAAAAGACACGAACTCATCACATCCTGTGAAAGTACGTCCTGTGCCCAATGCGAAAGTGCAGCGTGAGGCAAGCAGATTCTGCAGGAAAGCAGGAGTTTAGCCTGTGCGTGCAGAATAAATAACATGAAAAGAGGTGATTTTTTGCTCATCGCGTCAACCGTCGATGCGCAGCGTATTTCGCTGGCTGAGAGGGCAGGGTCGCGCGAAGAATTAACGCAGTTGCGCAATCAGTCGTTCCGTTGCCCGATCTGTCATGCTCCCGTATTGCTCAAAGCCGGCGAGAAGCGGCGCTGGCATTTTGCACATCGTCCGCATCATACGTGTCTCGTAGAGAATGAACCTGAGACAGAGGCGCATTTAGCCGGCAAATATGATCTGTTTCATTGGAGCCGTTCCGCCGGAAGAGCGCCCCGTTTGGAATACTATTTACCCGAACTGCACCAGAGGCCGGATGTGTATCTGCCCGGGATCGAACCGACAGCGCTTGAGTATCAGTGCAGCGCGATACCGGAAAAACGATTAGCAGAACGGTCAATTGGTTATCTTCAAAGGCATATAACCCCGATTTGGATTATTGGTACGCATCATTACAGCTACAAACGAAACATGATCCGCCTCTCCGGTTTCGTTTCGATGGCGATTCGCCGATCTAGAGCTGCTTCATCACAACATCCGTTTTCTTCACCCTATTTTATCTGGTTTTATAATGCTTCGACAAAATGTTTTCTTCTAGCTTCCTGCCTGACTCCATTGTCAAAAACTTATTTTATTTCCCAGCAAAGTTACTGTATACTGTCTGAATGCAAGCCCTATCAATTGCTTGCCCCTCATCTCGATTTTGCACCCGAACCATTTATACGACTTTGGCTTACCATGAAGAAAAGAAAAAGACTTGCACGTCCTTTGCGTATGACTCGTGAAGAATATCTTTTGCGCAGTCAAGTCTATCAATTTCGTCAGCACTTTGCTTGGTTCCCGAGTTATGTCGGCTTGCCGCATCATTCGTTCGTTTATTTTCTGAATCCTCCTTTGCTTTGGCAGATGTGGCTGGTTCTTTTGCTCGGCCGAATCCAACCCGGCTATTGGTTTACGCCCGAACGGATGCTTGAAGAAGCAAGCCGAAGAGGGGTTGCTGATTTATTCGCGCTTCGCCCGCTTCCACTATGTCCCACTAAAACAGCCGGGCAGCTGATTGCTGTCTATTTAACACAATTGGTACGTTTGCGTGTTGCTGAACAGAGCGGCGCATCTTATCGTTTGTTTCCGTATCAAGTGAACGAAACAACGTTCACTGAATGTCTCAAGCAGGATCGCCAAACGCTGGTACAGTTAGAAGCGGCACTGCTTGATGATCCGCTCAAAGAATAAGCAAATTTTTGCGCAAATGTTCAAAAAGAAGTAGGATATAATTATTGGTAAATACATGAAATACGGAGGTGCCGCAATGGCTGAAGGGAAAACGACCGCCCTCCCAAAACGAGAGGATATACCGGTTGAAGAAACTTGGGATTTGGAAGCGATCTACCCGAGTGTTGCTGCTTGGGAGCAGGCTTTTGAAAAAGTGAAAGAGCTGATCGCTGAAGCCGAACAGTTTAAGGGGAAAATCGGCGAGTCAGCCGATTCCTTATATGCATTATTGAAAAAGCAAGATGAAGTCACCGAATTGTTGTACAAGGTTTATGTGTATGCACATATGAAAAATGATGAAAACACGGCAAATGCAACGTTTCAGGCTCTTCATGACCGGGCGAGCAGTCTTGCTGCAGTTGCCGGCAGCAAGCTGGCCTTTATCGTTCCGGAAATTCTGGCAATTGATCCCAAACGGCTGAAACAATTCGTTGAAGGAAGCACGTCATTGCAGCTCTATCGCCATGCACTTGACGAAATCATCAGGACGCGCCCCCATGTGCTTGACAGTGAAAAAGAAGCACTGCTTGCTGCTGTTGAAGAGGTTACCGATGCGTCATCGACTACGTTTGGGATGCTGAATAATGCGGACTTGAAGTTTCCGACGATCAAAGGCGAAGCCGGACAGGATGTTGAAATTACACATGGTCGCTACGGCACGCTTATGGAAAGCGAGAACAGACAGGTGCGCAAAGATACGTTTGAAGGCGTCTATAAAACGTACGGTGCGTTTAAAAATACACTCGCTTCCACTTTGAGCGGACAAATCAAACGCGATTCGTTCTATGCTAATGCGCGCAAGTATACATCGGCACGTGAAGCTGCTTTGTTCCGAAATGATATTCCTGAAGCAGTGTATGATAACTTGATTAAAACGATTCATGAACATTTGCCATTGATGTACCGCTATGTAGCACTGCGTAAAAAAGCATTGCAAGTGGATGAGCTGCATATGTATGATCTTTATGCGCCGCTGGTGCCGAATGCAAAAATCAAGGTCACCTATGATGAGGCAAAAGAAATCGTGCTCAAAGCGCTTGCACCGCTTGGTGAAGACTATTTGGATAGCATTCGAGACGGATTTGAGAAACGCTGGATTGATGTCCGTGAAACGCAAAACAAGCGGAGCGGCGGCTACTCGGGCGGAAGCTACGGCACGATGCCGTACATCTTGCTGAACTGGCAGGATAACATCGACAGCATGTTCACGCTGGCTCATGAACTTGGCCATTCGATGCACAGTTACTATTCACGCACCAGCCAACCGTATCCGTACTCCGATTACTCGATCTTTGTTGCAGAAGTGGCTTCCACCTGCAACGAAGCATTGCTGAATCACTATTTGCTCAATCACACCGATGATAAGAAAAGAAAACTGTATTTGCTCAACAATCAGTTGGAAGGCTTCAAAGGCACGGTCTTCAGGCAGACCATGTTTGCCGAATTCGAACACATCATTCATGAAAAAGTTCGTGCAGGCGAAGCATTGACGGCGGATCTTTTGACTGAAACCTACTACAATTTGAATAAAACTTATTTTGGACCGGATATCGTTGTTGATCCGCAAATTGGTCTGGAATGGGCACGAATCCCGCATTTCTACTACAACTATTATGTTTACCAATATGCAACGGGGTTCAGCGCTGCCTCAGCACTGTCTGCGCAAATTCTTCAGGAAGGGACACCGGCTGTTGAACGCTACAAGAACTACCTCAAATCGGGAAGTTCGGAATCGCCGATTGAAATTCTTAAAAAAGCAGGCGTAAATATGGCTGAACCGAAACCGGTGCAGCAGGCAATGGATGTATTTGCGAATGTTCTTGATGAAACGGAACGCTTGCTTTTCTGAAACCTGAAAAATGGACTAAGAGGGCGTCTCAAAAGTCAGAACTTGACTTTTGAGACGCCCTCTTTTAGCGGCTGCGCTTCTGATTCCACGTGAGCATGCGAACAATCAAAAAAATAAGGGTAAAGAAAAGGATTCCGGACAAGAACAGGGATTCTAAATGCAGCAATCCAAGCAGAAAATAACCAAAGCAAAGGACCGCCATTACAAACAACAGACAGAGCATAACCAATTTCATCGGGTTCAACCTCCGCAGCTTGTTTAAAACAAGCCTATGACAGCTTATGCGAAAACATGCAGCGGGGGCTTAAGGACGAAGGTAACTGCGTACACGCTCATAGATCCAATCCATTGCTACACTTTTTTGATAGACCAATTCAAATAAACGCCCGCGTGCATATACCTCATAGCAGAACCAGTCGTGACGAATCATCTGCATCTGCTGGTCAAAAAGTTCTTGTTTATTTTTTATCAGATCTGCTCTGACCTGTTCCGTCATATCGTCAAGAACTTCTAAATAAAGGTGCTTAAATTTGGTATCCGAAGCTGCAAGTGCTTTGCGGTCATGGACGAAAGCTCTTTTAATCAGCGGCAGAAGCATGTATTCAGCAGCAATACGGGTTTCATCTTTGCTCATTTCCGATGCGGGAAGAGATACATCATGATCGTTCATCTGAAGTGGCCTCCAATTTTACCTGCACGTACACGAAGCTGACTGGCTGGCAGAAGGGATGCTCCTCGAAAGAGTGCTGTTCTGCCATACTTGCAGTGAATACGGTCCACTGCAGCGCTCAGCCTCGCTTTTTCTTCAATCCGTGCAAACAGATCCAATTGAAACGTTTCCGTACTTTTTTGAAGATCACTGAGCGTTACGGCCGCGGCGCGAATGGGCTGGCGGTTCCAACTTTCGTTGAAAAGACGATGAACCGCATGGTAAATGTCCAAACCAAAATTTGTTGCATAAGGCAATGTGATTTGGCGATGAAAGCCATTGTGCTGCTCAAAGGGACCGGACACACCTATAGAGACAACACTTCCCATATACCTTTCTGAGCGGGCACGAGCCGCCACTTCTTCGCTTAATTCAAGAAGAATGACACGAATCGCTTGTTGATCAGTGTAGTCGTAGGGAAGTGTTAGGTGATGTCCGATTGCTTTTTGGTCGATAAATGTATTTGGCGAGACTGGAGATGCGTCCAATCCATGAGCGGTTTGCCAGAGCAGTTCCCCGTTCACGCCCCAGCGTTTGCGCAGCAGGTCGACCGGAAAACGGGCGAGATGGCCGATTTTGCGAATGCCCATCCCGATGAAGTGCTGTTCCATTCGCTGCCCAACCCCAAAAAGTGCACCGATCGGCAGCGCCCATAATTTTTTTTCCATATTCCTTTTATTTAATAGAGAAATGCCCGTTTGATTCTTTTTGCTGAAATGGTCGCATGCCATTTTTGCCAGTGCCTTATTTGGTCCGATTCCAATTCGTACGTAGATCCCGAAACGCCGCTGCATGTCTTGTTGGATTTTTTGAGCAAGGGTCAGCGGATCACCAAAAAGGTTCAGACTTGAAGTCACATCCATAAACTGTTCATCGATCGAGTAAGGTTCAACCAAATGGGTATAGTGTTGGAGAAAGCGGGTCACCGCGGCAGACATGTTAATATAGTGCTGCATGCGCGGCAGACGGACGATGGCCTGTGGGCATTTGTTCAATGCCTGTCCAAGCGGTTCGGCGGTCAGCACACCGAATTGCTTGGCGATGGGGCAGGCAGCAAGCACAATGCCGCTGCGCTGCTTTGGATCGCCCGCAACAATTAAAGGTTTGCTCCTAAATCCCGGAAAGTCCATCTTTTCAACAGAAGCATAGAACGTCTGCATATCGATCAGAAAAATTGTATGATCCATCTGCACCACCTCCATTCATTAACTATGGATTTATTATACACGAACAAACGTTCTTTTAATACTGGAAATAAAAACATATGTTCTGTATAATGAGATAAGTGGTTTGAAAGACAAGAAAAAACCCTGCTGTCCAAGCGGAAGCAGGGCGATCTGTTTCGCTATGCAGCTTTTAGTTCGCACGAGTAAGATAGGACCAGTACTGTCCGGTTTTTAACATAATCGGCTCGATAACTTGTTGCAGCTGCAGTTTGTGCAATTCCTTTAATGCCTCGTCTTCGGATAGGTCATAGATAACGGCAACTTCCTGAGTGGTTAGGAAAAATTGCTGTTTAAAGTAATCTTTGAGCGGAATATTCGAGGCGGGAATCGGCCGCTCGTTTAATAATTCGCTAAGAATCTGTACATAGACTGAGTAAGGATAATGACCGTTCACTTTAATGGCTTCTGAATCATTACATGGTGTTGAACAGACCAGAGTCGGCAATTCGGTAATGGACAGCTCATTGGCTAATTTACGGTCGCACTGAAATGCTTTGATCGGCCGGCAGGAGTGAAAGTCATTTGAGAATTCCTGTACATTTAATCCGGCGAGACGAGCGACCTTGAGAAGCTCGTCAAATTGATTTAAGCCTTGTTTTCTCAAAAAGATTTGTTCACGCACTCGCTTTAGGAACATTTGACCTGCCGCGCGCCCTTGAAATTCGGCAGCCTTAATAGCATAGGCAATCGAATAAAGAGAGGGAGGGTTTTCAAGCCATACGTCGCTGTCGCAGCACATACCGGTCAGACGCGCATATTTGTCCCATTCCTCAGCAATTTTCTTGGCTTGGTGAAATCGGCAGCAATTTGCCGTATCATGATTAGTTGTCAGTAAGATACGAAAGTCAATATACTTATGATATTGAAGAAGAAATTTTTTGAGCAAAGGTTCAAATCCCCAGCACTCCGGACAAAGCGGATCGATAAACATCAGAATCTCGACGCGTTGAAAAGACCGCTTTTTACCGTTTTTTAGTGAACATGACTCGTTGCCCAGTGCTCCCTCACATGTCATTCCTTCATTAAAGTGTGTCATGAAATCCCCACCTCTCGAAGAAATTTTAAATAAACGGGGTCAAAAAAAGACGCTGGATTCAAATAAGCTTTGCCAATAGTCGAAGTGATCTCTCTCATTATAGCGTGATTCATTATTGCTAAATTCAGCCTTCCTTTATGATATTCTCGTCAACTTATTCATTGACTCAGACAAAACACGTGTGAAAAAAGCACTGTTTAAGCTTTATCTATTGTAACAAGTTCCGATCGTGAAGGGCAACTCAGGGGTTTTCTCATCACTTGTGTTCACGTTGAATCCATGGCTGAATCATTCGTTTAGTGTGACAAATAAAATAATTAGGAAAATGTTTCCCAAGCTTGAATCCAATACTCATGGTGTTATAATGTGAGACCCGGGGAATTAAGGGAGATCAATAATAAGTGAATCATATCAAATGAAGAAGGAAGAACAAGATGCTACCTGGCTTTACATTTGGAGAACTAATAAAAAAATTAGTGATTGCAGTTTGTGCTGCTTTTTTGTGTGCATTGAGCATGAATTTATTTCTTGTTCCAGCCCATGTTTATGCGGCAGGTATCAATGGTGCAGCCCAGCTGATTTCCGATATTTTGCTTGACAGCGCGCATATTCATCTTTCCATTGGGCTGCTGGTCTTGATCTTGAATTTGCCGATTGCCCTTCTAGGATGGTTCAAGGTAGGGAAGAGCTTTACTTTGTTTAGTTTCATTACCGTAGTCTTAACGTCGTTTTTTCTGACCGTTTTGCCGATACACCCGCTGTCCTCAGACTTGCTGCTCAATTCTATTTTTGGCGGCATGATTTCCGCGATCGGAGTGGGTGTGGCACTGAAATATGGAATTTCAACCGGTGGGCTGGATATCATCGCGATCTATTTGACGCGGCGCAATCGCAATGCCTCTTCAGGAAAATATTTTCTGATCTTAAACGGTATCATTATTGTGATTGCGGGTGCGGTCTATGAGTGGCAATATGCTCTGTATACATTAATTTCACGCTTTGTAAACAGCTATGTGATCGATATGATTCACACGAAGTATCAAAAGTTGACGGTGATGACGGTTACCAACGAGTCGAAGCGTCTGACTAAGGCGATACAAGACCAATTTGATCGCGGTATAACGGTGATTCCTTCATACGGCGGATTTACCGGATCTAAGAAGACCACTTTGATGATCGTCATCAGCCATTACGAACTCTACAAGATCGAACGCCTGATTAAAGCCATTGATCCCAATGCCTTCACAAATATTTTGGAGACAAACAAGATCATCGGTACCTTTCACACAGAAGAGCAGCAGCGAGCGGTTCAAGCGATGAAACACGGCGAGCACACGCAAAAAGCGCAAAAAACATTAGGATATCAGGATTATGAACATTTCCAGAAACTCTTTCATTCATCAGCAGTAAAATAAGCAAGCTGCTGTTATTATGGATTTTTGATACGACAACCAAAAAGCGCTTCTTGGCATTTACTGGCCAAGAAGCGCTTTTTTATTTTCGATAATGCGTAAAGACAAAACGTTTAAAGTGAGCAGCGGCGGGTGACAGCGGGCGATCTTCATACCAGGAAAGCCCAATTTGACGCGAACAGCTGGGCCAGCGAACATGGATCTTGGCCACTTTGCTATGGTCGATATCCTTTAGATCCGGCATCAGAGCGGCACCGAGTCCTGCGGCGACCAGTCCCGCCAGTGTGGTCACTTCTTCACCTTCAAATGTGATGTTCGGTGTGAAGTTTGCTTTGCGACAGAGTTTGTCCGCAATTTTGCGCAGCTCAAAGCCTTCTTTTAAGGCAATCATCGGCTCCGATTGAATTTCATCTAGGGTAATCGATTCCCGGCGCGCGAGCGGATGCGATGCAGAGACCATCAGAAACAATTCTTCATCCCATAATTTTTCCCATTGAATATGCGGGTCTTCATAGGAGTGATGAACAAGACAGAGATCAATTTCTCCTGCCTGAAGCTGCTTCAGCAACGAGACGTTGTTATTTTGATAGAGTTTAATTTTGATGTTTGCATGCTCTTTTTGAAATGTGCGGAGGATATTAGGGATCATATTGACACCCAGCGTGTGAAGAAAACCAAGGGATACCTCGCCGTACTCAGGATCGAGCAGCGATTGTATTTCTTTTTTTGTATCATCGATTTCTTTGAGGATTCGGTTTACATGCTTTAAAAGCACTTTGCCGTACTGATTTAAAATAATGCTTCTTCCCTGTCTTTCGAAAAGAGGGATGCCAAGTTCTTCTTCCAGCCGGGCAATTGACCGGCTTAATGCAGGTTGTGAGATTGACAGATCTTCCGCCGCTTGCGTCATATGTTGCAGCTGAGCGACCTTTTGAAAATATTCAATCTGTTGCCACTCCATGAATGATCACTCCTAGAATATAGGAAAATAGTATCGGAACAGGATAATGTTCCTGCTTGTTTCAGGCCCTAAATAAACCGTCACAAAATTGACGGTTTTTATATTATAAGGTGTACCCTATATAGTACCATAGTTGCAGCGGAAAATCGCATATATCTTGCCGAGAAAAACAATTTTTGGCATGTCGCTCATTAACACGTTCTGTGCATCAATACGATTTACAGAATTTATTAGACAATGAATCGATATTGTCATAGTATGAATGTTACAAACAGAAACAGAAAGGATGTCGTTTTACATGGATTTTATATCGCCTGAAAGTAAAGCCTTTAAAAAGACATTAGTGGCTTTATTTTTGGGAAGCTTTATTATGTTTGCCGATCTTTATTGTACGCAACCGGTTATTGCTGTTATTGCCGCGCAATTTAACGTTCCACCGGCTGCAGCAAGTTTGTCTTTGTCTGCTGCAACCGGTGCACTGGCGATCTTCCTATTATTTGTCTCGTTTACTTCAGGGATGTATGATCGAAAGCAAGTTATGATTCTTGCTCTTGTGTCGTCTGCATTTCTTTCAATTACCGTTGGCTTTATTCAGAACTTGCCGCTTTTAATTGCGGTTCGCTTTGTTCAGGGCGCGCTGCTTGCAGGCTATCCGTCCATTGCGATGGCTTATATAAACGAAGAATTTGACAAGAAGGTACTCGGCTATGTGATTGGCATTTATGTCAGCGGCAACAGTCTGGGCGGATTAGCCGGACGTTTGATTGTCGGCTCACTCAGTGATGCTTTTTCTTGGAATACGGCCATCGCTCTATTAGGCTTACTCAACTTAGTCATGTGTGGGCTGTTCATGATCCTGCTCCCAAAATCAAAACACTTTGATTCAAGACGCGGATCGATGAAACGAACAACGGCGGGATTTCTTGAAAATATTGAGTCACCGGCTCTGGTTTTCTTATACTTAATAGGCTTTATTCTGATGGGCAGTTTCGTAACGATTTACAATTATTTCGGTATTCCGCTTTTGGAGCCGCCCTATAATTTAAGCCAGACATTGATTGGGTTTATTTTTGTTATCTTTCTTGTTGGAACATTCAGCTCCACTTGGATGGGACGATTGTCCGATCATACGAGCCGTTCCGGGGTGATTGGTCTCTGTCTGATCATGATGATCGGCGGGCTGGTGATTACAATGTCGTCGCTCTTGGCTGTTAAAATTTTCGGATTAGCGATGTTTACGTTTGGCTTCTTTGGTGGCCATTCGGTGGCTAGCAGCTGGGTCGGCATCCTGGCGAATCGACGTGAGAAGGCGCAATCTTCTTCATTGTATCTGCTGTTCTATTATGTCGGCTCCAGCGTGGTTGGATCTGTTGGCGGCTTGTTCCTTGAATGGTATGGATGGACGGGCTTGGTTATTGCAATAGCGCTGTTATGTACCATCGGGATGACGCTTTGCTATTTTGTACGGAGAATGGTATTGAATGGAGCATGTCACCGCTATCGCCGGCACCATCACAATCACCATCACAGCATTGCAAGTCAGCATATCTGACTACTCTAGTCTTGAAGACGCAAAACCGGTGCTGCACCGATCAACACGGGCAGGTACCGGTTTTTTTGCGTAAATGGTGGCGTTGCGTCTGAAACTTGGCGCTGCTCATTTTTCTTTATATAATAGTTAAGCTATGGAAAGAAGAGAAGGAATGGAAAAAGGGGTGTTTTTGCAGTGACGGTGTTTGAAGATTATAAGTATGAGCGCCCGGATGTCGCAAACTATGAAGGGGCATTCGGCAAAGCTTTTGATGCGTTTGAGCACGCTGCAAACTTAGATGATGCGATTTGTGCGGCTCAAGCGATCAATCGTATGCGCAAGCATTTGGATACCATGTTCCAGCTTGTTGGAATTCGGCATACCATCGATACGGAGGATCCTTTTTATAAAAAGGAAAATGACTTTGCTGATGAAACCATGCCGATTTTTGAAGGAAAGACGACCGCGTTCTATAGACTGCTGCTTGACTCGCCATTTCGCGCAGAGTTGGAGAAAAAATGGGGAAAACAGCTTTTTGCACTTGCCGAAGCACAGCTTAAAAGTTTTTCCCCTGAAGTGATTCCGCTTATGCAGCAGGAAAATAAGTGGACCTCCAAGTACACCAAGCTGATTGCCGCTGCGAAGATTCCATTTAAGGGCGAGGAACGGACGCTGGCTCAGCTTACGCCTTTCCAACAATCTGCCGATCGGAAAGAAAGAAAAGCGGCACTTGAAGCTTATTTCGGTTATTTTGCCGAACATGAACAAGCGTTTGATGAGATCTATGATCAGTTGGTGAAGATTCGGACGGAGATTGCCCGGAAGCTTGGCTTTTCCAACTATGCTGATCTGAGTTACTACAGAATGGCGCGGATCGGTTATGACCGCGAGATGGTCAAGAATTATCGCGAACAGATTCGCAAATACGTTGTGCCGGCGGCAAGTAAGCTTTATGAGCGGCAGCGCAAACGGATTGGTACGGATCAATTATACTATTACGATGTTCCGTATCAATTCACCACAGGAAATGCTGCTCCAAAGGGAAATTCAGAGTGGATCATTGAAAATGGAAAGAGGATGTACGCGGAACTTTCGCCGGAGACAGGAACGTTTTACCAATTCATGCTAGATCATCATCTGATGGATCTGCTGGCAACTCAAGGAAAAGCGGGCGGCGGCTATTGCGAATATATTTTTGACTATAACTCACCATTTATTTTTTCAAACTTTAACGGTACAGCCGGGGATATTGACGTGCTGACTCATGAAGCGGGGCATGCATTTCAGGTCTATACGACACGCACAGAGATTCCGGAATATCGCTGGCCGACATTTGAAGGGGCCGAAATTCATTCGATGAGTATGGAATTCTTTACCTGGCCGTGGATGGATCTGTTCTTCAAAGAGGATGCAAATAAAAGGAGATTCTCACATTTAAGCGATGCACTTCTGTTCCTTCCTTATGGGGTGAGTGTTGATGAATTCCAGCATGTTGTTTACGAGCATCCGGAAATGACCCCGGCTGAGCGGAAACAAGCTTGGAAGGCGATTGAGAAAAAATATTTGCCGGATCGTGACTATGACGGGATTGAATTCTTGGAAAAGGGCGGTTTCTGGCAGCGCCAAGGTCATATTTATGAATCGCCATTCTATTACATTGACTACACTTTGGCCCAAGTCTGTGCGTTTGAATTTTGGAAGAAATCACAGGAAGATTATGATGCGGCATGGAAGGACTATTTAAACCTGTGCAAGCAGGGCGGAAGCAAGTCTTTCTTGGAGCTCGTGAAGACGGCCGGATTAGAATCACCGTTCAAAGCGGGCTGTGTTGCGTCGGTTGTCGCATCTGTGACCGATTGGCTCGATCAAGTCGACGACAGCAGCTATTAAAAGGATGTCTTTAAAGAAACACCCTCGAATCCAATCGAATGGATTCGAGGGTGTTTTCTAGCAATAAGACGATCAGAAAAGTCCTTGAAGACCCCACATGATAATTGCAACAATAGGAATCAATGCCCAAATGGTATTCGAAGCAAAGTGCGGTCTTTGCTTCGCTTCATTTAATTCATGAAGTTCCTTTTCAATGGCAGACAGCTTGGCTTCAATTGCTTTCAGTCTTTCATCATCCATGATTGGATACCGCCCTTCATACATAGGTTTGTTGAACCTTGCTCAGTACTTTGCTGACATAAGCCTGAGTTTCAGGAAATGGAGGGATACCGCCATACTTTTGTACCGCGCCTGAACCGGCATTATAGGCAGCGAGCGCTAAGCGGTTATCTCCGTTGTAGCGCTTAATCAATTGACTCAGATAACGAGTGCCGGCTTCGATGTTTTGTGCAGGGTCATAAGGGTTTGTGACCCCTAAATCAGCTGCTGTACTAGGCATCAGCTGCATCAGGCCCATTGCCCCAGATGAACTGGTTGCACTTGGATTTCCGCCGGATTCCGTATCAATGACTGAGCGGATCAGCGGTGCGGGCACGGAATATTTTGTGCTCATTTCTTGGATGATCATGTCATAACCTGAATCTGATTTTTTTGAGGAATCCGTGATGTTCAGCGCCGGTAGGGTGTCGGCTAATTGTTGCCACAGCATCTGATCCGAATTTGTACTTGAAATGGACGAAGCAGATGAAGCGCGTTCGGAGGGGATGGACCGCCCCGAACCGCTGGTTGAATAGGAATCGTTCATCATCATTGCGAGCAGCGAACCGAATAACTGCGTAGCATCATGATCCGTACTGGAAAAAGGTGATTGCTGATCGGATGATTGATTTTGAATTCCGGAACAGAGTGATAAGGACAACAGTTGTGCCATTGTACTTGGATTGACGGTCATTATTCTCTCAGCTCCTTCTGGCTTTAATGGCTTGATTCAGACGCATCATTTTGCTTTGCGAGGGCCTACGCGGAATCGCAAAGGTGTGCAGCAAAGTATTAAAAACAGCTGGTCCGGATTGTGCATCCGCAGCTTCAAATTCTAATTCATAATCACTGTGGTCAAGGTAGACGCTGTGATCGAGAAAAAGTTCTCCGGAATGATAGGGGAACTGGCAGCGTTTTGTCGTCAGTTCGCCGATAAGAACAAGCTGATCGACATCGACGCCAATTTTAGTCATGGCCTGTTCAATTTCTCCTGACGGGACAATCCCTAACTGAATCATTGAACGGCTTTCTTCGTCGCTCAGCTGCTGGTGTGTCTCAAGAATCACTCCGCTATGAGGCTGCTTTAGGGTAAAGTCATGTGTGCCGCTGCTTTCACGGATACGCAGCACCGTTTTCTTATTTTTCAAGGCGGAAGTCGGTGTATCAAAATAGTAATTTATTTGTTTAAAGAAGGATGGTTCGTCTTTTTTAAATGCTGTGCAGAGTTTGGCAAATTCCTCAGCCGTCAGCATATTTTTATATTCAATTTCTAATTCGTGACTCATCGCGTTATTTCCCGCCTTCAAATCGATCACATAAATTCGTAACTTCTTCTAAATTATGACATAATGGGGGGGAAGAAACAACTGAGAGCTGCTCATTTTCGGGCGGAGAGCGCAACATTTGAACGTACGTTGTTCTTGTTTTGGACGAGATGGAGTGATCGAAATGGAGTGGGATATTTTTCTGGCGCCTTACAAACAGGCAGTTGATGAACTCAAAGTGAAACTACGCGGTTACCGTGAATTATATGAAGTAACCTCAGAAAATACGCCGATCGAATTTGTCACCGGTCGTGTGAAACCAATACCAAGTATCATTGAAAAAGCCCGGCGTAAGGGGATTCCCTTGACGCAACTCAACACGCAGATGCAGGATTTAGCGGGCATTCGTGTGATGTGTCAATTTGTAGACGACATTCGCCGTGTGGTTGAACTGATCCGAAGCCGCACCGATCTTATCGTTGTGGAAGAACGTGATTATATTAGCGAAAAGAAAAAGAGTGGCTACCGCTCCTACCATGTAGTCGTTCAGTATCCGGTTCAGACGGTAAGCGGAGAGAAGAAAATTCTTGTTGAAATTCAGGTACGCACGCTGGCGATGAATTTCTGGGCAACAATTGAGCACTCATTGAATTATAAATATAATGGCAAGATTCCGACAGATGTGAAAAAAAGATTGCTGCGAGCGGCTGAAGCTGCTTTTCGACTTGATGAAGAAATGTCGCAGATTCGCGATGAAATTCAGGTGGCTCAGTTGCGCTTTAATCAGAAAAATAGCGAACAGGAGTCGTGAATCATGGATGAAGAGGCTTCCGAACTAAGCAATAGGAAGGAGTTCATAGAAAATGAGTGATTCAGCGCTTCATATAAGAAATATTCCCGCAGGAAGTTTAAAAAAGTTTGCGATTGAATACAAAGACGATCCATTATCATCTGAATTACATAGGCAAATACTGGATCAACTAAAAGCAAAGCAAATGATTTATGATGAGAATGAACCGGATTTAGTGATTTCAATCGGCGGCGATGGGACACTTCTGCATGCGTTTCACACCTACACGCATCGTTTGAACACGACTGCTTTTGTAGGCGTACATACCGGGCATTTAGGTTTCTATGCAGACTGGACATCGGGAGAAGTGGACGAATTGGTTGAAGCGATCATTGGAAAGCGCTTTGACTTGGTGGAATATCCGCTGCTGCATATTGGTGTGCATTATAGCAGCAACGTGAAACCGGACGATTTGCTGGCGCTCAATGAATGCACGGTACGCAGCGCTTCCGGCTTGCTCGTTGCGGACGTTTTGATCAAAGGCGAGAAGTTTGAAAGCTTCCGGGGAGACGGGTTGTGTTTTTCAACACCGACCGGATCAACCGCATATAACAAAGGATTGTCCGGAGCGCTGGTTCATCCTTCTTTGCCTTCAATTCAGCTGACCGAAATCGCATCCATTAATAATCGTGTTTTTCGTACGGTGGGTTCACCGCTAATCTTGCCGCAGCACCATCACTGTCAGGTTATGCCGGTTGCTGATCGAGCGTTTACCCTTTCCGTCGATCATTTGTCTCGTGTGCATGAGGATGTGAAAAAAATTGAATTCGGTGTAGCGGAAGAAAAGATTCGCTTTGCGCGTTTCCGTCCGTTCCCGTTCTGGCGGCGCGTTCGCGACTCGTTTATTGGTTAAACTATATAGAATAAGGACGTGAATGAGGAACCTTGTTCCGGTTGTCATGGAAAAGTGTTTTATGATTGAGAAGATCATGAGTGCTTCAGAACACGGCATGATCATGCGTGACTATTTAAAAAAAGAAATCCGTATTTCAAGGCGCGCCCTATCGGCGATTAAATACAAAGGCGGTAAACTGCTTGTGGATGGACAAGAACGTTCCGTGCGTCATGTCCTTCAGGAAGGCGAAAAATTGCAAATTATTTTTCCTCCAGAGACGCCTAGCGCGTTTCTAGCAGAAAATGAGTTGCCGCTTGATCTTGTTTATGAAGACGATGTTGTGCTGATTGTCAATAAACCGGCGGGTATCCCGGTGATACCCTCACAACTGTATCCGTCGGGAACTTTAGCAAATGGGTTGCTTTATTATTTTCATGCGCAGCATTTGGCGTCAACGGTTCATATCATCAATCGGCTGGACCGCAATACGTCAGGCTTGATGCTGGTTGCGAAAAATCGTTTCAGTCATGAACGGTTTTTTAAAATGCAGAAAAAAAGAGACATTCATCGCAGATATCTTGCCTGCGTGCAAGGGACGATCGATCAAGATCAGGGCGTGATTGACGCGCCAATCGGTCGGAAAGAAGGGAGCGCGATTGAGCGATGTGTTGATTGGCGCGAAGGGCGACGAGCGATCACACATTACAAAGTGTTGCAGCGATCTGCGGATTGGACACTGGTTGCTGTCCGTCTGCAGACTGGCCGGACCCATCAGATTCGCGTGCATTTTGCTTCAATTGGCCATCCGTTGCTGGGCGACGACTTGTATGGTGGGCCGTTGACGCTGATCAACCGCCAGGCGCTGCACAGTTTTGAAGTATCGTTTATGCATCCATTTACAGGTGAGCGGATGCATGTGCACCAGCAATGCCCGGAGGATATGCTGCGTCTGATGCATGAGCCGGTCAATCTGGAAAAGATCTAAACCGCTCAGGAATGCGCGGCATCGCTGAGTCTACGGAGACTAGCTCCATTTCCGGATAGCGCAGTGCACTTAATTGGCCGCCAAAGACGCATCCGCTGTCTAGATTAACCGTCTTATTTTTCCAGCGTGGACGGACGACGGGCGTATGGCCATAAGCAATCAGCGCTTTACCGTGGTAATTGACCGCCCAGTCGCGACGTTCAGGAAGCCCATCAGCATCCGTTTTTCCGGTTACGTCGCCATAGAGCGCAAAACTTTTGATTTTCTTGTTTATCGGTTTAAAGAGATCCTGCTGCCTGATGCCGGCATGGCAGACCACCAAGCGCTGCTGATCAAGATACAAGATCAGCGGCGCTTTCTGGTACAATTTCTGAAATTGTTCTGCTATTCTTTTGTACGATTGTGTGTCCAACTGTTCCAACTCATGAACCGTTGTTTCAAGCCCATGGGCAATTTGAACGCGGCGGCCAATGAAGTAGCGATAAAGTTTATCGCAATGATTGCCGGGCACATACAAAGCAAGCTCATGATTAACCAATTCAATGACGGTCCGGATCATTTGCAGAGAATCCGGACCGCGGTCGGCAATATCACCGACAAAAACCAGCTTTCGCTGATCGGGATGAATGGGCAGATGCTGCGTCCACTGATAGCCGAGCTTCTCTGTGAGACGAACAAACTCCCGATAACAGCCATGAACATCACCAATGACGTCGTACATATCCCTCATCCTCCGTATCGAGCCTTCTCACCTATTTTCTCCAATTGCGCCCGCTTCATAAGTTTGATTTCTGTATCAGAAAAAGCGGAAGTTCCCTTCAGCAAGTTCAAAGCCATGTACTTGCTTTCTTTATAAAAAACAGCCGCGCGCGGCTGTTTAGGAGAACATAAATTTTTGCGTTTGAAGGCGGATGCTTTGCACTAAACCGATACAGATCATACTGGAGAGCAGTGAACTTCCCCCATAGCTGAGAAAAGGAAGTGTGATCCCGGTGACCGGCATCACTTGAATCGTCATTCCAATGTTTTCAAAAACTTGAAACATGATCATGCCAATGATGCCTGTACAGATATAGCTGCCAAATGGATCATGGGTTTCAGCTCCGGCTTTGATCACACGCGAAATTAATAGAAAGAACAGCAAGATAACGGTGACTGCACCGACAAACCCAAAACCGCCGCCAATGACAGCGAAAATAAAGTCATTGTACGATTCCGGAAGCGATATCGCCGAATTAAATTGATGATTGAAAAATTCTCCTGATCCAATTGATCGGATCGACTGAAGGAGCTGATAGCCTTGTTCAGAGGAATAACGCTCTGGATCCTGCCATGCCAAAAAACGGTCTTTTTGGTGCGATTTAAGAAAAATATTAATGATCTGTGGAAAATGAAACCAGCTGATCGCGAAAAAAGCAAGACCTGCCGTCAATGTTATCAGAATTGAAACAATTAATTTCCAATTAATGCCACTGACGATTGTCATTGAAAGAATAATGCTGAACATGACTAAAGCTGTTCCAAGATCAGGCTGAATAAACACGAGAAAAAAAGGCGGTAATGAAACCAGCGCAATTTTACCGAGCAGCAGCAGGTCTTCTCGTAAACCACGGATGGAATAAACTTCATTATGCTTGTCAATGGTTGTCGCAATCGAGACAATCATAAATAGTTTCATGAACTCAGAGGGCTGAAGCTGTCCGATCCCAGGCAGCGCATACCAGCTCGTTGCTCCATGCGATTTATCGACCATAGGAACGGGCAATCCGAGTTGCGCAAAGGTGAGGCCGATGAGCAAAAACATGCCGATTCCATAAAAGATCCAGTGCATGCGTTTCAAACGTTCATAGTCAAAGAACATAATTGCTACAGCAATCATAGTACTGAAAACATACCAGATCACCTGACGATACGCCAATCCGACAGCGGGAGCACCTGATTTCAACGGCGCCATGGAGATGGAAATATAGCTGATGCAAGCAAGCAAGAATACAATAAAAAACAGTGTGTAGTCTATTTTAGCTAGAGAATCTCGATTTAACATAAATTTAATCCTTCTTCTTTATAATAGATCTCAAATATGTACTTAGCCATTGGTTGGTAATCCTTAATCATGATAGCGTAAAGCGGGTAAAAAAGAAACAAAATGGTGAATTGAAGTCATTAAGGGTTCATGATTGTTAATTAAAAACATTCGTCGTTGTTCGCGATTTTGTATCCGATAACGAAGAAAATTCCGCGGATTTTTTTATGATCGCAAATCAGCCGTTGCGCCGCTTGCCTTAACACGATGATCGACTGTGAAAGGGACGCGCGCGCCGCTTTCATGATATAATAACGTTTGGACTGAAGTGATACAGGGAGGTTTTGCAATGGAATTAACACTTAAAGGGCGTACCTATGTTGTGATGGGCGTTGCGAATAAACGAAGCATAGCATGGGGCATTGCGCAAGCGCTGGATCGTGCCGGAGCGCGTCTGATTTTTACGTACAATAATGAACGGTTCCGCGAACCCGTCGAAAAGCTGGCGGCAACACTTGATGGCAAGGACAGCCTTTTTTATCCATGCGATGTAACCATTGATGAAGAGATTCAAGCAACTTTTGCAAAGATTAAAGAGGATGTTGGCGTAATTCACGGTTTGGCGCACTGCATTGCCTTTGCCAAGAAGGAAGAACTTGACGGCGATTACATGAATACGACGCGTGACGGCTTCCTGCTCGCGCAAAATGTCAGTGCCTATTCGCTGACTGCCGTACTTAAAGAAGCAAAAGGACTGATGACTGAAGGCGGCAGTGTCGTGACAATGACTTATCTCGGTGGGGAACGTGTCGTTAGAAATTATAACGTCATGGGCGTTGCCAAGGCGAGCCTGGATGCGAGCGTAAAATATTTGGCGAACGATCTTGGTAAGGACAACATTCGTGTGAACGGTATTTCTGCCGGACCGATCCGTACGCTTTCTGCAAAGGGTATCTCAGATTTCAATGGTGTACTTAAAGTGATTGAAGAAAAAGCACCGCTTCGCCGCTCAATTAGCCCTGAAGATGTTGGTAATACGGCATTGTTCCTATTCAGTGATTTGTCTAAGAATATTACAGGCGAAACGCTTCATGTTGATGCCGGATTCAACATTATCAGCATCTGACTTTTCAAGAGAAAAAAGAACTGTCTTCCTTCGAAAGAAGGACAGGCAGTTTTTTCACAGGTAAAGAAAGTTTAGCATTTTGCCCTGTCTTCAAACCAATAGACCCGTGTCTTGGCAAGAATCAAAGCGGAGGTACTCTGGCGCCTGCGGGAACAGCGAGCCAAGGAAGACTCCGCAGCCTGCGGAAGTAAGGACGGGGCGCTTTTTGCCCGGTTTTTCTCATCTCAGAAAAGATGTCAAGAAACATGCAAGTGCTGCATAAACTGAATGCTATCCGTAAAGTTTCGATCAGTAAAAAGCTAGTTGCTCATCTTTTGGATGAATAGCCCGTCATCATCGCGCCACTCGGCGAACATTACTTGATTTGCCTCTGAAACCGCGTAGTTTTTCAGTTCATGCATGAGCCAAGACTTTGTTTTGCCAAGCGTGTCTAAATTTTTTTCAATGATGACCCCATCGCTGATGAGCGTTACGGGAAGGCAAACGTTCTTTGCTTTCAGTGAAAAATCGCTTCGGACGGTTGGCTCGTTATCGGATTTACGAATAACGGATACCTTGCCGTTCGGCTCAAGAACCGCATACTCAATTTCACGAAGAGAAAAAATGCTGCGGTCGCGCAGCAGCATTTGCAAATGGTTCATATCGACACGATTTTTCTTCATCACTTGGCGATCAATACGGCCTTTTTTTATGATGAGAGATGGCTGACTTTCGAAGAAACGGCGTGTCTTATTGAACTTTAATGTGATCAGGTCAATGATATAAATAACGATCCCCCAAAACAGTATGGCATAGATCACCTTGAAGACATGTGTATTCGGATCATAGATCGCATCGCTCACAAAATCACCGACGACAATCATGGAGATGAAGTCAAAGGGGGTTGATTCGGACATCGAGGCTCGGCCCATCATCTTAGTGAGCAGAAGCAGCGCGAATAGGCCGACAGTGAGTTCCACAGAGATTGAGATAAGTTCATGCATGATACGGCCACCTTTTCTAAATCATCATAAATCTAGTTTGAGAGCAAATCATCTAATTTATGCGCCTATAAGAATGTGTTCATTGGAATTTCTTGATTCGATACGAGCCATTGGACTAGAATAGCGGTACAGGTCTTTGCGTGCATCACAAAGTCAGCTGTCGATACACAGGGCAAAGAATTTGTGCTTTGCGCAACCATAGTCGTCATTTTTTAAATGAGGTTTGCATAAAATGAGGGGAGGAGAACTGCACGCTGCAACTTATTGATTGCTCGATGCAGGTTCAAATTCCTGTGACGAGCTGCTCGGAAGGAGAAAATAGATGGAAGATCAATCATTTTCAAAAAGCATGACGTATGCTCCGGGACTTCCGGAGGGTGCAACTTTTTACTCAGCGCATAAAAAAAGAGTCACCTCTGAGGCGGTCGAACGTGCAGCCGAAAAAGCTTTAGCTGAACGAGGCGTGCAAATCGACGATATCGCCGAGATTGTATTTGATCTGCAGAAACCGTTTATGTCCGGATTAACAAAGGCACTCTGCGTGGAGAATGTTAAGGCAGTGCTTGCAAAGCGCGAACTGCAGCATGCGATCTTGGTCGGCATCGAACTTGATCGTTTTGCTGAGAAGAAAATGTTATCCGAACCGCTGCAATCGCTGGTTGATCAAGATGAAGGATTGTTCGGAGTCGATGAAACGATTGCTTTGGGAGCTGTTTCAAGTTTTGGAAGTATCGCGGCGACTACCTTTGGCTATTTGGATAAAGTCAAGCCGAAGATTATCGGAAAAGTGGATTTGGCTAAAGGTGGGCGGGTCAACACATTTCTCGATGATTTAATTGCGAGTATTGCTGCGGACGCATCAAGCCGTCTCGCACATCGTGTTAGGGATGATGAAGAGAAAAGAGCTGCTCAATCTCATAGAAAATAAGCGGATCCGGATCACCCGGATCCGTTTATTGTTGTATAATGAAAAAAGGTGCATTTATGAAATGGATTTAGTAATTGAGGTGCATGTGATGAATTATCTTGTGCTGCATGGGCTTGGTGGAAGCAAGGGCGGGCATTGGCAAGAATGGCTGACGGAATCCTTAAAAAGAAAAGGGAAGAAGGTCTGGTTTCCTCAATTTTCGGATTGGGATCGACCGCTCAAAAACGTATGGCTCAATCAGCTGAACCGAACGCTTGAGCAGATACCTGACGAACCGTTAACGGTCGTCGCGCACAGCTTAGGGTGCATCCTGTGGATTCACTATGCTGCGCAGCGTCTTTCACGACGCATTGATCGTGTGATTATGGTTTGTCCGCCTTCTCCCTATCATAAAAAAGCAGAAATTCAAGATTTTTTTCCGCTGCCGGAAGCGAAACAATCGCTTGCAGCGGCTGCTAAGAAAAGCCTGTTTGTATTGTCTACCAACGATCCCTTTCTGCCACAAGAGGATATGGGTCACTTTTTGACTTACTGCTTACCCTGTTTTATTATTCCTGAACAAGGGCATATCAACCTTGATTCCGGTTATGGTCCATGGCCGTGGATGCTTAAGCTTTGCCTTGAGGATCAAATGGACTGGAAAAATAGTTGAGAAAGAAGGGTATCTCAGGTCATGATCGACTTATGAGATACCCTTCTCTTTTCAGCACGTTATGGCTGCAGGATCTTCTTATATAGCGTTTTAAGTTCATTAAAGGACAGCTGATAAAGCTGACGATTCTTTGTTTTATAAACCCCTTCGTTCAACAGCTTAATGATGAGGGCGTTCTTTTCTTTCTCGTTATTTTGTGTGAGTGTCTCCGTCATTGCACACACCTCTTCATGTCTGCATTAATCCTATAAATAGTTTAGCGCGTTTTCATTTTTTCGTCCAATAGTTCGTTATAAAATCTTACATAGTTATTGAACTGTAACGATTGTAGATGTAATATTATCTTACACACAATTGCGTGATTTTTGAAAACATTTCAACGAAAGTGGAGGGGTGAACGAGTGGCGACGCATTCTCAGAAAGATGCTTATCTCTATAAAAAGGTGATTACGATTGGAACCGTTTGCGAGCTGACAGGACTGAGTGAACGGCAGATCCGTTATTATGAAAAAAGAAAACTGATTTTTCCAGAACGAACGGAACGCGGGAATCGCAAATATTCTTTTGCAGATGTTGAAGCGCTCATGGATATCGCCAATAAGATGGAGGATGGTATGCAGACCTCCGAGCTGCGTAAAGAGATGCAGCGAAAAGAGGATAAGCGGTATGATACGAAGCTTAGGGAGCGGATGATTCGCGGCCAGCTTAATGCCTATTTTAATAAGAGAGATTAATCGAACCAAGCAGACCGGCAGAAGTGCCGGCTTTTTTTATAGGGAAAGAAAGTATAAGATTTTGCCCCATCTTCAAATCAATAGCTCCGTGTCTTGACTATGAATCAAAGCGGAGGTACTCTGGCGCCTGCGGGATCGCGCTTGGTTGATGCGGGCCAACGAGACCCCGCAGATTCCTGTCTGTTTGAGGAGGCTCGTGGTGCGCCCGCGGCAAGCGAGTAACCGAAGCGACGATTCAGCACCGAAAAGACACGAATCCATCACGCATGGCTGGAGATAAAGGACCAAGCACAACTTGGTTTTTCTCATAGGGAAAGCACTGATATGGTTTTGAACGTACTGTGCTACTTAGGATTGAAGTGTCGTTTAAGCTCAAGTTCGATGAATCAAAGCTGCATGGAAGACGAATTTGATTATGAACGAGGCATCGGGTATGTTTCACATTCAGCATAAGAAAAATTGTTTTAAAACAGTTTCACATTGATTTTAATTTTTTTCTGATTGTCAAAAAAACAAGAAATATTTTTTCTCTTGTCAAATACATATTGTTCATACGCGAACAATGTCACAATTTGGATAAAAATACGTCACGATATGTTCACAAAATTGTCATGAGCGACAGGGTGAATGGTGCCAAAGAAGTTGTAAAGTAGGTAGTGGATTGTGACATCTGTTACACTTTTAATCCGATCGGTCGGATCATTTTAGATGATTGCTGCTTTTAGAGATAAAAGGTACCCCTACCTAAGGGTACCCACTTGAAAAGAGGAGAGAGCATGTTTGATGTATTGAGTTTAGCGAGATTTCAGTACGCGGCAACGACGATTTTTCACTTTTTTTTCGTACCGCTCTCAATTGGTCTTGTACTTATCATTTCAATTATGGAGACCATGTATGTCGTTAAGAAAAATGAAATCTACAAGAAAATGGCTCAATTTTGGGGGAAGTTCTTTTTAATTAACTTTGCAATCGGTGTTGTTACCGGTATTCTGCAGGAATTCCAATTCGGTATGAACTGGTCGGAATATTCACGGTTCATGGGGGACGTTTTCGGAGCTCCGCTTGCTATTGAGGCATTGCTCGCATTTTTCATGGAATCGACATTCATCGGTATTTGGCTGTTTGGATGGGATCGATTGTCCAAGGGTGCACATTTAGCCTGCATTTGGCTGGTGACGGCCGGAACGACCTTATCCGCATTATGGATTTTGACCGCGAATTCGTTTATGCAGCATCCCGTTGGTTTTCAAATCAATAATGGCAGAGCAGAAATGAACGACTTTTTGGCGCTTTTAACCAATCCACAGTTATGGGTGGAATTCCCACATACGATTTTCGGCTCCTTTGCAACCGGAGGGTTTGTGGTTGCCGGAATCAGTGCAATTGCCTTGCTTAAAAAAAGGCAAGTATCCTTTTATTTGAAATCATTTAAGCTGGCGATCATCGTTGGCGTTATTTCCAGTCTGGCGATCGCTTTTTCCGGGCATGCTCAGGCACAATATCTGGTTCAAACGCAGCCAATGAAGATGGCTGCTGCTGAAGGGCTTTGGAAAGATAGTGGAAGTCCCGCTGCATGGACAGTTATTGCTTCCATAGACACGAAAAACCATAAGAACAATCAGGAAATGAAAATTCCTTATCTGCTTGACTTCTTGTCTTACGGAACGTTCAGCGGCAACGTAGAAGGCATGGAGACGCTGCAGAAAGAGTATGTTGCGAAGTACGGTAAGGGGGATTATATTCCGCCGGTTAAGACAACGTTCTGGAGCTTCCGTGTCATGAGTGGTTTCGGTGGCCTGCTTTGTGTAATCGGTCTTGTCGGTGTCTTCCTCCTTTGGAAAAAGAAATTACAAGACAGCAAGTGGTTCTTGAGAATCATGGTCGCGTCGATTGCTTTTCCATTCATTGGGAGCACGTCCGGATGGCTGATGACCGAAATTGGCCGGCAGCCGTGGACAGTTTTTGGATTTATGCAAACGGCGGCCAGTGTATCACCAAATGTTACGGCAGGACAATTGCTCTTCTCGATCATAGCGTTCATCACAATGTATTCTGTTCTTGCAGCAGTAATGATCTACCTTTTTGTGCGCACCTTTAAAGAAGGTCCATCGCTAAATGCTAAACAGGATGTTTCATCGAATGATCCATTTGATGGGGAGGCGTATCACGTTGTTACTGAATGAATTGTGGTTTTTATTGATCGCTGTTTTGTTCATCGGATTCTTTTTTCTTGAAGGATACGATTTTGGCGTTGGCATGGCCACGCGTTTTGTCGCGCGAAATGAAACGGAACGGAGAATGTTGATCAACACGATCGGCCCATTCTGGGATGCGAATGAGGTTTGGATGATTACCGCAGGCGGTGCAATGTTTGCGGCATTTCCAAATTGGTATGCGACGTTATTCAGCGGTTTCTATGTACCGCTTGTTTTCCTGCTGTTGCTCTTGATCGCACGCGGGACGGCTTTCGAATATAGAGCAAAAGTAGACCATCCGAAATGGTCAGGTACTTGGGATTGGGCAATATTCATTGCCAGTCTGTTATGCCCGTTCCTATGGGGTGTCGTTTTCTCAACCCTTGTGTATGGACTTCCGATTGATAAAAATATGAACATGCATGCGACGTTTGCAAGCATTGTTCACCCGTATTCCGTACTCGGCGGCATCCTCATCACACTGCTTTGTCTCTACCATGGACTCGTGTTCCTCTGCCTGAGAACGACAGACGAACTTCAACAGCGTGCACGCGCGCTGGCCAAAAAAGTATTCTGGATTTTGGCGGTTGCAGCGCTCGCATTTATTAGTGTGACGTACTTTGTTACGGATTTGTTTGCGAAACGCGGCGCATTCCTTTATCCAATCTATGCGCTTGACGTCATTGTCCTGATTCTGTCTGCTGTCTTCTTGAGTAAAAAGCGTGACGGCTGGGCATTTGGTATGAATGCCGGCGTCATTTTGCTAACCGTCGCTTCGTTGTTTGTCGGGTTGTTCCCTAGATTGATGATTAGCAGTGTTACACCTGCGTATAATCTAACCGTATATAACTCAGCGTCTGGATCTTATTCACTAACCGTAATGACCATCGTTGCCATTACCTTGCTGCCTTTTGTTCTGGGGTATTCTATTTGGAGCTATTACGTTTTCAGAAAAAGAGTGACCAAGGATCATCATCTAGAATATTAAGTTCAGAAAGAAAGGATGTGTACGCTTGGCGCTCATGACAACCTGTCGGAGTCTTTGCCAAGCTTATCTATGGATCGGGAATTGTTGTCTTACAAAGGTGCCAAGCCTCTGTTTGCAGTCACTGCGCTGCTTACCGTCATTCAGGGTGTTTGTATCATAGGTCAAGCTGCACTCCTAGGCCGGATTGTATCCGGTCTTTTTTCTGGAGGACAGATTGCGAGCGTCCGCTCCGATCTGCTCCTTTTTTTCGTTGTTTTGCTGTTGCGTTATTTTACCGTTTTGGTCATCAAACAAGCATGCTATCGTTTTGCAGAGCGAACAAGCGCGAATTTGAGAAAAAAGTTCTTAAAGCAGCTCTTTGCATCCGGACCGGAACTTGCCCGTAAGGAGGGGACCGGTTCGCTGGTGGCGCTTGCTTTGGAAGGGGTTGCGCAGACACGCAGCTACCTCGAACTCTTTATTCCAAAAATGGCGGCAAATGGAGTGATCCCGTTACTCATTCTTGGCTTTGTCTTTTGGAAAGATCGCATGAGCGGGATCATTTTGCTGCTGACCATGCCAGTACTGATTATTTTTATGATTCTCTTAGGGCTTGCTGCACAAAAGCGAATGGATGATCGTTGGGCATCGTATCGCGTGCTCTCCAATCACTTTATTGATTCGCTGAGAGGTTTACCGACACTCTATTATTTGGGGATCAGCAAACGTCATAAAAAAACAATTGAACGTGTCAGTGACAAATATCGAAGTATGACCATGGGTACATTGCGTCTTGCTTTTCTGTCATCCTTTGCATTGGACTTTTTCACCATGCTGTCCATTGCGTTTGTAGCGGTTGCCCTTGGCATTCGTTTGATTGACGGCCACATTTTGTTAGAGCCGGCACTGATTGTCCTCATTCTGTCACCGGAATATTTTCTACCGGTGCGCGAGCTTGGTCAGGACTACCACGCGACCCTCGATGGTAAAGAGGCAGCACGTCGATTAAATGCATACGCAGCGTCAAAAGGATCCAATGAAGTGACGCAGCAGTCGGTACAAAACAAAATGAAATGGAATGAGCAGGCCTGCGTTGTGCTTAACGGTTGCGATGCAGTGCATGAAGGGGCGCATAAAAAGGCGCTTGAGGGCATTTCTGTTTCCTTTTCGGGGTTTGAGAAGGTTGGCATCATTGGCGCGAGTGGAGCAGGCAAATCAACCTTCATTGATCTGGTGGGCGGGTTTATTGAACCCAATTCTGGTTCGATAAAAATCAATGAGATACCCGGACGGTTTACATCGGACCAATGGCGCAACCAGGTCACCTATATTCCGCAGCATCCGTATTTATTCAGTACCTCGCTGCGCGGCAATATCGCATTTTATAAACCAGAGGCATCGGATCAGGAAATTCTTCGTGCGGTTCGTGCAGCCGGATTAGAAGACTTGATTCGCCGTTTGCCTAATGGTATTGATGAGCGAATCGGAAGTGGCGGAAGACCGCTTAGCGGCGGTCAGGAGCAACGGGTTGCGCTTGCACGTGCCTTCCTTTGTGAACGTCCGATCCTGCTGTTGGATGAACCAACCGCGCATCTGGATATTGAAACAGAGTATGAATTGAAACAGCCGATGCTGCGTTTATTTGAGCATAAATTAGTGCTGCTGGCAACCCACCGGCTTCACTGGATGGAGCAGATGGATCGGATTGTGGTTGTTCGCGACGGGCGGATTGTTGAAACCGGGACTCCAGACGAGCTTATAAAGAAAAACGGTGTCTATCATGCGATGGTTCGCGCTCAATTGGGGGGGATTTAATGAATGAATGGCTGACTCCATCATTGAAAAAGCATTGGCGCGGTTTATTGCTTGCAGCTGTGCTAAGTCTCTTTGCCCTGCTTTGTGCAGCAGGATTGCTTTTTACCTCAGGGTATTTGATTTCGAAAGCAGCACTGCGTCCGGAGAATATTTTAATGATCTATGTACCGATTGTCGCCGTTCGCACTTTTGGAACGTTTCGCGCTGTTTTTAATTATGCTGGAAGACTTGCCAGTCATAACACGATTTTAAAAATTCTTTCTGAAATGCGTGCCCATCTCTATGAAAAATTGGAGCCGTCCGCACTTTATATCCGCTCTAAATACAAGACAGGGAAAATCCTGAGCGCTTTATCTGATGATATTGAACACTTGCAGGATCTGTTTCTGCGCACGATACTTCCTTGCTGCTGCGGACTGATCATCTATGCTGCTTGGATCGCCGTGCTTGGCTTTTTCGACTTAAGGTTTGCCTGCGTTATGGTGCTCTATCTGATGCTTCTCGTTGTCGCATTTCCTCTTGTTTCACTGATTCGGATGCGGCACCATTATCAGAGAATAGCCAGAAGCAGGCATGAGCTGTATGAACAACTTACCGATGCGGTGCTTGGTGCTGCGGATTGGATGATGTCGGGACGGCAAAACCAGTTTCTACGTCACTATGAGCAGCTTGAAAACGAAACAAGACAAGAGGAGCGTGCGGTTAGTTCTTTCAGAAAGAGACGTGATTTTATCGCTCAAGTGTTGATTGGGATCTGCGTTATTGGTCTGGTTGTCTGGTCCGGAAACATGTCCCATACAGGTGCGTTACAGCCGACATTAATTGCCGCATTTGCCTTAGTCATCTTTTCCGTTGCTGAAGCGTTTGTGCCGCTCTCTGAGGCTGTCGAACGTGTTCCTCAGTATGAACGTGCGCTTGCACGTCTGAAAGAGATCGAAGCACCAGCGCAACATGAATCACATCGATCCTGCACCAGCCAAGCATTGCCGAAGGGTCCATTGACGATTGATGTGAGCCATGTTTCATTTCGCTATACTCCGAACAGCGATTGGGCCGTGCACGACGTATCGCTGCATCTTAAGCCTGGTGCAAAGTTGGCACTTATTGGGCGAAGCGGTGCTGGAAAATCCACATTGGCACATTTGATTTACGGTAATCTGAAGCCGGATGCAGGCGAGGTAACCTTGAATGGCTTGTCAACCCAATTGCTTGGGTCCAATCGATCACGCCAGTTTTCAGTGCTCAGCCAAAATCCGCATCTCTTTGATACATCCGTACTGAATAATCTAACGCTCGGTAGTCCGGAGGCAACGTTTGATGAGGCTGTGGCGGCGGCAAAAGAAGTGGGGTTGCATCAATTAATTGAACAGCTTCCGAACGGTTATCATACACAAATGCACGAGGCCGGCGCGATTTTCTCTGGCGGAGAGCAGGAACGCGTCGCTCTGGCACGAACCTTATTGCGGGATACGCCGGTTGTTATTTTGGACGAACCAACTGTGGGACTCGACCCGATAACTGAACGAGCACTGCTGCAAAAGATTTTTGACACGTTAGAGGGCAAAACACTGATTTGGGTGACCCATCATCTGATTGGTGCAGAACAAATGGATCATATTTTATTCATGGAGCATGGCAGGGCAATGATGCAAGGAACCCACGAGCAGCTGCTTCAGAACTCGAGCCGATACAGCAAACTCTATGCGCTTGATGTCCCTGTGAGACTACGGAAGTCGATTATCGAATGAACAAGTCATAGGGAAAGCGGTTGTTCGTAAAGGATCAACCAAGGATAATGAAATGAGAAAAACCGGGCAAAAGCGCCCGATCCTTACTTCCGCAGGATGCGGTGGCTTTCGCGTTGCATACAGGACGTACTTTCACAGGATGTGATGACTTTCGCGTTGCATACAGGACGTATGCGCACTTAGCGAAAGTTCCTTTAGGAAAGTTTCTTTAGGAAAGTTTCTTCATACATGTGTGATGGACTCGTGTCTTATCCGTGCTGAATCACCGCTCCGATTGCTCGCTTGCCGCGGGCGCACCGCAAGCCTCCTCAGACAGGCAAGACTCTGCGGGGTCTCGCTGACACGCTGGTCCCGCAGGCGCCAGAGCATCTGCGCTTTGATTCTTGGCCAAAACATTGGTCTATTGGTTTGAAGACGGGGTAAAATCACATACTTTCTTTACCCGTGATAAAAGAGGGGATCCAAACGTTGATTTTGGATCCCCTCTTTGATTATTGCAATTATTGGTTTTTTGCGATGTGTTTCTGTCGGGTTATCATGATTTTGCGAATTTGATGAGCTTCCATTTCTCGCACTTCGAAAGTAGCTTGACCATAATGAAACGTTGATCCCACTTTTACATTGGGTATTTCCGCCATGATCCAACCGCCGATTGTATCAATGCCTTCTTCCTCTATGGCGGTTTTGAACAGTTGATTGACGTGAGCAATCAAAAGCTTTCCGTCTACAAGTGTCTTTTCAGCATCAATGCTTTGAATCATCGGTTCTTCCCCATCATCATATTCATCACGAATTTCTCCGACAATTTCTTCCACGATATCTTCAATGGTCACTAAGCCGGAGGTACCTCCGTACTCATCGGTAAGAATTGCCATATGGATGCTTTCTTTCTGCATTCGCTCGAGCAGCATACGAATCGGTGTTGTTTCGAGCACAGATAGAATCGGGCGTATATAGTGAATCATTGGCTTCAGATCCTTATTCAGGACATCGGTGAACATGTCTTTAATATTGATCATACCGACGACATGGTCCTTATCTTCTTCAACAACTGGAAATCGTGTATACTTCTCATCATGCAAGGTCTGAAGCCACTGTTCCAAATGATCTTCTTTATACATACATACAATTTCAGTTCGGGGAACCATGATTTCACGCGCTGTTCGGTCGTCAAAATCAAAAATACGCGTCATATAGCGCATTTCGCCTTGGCTGATTTCACCGCTCTTAAAGCTGTCGGCTAATGTCAGACGCAATTCGCCCTCAGTCAGTGCACTGTCATGCTGATCTTCCGGTCTTATGCCGAATAAACGGATGACACCATTCGAAAGTGTGTTGAGCAGCCAAACGAACGGAAACAAAAGCCGATGCGCCCAAATGAGCGGATAGGCAATCGCCAATGTTATTTGTTCTGCTTTTTGAATCGCAATTCCTTTTGGTGCCAATTCACCAAGTACAACGCTTGAAAATGTAATGAGGATAAATCCGGTTAAAACGGAAAGGGTGTGTACAAGCGTATCGTTTAATCCGAATAACGCAAATATCGGATTGAACAAGCGAGCAACTGCGGGTTCGCCGATCCAGCCCAAAACGAGTGCAGTCACTGAAATACCTAACTGGGTTGTTGAGAGGTATGCGTTTAAGTCATCAACAATTTTTTTCGATGCGGCGGCGCGTTTGTTTCCGAGTTTAATCAATTCATTTAATCGAGTGGTCCTAATTTTAACAATTGCAAATTCAGCAGCTACAAAGAAAGCTGTCAATAAAATTAAAAGGACGACAATGATCAGGCCGATTGTACTATTCAAATGCATCCTGAGCCGTTGTTGCCAACGCTCAGGTGTCACCTCCAATTATGCAAACGTGCTTCATAAATTTAATTATACACAAAAGCGGCGGGTAATTGCACGAGGAAAAGACGAAGAAGTTTTGCCCTTTAGCTGTTTGCCTTAGGCCGTCCAGGTCTCGTTGGCACGCTGTTCTCACTGGCGCCAGAGCATCTCCGCTTTGATTCTCGGTCAAGATACGGATTTATTGGTGCAGACGGAGCAAATCTTATCCTGCAAGAAAAAAACCTTGGCGGTTAGTCCGCCAAGGTTTTTTGATGCCTCTTAATCAGCAAACAAATGCAGCACCAACGATAATCAACAGGATGAACAGTACGACGATCAGCGCAAAACCGCTGCCGCAGGAAGCACCACCTACTGGATAAGTTGGGTAGCCGCCGCCACAGCCGCAGCCTTCGCCAGCTCCGCCGTACGGAGCATTAGACGGATATCCGCCGAAACCAAAGTTGCCCATTCAAATCACTCCTTTATCACGAGATACCATATACTATGTAACCCCGGTACATTTGGCGATCATTAAAACGCCCAATCTTGCGGCGAGGCTTGACAAGCGCACAAGAATCACCCACCCTTGTGTTAGAACTTGCAACTTGGAGGAACGATTAATGGGAAAAATGGACGAACAAATTATTGTTGTAAAACGATTGCTATTATTTGATGAAGCGGGCAATGACCTGACGTTTCAAGGAACGGAACAAGATCGAAAAGCAGTTGCCGCTTTAAGTAAGAGAATGGCTGAACATTACCGAGTCATGCGCCGAGGCGATGCGGAAGAAAATCCGCAATTTAAACAGCCGATTCCTTACGCGGTGCTTAAAAAGGGTGATCACTACTTTACTTATAGAAGGCTTGGCGGAGGCGGCGAGCAGCGACTGCATGGGAAACTCTCCATCGGTGTCGGTGGACATATGAACAGGGTTGAGTCTGCTGCGGACTTCGAGCAAGTGCTGAAGCGAAATCTGGATCGGGAAATGAATGAAGAACTGCTTGTACAGAACGCAGAGCCTGCTGAATATCGCACGATTGGATTAATTAATGATGATCAGACCGAGGTCGGAAAAGTACATATTGGCGTGCTTGTAGCGATTTCACTGCCGGATGACGCTGAAGTCACGGTTCGTGAGAAGGATAAACTAGAAGGCAGCTGGAAAACGCTTCAGGAGCTTAGTGATCCATCTATTCTGGAACGAATGGAGAGCTGGTCCGGCTTTGCGATTAAAACATTACAAAAACAATGAGCACCTAGTTGTGAAAAGAATTTCATTTTGCCGTATTCCTAGAGCAGCAACGGTATACTATCAATTGATTCTAGGAGAAAAAGGAATCACTGTTAGAAAGGGTACTCATTAGAAGGAATGGAGCAGATGGTGACAATGAATGAAGAAACGCTGCTTAGCATCGTTGTTCCCTGCTACAACGAAGAAGCGGTTCTTCCAGAGACTTTTAAAAAATTAAGTGAACAGCTTCGCGATTTAAAGATCAGTGGTAAAATCGATCAGTCAAGCTTTATTGTGTTTGTTGATGACGGCAGTACGGATCGGACCTGGGCGCTTATCCGTGAAAAAGCGGAAACCGATGCATGTATTCAAGGCGTGAAGCTGAGCCGAAATTTTGGACATCAGCACGCACTGATTGCAGGCATGGAAACGGTCAGCAACCAAGCCGATTGTGTCATCACAATTGATGCAGATTTGCAAGATGACGTTCGAGCAATTCATGCGTTGATTGACAAGTATCATGAAGGATTTGACGTTGTTTACGGCGTAAGAAAAAGCCGTGATCAAGACAGTTTTTTCAAAAGAAACTCGGCTTTAGTCTTTTATAAACTAATGGCCAAGATGGGCGTAAAGCTGGTTCCAAATCATGCGGATTTCCGATTGCTCAGCAGAAGAGCCGTGCAGGCGTTTAAACGCTATCAGGAAGAGAACGTTTTTATTCGCGGGATCATTCCGCTGCTTGGCTTTAAATCAGCCAAGGTTTATTATGATCGCCGCAAAAGGTATGCGGGAACATCGAAATATCCACTGAAAAAAATGCTCGCTTTTGCCGCTGACGGGATCACTTCTTTCAGTATTGTTCCAATTCAATTAGTCATGAATATCGGATTCTTCTTTGTATTGATCGGCACAGGAATCGCTGCTTACGCATTGATCAACTGGCTGCTTGGCCACACGATCAGCGGATGGACGTCTCTGATTCTGTCGATATGGCTGATTGGCGGTATGCAATTAATTGCCATTGGCGTTATTGGCGAATACATTGGAAAAATTTTTACGGAAACAAAAAAGCGTCCGAGGTATACTATAGAAATCACGACATGGAACAAGAACAAATAACTTGATGACAAGGGAATGCGGCGATTGTGGGCAGTAAATCGGAACAGTACAAGCGGGATGAAATGCGTACGAATCATTCGAACTGGCGCTGGCTAAAGCAGGCGATTCTGTTTGGTTTCGTCGGGGTAAGCAATACAGCGGTGGACTTTATTGTTTTTTACTTACTGACGCATTTTGTATTGATCGACTATGTGATCGCGCAAATCGTTTCGTATGGAGCCGGAATGCTGAACAGCTATCTATGGAATTCAAAGGTAACCTTTGCCGAATCAATGCATTCGCGAGTCAGAGCAATAAAATTTGTAGTGTTAAATGCGGCTGTATTAGGGATTACCTTAGCAGCAATGCATAGCATGCTGTTTTTGCCCTTGTACTTGAATAAAGTCATCAGCACGCTGATCGGACTCAGTGTTAATTTTATTTTAAGTAAACGATGGGTATTCAAATCTTGATGCCGCAGGCACATTGACATTTAGCAGCGCAAAATGTAGAATGCATGTATTCGTATGTGTATGAAAAAAGTTGCAGCAGAAGTGCCTTGTTTCTGCGGGTCAGAATGCTTTTTAGCGGTTTAATACATGCCGTTGATCATGATTTTGTACACGATGGTATTAAGGAGAGCGTATGAAAAATGAGAAAAGTATTAACGTATGGAACTTTTGATTTGCTGCATTACGGGCATATAAATTTACTGAGACGTGCTAAGAAATTAGGCGATTATTTGATTGTTGGCCTGTCCACGGATGAATTTAACGCAATAAAGCATAAAGAAGCCTATCATAGCTATGAGAACCGTAAATTAATTCTTGAGGCGATTCGTTATGTTGACGAGGTCATTCCGGAAAAGGATTGGAATCAAAAGATTTCGGATGTCCAGCATAATGATGTTGATGTTTTTGTAATGGGTGATGACTGGAAAGGAAAGTTTGACTTTCTGAAGGATTACTGTGAAGTCGTTTATTTACCGCGTACGGTGGGCATATCAACGACAAAGATTAAACATGATTTGTTTACGATCAACAATGAGTAAGGAATTACTGATCGACGGGTACCTTTTTCTTTTTAAGGTACTTTTTAATGTATGTAAATTTTTTCCATTAAAGAAAAAAGTGGTTTTTGTCTGCTCCTATACAGATAATAGTCAATTTGTTTATGATGAGTTGACGAGAAGAGAAGAAAAAACAGAGGTGGTCTTTCTTTGCCGTGGAAAAGCCGCATGCGACCATTTTGCTGAAACAGGGGAAAGGGTCGTCCCGATTGAAACAATGCGCGTGGGTGCTATGGTACGCTCGGCATATCATTTGGCAACTGCAAAAGTCATTGTCATTGATAACTACTTCGGTTTTCTTGCCGCTGCGGCATTTAAAAAGACCGTCGTCTGCATCCAACTTTGGCACGCATGCGGGGCTTTTAAAACCTTTGGTCTGGAAGACCATTCTGTTGCATTGAGAACAGCGAGAGCTCGAAAGCGCTTTTTAAACGTATATCGGCATTTCGATAAGATTGTGGTTGGTTCCGATGCGATGCAAGAAATTTTCAAGCAATCATTCGGTTTAGACGAGTCCCATTTTATTCACTTGGGTATTCCACGGACCGATCTTTTTTTTGACTTAAACCGGGAAAAACAAGCTGAAAAATCTTTGCATTGGCTAAGCAGCGGAAAAAAACTTCTTTTATACGCACCAACATTTCGTGATCCTCCGATGCATCAACTCGCTTTAAATCTGGCGGTCATGAAAAAGGAGTTGGCAAGCGACTATGTGTTGATTCTGCGTCTGCATCCTTTGGAGCAAAAGGAAGTTGATCGCAATATTTTTCGTGATCCATTTATTATTGACGGATCGAAGTGGGAGGATGTTAATGAGTTGTTGCTTGTTACGGACCTGCTTATCACGGATTATTCATCAATCCCTTTTGAATTTGCGCTGTTAAAGCGCCCGATGATTTTTTTCCCTTATGATTTGCATCACTATGAAAAAAGCAGAGGATTGAGGGAAAACTATACAGAGATGGTTCCGGGACCAATCGCATCATCAACGCAAGAATTAGTTCAAATGATCAAGAAACAGCGCTTTGATGCACAAAAAACGGCACAATTCTCAGCATACTGGAATCAGTATTCAAAGGGGCAGTCAAGTAGGCTTGTCGTTGATTATCTTTTCGATTGTTTAAGCAAATAAACAACAGCATGCAAAAATGAAGCAAATAGGGATAGGGGAAACGGTTTATGGGTTCTTCCATGACTGGAGAGACATCGGAAGCAAAAGACTATAGATTCTACAACAACCAGGAGGAACAGGGGAAATGATCAGTGAGCAAGCTGAAAAACAAATTAAAAAGATGATGAAGCCGATGATTACGCATTTTGGTGCCAGTCTGAATGAGTGGACGCTCACGATTCGCTTCGACCCAATGGCTAATGAGAAGTACATAAAACGCATGGAGGTACGTCTCTGTGATCGTTTTGGCGATGAGTCCTTCAGCGCCCCTATTCGTTCTGTGGAAAGGGATGAAAATGATTATTGGTCTGCTCAAGCTGTTTTGGCATTGGAACCCATACAGCAATCGCTTTTCGAAAGGGACTATTGGGATTTCTTTATTCGAGTCTCTATCGATCAATCGCTCTTAGAGCAGGTATATGCTGAACTGGATGAAGTCGATGCTGATGCGGCAGCAAATGTTCATGAATCAGCTCCGGATGAGACGGTTGCATTAGACATTCGTTTACGGGCAGCAGGTCAAAGGCAATCTTTAGATGTTTTCAGCATTTATAATGAAGAGAACGATCAAATGCTGATTCCCTATTACACGAATCGTAAACGCCTGTCGCTACGTGTTGATGAGGTTCATGTCATGTCGCGTATCGATCGTGTTGCAATTAGTAGAAACTTCATGCTTACTTTGGAAGGACATGTTGTCTTTCCTTTTTCCGATGTGCTTTCACGGCCGGACATTCAAAAAAAAATATTGCTTGTTGATGCAGATGAAAAAATTATCGCTGAATGGCGTGCTGAAAATGTTGAACGTCCTGATTTGACTGAAGAGGCAAAATCACTTGGAAGAAATTATGATTGGGCCGGTTTTTCGATCGTCCTTGATCTAAAGCCGATTGCAACGCAATTTGCTGATGTGGAAGCACCGACTTCGCTTTACTTCCGCATGGAGCTTACGCATAAAAAAAACGGTATGCTGTTTACTGAACACCCGGTTCGTATTCTCGCGCGTCGCAAAGTAATTACCGGGCGGCATATTATAAAGTTGAATGGACTTAAAAAGAGTTTAATTGTGAAACGCAATCGTAATCACAGCCTTGTATTCCAAATTGCTCCTTACATGATACGTGATGCTGTGAAAAGAAAAGTACGTCGGAGCGTCGGCCGAATTCGAAAAAGCAAAGCGTTTATTGCTGTTTATCATCGACTGTTCCAAACGCTCTCTCACCTCCCCCAAAAAAAGAATCTGGTCATGTTCGAGAGTTTCTTCGGTCGACAATACAGCTGCAATCCGAGGGCTATTTATGAATACATGCGGGATCATTGTCCGGAATACCAGTTGGTCTGGATCGCAAACGCGAATTACATCGATCTGTTTGAACAGTATCAGCTTCCTTATGTTAAACGATTCTCGCTAAAATGGCTCATGCTTATGACGCGAGCAAATTATTGGGTAACCAATGTGCGTTTGCCTCTTTGGATGTCGAAACCAAAAGATACGATCTATCTGCAGACCTGGCATGGCACGCCGCTCAAACGACTGGCTTTGGATATGGAAGAAGTACATATGCCGGGGATAAATACAGAAAAGTACAAACGTGATTTTCTTGCAGAGACGGCCCGCTGGAATTATCTGATTTCCCCGAATGCCTATTCATCGGAAATCTTTGCTCGTGCATTCGGTTTTGAGAACGAAATGATTGAATCGGGTTATCCAAGAAATGATTTTCTCTATCAAAGTAACGATAAAGGGACTATCGATGCGATTAAGGATCGTATTGGTTTGCCAAAGGATAAAAAAGTTATTCTCTACGCGCCGACTTGGAGGGATAATCAATTTTACGGTAAAGGGCGTTATCGTTTTGAACTTGCTCTTGACTTGCAGCGTATGCGGGAGTCGCTTGGCGAAGACTATGTACTGATCATGCGCATGCATTATTTGATAGCCGATCATCTGGACTTGTCTGAATTCAAAGGCTTTGCTTATGATTTCTCGCATCACGAAGATATCCGCGAGCTCTATTTGATTTCGGATCTGCTCATTACCGATTATTCATCGGTATTCTTTGATTACGCAAATTTGAAACGGCCGATGCTCTTTTTCACTTACGATATTGAAGACTATCGCGATCATCTGCGTGGTTTCTATTTTGATTTTGAAAAGAAGGCGCCGGGACCTCTTGTGTTGACGACAGACGAATTGATTCAGGCCGTTAAGAAAATCGCTGAATCTGGATTTGCGGTATCGGACCATTTCGATGAATTTTATCAAAAGTTCTGTTTGTTGGAAAGTGGTCATTCCGCGGAAAAGGTTGTTAAACGTGTTTTTAAATGAATGCGGATTGGTAAGGAAATCGATCAAAAATGTGATTTGTTTATAAGGGTCTCGTACAACGACAGCATGCAGTTCTGAAGCAACTTTATCGTGCAGACTGTTTAGGTTGATGTAGGAACAAAGCATAAGTAAGTGTAGGGTGTTTCAACGTCCAAAACGGACGGTTGAAATGCCCTATTATCATTTATTCTGCTGCTCATTTTATCCGCTGTTTGATAATGTGAAAAAATTGTCATTATTGAAAGCTTTTTAATGGAAAATGCGCTTACATTTTTCGTGTTTGTGGTATATGATAAATAGAGAGAGATGATAAAGAAGCATGGGAAGGTTGGCGATGAGAATGTATAAGATTCTGGTTCCTGTTGATGGTTCGGATCCCGCAATGCGGGCAGTTGACGAAGCGTTGGCCATCGCTTCAGGAAAGAAAGAGGCCGAGATTACGCTGCTCTATGTGAGCCCGTCTCCAGTCTATTTTCCATTTTATTCGATGGTTGGTCCTTCGCTGGACGCAGATGTTAAAGAAGTGGAAGAACGTGAAGGCAATCAGATGCTTGATGATATTATCGCGAAAGCTGTTGCACCAAAATCAGTAACTTTACGCAAAAAGCACCTTTATGGAATTGCTGCACAGGAAATATGCGACTATGCGAGTGATACAAAGAAAAACATGATTGTAATGGGGCATCGAGGCATGGGTGCATTTGGACAGGTCATGCTTGGAAGTGTCAGCAATAAAGTGCTGCAATTGGCAAGCTGTCCGGTACTTATTGTGAAATAAACCATTTATTAGAAATGAATAGATGCATGAAAATCGTGATGAATGAAAACCTTTATGAAGCAAACACTTTATAAAGGTTTTTTTTACTTTATACTTGAAAGTCAAATAAGGTCAGACTATAATAGAGGCATAAGGTCAAATAAGGTCAAATCAAAAAAGTGTTTGGCCGCTAATCAAACTGAAGGAGGTTTGATCTCATGCTATGCGATGAATGCAAGTTAAACCAAGCAGTGATTGAAATGAATGTGATGATTAATGGCCAACAAAGACATCTCCATCTTTGTGAGGAGTGCTATGCGAAAATGAAAAATAATTTCGGTATGCCGTCATTTTTTCAAGGCGGAGCTTCCCCATTCGATGATTTGTTTCGCAGTTTAATTCAGCCGTCCATGGCGTCCGGTGAAAATAAAGCCCAAGAAAATGGAATGAATTTTGATGGATTGCACGGCAATAATCAACATCCAGGCGGCAGATCCGGCGGTCGTAACGGACTTCTTGATCAAATCGGTAGAAATTTGACGGAAGCGGCCCGACAAGGAAAGATTGATCCGGTTATTGGCCGAGAACGTGAAGTTCAACTCGTGATCGAAACGTTGAACCGAAGAAATAAAAACAATCCGGTATTGATTGGTGAACCTGGTGTCGGCAAAACGGCAATTGCTGAAGGACTCGCTTTGAAAATCGTCGAAGGAAAGGTTCCGGCAAAACTGGCTAATAAGGAAATTTACCTTATTGACGTGTCGTCCTTAGTGGCAGGGACAGGTATAAGAGGCCAATTTGAACAGCGGATGAAACAATTGATGGCAGAACTGGAAAAGCGAAAAAATTGTATTGTATTCATTGATGAAGTTCACCTTCTCGTCGGCACCGGTTCTGCTGAGGGAAGCTCAATGGATGCCGGGAATATTTTGAAACCGGCCCTTGCGCGTGGCGAACTGCAAATTATTGGTGCAACCACGTTAAATGAATACCGTAAAATTGAAAAAGACGCAGCACTTGAACGGCGTTTCCAACCGATCGTGGTTAATGAACCGACTCAGGAACAAGCCATTCAAATCCTGAAAGGTATTCAATCGAAATATGAGAACTATCATCATGTACACTATACCGATGATGCGATAAAGGCATGTGTCACATTATCTGCAAGATATATTCAAGATCGCTTCCTTCCGGATAAAGCAATTGATCTGATGGATGAGTCCGGATCGAAGGTCAACTTGAATCTGACGCCTGTAGACACTGAGAGTGTTAAGACGAAAATTGCTGAAATCGTCAAGGCAAAAGAGGATGCGACAAAGCAGGAACAATTCGAGACAGCTGCCCGCCTGCGTGACCAGGAGCATGCGTACAAAAAACAACTGGAACAATTAGAAAAGATCAAGGCCAACGGCGCAGAATTGCCGGTTACTGGTAACGGCTCAGTCGTTGATGTTGAATTAATTCAGCAGATTGTTGAACAACGCACTGGGATACCGGTGCGCAAATTGCAGGCTGATGAGCAAAACAAGATGCGTAACTTGGCGGAACAGCTGAATGCAAAAGTAATCGGTCAGAAAGAGGCCGTCGAGAAAGTCTCTCGGGCGATTCGCCGTAACCGGACCGGATTCCGCAAATCGACACGGCCAATCGGATCCTTCCTGTTCGTCGGACCAACGGGCGTCGGAAAAACCGAATTGGCGAAGACACTTGCTGAAGAAATGTTCGGTGAACGCGATGCGATGATCCGTATTGATATGAGCGAGTACATGGAGAAACATTCGGTATCGCGTTTGATCGGTGCACCTCCGGGCTATGTCGGCCATGACGAAGCAGGTCAACTCACCGAAAAAATTCGCCGCAAACCGTACAGCATTATTCTGCTCGATGAGATTGAAAAAGCGCATCCTGATGTGATGCACATCTTCCTACAGATCTTGGATGATGGTCGCTTAACCGACAGTCAAGGCAGAACAGTAAGTTTCAAAGATACGGTTATTATCATGACCAGCAATGCAGGAATTAAGAATAGATCCGCATCCGTTGGTTTCGGCGCATCGAGTGATCGTGAAGACTTGATTAAGCAGCTCGAAGATTATTTCCAACCGGAATTTTTAAACCGTCTGGATGGAATTATCAAATTCAACGCGCTGAAGAGAGATGATCTGCTCGAGATCGTTGATTTGATGCTGAGCGACATCCGCAAAGCCGCCTTAGAACAAGGCATCACACTTGAAGTTACTGACGCTGCTAAGAAGAAACTTGCAGATTTAGGCTTTAGTCCTGAATTTGGTGCACGACCTTTGCGCCGTGTCTTAGAGGAAAAGGTTGAGGATCAGATTTCCGACCTGCTTCTCGACCACGGTGAAGCAAAGAAAATGACGGTTGACGAAGTAGAAGGTAAGATTAACGTTACAGCTGAATGATAACGTTTGAACGGAAAATCGTGTGAATCAAGTGTCACACGATTTTCTTACATATCAGTGCATTGTTAGCCTCTTCTTTCATTTGTTTGACAGAAGTAGTGAAACGTGGCAAAATGAAATACACAATAGAGCAATAAACGATGAAGGGAATCAGTAACCGGTCGAAAGGACTTGTGCAGAGAGCAGGCGGTTGGTGCAAGCCTAGCAGTCCCCGACGGTGAATTACCTCCCAGAGTTTCTTCTGCGAACGATACGATCGAGTAGTGGAAGACGGCCACAACCGTTATGAGTCAATTAAGTGATTGTTTGATAGATGAACAGTCATCGAGGATGGTACCGTGCGATCAGCACTCCTTATTTTTAGGAGTGCTTTTTATTTTTCCTGTTTAAAACAGGGATTTCCAGTCAAACTATTGATGAAAGGGTGTTTCCTTTATGGATATCATTGATGATTTAAAATACAGGGGTTTGATCAACCAAGTTTCAGATGAAGAAGCACTGCGTGAAGCGCTGAAAAAGCCAATGACTTTTTACTGCGGGTTTGATCCGACCGCCAATAGTCTGCATGCAGGAAATTTGCTGGTTATTGTCATTATGATGCGTCTGCAGAAGGCGGGACATCATCCAATTGCACTGGTAGGCGGCGGAACGGGGATGATCGGCGACCCAAGCGGGCGTTCAACGGAGCGACAGCTAAATACAAAAGAGGTCGTGCAATCTTATGCAGACAGCCTAAAGAAACAGCTGGATCATTTTCTCCACTTTAATGAAGGTAACGCAACCTTCGCGAATAATGCCGAGTGGTTAAATGAGCTTTCAACCATTGAATTTCTACGTGATGTCGGCAAATATTTTACACTTAACTACATGCTCTCCAAAGACTCCGTGCAAACGAGACTTGAATCCGGCATTTCATTTACCGAGTTTTCCTACATGCTGCTTCAATCATTTGATTACCTGAATCTTTATGAGAAGAAGGGCTGTCGCATGCAGATCGGCGGCAGCGATCAGTGGGGAAATATTACCGCTGGATTGGAATTGATTCGCAAACGCGGACATGAGGAACATGCGTTTGCAATGACCTTCCCGCTGATTACAAAGAGCGACGGCACGAAATTTGGAAAGTCGATGGGTGGAGCGATTTGGCTTGATCCTGAACGAACAACGCCTTACGAATGGTATCAATTCTGGATTAACGCTTCGGACGATGATGTCGTTAACTTTTTAAAATACTTTACCTTCCTTACTAAGGATGAAATCGAAACCCTCGCAAAAGAAGTTGCAGAGCATCCAGAGGAACGTAAAGCGCAAAAGACACTTGCACGCGAAATGACGATCCTGGTTCATGGTGAAGAAGCATTGAAGCAAGCAGAGCATATTTCACAGGCTTTATTCAGCGGGAAGGTGGCACAGCTCAGCGGGGCGGAAATTAAGCAAGGATTTAAGGATGTACCAACGTATCAAGCACCGCGTAATGAGCCGGTCAAACTTCTCGACTTGCTGGTGGAAGCAGGGGTTACGTCATCAAAACGTCAGGCACGTGAGGATATTACAAACGGTGCGATTTATATCAACGGAGTACGTCGAACCGACCTGCAGGATGTCCTGACCGAAGAGGATCGAGTCGACAACACGTACATTATTGTTCGTCGCGGCAAGAAAAAATACACACTGATTCAATTTTAAATGCAAGCCTCGTGCATAAATTCTACACGAATCGCACAAAATTGTATCGAAAAAGGAGCGATAACCACTGCTGAGTGGTATACTTCTATTAGTTGAAACAATTTAAGAGATTTGAATCTATGTTCGGCGACAAGGAGGACGTTTTCAATGAGTAACAAAGAAAAATGTTCATGCAGCGGGGCAAGTATCAAGGAAATGTTGGTTGGCGGAATGATCGGCGGTGCAATCGGGGCATCGATTGCTTTGCTTTTTGCACCAAAATCAGGCGCGGAAGTCCGTAAAGATCTTTCCGTAAAAGAATGGGTTGACTGCAGTGTTGATAAAGTGAAACAGACGGCTTCCAATCTGTTGAATAAGGACAATGAACCGTACAGTTGAGTTCAAATCTTAGCCATTTAAAAAGCTCTTCGCACAGATGTAATCTGCGCGAAGAGCTTTTTATGTACAAGAAGATGCATTTGATTGGGTGCCCCATCCTAATTATCCGACATGCTCCGTTGTTTTCGCCGGAAGTGTCAGACAGTTGAGCTGTCCGCCGAAGACGCAACCACCATCAATACCGATAATATTATTCTTGCCAAAGTAAACATCATATGAATCATGTGATTCATGTAAATTCACGGTCGGAGTATGTCCAAAGATGATTGTTTTGTCACCATGGTAGCCTTTAAAGAAGAGTTCACGAATCCATAAAAACGTGTCCTCAGATGTTTCACTGATTGGTTTCTCGGGATCTACTCCTGCATGGACAAAGAAATAGTGCTCGGTCTCAGCGTATATATTCAACTGTTGAATCCAATCCAAGTCCGATTGAAGCTCATCCGGCAGCGTTAGCGTTCCTTCTTGAATGCCTCGGTAAACGCTACCGATCGTTATGCCGTAACTTGCCAACGTCTGAGCACCGCCGTTAACCGCCCAATGGGATACAGCCTGTAGATTTCTACCGATCAAGGCTTTTTCCATCATACTTTCATGATTGCCTTTTAGCGCAATTGCTCCTTGCTTTTCCAGCGCTCGAGCCTTTTTAATCACCGCTTTTGGATTCGTTCCACGGTCGACATAGTCGCCCAGCAAGAAGAGAAGATCCTCCTCCATTGAATAATCAACTTTCTCAAGCAGTGCGTTGAATGCATCGATTTGACCGTGCATATCGCTCATAACAAGCAAGCGTTTGATTGTCTGCAAACCGATAACCTCACTTTCTATAACTATCATAGACAAGTTTTAGTCTATTATGCAACTATTGATAGAATGCTGTTGCTTTTCGATTGTAACGGAAAACCCCCGAAGCTTGGCTTAAGCTTCGAGGGTTGGTCGTGATTTTTCGATTTATTTATCTTCAGAATCATTGTTCTTGGCATCAATACCTGCATCATTCGTATCCGGCTGGATTTTTTGATCCGTATTGTAATTGATCTTCGATACATCTGGAGCAACGAAGCCCTTCGGTGTATAGAAACGGAGAAGATCACCATAGATGACTTTGTCCGAATAATCCAGCATTTTTTTTGCTTGCGTCTCATAAGGCTTTCCAACCGAAGGGTCAACTTTTGTACCGGTTGCATTGTCGTAAACGCTGCCGCCGACGATTGAATACTTATTGGTGATTACATCACCATTTCGAAATGGAACGATCTGTTGATGCTGTTTGGAAAACAGGTCGGTGCCGAATTGAACGTAATTTTTTGTGTTAATACCAAGCAGACTCATTAATGTCGGTCGGACGTCGACATCGCCTCCGTAGGTAGCAACCGTTCCACCGGCAACTTTAGGAATATGAATAAAAAGCGGTACACGCTGAAGCTGGGCGTTATCAAAAGGCGTAATTTGCTCTTTATTCAATACTTTAGCCATCGCCTCATTGTGATTCTCGGACAGACCATAGTGATCGCCATACATAATAACAATTGATTTGTCAAACAACCCTGCTTCTTTTAAATCATTAAAGAATTGTTCGACCGCTTGATCCATATAGTTTGCCGATTGAAAATAGTTGTCAACAACTTTGTCACCGAAGTCCCCAGGTTTGAAGGTTGTATCTTCGGGATCCATACCAAACGGGAAATGATTCGATAACAAAATCAATTTACTGTAAAAAGGTTGTTTTAAGTTTTTCAAATACGGCATCGTTTCTTGAAGAAACGGCTTATCTTTCATACCGTAATTCTTGGTGTTTTCCGAACTCATGTCGTAATACTTTGAATCAAAGAATCGCTCGTATCCAAGTGCTTTATACATCTGGTCACGATTCCAGAATGATTTCACATTACCGTGAAACGCTGCGGTTTCATACCCGTGCTGATCCATTATTGCCGGAGCAGCCTGATATGCATTCGTTCCTTTCATTTGAAAGACAGGTCCCTGGGAAAGCGGAAATAGTGAATTTTCCATCATAAATTCAGCATCGGATGTTTTTCCTGAGCCGGTTTGGTGGAAGAAGTTTTTGAAATAGGTCGTATTGTCGGCACCTGTCGTTAGCTTGTTCAAGAAAGGCGTAACTTCTGTTCCATCAGGCATTTTGTAATTAATGATGAAGCTTTGCAGGGATTCAAGGGAGATGTATATGACATTCATTCCCTTGCCTTTTGCATAATAGTCTGGATTCGGTGCTGCAAAATTCGATTTTGCAAAGTTTTGAATATCATTCATATCGCTGCTGTCAGCCATTGCCCTCTGAGCGTTTGAACGTGCATTTTGAATCGTATCGTAAATGGCAAAATTGTAGGCACCCAGATATTTCACGATATAGTTTCGGTCAAACGTTCTGCTGAGCAGTTCAGGACGATCGGTTTCGGCAAGGCTTAGGTTAACAATGAAAATCATGATCGCAGATACGAACACGGTAAAAATAGCACGAACATGCCAGCGCTCCATACAAGGCCGTGCGACTTTTAAAACAACTAACAAGAGAAGTATTAATGTATCTGTAAAGAAAAAGAAATCAAACGGACTCATCAGTGAGAGAATACTGCCGCCAAGATCACCGGCATTCCCTGTAGACTGAGTCATCGTTGAAAAAGTGATGAAATCGTTAAAGAAACGGTAGTAAACCACATTGGCGAAGAGCCAAAATGAAAGAATGAAATTAATAAAAATGAGCAGCCACTGCTGCAGACGGCCTTTAAAAATAATGGCAATACCTAGAAAGAGCAATGCTGAACTTAGCGGATTAATAAAAAGCAGGAATTGCTGCATCTTATCGGTTACGCCAAGGCTGAACTGAGTCAAATAGACAAAATAGGTTTTCAGCCAAAATAAAAAGACCGTGAGCAAGAAAAGCGCATATTTTTTCGATAACATACGTTGACTCACAGTTAGCAAATGCCTCACGTTTGTTCAACCTCCTAAGATTACATGAAAAGTGATCACATAGGGTAGTCTTGTCAAGTAATGAGTATTTAATCAATTATAATATGATTATATGGAAATTATTGATCCTCTGTTAAAAATGTGTAAAAAAAAGGACACTTCAAGCCTTAGATAATTTTATATCTTTTTGTGTAAAAGTCAAGAATCAGAAAGGTTTGCTGCGGGATGCGTGCAAAAAAGCGCGATTTGTGTTGAATGATCACTTAATCTAATATATAGGAAGAAAAAAATACGCATTCAAACGGAACGCAAAAAATGCACAAGGAAACAGCCCTTCGTGCATGACATGGAAGTTCATGGATTTGTCGCATTCGCGTTCGTCAAGAAAGGGAATCCTTTTCAGCGTGCGCTGCGCAATCGCTTCAATTTTTGCTCGTTTTTTTCAACATTTTTCAACAGAGAAGGATATCTCAAGAGAAGCATACTATAACGACCGAAAAGAAATCCTGCAATAAAGATGAAGTAAACAATGAAGCTGGACGATCCATTTAATGATGGGGTCAATGCGAGATAGTGGATGGAGATAAACTTAAGTATGGATCGGATCGGGATCGAAAGAAACCAAACGAATACAGACATTAACGATCTTGCTAAATACCATGCGCCATCACGGTTCAACAACGGCGTGTAGCGTCCTTGAATTAAACCAAGGATAAAAGAGAAACCTAGAGTAGTTATCATCATGCACCAATCGATAAGCGGTAACGGATGCATTGTGGACAGCGACAAACCGGCACATAAAAGCAAAGCCAAAGGTTGGCGGTAAAGCTTTGCTGTCAAAGGTTTTTCTCTTAATTGATTGAAGAAAACTGCGGCAATCAACAGTGTCCCCACAATGAAAAACATAAAACCCACCTCCACGCACGGTGTCTACGCGATAAATGTATGTCTTAAATGAATTGTCCTATTCCTTAGACCATGCAAAAGTTCTTTTTTTCAGGAAAAGAAAGTATAAGATTTTGCCCCATCTTCAAACCAATAGACCCGTGTCTTGACTATGAATCAAAGCGGAGGTACGAGACGCCTGCGGGAACCGCGTGAGGCCGCTGAAAAACTGTCGATTTTTTGATCTGAGAATTCTGGTTGGCGCAAAAAAGGACCACTTTTCGTCTGCGTTTTGACAAAA
>NZ_JFZC01000025.1 GCF_000648615.1 Sporolactobacillus terrae DSM 11697 | reverse complement strand
TGGCAAGAACTCGGTATCCCGCGCGCCGGCTTCTGACATAGATGTTACAGTCATCCGCATAACGCACGAATTCGTGACCTCTTGCGGTAAGTAGCTTATCCAACCATTTGGTATGGGCTAAACTGTTTGCTTTATTAGCCATTCTAGCGCTTCCTTTCATGTAGCAATATAGCCTGAACATCTATATTCTATCGAAAGGAAGCGCTTCTTTGTATAACGATTTGGTACTCCCCCCGCATAGCGGGGGGGTTTTATGTTTCGCACGCTACGCGTACTCAACGGACTAAAGTCCATAATTAGAACACCCGCGGCATGCCGCGGGTGTTCTTCATCATACATTAATGAGCATCAGTCATTAATAAACGTAAGCTGTACCCACAATGATCAGCAAAATGAACAGAACAACGATTAACGCAAAACTGCCGCTGTATCCACCAGTAGAAGCACCCATATCGTCACTCGCCCCTTCATTTAAAATTATTGAGCTTGTGTCCTTACTCAACACTACATGTTATGCAGAAATCTTCATTTCGTGTGAAAGCCTGTGAAAAACCGGGCAATAACTCATGCCCAAGGTTTGTTCAATGAGAGCCGCTCTGTAAACGCCTTTGCTTGCCCGCGGCGCTGTTTCCTTTGCGTATAGCGCTTTTCAGCGCTCGAAAACAGCATCTTCTCTTCTTCGCTCTCCGGAATTATTTTCGGCACGGTAGTCGGTTTCCCCTGATCATCAAGCGCAACAAAAGTCAAAAAACAGGTCGTGCACAACCTCCGCACGCCCGTTCGTAGATTTTCAGCAATAACCTTTACGAAAACTTCCATTGATGTACTATGCGTCCATGTAACGAACGCTTCAAAACACACCGATGATTGCGTATCAATTGGCCGCAAAAAGTCAACGGAATCAATAGAAGCAGTCACAACGAGCTCCCGAGCATGTCGATTGGCCGCAATTGCCGCAATATTATCAACATACATCATTAATTTTCCTCCGAATAATGTTCCGTGATTATTTGTGTCATTTGGCATAACTTGAGATGAAAGTACTGCGAATGAATCTCGTGCTCTTTTCGCTTCCATGACTGTCCTCCAATTTTTAATAAAACGCGACTTAGTTATCATTACGTTGGAACATGTCTTGTATCGACATCATTCTTTTTTTAGTTATTTTTTTCTCCTATTAACCAGTATAGATGAACAAAAAGCAGACCGCAAAATTTGCGATTCAATGAAGATGCAAGGCAAGGAAACGATTGGACAAAAGTCGCCACGCCTGTCTCTATTTCACAAAAATAGAGTAAAAAACAGCGAAAAATGTATTGACAAAATGAACACTATTGATCTCATGTTACAGAACTGTAATATCGCTAAAACACGGCTGAGACATTAAACCCTTAGAATAGCCCTTGGAGTTGACCATGATTCTTTCATGGCGGCTTATCTAAGGAGGTTATTACTTTATGAATATCATTAAAAGGCTGACGGCGATGACGAGCTTAGCAGTATGTTTTGGTGTCATAACACCAACGACTATTGCTTTCGCCAAAACGGGCAGTACGAATGATAGTCACGCATACAAAAGTAAGGATCCTAAACAGAGTCAGGCAATTGGTTTTGCAGCAAACACACCGGCTCTTCAATCAGACAGCCAGGAGATCAACATAATATTTGGGAATAGTTTGATTCAGCAAGGCGATTCAGGACCAATCGTTGAGAAGCTACAAGAGGAACTTCAAAAACTTGGCTATTATGACGGAGAAGATCACGGTGTTGTCGGTGAATCCACCCTGTCGGCAGTCAGTGCCTTTGAAACGGATTCAACCAATGATTCAAAAGAACTCATTGGTGCGGGTACAAAAACGGTTCTTTACACGGTATATCGTCATACCAGCGAAGCGAAAGAAAATCAAGAAGGTCTCGTTACGCTTAAGATTCAGAAAAAAAAGCAAGCCAAAATGCGTGCACGTAAGGCGGCTGAAGAAAAAGCAAAGAAAATTGCTGAAGAAGCCGCGCGCAAAGCGGCTGAAAAAGAAGCGAAAGAACAAGCTCAAAAAGAAGCTGAGCGTGCTGCAGACACAAATAAGCCAAGGGCAAGTAAAACTTCAGCTCAGCCAGCCCAAGCGCCAAAGTCAGCGCCCGCTGAGCAAGCCGGTCGATCAATAACTGTGGAGGCGACAAGTTATTCTCTTGGAGGACGGTCCGCCACCGGGATTGATTTCTCCAGTAATCCGAACGCCAAAGTGATTGCTGTGGATCCAAAAGTCATTCCACTTGGATCAAAGGTAAAAATCCCCGGGTACGGCGTCTTTGTCGCCGGAGACACCGGAGGAGCGATTAAGGGAAAGCGAATTGACGTTCATTTTCCATCGCGGGATCAAGCTTTACAATTTGGCCGTAGAACCTTAACCGTTACCGTACTTAACTAAGACAAGAAGCTTGCTCCTTAGCGGGGCAAGCTTCTTTGTTTTTCATAAAGAAATGCGCTTTCCTTGAAAATGTCACTACTTTCTAGTCGTACAAAAACCCCCATTTGGCTCAATCAGCCTTTTTGGGGGTTTTCTTGATGCCCTAATTCAGCACTGAATACGATAATGGATCTTCTGCTTGTCGTTATGCCGCTGTAACCCCAGATCAATCAACGTTTCAATTAATTGCGGATAGGACAATCCAGTATGCTGCCAGAGTAAAGGAAACATGCTGAACTGAGTAAAGCCAGGCATCGTATTTAATTCATTAACGACAATGCGTTGATCTTTCTCTCTGAGAAACACATCGACACGCGCAAGCCCGGACAGATTGAGTGCCGCAAACGCACGCTTTGCCGTTTCTTCAAGTTCCGCCAATACCTTTTCAGATAAATGAACCGGAATAACTAGCGTACTGTTTCCTTCATGATACTTAGACTGATAATCGTAAAAGGCTGCATTTTTCGTAATGATTTCACCGGGAACCGAAATGGAAAGCTCATGGTTGCCGAGAACGCCGATTTCAATTTCGCGCCCATTAATATGCTCCTCAACAATAACCTTTGAATCGTAAAGAAGTGCCTCTGTGATCGCCGCCGACAGGTCCGTCTCACTGACGCACTTGCTGATCCCTACACTGGATCCCCCGTTTGCCGGTTTTACAAAACAAGGATAGCCAATCGAACGCTTAATGGCTAGGATCAGGCTTGGTGCATCGCTTTCCCATTCAAAACGTGATACCGACAGATAATTCGGGCCCTGAATCTTATGCGTTTTTAAGATATCTTTCATCAATACCTTATCCATACAAACACTCGATCCGGCAACACCGGATCCTACATAAGCAAGATTAAGCAGCTCCATCAAGCCTTGCACCGTACCATCCTCGCCATTTGGTCCATGAAGAAGTGGGAAAACAATATCCGGGCGAGCGCTTGTTACATCCACCGGACTGGAGGGTGCAATCCAGTGTTCCACCGCGTGTTCCGCTTTACTATTCTCGTGAAGCAGCAGTTGATCCTTTGACTCAAGTTTTCCCGTGATTTCACTGCCTGGAATCCAACGTCCGTCCTGATTAATATAAACAGGTAAGACGCGATATCGCTTTAAATTGATCGCATTGATTACTGAAAAGGCAGTGAGCAGTGAGATTTCATGTTCTGTAGACTTTCCACCGTACAAAACAGCGACTGTCTTCCTCTCATTTGCCATCGTAGATGCCTCAGTCCCTTTATCCATATTATGAAAACGCTTTCCATATTACTTTATCATATTCACAAAGAAAGGAAAGCGCCTTTTGAATTTTGCCATCACCGATTTAATTTCACATGCTCTAAATAATCTATTCGCTCGAGCATGGTTGGGTGATCGTATTGAATCCATTTTACTAACGCCGGTGGATTCATTTCACTAAGGCTAGATACAGATAGCTTCTGAAAGGAACGAATCGCCGCCTGACGGTCTTGTGTCATCTCAATCGCGTATTGGTCGGCTTGCCATTCAAAATCGCGCGAAATCATATTTTGCACCGGTTCGGCAGCAAATGAAAGGAGCGACAGAATGAGAAGCAGCATTGGCAGCGCCGTTAAATCGCCTGGGTGAGAAATATTCATGCGTCCCCCCCAGCGAATGCTTGCCCATAAATGAATTTTCGCAGCAATCCACAACGTCAGCAGAAGTCCAATCAGTGCCGAAACGGTCCCCCATATGATATGGTGCATCACATAATGGCCCATTTCGTGTGCCATAATAAACAGTACCTCGGAATGACTCAGACGATTGACCGTTGTATCCCATAGGACAATACGCAAATGTGTGCCGATACCATTCACGTAAGCGTTCATTGCATTCGTCTCCCGAGACATGTCTGCTTCATAAACATTATTCGCCGGGATGCCTGCTCTCGATGCCATATTCAGAATTTCAGTCTTTAATTCCCCATCTGTTAGCGGCTGAAAATGATTATACAGCGGATCAATCACAACCGGCTGTACGTACATCATAAAAAGAATAAATGGAATCGACAGCAGCCAAGCCGGCAGCCACCAATTCTTTGGATAGCGCCGGACCAGAGCCATTACCGCCGTCATGGCGATCAACCCAATCAATGTACTGACTGCTGTGCTGATTGCTTGATCCTTAAGCCAGTCCGCAAGCGGCTGAACCGAGATGCCAAAGTGCACGGATAACTGATATGACGCAAAGGAAACCGGTAGAAAAACGATGAGCGTGATCAATGACAGACAAACATAACACAGAACCATTTGGACAATAAACGAACGGGACAGCCGTTCTGAACATTTCTTGATCCATAATGAGAAGCCTCCAACAAGCACAAACAGATAAACGCCCCAATCGAGCGGAATGGTCGCGAAAGAAAGAAAATGACGCCATGCATTCAATGTGCTGCTTTCAGCAAGCTGTTGTTTGTTCATGAATAAAGAAGGATCGGCCGCTGTTCCTTTCATTGTCAAAGGAATGGATGATTTTGCCCAAACAAAAAAATAAGCAGCCATGGTTAGCAGATAAATCCCGTATAAAATGATAAACCACCCGAACACTTTTTTACGTCTCAAGATGGACCCTCCTCTTTCATTACCCACAGATTGTCCGTCTCTCATAACTAAAGGACGGGCTATTATCAATTTAGTCCGCAACTTCTTTGTTTAGAACATCAATCCCGCAAAAGCCCGTGCGTTTGATTCGCAATCTGACCTTGTCGCTTTGCTGTCAGAAAAGTGTAGCAAGCAGTTCTTCCGCGCCAATTTTTCCAAAATAATGGTGGCAGTCGATCGCTTTCAGTTTTTGATCAAGTATATTTGGGTCATATTTTAGCCCGATGAGCTGCCGTTCAAACTCATGCACATCGCCAGCGCCAAAAAAATCACCAAAGATCGCCAGTTTCTCAATCCTTCCTTTTTTGACATTCATCCGGAAATCGACACGTCCACCTGGAAAACGGCGTGCCTTCTGCAGATTAAATTCCGGCGATTTTCCATAGACCCAATCCCAATTCCGGTAGCGACGATTGGCGAGTGCAATAATTTTTGTCCAGTCCTGATCCGTCAATCTGTATTCCGGCACATGATCTTGTCCTTCAAAGATATAGTGCAGTAATTCTTCCTTAAATTGATGAATGGTTCTATCTTTTGCTAAGTGTTCGCGAATATTCGTTACTCTGCTTCTCACGGACTTAATCCCCTTAGACTCGAACTTCGCCTTGTCCGGATGCAGTGCCTTTGAAACCACGTCCAAGTCGACATCAAAAAGCAGGGTTCCATGACTGAAAATACGTCCCTGAGTGACAAATTGAGCATTTCCGGAAATCTTTTTACCCGCTACAGTCAAGTCGTTGCGCCCTTCCAATTGGGCATCTACCCCCATGTGCGCCAACGCACGAATGACCGGCTCGGTGAATTTTTTATAATTATTAAAGCTGTCGCCGTCGTCCTTTGCAATAAAGCTGAAACTCAGGTTGCCCGGATCGTTATACACTGCACCGCCTCCAGAAAGACGTCGCGTGACCGTCACGTCATGTTTGCTGATAAAATCCATGTTTAATTCTTCAACGGTGTTCTGATTGCGCCCAACGATCACGGTTGGCGCCATACGGTAAAACATCAGATAGGTCTCATCACTCGGCAGCTGTTTGAGCGCATATTCTTCAAGAGCGAAATTGAGTGTTTGATCAAGTAGGTCTCGATTATTTATATAGATCATCATTATTCTCCTCTCAGCTTATAGCAATATCTCTTCTCTAATCATAATTCCCGCAGCCACACACGTCTAGATGCAAGCCACTTTCTAGGAAATTCTCGCGTTTTTCTTTACAAGTCTTGTTAAATTACGCTAATCTATAGAAGATTGAGTACTAAGAACAACGGAACAATTCGTGATACCCAAAGAATAGGAGGTACCTCATGAAAAGCATCTATTTCGTGAGACATGGCCGAACATTATTCAACCAGCTTTGGAAGGTTCAAGGCATTTCAGACACGCCGCTTACAGAACTTGGTGAGAAAAAAGCGGCTGAATTAGGCACGCGATTCAAAGCAGAAAAAATTACATTTGATGGTGCTTATTCGAGTGATCTCGGGCGTACACGGCGGACGTCGCGACTGATTTTGGATCATTCAGCAAATCCTGAACTCACTCCCATTGAAACCAAGGATTTACGTGAAGTAAGCTTCGGCCAATTCGAAGGTGATCCCAATGATTCAATGTGGGAAGCTGCAAGTGAAGCGGCAGGTGATCCGGAACTTCGCGGCGATTCTCCGGATGAGTTGAAGATTAAAGCACTCGATGGCTTGAAACGTTTGGATACAACCGGATTGGCTGAGAACTTCGAAGACGTCAAGACGCGCATCCGCGCCATACTCAGCGTCATGGCACACAGTGACGAACAGAACATTCTTGCAGTCAGCCACGGCTTATACATCAGCTGTCTGATTTACCTGTTGTCCGATGCTAAAATTCATGTTTCTTCTATTGAAAATACGAGTGTCACCAAAGTTGTTTTTGAAAACGGCGTCTTTAAAATTGCTTATATTGGCCGAACAGAGAACCTATAAGGCTGCTTAACGAGAAACGTTCTGCATCCGCCCCTTACTGCCGCAGGATGCGGTGGCGTTGCCCCTACAGATCATCCATAGAATTTATATTCTTTCTTATCGTGCAAAAAAAAAAAGATCATCAGACCTTAAGTTTCGGTCTGATGATCTTTTTTAAGTACGGATTAGCCCGCGGTACTGTTTTCATAGTTTCTTGCTTTAATCTTTTTTTGATCCAGATGAAATTTAATGGTAAAAGTAACCACACTCAAGGCTAAACCAAGCACAGCGTAACCAGCCAATACCCACGAATTCTGAATTAGCATCTGCTGCTGGTGCCCATCAATGATATTTCGAAATCCATTGACGCTGTAGGTCATCGGCACAAACTTTGAAATGGACCGCAGTCCTTCTGGGATGAGCTGAATCGCATAAGCACCGCCGCATGAGACGAGCTGAACGATCAGCAGAATCACAGCCACGAATCGGCCCTCATTATTAAACGAACCGGCAAGCCATTGAATGATTGCCATATAGCTGATACTGGTTAAAAGTGTAAAACCGACAAACGTCCACGGATGGGTCACTTCTAGATGAAGTCCTTTCAAGACAACCGCATCAATCAGCAACGTCTGACCAAGTGACATCAGAATCGTGATAAAAAATTTACTGAAGGCAATGTTCCATCCTGAAGTCGCAAGTCCGGCCGGTTTGCCAAGATCATAGACAATGGTAAGCAGCATCGCACCAACATAAAGACCAAGTGAAATAAAGTATGGTGCAAAACCGGTCCCGAAGTTGGTGACTGCTTGATGTGACGCATCAATAGAGGTCACCGGTTCAGCAAATTTAGCCGCATGGGAATCGTTTGTCGGCGTGTTCGCCAGTTGGTGATGAGCGTCTGCAAGATTGCTGCTCAACGTTGTATTGCCTTTCAGCAGATTCTGTGCGCCATCCCTTAATTGATTCGTTCCGCCGGCAAGCTTCTCCTGCCCCGACGACAGATCATTCAATCCGCTCTGCAAAGTATTCATATTGGCTGCTAATTTTGAACTTCCTGAAACAAGCTGTCCCGTTCCGGTTTGCAACGTTTGAATACCACTGACCAGCTTCGGCCAGGTCTGGTTCAAATGCGCGTTGCCTGCTGCAAGTTGATTTGCGCCTCCATTCAAGGCTTTTGATGCACTTGGAAGCTTTGCTAAATTCTGCTGCAGCTCGGTCATTCCGCTCGCAAGCCGCGCCTGACCTTCAACTAGTTTTAAGAAGTTGGTTTGCAATGCTGCTTGACCGCCGCTGAGCTGAGTCATTCCATCAGATAATTGTGAGACACCTTTAGCTAACCTATCATTCTGTTTTTCAAACTGAGCCATACCATTATTTAGCGTATTCATGCCTTGGGCCAGTGATGTTGATGCATCGACCAGGCTGGGCTCGCCATTGATGCCTTGGTTGAATGCTGCATCGATCGTTGCTGCTCCTTCAGCCAATTGTTTGATTTGGGTCGAATCGAAAGATGGTACGGAAATTTCTTGAATGCCTGTGTTTAATTGTTTTGCCGTATTCTGCAGGGCCTGCAGCTGTTTCTGATCAATGCTGCCGTTGTTTTGCTGAATTTGACTCAAACTTTGATCAAGCATTGCAGAAGCCTGTTTTAGCTTTCCCACTTGATCTGCGTTCGGAAGCCCACTCGCCAGTTTTGCAACACTGCTCATCCCTTCAGATAATTGGTGCGTGTAGGGAGCCAAGTTTTGGATTCCGCTTGAAAGCTGATCGGCACCATCATTCAACTTAGAAACAGCAGCTACAAGTTTTTCGACATCCGGTTTGGCCTCACTCAATTGCTGATTCAGCGTGTCAATGCCATCTTTCTCTTTATTCATGCTGGTTTGGAACTGTTGCAATCCCTTAAGATAATGTTCCATGCCATTGCTCAAGCTCTGCCCCCCACTACTGAGTTGACCGGATCCGCCGGCAAGTTTCTCAGCACCTGCATTCAGTTCATCAAGCTTATCAGCAAGTGTGCTTGCACCATCTGCCAGCTTTGCAATATCCGCACTGTTTGTACTGGTCTGATCATAGAGCTGACGGGTTCCGCGAGCAACCTGATTCAAGCCGCTGGTTAATGCATCAGCACCGTCCACCAGTTTTGCCGAACCGTTTTTTAACTGGCCGGTGCCGTTCATTAACGATTTAAAACCGTCGCGTAAATGAACGATGCCATCGACGACTTTCTTATTGCCTTTGGTTAATTGATTGGAGCCAGAAGCAGCATTTCCTAATCCTTTGGTCAATTCATTTATTTGTGCATACATCGTTTTCGCATAGGTTTTCGTTAATTCCTCCGACACGCGTTTCTGAAGTTCCTGAACGCCCGAACTTGCAATACGCCCAGCAATAAAGTTGTAATCGGAATTAATTTGATAGCGAAACTGCGTTGGCTTCAAGTGATCATCAGCTAAAGTCACTGCATTATCTGAGAATGTTCTCGGAATTGTGACCACCATAAAATAACGATTCTTTTTAAATCCGTCTTCAGCCGACTTTTCGCTTACAAAGCGCCAATCAAAATCCTTGTTGTCTTTTAATTCATCAACTAAATCCGCGCCCGCATGAATGTGTTTACCGGCGAGGATCGCGCCGTCATCATGATTGACGACGGCAACGGGAAGGTTGCCCGACTTGCCGAACACATCCCAAAATCCATAAAGAAACATGCCTCCGTAAATCAACGGAATACACATCACACCAAGCATGACAATGATATGATGCGGTTTTGTTACAATTGCTTTCAGCTCGGCACTGATTAAGCGAATCACATTCATTGTGCTTCCACCTGCTTTCTGTCGTTCATTCCAAGATGAATACCCAGGCAATCTAAATGACCAAATGAGTCAATTGGTCAATCCAGCTTAAAAAAATAACAGCTGCAACTATTATTTTTTTAAGCCCTGTACCAAATAGAGTTCAAATAAGTGAGCGATTTCCTCTTTTGATAAAGGCTGATGACGTTGTTCCCACTCAAAAACAAGCGAAATATACAGGTGGAGGATAACAAAAGCAGTCACTTTAGGATCGCACAGCTTGATTTCTTGCTTCTGCTCAGCATGACTGATGAATTCCTCCATAAATCCGAGTATAGCATCCTCAATATTGGCTAACGCTTGTTTTGCTTGAGCGGTTCCGATTTCACGCAGTTCTTGAGTCAGTTTGATTGTGAGCTGATGCTCTTTGCGCAATTCAAGCATTGAATAGAGTGCGCGATGCAAGTTGACGAAAAAATGATCATCATCATGTATTGCATTTGTTGCTGTCGCCTTTATCCGCTTGATAAACTGATTCATGATTTCATTGAAGAGCTCTTCCTTATTTTTAAAAAAGGTATAAATCGTTCCTTTTCCAACATTGGCCAAACGCGCAACCAAATCCATCGTTGTTGCTTTATAGCCAAAAGAAGCGAAGGTACGTTCAGCAGCACTTAATATCATTTTTTTTCGATCAATCGCCACGGGAATCACCATTTTCCAAAAATGACCGTATGAACAGTTTAGTCATTTTGTTCTGAAGAGAATTTTATCACAGACACTTTGGAACAGCAAGGGATTGGCGAAACTTTTTTCATCCATCACTCAAATGTATTTAATACAGTTGAAGCAAGGGCGTCGATAAAAAGCGGATGGGTATCCGGCATCTGCGGGCGATGATAGATGCCACCCAATGATTCAACAAGTGTTCGACATTCACGATCATTATCAAACAGCACCTCTAAGTGTTCAGCAACAAAACCAATCGGACAAAAGATAAAGTGCTTAAAGTGCTCCTCTTGCTGAAATAATGTTCGAATCTGATTCAGTACATCCGGGCCCAGCCAAGGGTCACCTGTTTTTCCCGCACTTTGCCAGGCTTGCGTATAATGGAGGAGATTTGCCTGGTCGGCGATCTTTTCTGCTGTTTCGCGAATTTGATCCGGGTAGGGGTCACCATTTTTTAAAATCTTCTTTGGGAGACTGTGTGCTGTAAACAGAACAACGGTCTGATCCCGCTCTTCTTCGGGGATCTTTGCTAGCTGATCTTTAACTGAACGTACCCAGAAATCAATAAAATGAGGCTGATCATACCAGCTCTTAATCGATGTCATTGTGAATTCACCGATCTCTTCAGCCTTCTTCTGTGCACGATCCGTGTACGCTTGCACGCTGAATCTGGAGTAGTGCGGTGCCAAAGCTATTGATACAGCGTGATCAATGCCATCATCATGCATTTGTTGAACCGCATCTTCGATCAACGGATGTATATACTTTAAACCAAGATACGCTTTGAACGTGTATACAGATTGCTGTTCATTCAAGCGCTTTTCGAGTGCATTTGCTTGTGCCTGCGTCAATTCAGCAAGTGGTGATGTCCCACCGATCGCCTCATAACGACGTGCAAGATCAGCAATTTGTTCGTCACTTGGTCGATGTCCGTGACGAATTGCCGTATAATAGGGAACAATATCTTCCTTCTTGTACGGTGTTCCATACGCCATGACCAATAACCCAATTTTTTTCTGATTCATCGTTTTCAACCCTTTCCAACATCATGCTGTTTTTCTATGTAATGGACCTATTTACTCAATCAAACATCCTCTATTCTAGTACTTTTACGAACAAATGACGAGAAACTGGCATCAAAACCGCTTTCTACTTTCTGGCAAACACAATACCTGTGTCTAGGCAAAAAGCGCCCGGTCCCTAATCTTCAGCCATGTGTGATGGGGGCGTGTCTTTTCGGTGCTGAATCGTCGCTTCGGTTACTCGCTTGCCGCGGGCAGCCCGGTACTTTACCAGCTTCTTATAATTTTGAGAACCAGTTAATTTCGACCGACGGAGACGCTTTACCGCTTTGATTCGTCTGTGGATTATAAGGCACCACATAGTACGTCTCATTGCTCATAGGATTAACGAAATCAATTCGATAATGGGTTTGCCCTTTGACCTCGCCTTTGAGCGAACGCCGTCCATCTTTTTCTGCGTAGATCCGGTAAACAATTCGTTTATCCGTATTCCCCTCCCAATTAAGCTGAAGAGCAGGCAATGCATATTTTCCAAGTACACCCTTCGCACGCAGGCGCGAGACCGAGGCGATCCGAATCGGCTCGTCAAGATCCGTAACGCCGTCAGGTTTGCTGAAACTCAGCTTTTGTTCGCCGGGCATGCTGTTGATGACCGTCTTAAACAGCCGAACCGCATCATTGCTGGAGCCGGTCAGATATTGGTTTTTATTCGTCTGGTCGTAACCGATCCATACAGAGCCGACCGCATCAGGCGTATAGCCGACAAACCACGCATCGCGCAGTCCATTTTTCGAATATGCCGTGGATCCTGTTTTACCGGCAATCTCCGCTGGACTGTACCCTGAACGACCGGTTCCGTCTCTCATGACGGCCTGCAGCATCCGCGTCATATACCAAGCAGTTTGTTTCGAAAAAACCTTTTTCGTTTGCGGATGTGCCTCGCCAATCTTTTTGCCTTGATGATCATAAATCGCTGAGATAAAATACGGTTTCGACTGAGATCCGTTATTGCTGAATGTCGTGTAGGCGGTCGTCATTTGCAGCGGCGTGACGCCCTTGCTCAGCCCGCCGAGTGCTATCGCCAGCCCATGGTCTGATAGATTAATCCCCATTTTTGTTAAATAGCTTTTACTTTTCGCAATACCAATCTGATTGAGCAGCCAAACCGCCGGTGCATTTTGTGATACGGTAATCGCATCGTACATCGTCATTGTGCCTGTATATTGGCCGTTGTAATTCGTTGGCGTATAGTTTCCATAGCTGACCTTCTTGTCTTGAAGCATCGAATAGGGCTGATACTTGCCCGAATCAAGTGCCGGTCCGTAGACAGCCAGCGGTTTAAAGGCAGAACCGGGCTGCCGTTTATCATTGACGCGGTTATAGCTTCCGCGGACATAATTTCGCCCGCCTTGAACCGCGAGCATGGCACCATTTTTATTCATCAAGGTGAATGCGCCTTCCGGTGATTGATTGGGATTGCTGCCTTGAAAATACACATTATTTTTGAATGCATTATAGGATGCCGATTGCGCTTCTCGGTTCATGGGCACAACAATTTTATAACCGCCGCGAATGAGATCCTCAGAAGAAATATGATACGTTTTCTCGGCCTCTTGCTTCACAAGATCCATGTAGGAATCATACTCCGGATGGGTTTGAATTTTATGGACATTCAGCCCAAGCGTCTTTCCTTTGAGACGCACCGTCTGTTCTGCGGATAAATAGCCGTTCTTCTCAAGCAGCGAAAGGACAAGATTTCGGCGGACAAGTGCTTTTTGCGGATGCAAAATCGGCGAGTAGCCGTTAGGTCCCTTCTGCATCGCTGCAAGCAGCGCTCCTTCGTCTTCTGTCAAATCACCAACATCTTTATTAAAGAAAAATTTTGACGCCATCTGAATGCCGTAAACGCCATGACCAAAATACACCTGGTTTAAATACATTTCCAAGATCTGTTTCTTACTATATTTTCGTTCGAGACTGATCGCAATGGTTGCCTCTTTGAATTTTCGAAACCATGTTTTCTCGTTCGAGAGATAGGCATTTCTAGCCAATTGCTGTGTGATGGTACTTGCTCCCTCGGCTTTGTTGCCAGCAACAATGTCTGTAACCAGCGCACGCATCACGCCGCGTAAATCGATACCCGAATGCTGATAAAAGCGCAGATCTTCGGTCACGATAAACGCATTCTGAACCGGTTTGGGAATCTTATTTAATGAAACCGGTTCACGGTTCTCAGCATAAAGTCGGGAAAGCTCATGACCTTGTTCATCCACAACGACAGAAGTCCTGCTCATCACCAATTTCTCATCATCCGTATAATGATTGCCGATCAGAAGAACAACAAAATAGACAAGCAGCCCGACGATTGCTGCGCCGATAATGAAATAAGCTGCCTGGAACAACCGTTTGTACAGCTTTCCTCTGTCCATTTGTCCTCCACCTTTCTAAACACTTCGATACATACATAGTCTTTGCAATATCTCTATACACATTAGCAAAAAAAGAAAAATCCGTCCTGTTTTACGAAAATTTTTGACAGGATTCCCCGAATGAGAGGGTTCAAAGCACGGATTAAATAAAAATAAATGGGTATGTATGTTTATACGTCCGACTGACACCGCTTCATGCCTCTTAAACATAAAAATCTCCCGGCACATGAACACATGCTCGGGAGATTGAATCATTAATTTGTCTAACCGAATAAAATTAGCTCTGCAACTGTTCATCAACACTGCTTTTCGTGCGAAGCGCACTATGCTTATAGCTATAGGCAAAGTATACGATCAGTCCCAGTACGAACCAGACAACAAAACGGATCCACGTTGCCGGCTGAAGCCCGGAAATCAGATAGCCGCATGAAAGAATACCGAGAATCGGTGTAACCGGAAAGAATGGAGCCTTGAACGAACGCTCGAGATCTTTGCGTTTGTAACGGAGCACAATTGTACCGGCGCAGACAATGATAAAAGCAACCAGTGTCCCGATGCTCACCAGCTCAGAGACAATGCCGATTGGGAAAAGTCCTGCGGTCAATGCGCAGACCGTTGCCACAATTGTCGTTGAAACGGCAGGCGTTTGATGTTTTTGGCTGACACCGCCAAGCACCTTAGGGATCAGACCATCTCTTGCCATCGCGAAGAAGATACGTGACTGGCCGAACATCAACACAAGGCATACCGATGTAATCCCGCAGATTGCGCCAACCGAAATAAGCGCAGCACCCCAATGAATACCAATCAAATCAAGCGCGTAAGCAACCGGTGCATTGTGTCCTGCCGGCGTTTTGTAGGCTGTATATTTTACAATTCCCGTTAAGATTGCGGAAACAGCAATATAAAGAACCGTACAAATCAAAAGTGAGGCTATAATTCCTCTTGGCATATCTCTCTGCGGATTGCGCGTCTCTTCAGCAGCCGTTGACACTGCATCAAATCCGATATAAGAGAAGAATACAACGGCGGCACCGGAGATAACTCCATTGAATCCGTATGGCATAAACGGTGTCCAGTTGCTTGGTTTGACATGCCATACAGCTAAGACAATGAACAACAGCACAACCGCAACTTTAATAATAACAATCACGCCGTTAACGCCTGACGTATTGCGGACACCACTAATCAGCAGCCAAGCAATCAAAGCAATGATCAGCATTGCCGGAACATTAATGACCCCGCCCTCAAACGGTGAGGATGTGATTGCCTTCGGCAGAACAATTCCGATATTATTAAGAAGGTTGACCACATAGCCTGACCAGCCGATCGCAACGGTCGCAATACCAACTGCATATTCCAAAATCAAATCCCAGCCAATAATCCAACCCCAAATTTCACCTAGACCGGCGTAGCCGTATGTATAAGCACTACCGGCGACAGGAATCATCGAAGCAAATTCTGCATAGCAAAGTGCTGCGAAGCAGCAAGCGAGTCCGGCAAAAACAAATGAGAGGACCAAAGCCGGGCCTGAGAGATCCGCGGCCGCAACACCGGTTAAAACAAAAATACCGGTACCGATAATACAGCCGATACCAAGCATTGTCAGATCAAGCGGTCCCAATGCTTTTTTAAGTCCGGATTTCCCTTTGGTCTCTGCAATGAGACTGGAAACGGGCTTCGTTCTGAATACATTCACTGAAAACATCCCCTTTTCCATATATAAAAATAATTTCAAATACGATTATAACTCTAATGTAAGAAAATGTGACCTAAAAGGTATAACTTTTCTCCATTTTAATCGATTTTTTATTTAAGAAACCCTTTTCCGGTCATTATTCAATGATTATTTCGTTGCATCCGGATGTATTTGTTACGTTTTTTCCCGTTCCAATTACTTAAAGCGTAATTTTCTATTTTGGGGTTGACCCTATTTTCCTTGAGCAGTATAATCTGTAACGTACTCTTTATGGGGCATTAGCTCAGCTGGGAGAGCGTTGCCTTCGCATGGCAGAGGTCAGGGGTTCGATCCCCCTATGCTCCATCAAAAATAAGCATAATATTGTTGCAGTACTTACTCTTCATGTGTCTCGAGATTACTGCACAAAGAAGCCGCCGATTATCAATTAAATCGGCGGCCTTTTGATTCATGTTTATTTTCGTTTATTTCTTGCCTTTCGTTTGCTGACCCGTTTCTTGATTCTTCTGCGTTCTTCTTTCCACCAATAGTGCTCCTCAGGATTATCCAAAATATTCTTGATTTCTTTCTCGCCAACAACTGCCGGTGCGGAACCTCTCAGTGCTTTACCAGATGTATTGTGGACAAAGAACGTCATGACAATGAGTCCGATCACGCAAGCAGCAATCATGTAATAAGCAGGCATCATCGTGTCGTTGGTGGCGTGTGTCAGCCAAGCCAAGACCATCGGCGTCGTACCGCCGAAGAGTGAAACAGAAATATTATACGTAATCGCCAGTCCCCCGTATCTTACCGATGTGAAGAACAGAGATGGAAGCAAAGAAGGTACCGTGCCTTCAAAACAGGACAGGAAAACCGCAAGGACAAGCAGTCCCGTAAAGACGAGTATACTGTTTCCGCTTCCGATCATGAAAAAGGCTGGTATTGATGCAAGAATCAAGCCGACTAGTCCAATCTGAACCACCCGTTTATTTCCAATTCGATCACTGAAATGCCCCATTAAAACGACAATTGGGATCATGATAAACATGACAATCAAGATCAAAAGAAGCCCTTCGGTTTCTCCATAACCGAGTACGGCACTTAAATGGGACGGCATATAGGAAAGCAACAGATACTCGACAAGATTGAAGAAGCATACGATAACCGCACAGGCAATCAGCGGCCGTAAATGATACAGAAAGATCTCCTTAACCGATACCTGTTTTTCTTCTTTCTGGTGTTTCTTCTTCATGGCTTGGAAAGCCGGAGTTTCTTCAAGATGTTCCCGCAAATAGAAGCCAACCATGCCAATTGGTGCGGCAATGAGAAAAGGAATGCGCCAGCCCCATGACAGCATCGCTTCGCTGCTTAAAAAATAAGTGAGCAGCGTCACAACACCGGATCCGGCGATGTAGCCGCTGAGCGTGCCGACTTCCAAACTACTAGTCATGACTCCGCGTTTTTTATCCGGCGTCGACTCGGCAAGAAAGGTCATTGCTCCGGAATATTCACCGCCGGTTGAGAACCCTTGAACCAAACGCGCAGCAAGCAATAGTAGCGCGGCTGTCGGACCAATCGCAGCATAAGAAGGGATTAAACCAATACTTAACGTCGAGAGCGCCATCATGATTAGCGTTACCGTTAATACCTTTTTTCGGCCATACCGATCGCCCATCATACCAAAAACCAAACCGCCGATCGGACGCGCGATAAAGGCAATCGAAAAGGTTGCAAATGTATAAATTAATTGTACAGAATTACTCATTTCCGGGAAAAAGACTTTGCCTAAAGTCACTGCCAGATAAGAGTAGATCCCGAAATCAAACCACTCCATCGCATTGCCAACGCTTGTGGCAATCACCGCTTTGCGCGCTGTTTTTAAATCAATGACCGTAATGTCATCTTTTTTTACAGTTTCATTTTCTTTTCTTTTCATGTTCCTGTCTCCTTCAGTCATTTGTTCGTTTTCGATGAATATGCGTTTTTTACATACGCTGCATCGAAAACCTCATTCCCCCTTATTTATTAAATTTCCCGTTTTTGCAAATTCACACACAAACCGGGTATGGATTTTTAAGGTTAACAATGATTTCTGTGCCTGTCAAATTTTTCTTATCTTTTGCATGGGGTTAAAACGCTGTTTTTATGCGGCTTTTAAGCTTTTTTATGAGCAAACAACGCCAACAGGCAACGTGTCAAATAAATAGAAAAAGCAGAAAGTCATCCTTCTGCTTTTGTGAATTCAATCGGTTTATTTCATTTTCAGCATACTAAAGATTTTTTGAATACCAAACCCAATAATACTATACACGATCAGGGCAAATAATGCGGAAAGGTCGAGGATATGTTCTTTATAAACGATCGGATGAAAAATGCCTTGAAACGGATTAAGGATCGGTTCACTTAAGCTGTTCAGAAAATTAACAAACGGCGTCGGATTTGCTCCAAAAAATTTAAGCAAAAGATATAAAGCAATGACAACTTGGACAAAAGTCAGCAAAATGCTGATCAGTTTAGGAAACATCCCTGTTTTATTACGTTTCACACGCCCTCTATCCTTTCGTGCAATCAGTTAGAACTCGTCTTCTTCGTGAATCTCTGTTTTTATGTTAAGCGATAAAGCGTTGATCGTCAAACCTGCGCGTCGCAGAAGTCGCGTCAATACGTCGGCTAGAATCTTATATAAGAAAAATTGGGCAAAGCCCAGTCCTCATTTTCGCAGGATGCGATGGCTTTCGCGTTACCTACAGGACATATGCGCGCTTAGCGAAAGTTCCTTTAGGAAAGTTCCTTCATACATGTGTGATGGACTCGTGTCTTAACAGTGCTGAATCACCGCTTCGGTTACTCGCTGGCACGCATCAACTAAGCGCGATCCCGCAGGCGCCACAGTACCTCCGCTTTGATTCTCGGCCAAGACACTGGGCTATTGATTTGAAGACGGGGTAAAATCACATACTTTCTTTACCTGCAAAAAAAGTTTCGCCGTCAAACGGCGAAACTTTTTTATATCGTATTTAAGCATTTTAAATCAATGATTCAGACGTGCTTCGAGCGATGCCTTCTCTGATTCATAGCCCGGTTTGCCAAGAAGAGCGAACATGTTCTTCTTATACGCTTCAACACCCGGTTGGTTGAAGGGGTTGACGCCGAGCAAATAACCGCTGACAGCCACTGCTTTTTCGAAGAAATAAATCAGATAGCCAAAGTGATAAGCCGTCAATTCAGGAATCGAGACCACCAGTTGCGGCACTTGACCGTCCGTATGAGCAAGACGAACGCCTTCAGCTGCTTTCTTATTTACGTAGTCCATCGTTTTATCCGCCAAGAAATTCAAGTTGTCCAAGTTTTCCTTTTCCGCCTTAATGGTTACATTCTTTCTTGGTTCGTCAACAAGCACTGCCGTTTCGAACATCACGCGTCGGCCTTCTTGAACGAACTGGCCGAGCGAGTGAAGATCAGTACTGAAATCCGCAGATGATGGATACAGACCCTTGAAGTCCTTGCCTTCACTTTCGCCAAATAGCTGCTTCCACCATTCTGAGAAGTAGTGCAGATGCGGTTCGAAGTTAACCAGCATTTCAACCGTTTTGCCCTTGTTGTACAGAATATTGCGGACAGCTGCATACTGATAGGCTTGGTTCTTACTCAGTTCCGGTTCGCTGAAATCATTTTGTGCATCGCGCGCACCGGTCATAAGTTCATCAATATCAATGCCTGAGGCAGCAATCGGAAGTAGCCCGACAGCCGTCAAGACAGAGAAGCGTCCGCCCACATCGTCTGGAATGACAAACGATTCATAACCTTCTTTATCGGCAAGTGTTTTTAGAGCACCTTTGGCCTTATCGGTCGTTGCATAAATTCTTTGTTTCGCTTCTTCTTTTCCGTATTTGTTTTCTAGGAATTCGCGGAAAACACGGAATGCGATCGCCGGTTCGGTCGTTGTTCCCGATTTCGAGATCACATTGACCGACACGTCCTTGTCCTTTAGAACATCGAACAGCTCGTTAAGGTACGTTGCGCTGATGCTGTTCCCTGCGAAAAAAACTTGAGGTACTTTACGTTCCTCTTTAGGCAGCACATTGAAAAAAGAATGGTTCAATGTTTCAATAGCAGCCCGTGCTCCCAAATAAGAACCGCCAATACCGATAACAACCAGAACGTCTGAATCCGATTTAATTTTTTCAGCTGCTTTCTTAATTCTCGAAAATTCTTCTTTATCATATGCAGTCGGCAAGTCAAGCCAGCCCAAAAAATCGTTGCCTGCGCCCGTTTGTTCATGAATTGCTTTATGGGCAGCAGAAACTTGTGACGTCATATAGTCCACTTCATGCTGTGCAAAAAAGGAAAGCGCATTACTGTAATCAAAAGCAACTTTCTTGCTCATCTCATCGGCCTCCATTATTCATTATCATTCCTTCTTAACTGTACAAGATCGCGGGCGCAAATTCAAGTCATCATGGATGAATATCCCTCTATCTGCAAACGATTTCACAATGTGATCATATTTTGTAATCTTTCGCCCCAATCACGATTTAAATGAATAGTTTTGCCAGAAAAAGACATGATAGGGATGCACGCACATAAAAGGAGGAACGGTTATGAGCGGTTTGCAGAAAACATGTCTCGTCTTGCTTATTATCGGAGGAATTAACTGGGGGCTGATCGGCTTCTTTCGCTTTGATCTTGTCGCCGCCATTTTCGGAGGTGCAGGATCCGCTCTCTCACGTCTTATTTACGGTATTGTCGGACTCTGTGCCTTGTATTGCCTAACAATCCTGTTTCGCCCAAGCGAAAGTGTGGAACACGAACGTGAAACACAAACACGTTAAATGGTGCAGGCCCATAAAAAGGATCTCAACCGATCATGGCTGAGATCCTTTTTATTTTCTACTTTTATGCTTGAAAAGCAGGTTCAGGGTGAACCGTCACCGTTTTCTCAATGAAAATCTGATGCCAGAGCATGAACATCAGTATTGTCCAAATTTTTCGGCTGTTGTCAGCTTTGCCGCTGCAATGATCATCCAGCAGTTTCAGCGCATAAGATTTATTAATCAATGCATCAGTATTACTTTCATGAATCAAATTTACCGCCCAATCGTGCAGCTCATCCTTAAGCCAGATACGGATTGGAACCGGAAAGCCTAGTTTTTTTCGAAACAGAATCGAATCAGGTACAATGCCACGCATTGCTTCTCGGAAAGCATATTTCGTTGTTCCTTCTCCAGTCCTCAGGGCAGCAGGGAGGGTCCGTGCTGCTTCAAAGACATGTACATCCAAGAACGGGACACGAAGCTCCAGCGAATGGGCCATGGTCATGCGATCAGCAACCGTAAGAATATCGCCGCGCAGCCATGTCTTAAGATCAACCAGCTGCATCTGGTCCAATTTATTTTTAGAAGCTTGGCTATAAATTGGATCCGTTATCTTAGTAAACCGCGCTTGATCAGAGTACGTTTTGAGCACAAACTTCTTCTCTTCCTCATCAAAGATGAACGCATTACCGACGTAACGCTGCGAGAGCGGTGTCGTCCCACGGAGCAAATAGCTTCGTCCCCTCATTCCGACCGGCATCTGCCGTGCAATGGCGTGAAGTAAATTTTTGCCAAGTTTCGGTACCTTGTCAAACCAGTTTAAAGCAAGCGGCTCACGGTATATATTGTACCCGCCGAATAACTCGTCGGAACCTTCGCCCGATAAGACGACTTTCACTTGTTTTCTCGCTTCACGGGCAACAAAATAATTGGGTATTGCTGCTGGGTCTGCCACAGGATTATCCAAATGCCAGACAATCTTCGGTAATTCTTCCAAAACCATTTCCGGTGTGATCTCCAGAGAATTGTTCTGAACGCCTAGCTTATCTGCCGAGTCCTGAGCAATATCAATTTCGTTATATCCTTTGCTGGCAAAACCAACGGTAAATGTTTTGATTTGCTCATTATAACGTTTCGCTAATGCCACAATGGAAGTCGAATCAATGCCGCTGGACAAGAAGGCTCCGACCGGGACATCGCTTCTCATATGAATTTTCACTGAATTGATTAACGCGTCCTGTATCTTTTTCTTGGCATCCCCAAGTGTCTGTTCCACAGGGGCAAAGCTTGGTTCCCAAAACGCCTTCTTGGTCAACGGTTCACCATCTTTTTTGAGCAGATAATGCCCTGGTTCCAAGCACTTAATATCCGCAGCAAGCGTTTGCGGCTCTGGAACAAATTGGAAAGTCAGGTAATATTGCAGTGCTTCTTCAGCGACCGGATGCGTATTTTCACCAACAAGCATGCTCTTCATTTCAGAAGCAAAGAAGATACCCTCCTCTTTTTCCATATAATAGAAAGGTTTGATGCCGAAATGGTCGCGTGCAGCAAAAAGCGTCCGTTCCTCTTTGTCCCAAATAATGAAAGCAAACATCCCCCGCAACTCATTCACGCAGTCGATTCCACGATCTGCATAAAGCGCAACAATCACTTCAGTATCTGAGGTCGTCTCAAATTGAAAACCTTTTTTCTTTAATTGATTTCGCAGCTCAACGTAGTTATAAATTTCACCATTGAAAATGATGTAATAGCGTTCGTTTTCATAAGGCAGCGGCTGATGTCCACCCGCCAAATCGATGATGCTTAATCGGCGAAAGGCAAGTTGTACTTGGTCATCTGTATAGTAGCCTGCATCATCGGGACCACGGTGATTGATGATCTCTGCTCGCGCGGTCATTTTATTCTGTTTGTGATTCCCCGGTTGCAAACGATGATCGTTTGCAATATAGCCGCAAAATCCGCACATATCAATTCTCCCTTTCAAAGGAACGATAGAGTCACTATGCCGATCGGTTCGTATCTCTGCTTCATTCACTAAATTATTTCATCCTTGTTTTAGTTTATCATCAACACGAACAAAATCAACGTTATGTATGCGTTCCATCAACAATCATTTTCACCACTCTTTTTATAAATCATCCTTCTCATCCCTTTCTTCTCTTTCCGTAAAAAAGGTTTCAATCGGTTGGTTTAAAACGGTTGCCACCTTTGCAAGCATTTCCGCACTGATTTTGCTTCGCCCGCTTTCCAAGTAATAGTATCCATTAGCGCTCTGATAACCGATTTGCTGTGCCATCTCTCGTAAGGACATTTGCGATTCTCGTATCTTTTTCAGTTTCGTTAGATCCACAGTCAGCATAGGCTAACTCCCCCCAAACAGTTTCCTTATTGGTAATATTAATCAAAATTATAGCATTTTTGTCGCTAATATTCTTAATGATTTTTCCTATTTGGTAAATTAAGCCCATGTAAAATGAGAACATGATACTATTTTCTTGTTTATATACGCCGTGCAATGTATGTACAGGAGGAACCATTCGGAATGGAGAATACTCTCGGCAGCCGGATTCGCTTTTTGCGTGATGAGCAAGGCTTATCTCAGTTGGAAATGGCACGTCAACTAAATATTTCCAATGCACAGCTCAGCCGCTATGAATCGGGCGCAAGGAAACCGGATCCGGATATGATCGTGCGAATTGCCGATTACCTGAATGTTTCCACCGATTACCTGCTTGGTCGTACGCTCATGGTTAATGAGCCGGAATTAAGCTACACAACGCTTGAAGATCAAGTACTGTTGAAAAAAATAAAAAGTATATCTGGACTGGACCATTTGATCGACCAAATGGCTGAACAGCCGGAAAAAGCGGCAACATTGATCAAAATTTGGTCCGTTCTTCAATAATTAATAAGAAAAACCGGGCATAGCTCAGCAGCCCTTACTTCCGCAGGATGCGCCTTTCATTCATCAACGCTATGCTTGAACGACACTTCAGCTGCTCGCTGGCACGCTGTTCTCGCTGGCACGCTGTTCTCGCTGGCACGCTGTTCTCGCTGGCATCTCACGCTTACGTGTCTTGAACCGATTTGTTGATGAAATGACGCTAATTGTCGTGACAGAAAGGCAAAATCGCATACTATCTTTACCTGTAAAAAAGCTGTACGACTCTTTTTCATTCGAGGTACAGCTTTTTTATGCATTTTTAAATAGTGCATGATGCAAACAAACGCCTTTGATCAGCCGATCGGCTAATCAAAGGCGTTTGTTTTTGATTCCTTTTTTACAGGAGATTTAATTTGCCCTTCTTCAGAACGAGCGGGACTCCACCAAGCATCAGCAAATAACGGTCGTCAATCACTTTTTTCATTGCTGCGGCCGGCTTTCCGGTCAGTTTGTGATCAAATACAACGCCAATGGCCTGTTTTTCACCAAGTGAAGCAACCGTACCCTTCGGCTTATAAACAAAAGCCTCGGTCTTTTCGCCATGGAGAATATGTTTGATGTTCTTAGCCAGATTCTCAGCTTCTTGAATCGCAATCTGTGCTGTTGGCGGGTAAGGACGCTCAGCATTTTTCGGGAAAACCACGGCGACGTCACCGACGGCGAAGACATGATCATCCTCGGGATAACGAAGATCCTCAGTCACCTGAATCTTGCCGCGATTTGTTTCGAATCCGGAATCAGCAGGTATATGATTGGCTTTCACGCCTCCGGTCCATACCACCGTACCTGCTTGAATCTCTTCCAGTTCCTCGCTGTCTTTTTTCTGCACTTTAACACCTTCAGGGGTTGCTTCTTTGATAAAGGTACTCAGTTTAAATACAACGCCCTTGCTTTCTAAATAATTCTGCGCGTATTTTGCAAGTTCGCGATCAAATGGAGGCAGAACGAACGGCATGCCTTCAACATCGACAATTTTGACCTTGTTCGGATCAATATCGTATTCTTTGCACAGATCAGGAATTCGGTCCACAAGTTCACCGAGGAATTCAATACCGCTGAGTCCGGCGCCACCGACAACAATCGTCAGATCACTGTCCTTAGCATCCGGATCATTGTTGTAGCTTGCAAATTTATACTCAATATGTTCACGGATTTTGCGTGCTGTATTTACACTGCGAATTGCAAATGCATTTTCTGCCAATCCTTTAATGCCGAACGTATTTGATTCAAATCCAAGGGCAACGATTAGATAATCGTACGCGATCTCGCCGTTTTTTAGCGCAACTTTCTTGTTCTCCCGGTCAATGGATTCTACTGTGTCTTGTACAAATTTAACGCGTTTTGTGTTTATGACATTCTTAATCAACATTCTTGTACGGTCATGATGAATGGTTCCCGCTGCTGCTTCATGCAGCCAAGTTGTTTGGTAGTGATAATTGTGCTTGTTCACCAGTGTTATATCGGCATCCTCCGCTTTTAATTCCTTTTCGAGGCGTACGGCGGTCATCATGCCGCCGTATCCGGCACCAAGGATCACAATCTTAGGCTTGCTCATGGTATTCACTGCCACCTTTTTTATAGTATGAAAAAAAATAAAGCCTTTGTCTGATGAATGGACACATCATAGGCTTGATTGATCACGTGTTGATCCAAGCAGACAGAAAATTCTATGCAATAATTTGTTTTTCCTCATTAATAATATGTCTTTTTTGTTAACATTTCAAGGATAATTTGTGTCGAAATCAGGCGATTTATGTCTTTTATTAAAGAACAAGAAACGACCTTTAATGGGTGGATTAGATCAGAACAACCAAGAACATCTACGAAAAAACAAAAAACCATCTTCTCGTTTGATCGTTTCAAGAAGATGGTTTAGCGTCTATTTTACCGATGAAAAACGTAGTGAGCAATCAGCAGTCGCACTGCTTTGCAGGCTGTCCTTCGTTGTCTGCAGTCTTAAATGAATGACCGCAGCCGCATGAAGAAATTGCGTTTGGGTTGTCGATCGTGAATCCTCCGCCATCGAGATTTTGTTTAAAATCAATGGTAACACCATCGAGCATTGGTGCGCTGTTTTGATCAACAACGACGTTAAAGCCTTGTCCTTCAAAAGCGAGATCACCGTCAATCATTTTATCATCAAAACCCATGCCGTACGTCAGTCCGGAGCACCCACCACCGCCGACACCGACACGAAGGAACAGATCTTCTCCCGGTTCATTTGCCAACATTTCCCGAACACGAAAGCTTGCTGCATCGGTCAACGTAATATTCATTTCCTTCAGCTCCTTATGTGAGTTATTAACATTATATCCTGATGTGCGATGAATCACAATCAAAGACAATCAGAAATGGTTTTTTCGTTCATCTCCTACATTCAGATGAGTCAATGCTCATAAAAATACACACCGTCACAAATTGTCTTCGCCTCTCCGGTCATCAGCACATGATTGGTTGCGGATTGCCATTCAATCGTCAGATCGCCGCCGTCAAGATGAATCGTGATCGGTATATCCTTCCGTGCACGTTCTTCTAAGATCGCCGCTACCGCAGATGCACACGCGCCAGTGCCGCATGCTTGCGTAATTCCTGAGCCACGCTCCCAAACTCGATAGTTTAATTCATGGTCGGTCAATGGTTGAACAAAGCCGATATTGGCGCCGTTGGGAAAGAGCGGATCGGTGTCTGCGAGCCGTTTTCCAAGCGCATGAATCGGCGCTTCTTGAATATGGTCCACAAAGAACAGGGCATGCGGATTTCCCATTGAAACCGCCGTAAACCGATAGGTCTTATCCGCGATAGTCAAAGGCTCCTCAATGACCCGCTGCGCTTTCGGCGTTCCGGCAACCGGAATCCGCTCTCGCTCAAGGATCGGTTCACCCATATCAACCGTTACCGTGTCAACCATTCCATGTTCTGTATGCACGGTTGCCTGCTTATTGCCGGAGCGTGTCTCAATCAAAAATTGCTTGCTGCGCACCAAATGGTGATCATAAGCATATTTGGCAACGCAGCGAAGCCCGTTGCCGCAGTTCATCGCCTCAGAACCGTCTTTATTAAAGATGCGCATTTGCACATCGGCTGAGTCTGAAGGCAAAATGAGGATTAAACCGTCTGAACCGATCCCTTTATACGGATCCGATACACGGCGCGCCAGTTCGGGAAAAGAGGGAACTGCCAAATCCCGCGTGATTCCGTCCAGATAAATATAACAGTTGCCCAGCCCATGCATTTTCGTAAACGGTACATCTTGTCTCACAATTATCGCTCCATTTCTTCTGCTCAATCTTCGCTAACGCAGCACCTGTGTAGCCCAGATATAATCGCGATCCATTGTCTCAATCACGATTTTCTCATGGCAGCAGGGCATGACGAGATTGGTTTTTATTCCTTGGAATGCACGTGCTTCCGCCTCCTTTTTTAAAGAAAGCAAAACCGGTGATTCATGACAAAAGGGGCACTCTTCAAAATAAAGATCACTGGCCACTCGTTCATAGGGCCAGCTGTGATGAAAGTCAAGCATACGGCAATCTCCCCCATTTCATTTTGTTTCTTATGATCAGTATACAGCTCCTTACTCCGCGCTCCTTCCGCTATTGTCCAAGGGAGTCATCCCGTTCCGGATACAGAACTGCACAATCGGTTTTAAGGAAATAAATCCCTCACCGAGCACTTCATCCTCGTGTACGACCAATGGGTAAAAAAAGTCATCAGCAAGAATTTTTGTGCAGTACACGCGATCCTTCTCTGTTTCCGGCTGATAAATATCAATATAACGGACAAGCATTTTCTCTCTGAATTTGCGGCTTAAGGCGGATTCAAGCCATTCCGCCGTCGTCTTTGACGGAGGCGCTTGAACGCAGCTTGCACATACGGCTTCTGCACCATAAACGGTGAGCTCCACTCTGTTCACCTCTGACTTGTTGTTGAATTATAAATTAATATAGCAAATTCAGGCGCCGCCGTCACTGATTTGATTTCCATCTTTCGCATTCTCGACTGAAACATCCCGCAATGAATCGAATAAATAGATTTTCTGTTTCAAAAAAGATATAATGACCTTATCTGTGATAGTTAAGGAGTGAGTGTATGTATCAACAAGTCGAAGAAGTATTGGAGAAACTTCGTCCTTATTTGCTTCGCGACGGCGGAGATGTTGAACTACTCGAGGTTGAGGACGGCGTGGTACGCGTTCGGCTGCTCGGTGCATGCGGAAACTGCCCGAGCTCAACGCTCACATTGAAAGCCGGCATTGAACGGGCACTCATTGAAAATGTTCCCGGAATCAAAGAACTGGAACAAGTTTTTTAAAATAAAAATCATCCGCAAACAAAGGCCGCTCTTCATGAGCGGTCTTTGTTTCTCGTTATGGACGCATCAACCATTCCGGCGCGGATACGCGTCCTCCATAACGATCGATCACACCTTTTAAAACACGCTCACGCTCTTTTATTTTTTCTCCGCACCGGCGCAGCTGAAGCTCAAGCGTCCGCTGATCATCGCCTTGGTTGGCGAAATAACGTTCACAACATTCGATAAAAGCCAGCGGATAAAGCAGCCGCCCAACCATTTTCTCAATCACCGGTTCAGTGAGCGGAAAACGCGATTCATAAGCATCAAGAAAAGCATTTGCAGCCACATCTGCGTCACCAGCACTGCGCCAGGCAAAAAGACGCATTGCTTCGGCTAAATCCCTTGAACGGTCATCGATCACCCACTGTGAAGGATCTTCTGTCATTTCCTGTTCATCGATTGAATAGCGATAATGACCGACACACAACTGCTCCTGATTTGGATAATCAATGGCATCATCTGCATACATTTGCACAGCATTTTCAGCGCAACATGCAAAATAGGGAAATAGTTCGATGAATGTCCGCTCGAAAGAAGACGGGTCTTCTTCACTGCGGCATCGCTCATAGAAGCCTTGCAGTGCATCCAGTCGGCCCAACAATTCTCCTCTTGAAGCAGCTGGTGACTCCGGGAAGGCTTGCAGATTCGCACCGATTGTCCGGGCATGCAGTTCGCTCAGCAGCTCTGCTGACGAGCGGCGCTGCCAGCGCGGGTCAATCTCCAGTCGGCTCATTAAAACCCATGAACGCCCATTCATTTTCGTCTCGTAGCTGCCATAACGGTTAACCATTAAGCGCGACACCGGAAAATCGGCTTGTTCGGACAAAAAGTCTGCGACACGTGCTAATTGCTGTAAATTTTGATGGTAAAACCGGCTCAATGGTTGAAAATAAAGCTTGACTGTCGCGTTCAGATCATCCAAGTCATAGTAGTAAGCAGCAGTTTTTCGTACATCCGGCATCTCCACGTTCTGTGTCCCTCCAGTCGTTTTGCCAGCCATAATCCCTCTCTATTCATTTTATCGGTGAATCTGCCAACTATGCCTTCGCTTTTCTGTAGTCCCCGCAGGCATCTCACGCCCGCAGCTTTGCTGATCAGTCAAGACATTGTTTTTAAATAAAGGAAAAAAGAGGGTGTCTCAACAGTCAATTGACTGTTGAGACACCCTTAAAAAAACGTCTATTTTGAGGTTAAGCGCGAAGATGCGCGACTCCTGCGAAGCGTTCCCGTTGATCGCGAGCCAAAGCAGACCCCGCTGGCTTTACAGGATCAGCCGAGGAGACTCCTGGATCGTCCGCGGCCGCGCTCTGTTGATGCGAGCAATCGGAGCGCAGTATAAATCTAACCCCTTTTGGGACGCCCTCTCAGTTCATGCATCCAGTGGTGCTCAAGAAATGTTTCGTGCATGCGTTTAGTTGAATCTCCATTCACTCAGTGAATGCAGTGCGAAGGTCGGCTGCACCTCCTTCGTTTTAAGCGCTTCTGGCGTCGTTACACCGGTGTGTACCAGCAGCGTATCAATTCCCGCATGGATCCCTGCCAAAATGTCCGTATCATAGTTGTCGCCAATCATTATTGTATGTGCTTTTGACGCCCCAAGCTTCTCAAGCGCAAGATCAATAATGATCGGTTCCGGCTTTCCAATAAACGTCGGTTTTACCCCTGTAGAAACGCTGATAACCGAGGTTAATGCACCATTTCCAGGCACAAGACCGCGCTCATTTGGAAGCGCAACATCAGGATTGGTTGAAATGAATGTCGCGCCGGAACGGACCGCCAGACAAGCTTTTGCATATTTCTCGTACGTAATTTGCCGATCCATACCAAAGGCAACAAAATCTGGATGTTCCTCATCGTAGATAAGCCCTGCATGCTCTATCGCTTGTTTTAATCCTTGTTCGCCGATATAAAGGACTTTTGCATCTTTTTTTTGCGCTTTGATGTAGCTCGCTGTTGCCATGCTGGTCGTCAAAACATCATCAGGCGTGCAAGGAATACCGAATCCGCTTAATTGATCAGCAACGGTTTCTTTTGTCCGCGTTGAATTATTGGTGACAAACAAATAACGCAGCCCTTTTTCTTTTAGCGTTTTAACAAAGGTTACCGCTTCGGGAATTTCCTCTTTTCCCCAGTAAACGGTGCCATCCAAGTCCAGTAAAAATGTATCATAGCTTGTCACATCTCTGCCTCCCGTTTTCGTCCTATTTCTCCCCATAATAAAATCCATCAGGATCTAAATGCTCAGTCATTAATTTTTTAATTTTGTACACACTAACGAACAAGGTTCAATCGAACATCATTTTTTGTTCACTTTTTTAAGTACAAAATAGGCACAACCGAAACTGCAATATTCGACAATATAGTCGACAAGCGTGCTTATTTTTGTATCGAAGGTTGATTTGGAATTGTGGTTATCGTAAAAGCCGCGCAGTCTAAGCTGCTCGTAACCCCAATCACCCACAATATAGTCGAATTTACCTAAGATTTCACTGTATCTTTTTAAAAAGGCTTCCTCATTCCAGCCATTGCGGACATCTTCAATGACTTCATATGTATTGGAATCAACCGAGACAGTCGAACCGGTCAATGGGATAACCTCCCCTCTGATTAGTAAAGCGTATCGCCTGCCGGAGCAAGACAGAAACGGTGCTCTTTACGACGTACTACTTATTATAGCAGATCATGCGCTTATGGTGAAAAGTGCAAGAAACAAATGGATCAGAATAAATTGATAGGAAAGGACCGCTGTTCATCAATGAAACGCTCACGAATGTTCTGTCTTTTTTGCGTTATCTTAATTTGGATCATGACACCTGCATTAACGTGTCAAGCAGGTTCACATGTAGCGGCTCAAGACCGAAAAGCCTTATATTTAAAGACGGCCGCATTGACCGGGATACGCTGGAGCATTCTGGCCGGTTGCGACCAATATGCACGTAACATCCTTGCGCTTGATTCAGAGCATGCTAACAAAGACGAATTGATCAGCATTGCCTTTGATAAACGCACATGGGCCGGTCCGTTAAATCCTAATCCGGACGACCAGAATCCGAGTACAATTGCCTTGTTCGGTGGAATCGGAAGGGATGGAAATGGTGACGGTCGCGCGCAACGGAGCAGTGCAGAAGATCGGCTCTATGCGTTTGCACAGTCCATTGCTCAAGCAGGACCTGGTGAAGAAAATACACGAATCGGTCTCTGGCAGCACTATCGGCGTGGTAAAGCAGTCGACTTAATTAATCATTTCGCGCGGCTCTTTGAACATGCAGCACCTGAGGAATTGGAAAAACATGCCTTCCCAGTACCGCTCAATTACAACTATGATTATGCCTCGACATGGGGGGCAAAACGCGGCTGGGGCGGCAACCGTATCCACGAAGGTACCGATATTTTTGCTGACTACGGTACACCGGTGCGCGCCACTTCCTACGGCATCATTGAGCTGATCGGTTGGAATAAATACGGCGGCTGGCGCATCGGCATCCGTGATCTTCACGGGAACTATCACTACTTTGCCCATTTGAATGGCTATGCACCGGGCATCCATCATGATGTGATTGTAAAGCCGGGGCAAGTGGTCGGTTACGTTGGCAGTTCTGGATACGGACCCAAGGGCACAATGGGCAAATTTCCGCCTCACCTGCATTACGGACTCTACCGTGATAATGGGCGTGCCGAATATTCGGTTGACCCCTATCCGGCTTTGCGCATCTGGGAACGGCAGGATGCGGCAAAAAAATGAAGCTTGCCAAAAAAGGCACAGCCATGAAAACGAAATGTCGTCCTACTGATTGCTCTTCTTATTTTCAGAAGGCGTTTCAATCGGAACGGCCGGCGTGACGCCTGATCCGTTTGACCCGTAAAAGTAAGGAACACCCGGATTTAAGCCTTTTATGCCAATCGGGATGCGCTGCTTGATCGTTTGTGATTTCATCGCAAACGGAACAATCACATCCACCTTGACGGTCACGACCATGTAAATGGAGTAGAGCGGGTTGTTAATACCAGCATTTTTATAGTCCTCCTTAATATCTGTTTCAACGTTGCTGACGACCTCCATTTCTACGGGAACACGCGGGCCGTAATTACTGAGCAGTGCGTTGTTTAAGATCTGACCGAGCGGAATATCGGCGATAATTGCGTCGCCATGGTGGTTTTTACGGTAAATGAGATCATCTTCCGGACCATTGGTAAATGAAATACGGCCCTTCTCCGCTGCGCGAAGAAACCATAGAATTCGATTTGAGATCTGTCCTTTAAGCTGATTTGCTTTTTCGGAATTAAGCTCAAAATCAGTGATTTTCTGGTCCTCGGTACGATGGGTAATGAACAATTCTTCTATTTTGGGAATTTCATTAGGATCATTCTCTTCAGTAATGTTGCTGAGCACATGCTCTCCGATGCCGTAATTAATTGCGTAATGAGCCATCTGTTCCGTCTGCGTCTGCGCAATACTGAACAATGCCGGTTTCATTTTTTCGTTTACCAGCCAAATGGCTAAAGAAACGCAGAGGATGAAAATGAACAAGGAGAGCAGCAGCGATTTTTTAAAAGACAGGTTTCTTCGTCGATAACGTCTGCTCGGTTTAAACATGACAACCCTCCTCCACTTCAATATATATGAAGGTGAAGGAGGGTTCAGTCTTTTTTCTTTGGAAAGGCTCATTCTGGGTAATGGATGCTTTCCTTAGAAACCCATTGAAATCAATGCCTTATTTTTACGTCAAGCCATTTTTTTTAATGCATCAATACCGCTCATTCCCGGATGAACACCAATCTTTTCTGCACCAACGGTTACCTCAGCAAGTGGGGCATGCAAAAGATCTTCTAAGGTCCGAACGCCGACTGCTTTGCCTGCTCGCACATCGCGGTCCGCCAGTTTATCGTTCAGCAAACCGACATCAAGAGCGCCGCACATAATGTAGCCGGATGCTCCAGTGATGATCAGTAACGTTGTCTTCGGCAAGGAAACACTGATGCCTTGAACTAAGCGGCCGTCAATAGCAAAAGGTTGCACGTGAATCATTCTAAAGCCTCCCCTCCTCATTCAGTTTATGGAGGGATGAGGCAATGGGTGACTGTCCGGTTTTGCATCGCTGCGCTTACTGAGCTGCCAAGCAAGTAAATCGCGCAGCGTCTCCGGCAAGTAAAAGCGCTGCTCCGCTTTAACAATTGGCGGCAGCATCGCGCCTAGCGTAAACATGTCGATTGTTCCGATGCTGTAGCGTCCCGCTTTATCAAGGGGTTTACCGTTGATTCGAACATGAACCGCAGTCTCCCCTTCCTGCTCATAAGTCAGATGACTGAAAATGAGACAGCCGACGCGTTTCCCGCGAAAGCCGAACCCTTTTAGCGCATAATTTTGGAAAGACTTCTTCATGCCGAGCTGAATCATCGAAATAATCGCATTGCCGGACACTTCAACCCGACACGGATTAATCGGGTGTGGGCAAATCTGATGCACCATGAAACGGGTCACAGCGCCTTTAGGAAGCGGACCAAGAATGACTCCCGCATTGACCAGGCCAATGTCGGCATCACACCATAAGCGAAGCGCATCCGCCATCATTGACGGCAATTCAGACGATTGAAACCAATCGACCTGCAATGGATGATCCAAATAAGCAATACGATGCTGCATATTGGCAATCCCGCGATCCGTTAATCGTTTCACTTCAAGAGCGGCGGACTGATCTTCAGGCTTGCGCAGTGTAATCAAATCCGCACCTTTATGAAGAACCTTACGCTTGCATTCATCGTATTCAATAACAATATGACCGGCATAGCCCAAGAATTTGCCTGTCTGTGCAATTAATGTGCCGTCCAACAGTTCTCCTTGTTCGAGCACATGATGCGTATGGGCGCCAATGATCACATCAATCCCGGACAACTCTTTTGCCACACGTTCATCAAAGGGCAGCCCGCAATGAGACAGCACAACCACAAGATCTACTTTACCTCGCACTTGATCCACTGCCGCCTTCAGCTCTGTGTAGGGGTCTGAAATGCTCCAGCCGAGTAGGCGGTAAAAGTTTGGGAAAGCGGCGGTTATCCCGATCAAACCCACTTTTATCCCTTGCATGTCATCAATGACCCAAGGCAGACACCACGATGGCCGCGAGCCCGAATGCTGATCATAGAGGTTGGCAAGCACAACTTTGAAGTGGCGCATGGTATACGCAGCGCTAAGTTGATCCTTGGTAAACGTGATGCCTTCATTGTTGCCGATCGTTGCGTAATCATATCCGGCTTCGTTTAGCAAGTGTACATTGCCTGCGCCAAGCAAGCCTTCGGTCAGCGGGTTTACGCGATCCATATGATCACCGAGATCAAGCGTCAGATACGGTTCCCCGACCTGATCGAGCCGATGGCGTTCATCGTTTAAATAGCGGACCAGGCAGCCCCAATTGTTGAGATGACTGTGAATATCATTTGTATGGAAAAAGTGTAGTCGTATCACGCATTTGTCCCCCCGATCATAAACCAAATGCAAAACGAACGAAATCAAATGAATGCTTCTATTTTACCTCACTTCAGCTGCTCGCTTTACCTTCTTATTGTAAAACAAAAACCTTTCAAATTGCGCGTATTCGCGCATTGAAAGGTCTGCTGGAAAGGATCGGAAACCGAACGATCAGCCGATCGAGCCTTCCATGTTATATTTAATCAATCGATTCATTTCAACCGCATATTCCATCGGAAGCTCTTTGGTAAATGGCTCGATGAAGCCCATCACAATCATCTCAGTAGCTTCTTGTTCCGTAAGGCCGCGGCTCATCAAATAGAAAAGCTGCTCTTCAGATACTTTTGAAACTTTCGCTTCATGTTCCATCGAAATGTCTTTATTCAGGACTTCATTATATGGAATCGTATCCGATGTTGATTGATCATCCATGATCAAAGTATCGCATTCAATGTGGGAACGAGAATTCTTTGCTTTAGGCGAAAAATGAACTTTCCCTCGATAAGTAACATTTCCACCATTTTTAGCAATCGATTTAGAGATAATTGTTGATGATGTATTCGGCGCAAGGTGGATCATCTTTGATCCTGAATCTTGATTTTGTCCTTTTCCGCCAATAGCGATTGTCAACGTGCTGCCTCGCGAACCTTCACCCTTGAGAACAACCGATGGATACTTCATTGTAACCGCAGAACCAATATTGCCGTCAACCCATTCCATCGTCGCGTGATCCTCACAAATCGCACGCTGAGTCACAAGATTATAAACATTGTTTGCCCAGTTCTGAATCGTCGTATAGCGGCAGTATGCATCTTTGCACACATAAATCTCAACGATTCCGCTGTGCAATGAACTGCTCGAATAAACCGGAGCAGTACAGCCTTCAACATAATGGACAGACGCCCCTTGATCGACAATGATCAAGGTTCGTTCAAATTGACCCATACTTTCGGAATTAATCCGGAAATAAGCTTGCAGCGGTGTCTTGCACACAACGCCCTTTGGAATATAAACAAAGGAACCGCCGGACCAGCATGCCGCATTAAGGGCAGAGAATTTATTATCGGCATAAGCGATCACTTTGCCAAAATATTGTTTAAAGAGTTCTTCGTGTTTCTGCAAGGCGGAATCCGTATCAAGGAAAATCACGCCGTCCTTTTCCAGCTCGTCTTTCATGCTGTGGTAGACCACTTCGGATTCGTATTGGGCAGAAACGCCGGCCAGATATTTGCGCTCAGCTTCAGGAATACCAAGCTTATCAAAAGTGTCTTTAATTTCATCCGGCACTTCATCCCAAGAACGTCCCTGATTATCCACCGGCTTTACATAGTAGGTTAGATCATCGAAATCTAATCCACTGAGATCAGCACCCCATTGAGGCATCGGCCGTTTATAAAAATGATGCAGACCCTTCAGACGATAATTGAGCATCCATTCCGGTTCATTTTTCTTCTTGGAAATTTCGCGCACAATATCTTCAGTCAGACCCCGCTTGGTCCGAAATACGGACACATCTTTTTCCCTAAATCCATATTTATACTCTTCAATGTCAGGAAGCTGCTGCTGTTCTGTAGCCATTGCGGAATTCCTCCTTTTTAGCTTTATAAGGCGATGCACCGCATCGCATATTTATTGATCACAGAGATACACCGAATGTTCACCTGTTCGAATTCATTAAGTCGTACATACCCTAAGTGTACCATAAGTCACAGAAAAGTTGCATGTACTGCTCATTCATGATTCAAGTCTTGATCTGCTGTGCGCAGTGCTTTTTCAACGGCTTTCCACGCCAGCGTCGCGCACTTAATCCGAGCCGGATATTGCGAAACCCCATGAAGCGCTTCAGCATCGCCAAGATCCAGGTCGTCATTATGCGCTCGACCTTGAACCATTTCCGAGAAATCAAAAGTAAGTTGATGGATTTGATCAACATCAAGTCCTTTAATTGCTTCGGTCATCATTGAAGCTGAGGATTGACTGATCGCACAACCCGATCCCAAGTACTTTACATTCTTTACCTTATGGTTCTCAATCTCCAGAGAGACCTGAATTTTATCGCCGCATGACGGATTGTTCATTTTCACCGTCACACAATGATTGCCGTTGAGTTCGCCGCGATTTCTCGGTTTCTTATAATGGTCCATAATGACCGAGCGGTACAGCTGGTCAAGATTATTAAACAACATGTCCAAAGAACTCCTTCGTTTCTTTAATTCCTTTGGCTAACGCTTCAATCTCATCCTCGGAATTATAGAAGTAGAAGCTGGCGCGAACCGTCGATTCACACTTTAAACAGCTCATCAGCGGCTGCGCACAATGGTGTCCGGCGCGAACCGCAATGCCTTCCGAGTCAAGTGCTGTTGAAACATCGTGAGGATGTACACCGTTAATGTTAAACGAAACCAGTCCGGAGCGTTTGCCCGGTCCGTACAAGGTCACACCGTCAATCTGCGACAACAGCTCATAGGCCTTATCGGTCAACGATTCTTCATAGCTTTGGATCTGATCCATGCCGATCTGCTGTAGATAATCAATCGCTGCACCAAGGCCGATTGCACCGGCGATATGCGGCGTCCCTGCTTCAAGCTTCCACGGGAGTTCTGCCCATGTCGCACTTTGAAAACCAACCTCATCAATCATTTCTCCGCCGGTTTCAATCGGTTCCATTGCCTCAAGCAGTTCCTGCTTGCCATACAAGATACCGATTCCCGTTGGACCCAGCATCTTATGCCCGGAAAATGCAAAAAAGTCTGCATCAAGCGCTTGTACATCAACCGGCATATGCGGGGTACTCTGCGCACCGTCAACAATCATGATTGCACCGCATTCATGGGCAATTTTTGCAATGTCTTTCACCGGATTAACCGTACCCAAGACATTGGATACTTCTGTCACAGACACGATTTTCGTCTTATTGGAAATCGTCTCGCGGACTTTTTCCAGTGCGAGCGTACCGTCTTCTTCCATTGGAAAATAACGCAGCACGGCTCCGGTCTTTTGCGCGACCTGCTGCCACGGTATGAGATTCGCATGATGTTCCATCGGCGAGATAACAATCTCATCGCCCTCACCAAGACGTGCGAGCCCATACCCATAGGCAATTAAGTTTAAGCTTTGCGTGGTACCGGTTGTATAAATAATTTCTTTATCACTTTTCGCATGAATAAAGCGGCGTATTTTTTCGCGTGCTTCCTCATAGCGATCCGTTGCTAACGTCCCCAGTGTATGTACACCGCGATGAACATTAGAATTATAGCGTTCATAGTAATCCACCATCGTTTGAATGACTGATGTTGGTTTTTGCGAAGTCGCTGCATTGTCTAAGTAGACAAGCTGATGTCCATTAACCTGTTGATCGAGAATTGGGAAGTCCTTACGAATTGTTTGAATATCCATTAGCCGACTTTCCTCTCAATTAGTTTTGTCAACTGTTTCTGAACGCCTGCAACAGGGAGCAAATCAACGACCGGTGCAAGAAATCCTTCAACAATCAATTTTTCAGCGGTTTCTTGCTTTATTCCGCGGCTCATTAGATAGTAGAGCTGATCCGGATCAACGCGTCCAACAGATGCCGCATGTCCGGCAATGACATCATATTCGTCAATGAGCAAAATCGGATTGGCATCGCCGCGTGCTTGGTCGCTCAGCATCAGCACACGCTGCGTCTGTTCACCATCCGCACCGGATGCTCCGTGTTCAATCTTTGTCCGCGCATTAAAGATCGAGTTTGATGCATCTTTTTGAGCGGCGCGAACAAGCAGCTGACTTTTTGTTGCTTTGCCAACATGGCGCACATAATTATCAAAGTTTTGTTTTTGAGATCCGCTGCCGATACTTACCGCCTTAATGTCTGCTTCGGCACCGTCTCCCTCAAGATTCGTCGCATTTTCGGACAAGGTATTGCCGTCATTCATTTGTCCGAGTGCCCATTGAATACGACCATCTTTAGCAACGTTGGCCTGCCGACTGACATAGGTGACAAATTGATCAGAGAATTCATCGACTGCACCATAGTTCACTTGGGCATTCGCACCGACGACAACTTCATTGACAATATTGGCAACACTTTTACCTGCCGCTGCATCAGAAAGATAGCTTTCTACAAAGGTGACCGAACTGCTCTCTTCTGCGACAACAAGCGTATGGGCAATCAGTCCCGCTTCCGGTGCATCTTGGTAATAAACCGCTTGGATCGGTTCGCTGACCACGACATTTTTCGGCACGTAGAGGAACGTTCCTCCATTGACGAGTGCTGCATTTAAAGCGGTCAGTTGGTGTTTGTCAATGGACGTTGTCTTGAAATAATAGTTTGCGAGCAAATCGCTATGTTCACGAACTGCAGTTGCCAGGTCTGTATAGATAACGCCCTGATCCTTGAGGTTCTGTGATAAATGGTCAAAAACGGCCGAATTGTTCACATGAATCAATACATTGCCGACCTGATCGCCTTTGCCCATCAGATTGCTGATTTCTTCAGGCAGATCACTCAGTTGATCGACAGCACCGCTTTCGGTTTGAACGTTAAATTTTGTAAAATTCCAATCCGCGATGCGCGTTTTTTCCGGTGTCGGCAATGGAAGTTCCTCTGCAAGACCCAACCCCTTCAGACGGATCTCTGAAAACCATTTCGGTTCATTTCGATTCTTTGTAAAATTAGTGATTGCTTCCGCATCAAACGGAAGGTTTTTCAGCTGCATAGACATCGTCACCCCTCCTTACTATTTCAACGTTCAGGCTTCTACCGTTTCATCGTCTTTAATACCCAGTTCAGCCTTCATCCCGTCATAGCCTTCTTTTTCAAGCTGCAAAGCAAGTTCCGGTCCGCCTGTTTTAACAATCCGTCCTTGCATCATAATGTGTACCTTATCCGGTTTAATATAATTCAACAGCCTCTGATAGTGGGTGATAATTAAGCAGCCAAAGTTCTCTGAGCGCATCGAGTTAACCCCTTTGGCAACCCACTTCAACGCATCAATATCCAACCCAGAATCAATTTCATCCAAGATCGCAAATTTCGGTTCAAGCATCATCAGCTGCAATATTTCGTTGCGTTTCTTTTCACCGCCGGAGAATCCTTCATTGACATAGCGTTCGGCAAAGGATTCATCCATTTCCAGCATGTTCATTTTTTTATCCAGCGTTTTGATAAACTTCATCAGCGGAATCTCATTGCCTTCGCCGCGTCTGCCGTTAATCGCTGTTCTTAGAAAATCAGCATTGCTGACACCGCTCACTTCACTTGGGTACTGCATGGCGAGAAACATTCCTGCGCGGGCACGTTCATCAACCGCCATATCCAGCAGGTTCTGCTCGTTAAGCAAAGCCTGTCCTGAAGTGACTTCATACTTCGGATGCCCCATCAGTGCCGATGCAACCGTTGATTTCCCTGTTCCGTTTGGCCCCATCAAGGCGTGAATCTCTCCGCCCTTCATATCTAGATCAAAGCCCTTGACAATGGACTTGCCTTCAACGGAAACGTGAAGGTCGTTTATTTTCAATTCAGGTGCAGTCATCTCAAAACCTCCAGTATGGATAATGTCAATTTGCAGATTGATTCACATTCTCAATCTATTCTCATTATCATCTTATATCAGATGTAAATAGATAGCAAATAAAAGGATATCCCCATCGTTTATAAATGTATGTACCCGTATTATACCGCTGTTTTCAAGATTCATCATTGATCTTTGATAAAAAAACAACTTTATTTATGATTGTAAAAGGAGAAACGAATCGCTCTGATTAGAATAGAAAAAAACCGCTCAGCCATGGCTATCGAGCGGTTTCATCGGTCTTGTATTTGTTATTATTCAGATACCGGCAGTACTGCGCCTTTGTATTTTTCATTAATAAATGATTGGATTTCCTTAGATTGAAGCACATCGACTAACTCTTTAATTGCTTTTTTATTTTGATCGCCCTTGCGTACGGCGATAATATTCGCATATGGCGATGAAGCGCCTTCGAGAATCAACGCATCTTTTTTCGGCTGCAGTTTTGCTTGAAGCGCAAAATTTGTATTAATCGCAAACAGGTCTGCCGCACTATTTTCGTAGGCTTTTGGCAGAAGTGCCGGATCAATCGGCTGCAGGAATTTCAGATGTTTGAAGTTATTAATGTCTTTTAGTGTAGCAGAAATCGGATCAACGCCGGATTTGATCTTCAAAAGCCCTTTCGACTGCAAGAGCAGCAGAATACGGCCTTGTTCTGACTTGTTGTTGCTGATTTGAACCGTTGCTCCGTCTTTTATGTCGGCAACCTTTTTATATTTCTTCGAATAAATACCAAAAGGTTCAATGTGGATTTTTCCTGCATTAACTAAATCTGTATTGTGTTGTTTATTATAGAGATCTAGGAATGGAACGTGCTGGAAGTAATTGGCGTCCAATTGTTTTGATGCAAGCGCCTGGTTGGGCAATACATAGTCTTGGAACACTTTTACTTTCAAGTTAATCCCTTTTTTCTTCAGCAGCGGTACCGCTTGTTTCAAGATTTGTGCATGAGGAACTGCTGACGCACCGACAGTGAGTGTTTGCGTCTTTTGAGACGTCTTTTGAGACGATCCTGCCGATTGTGCGCATGCGCTGAGAATGAGTGCGAATGCTAGAATGAGCGAAAAAACGATTGACTTTTTCATATTTGTAACCCCCAATTAAGATGTGTCGCCATGATTTTTTTACCATCATTTTTTTATGATCAGCTTTTAGCTGTCTATCTCTTGTCTACACGTCGCGTGATGCGATCGCCAATGTATTGAATCAAAAAAACAATGACTAGGATGATGATCGTTGCAATGAACGTAATCAAGTTATTATTTGTTTGAAAACCTTCATTATATGCAATCGTGCCTAAACCGCCGGCACCAATAACACCCGCCATTGCCGTATTGCCGATCAGAGCAATAAAAGTTACCGTCATCCCTGAGGATAACGCCGGCATCGCCTCGGGAAGCAAGACCTTCAGAACAATCTGCCACCTCGTTGCCCCCATTGCCTGAGCGGCTTCAATGACGCCTTTGTCCACTTCTCTAAGTCCAATTTCAACCAGTCGGCCATAGAACGGCGCCGAACCAATAATAATTGCCGGCAACGCCGCCGTTGCTCCGATCATTGTGCCAAGCAGGAGCATTGTGAACGGGATCAAAAGAATAATTAAGATGATAAACGGGATTGATCGGAAAGTATTGACAAATGAGGCGATCAGACCATAGATCACCTGATTTTCAAAAAGTCCACCTTTTGCGGTTAAATAGAGCAGTAAACCTAAAAAAATACCTAAAATAAATGTAAAAACACCAGATATAATCGTCATATAAAGCGTTTGTCCGGTTGCCAGCCACATGCCGGGCCAATCAACCGTTTGAAGCCATTCACTCATTAGAATTGAGCACCTCGATTGCTGCATGCTCGGAACGAATCGCTGCAAAAGCATCGTTCATCACATGGATAGTTCCTTCGACGGCAAGCAATGTCTTCTCCTGATGGTCCTTATCTGAACGCTCAGTCCCCAGCACTTTAACTGAAAGGTTAGTGTTGGCAAGCAGTCGGGCAAGATTTTTCTGAAGAAGCTGCGGATTATCCGCACTTAGATGAACCAGTGTTGCACGCTTCGGCGCCAAATCACGCAAACGTGCTGCCTTCTGCCTGCGGCCGTCATCGGAACTACCGATGAATTCTTTCGTTATCTGCTGTTTCGGGTGTTGGAACACCTCGGTAACGCTGCCCTCTTCGACAATGCAGCCATGGTCAAGAACGGCGACGCGTCTGCATAGCTTTTGAATGACGGACATTTCATGGGTAATCAATAGGATCGTTATGCCTAATGATTGATTGATCGATGACAAAAGCGAAAGAATTGAATCGGTCGTTTTGGGATCAAGTGCAGACGTTGCTTCATCGCACAAAAGCACCTTTGGGTTGTTCGCCAGAGCGCGTGCAATGCCGACACGCTGTTTTTGACCACCACTCAGTTGCGCGGGATAAGCCGATTCCTTTCCTTCCAACCCCACCATTTTGATCAATTCCGCAATTCTGGACTCGCGCTGATCTTTGTTCGTATTCGTTAACTCTAAGGGAAGTGCAATATTCTCGGCAACGGTTCGCGACCAAAGCAGATTGAAATGTTGAAAGATCATACCGATATTGCGCCGTTCTTTACGCAACTGACGCTCATTCAGCTTCGTCAAATCGTGGCCATCGATCGTGATGGTCCCTGAAGTCGGTTTCTCAAGTAAATTAATCAACCGAATCAGCGTACTTTTTCCAGCACCGCTGTACCCGATAATACCGAACACTTCTCCTTCTTGAACCTTGAGATTAACCCTTGTTAAAGCTTGGACAGGACCTCTCGCAGTTCGAAACGTTTTCTCAATATTGCTTAATTGAATCAAATGCGTTCACCGCTTTCAAAAATTACACAACGCCATCCAAGGCATAAAAAAACTGTTTTCCTGTGTTTTCGTTTCGATTATGAAACGTTTCCGGCCCCTTCACCTCTTGTTCATTCATTATTCTCCAATAAAAAAACCCGCCTTGAGAGAGGTGGGTCCGCCTCTCTCATCTGCCAGAATACATTACACTTCTGTAGGAATTAGCACCTTGACTTTGCGCATGCGCAATCAGGTTGCCGGGCATCATCGGGCCAGTCCCTCCGCCACTCTGGATAAGAGTTTTTCTATTCAATTGAGTGTACTTAATTTACCATCCAAAACGGTTCGTGTCAATTCTTTTTATCATTCCCCGTGCTGCTTCGATCAAGCTTATCACGGTACACCGTCACAGCGGTTTTCCTTGTTCTTAATCCCCTTTATACCGTTCAGGCATAACACGCAGTGCGACTATTCAGATCGTGGTAACCACTGTCCCTTTGATCGATGAACCGTTCTCTCGATTGAAACGGATTCTGAAAGAGCGGATGTGCATGCCTCCAGTCCGATACGGCCTGCTCCGCTTTTGGATGATTCGCCCGAATACTTTTCGTTTCCTTAAATAAAGCGCGCCAAGGGAGTGAAAGTGACGCCGACCGTTCGCGAATTTTCTCGGCGGACAGCTGCCGAGCATCATCAAGGGATAACGTTTTCCCATAGGCATTCGCATTTAAATAAAGCAGATACTTGCCCGCCGACAAACCACGTGCTTCAGCCGCTCGTTTTTGCTGGAGCGAGGTATGCAGCCATTGCACGCCGATGCCGTTCGCCTTTATTGCGCGACGTGTACTGCTTTTGAATGCTGCAGTCAGACCACTAGTGAAATCCGTTCGTTGCGAACGGCTGATTTGATCCGTAAGAACGGACGTAACAATGCAAAGTGAGCTGCCCGAATCCTTGCCCAATTTTGAAAGCAGCGCTGCGCTCAGTTCTTGAAAAGACCCATTCTGAAGCATTGGGCGTTCTTGAATAAATTGTTTTGCCTCCTGGTTTAAAGGTTGAACAGAAATAATGTTCATGTTGCGATCCACACTCGCTTCAACGCTCGCTTTCAGATCAAAATATACATAAGCGGCCACAGGCCCTGGGGGCGCGTATGAGCTGTGTGAAAGCGGCAGAAAACAGAGCACGGAGATGCTCAGTGCCATCATCGGTATCATAAGCGATTTGGGAAGAAGGAAGAAATGAGCAAGGTGTGCCGCCGTAACGGTTTGGCCAATCGACAATCTCGCCGTCCGTGTGAGATGAACGGACTTAAAATCTCCGTCATCAGTTAAAACGATGGCACGGCGCCCTCTCTTGGAAATGAGTACACCCTGATCTTGTTTAATCAGTGTTTCTCCCCACCTTTCTCAGGTCATTGAACCGTCTCCATTTCTGGTTCAATATAGGACCGTAATGCGCTGAACCCACCAATATAGATGAGTGCTAAAGCTATTATATACTTTCGATTCCTTTCAATCGTTTTACGGGAGCACGAAACAAATTGTAACAAATCTTTTATCGGTAACTGCTTTTTTTTCTTTAAGTAAGCGACCAATTCCTTATGTTCAACAAGCAATTTCGCAGAAACTTTTGCATTTTCGCGTGCATCTGCATGCTTCGGGCAGTGTTTGCTCAGTACATCAAACGTAATGCCGTAATCGAGCAGCAGCGCGCGGTAGCTTTCAATCTGTTCCATCCGTTCTTGAATGCGACGCTGTTCTTCGTAGTGATCAATCGCCGCTTGTTGTTCGATAAAGCTTTCTTCCATCGTATTTTCATCCGACGGTTTTGTCTGATCCAAGTAAATATGGCGTACTTGTCGGGATTCTTTTCGAATAAAATCGATGATTCGGCGACGAATAACCATATCGGCAAAAGTCAGAAATTTACTCCCCTGACCGTTCTGATATTGATTGATCGCCTCGTTGAACGCAACGAGACCCACACTGAATTCGTCCATTGTTTGATCGATAAAACGATTGCATACTTTAGAAACAACCTTTTTAATAAAAGGTTTGTAGGATTCGATAATTGAGTTTCTCAAGATTTCATTTCCCTGTTGTACTTGGGATATATTATTTTCAAGCGAAATATTAAACGCTCCGCCTAATGTCATCTGGTTTGCGCTCATCAAAACACTCACCTCTCGCTTTTGCTTCTTCTTTAAGTAAAAAACTAGTCAAGATCCAGAGTCGGTTGCTCTTCTTTTTTATAACATAACATGTCCCATTAACTGGATGAACTATTGTCAAAAACTTTTGTTAATGTACAAGTCTATCATTTTTTGTCGAATGAACACAAAAAATCCTTGTCTTATTTATACCATGGGCTGCTGCTCCAAATAAAGCAACAATACGGTAACAAATTGATGACAAGGATTGTGATGAGCGGTGGTGTCTTAAACTTTGCGCTTTTTAAATTAACCGATCAATTTCTCATAAGCAGCAGCATCAAGTAATTGTCCAAACGCAGATTCATCCACAGATTCAAGTTCAATCATCCACGCTTTTTCGTAGGGCGACTCGTTGACAAATTCGGGTGAATCCTCCAATTCATCATTAATTTCAGACACGACTCCGTTAACCGGTGCGTATAGTTCTGAAACCGTCTTTACTGATTCAACGCTGCCGAATGAATCGCCGGCATTCAGTTCTGCACCGACTTCAGGCAGTTCGACAAAAACGATATCTCCAAGTTCTTTTTGTGCAAATTCTGTAATACCGATACGAACTTTTCCATCGGCTTCTTTTTTTACCCATTCATGGTCCTTTGAATAAAGCAGGTCTGTTGGTACGCTCATTATTTTGCCTCCGTTTTTCACAAATGAATGATGTTCGTCTTCCTAAATATATACATATTATACCGTAAGGAAATGGAAGAAAAAACAGTAAAGTTTACGCGTTCTTAACCTTTTCCAGCCATTCCTTTTCAAACATGTTCTCACTGAATCCAACGGTCGCCTTTTGTTCATCAAAAACAAGTGGACGTTTGATCAGCATGCCGTCTGCTTCCAGCCACTCCAGCAATTGTTCGTCAGAAGCATCTTTTCTTTTGTTTTTATAATCGCCTTCACGGTAATGCTTTCCGCTTGTATTAAAAAATTTGCCGATCGCTGTCCCGCTTTTTTTGATGATCTGTGCTAGCAAGGCACGGTTTGGCGGCTGCTCAGCAATATTTATGATCTGATAGGAAATATCATGCTCATCCAACCATTTTTTTGCTTTTCGGCAAGTGCCGCATGGCGGGTAACTGTACATCGTAAGCACATCGCTCATCCTCTCTTCGTTTTGCTTTCTTTTTTATTATACCCAAGCTTATTGGGTAAACCAAAGATCACCACTGATTCGTATCAATTTTTTTAAAGCGTGTGGACATAATACAAAGGAGCGCCGCTACCAAACAAAACAGGAGTGTGAAAAACACATGAATATGCAACAGCAAAGCGGGCAGAATCAAGTGACCTACCCACAGCCTCCGGCAATACTTTCTACAAAAGATTTTCTGTACATTGAAGACATGCTTTCGTGGAACCTTGAAGTCATTAAAAAGGCTCATGCCTACGCGACAATGTGTCAGGATCAGGACGTTGTTCAAGCGATGAATCGGACATGCCAGCTTCACATGCGCCATTACCAAGCAATCCTGAATCACCTGAGCAAACACGTTCAAGCGAAAACAATGGCAGGAGGTATGGCAAAATGATGGAACAACAGCCGGCACAATCCACGCCGATTCAAAATCCGGAAGCTCAGGTTTCAAAAACCCCGCAAATGAATGACCGCGACTACTTGAACGATGTACTGCTTACAGAAAAGTATTTAGGCGTCTCTTATGCACATGCGCTTCAAGAAGCCAGCCATCAATCTTTATATCAAGATATAAAGAACGTCTCCGAACAGACCAGCGATCACCAACGTGATCTCTTTAACCTCATGTTCCACAAAGGCTGGTACAAAATGGAGTCTCAAGACCCGCAAAAGATTCAACAGGCGGTGCAGCAGTTCACTCAGTACGCGCAGCAGCAATTTCCTAAATAAGGTTAAGTTTTGCCTTTTGACATCATCCCATACCTTGGGATGATGTTTTTTTCATAAGGGAAGAAAGTATAAGATTTGGCGTGCAGTACTGCGCGCAGCTGTGCGTTACTTTACCCCGTCTTCAAGCGAATAGGCCAGTACCTTGACCGAGAATCAAGGCGGCAAGCGAGTAACCGAAGCGACGATTCAGCACCGGACGATTTTTGTCCGGTTTTTGTTGTTTCAAACAAAAAATGCTGATCTTCCTTTTCTAATCACCTATAATGAACAAAAAGGAGGCAACATTTTGAATAAACGATTAATTGCCGTTGAAGATTTGGCACAATTTACGTTTGCCGGAAACCCCGTGCTCTCTCCCGATGGAACAACCGCTGTCTATGTAGTAACAAAGACCGACTTACATCAAAACGGTTATGTTTCGACACTATACATAACAAATGATGAACAGGCACCAAGGCCGCTGACTCACGCGTACCAAACGGATCGGTTGATCAAGCATCACCGCCCTTCTTTCTCTGCAGACGGAACTTATGTTTATTATTTATCCAATCAAACTGGAACGGATCAGGTTTGGCGTATCCGATTATCCGGCGGTGAATCGGAACAAGTAACCAAATTTGAACATGGCGTTGAGGATTATGTACTGAGTCCAGATCGTATGCACATGGTCTGCCGAGCCATAAATAAGGATCGTCAAGAATCGGAAAATGATGATGTGACGGTCATTACAAGACTCCGCTATCTGCAAAATGGGAAAGGTTTTGTTGATCAGACAGGCGTCCTATACTTCTGCTCGATTAAGCGCAAGCAGCAGACACGGATCACCAAACCAAATTGTGATGCGAAGATGCCGCGGTTTTCATTAGATGGACATACACTCTACTTTTTAATGACAAAATCCGCTCCTGAAACAAGTGATTTTCTGTTTGATGTCTACTCGTATCACTTGTCAACGGAAACAACAACCTGCATTTATCAAGCCAACGGCACACTCTATGATCTCGCTGTTTCCCCAGATGGACGCACGGTCGCACTTGCTGGAACTGAAGATGGTGAATTTTCTCCGAAAAACATTGAGCTATTGTTGCTCCCTTCTCATGGAGGAACCGTCCATCATATAACCGAGCACTGGAATCTATCACTTGGTAACTTTGTTAGTACCGATGCCCGCTTTGATGCAGGAAATTCCTTAATTGCGTGGACGGAGGATAGCCAAGCGTTGATCTGTCTCGTTCAAGACGGAGCGATTAGCGGCTTAAAGACGGTGCATCTTGACGGGAGCTGCACAACGCTTTTTATGAAAGAAAAGCATGTCGTCACTTCTTTTGCGATGCAGAACAACGTTATTGCTGCAATCATTTCAACACCGCTTTCAACCGGTGAGCTTTATTTCCTAGGAAATAACGACTCAATTCGACAAAACAGTTTCCATAATCAATCGCTTTTTAACCAACTCGATCTCAATGAACCGATTGCTTTTACTTACAAGGGGGCTGATGATTGGACCATCGATGGATGGGTATTGCTGCCGCCAACACGCGCACGAAAAACAGGGAAAATTCCCATTGTTCTTGAAATTCATGGTGGACCCGCTTCCGCATATGGCGATTCATTTCATCATGAATTTCAATGTCTTGCAGCAGAGGGGTATGCGGTCGTTTATACCAACCCGCGCGGCAGCCGTGGTTACGGCTCTGCTTTTTGTGCGGGATGCTTTAACGACTGGGGCAGAAAAGATAAAGAAGATATTTTAAAGGGCCTTGATTATGTTCTTGATCATTTTCCAGAATGCGATCGGACGCATCAATACGTCACCGGGGGCAGTTACGGAGGCTTCATGACCAATACCATCATTGGTACGACCAATCGTTTTCGTGCCGCCGTAACCCAGCGTTCCATTTGCAACCTTTATAATTTTTACGGAACAAGCGATATCGGCTACTATTTTCTGAAGCGCTATTTTAATGGTGCTGATTTATGGGATGCTGAAGAACGGTTGATGCAGTTCTCACCAATCCGTAACGCGCCGAGAGTTAAAACACCAATCTGCATTATCCATAGCGAGCAGGACCATCGCTGCCCGATCGAACAAGCAGAACAATGGTATGTTGCCTTGCGCCGCCTTGGCGTTCCTGCTCGTTTTGTGCGCATCAATGGTGAAAATCATGAGCTTTCGCGCAGTGGACGGCCGCAAAATCGTTTTACGCGTTTACACGAACTGATTAATTGGTTTAATCGTTATTGTCCAAAAGAAACAAGCGACTAAACGTCACCGTCTCGATCACACTTACAGAGGGCATCTCAAGCGTTCGGTTTCAACTTTGAGATGCTCTTTTTTCACATAAAGAAGGTTTATGGTTTTGCACTTGCTGAACAGGGATAAGCGATATAGCGATATAGCGATATAGCGATATAGAAAAGGAACCTTCCTGATTATAAAGGAACTTTCTTGATGCAAAAGAACTTTCTTAATGATAAAGGAACTTTCGCTAAGTGCGCATACGTCCTGTATGCAACGCGAAAGCCATCACATCCTGTGAAAGTACGTCCTGTATGCAACGCGAAAGCCATCACATCCTGTGAAAGTACGTCCTGTATGCAACGCGAAAGCCACCACATCTTGCGAAGATAAGGACCGGGCGCTTTTTGCCCGGTTTTCTTGCAGGAAAAGAAAGTATAAGATTTTGCCCCATCTTCAAACCAATGGACCAGTGTCTTAGCTAAGAATCAAAGCGGAGCTATTCTGGCGCCAGCGGGATCGCGCTGAGTTGATGCATGCCATTTCCGCATTTCCTCCATTTTTACTTAATCTTCCACAAATCTGGTAACATCATGCAATTCATCCTTTTACCCCATTACTAATCTCCTAATCCCGAAACCTATGAACCAAGGAGGGAGTTATACAATGAAAAAGAAAGTTGTTGGTTTAACGATCGCAGGTGCCCTTGCCCTGCCACTCGCTTTTGGAGGAGGTCAGGCACAAGCAGCGTCTCCGTCAAACAGTAAAGTTTGCACGAAGCAATTCAATGCATTGATCAATCCATTGAATGTGCAAGAACAGCAAGCTACGGATCTCGATGCTTTGCTTAAGAAACTTGGAATCAACCTTGATGGGACCCAGCTCCAGGAACAGCTTAATTTGCAGCTGAATGCAAAAGATGCGTCGGTAAAGGCTCCGGAGAAAAAGAAGGAGACACCTCAGGCAGAAAAGCCTAAGGCTGATTCTCAAAAAAAACAACCGGCACCAAGCCAAGGAAACGGCACTTCTGAAAAAGCAGACAAGCCTGCAAATGATTCGTCACAGCCATCGGACAGTGAACTGAATGCCTTTGAACAAAAGGTTGTTGATTTGACCAACCAAGAACGGACAAAAGCAGGTCTGCAGCCATTGAAAGCAGACAACAGTAAACTGTCAAAAATGGCCCGTGCAAAATCTCAAGACATGAAAGACAAAAACTATTTTGACCACCAGTCACCGACCTATGGTTCACCATTTGACATGATGAAACAATTCGGTATTTCTTATAAAACAGCCGGTGAAAACATTGCCGCAGGACAAAAGACGCCAGAAGAAGTCGTTCAAGGATGGATGAATAGCCCGGGTCACCGTGCGAACATTCTGAAAGGAAGCTTTACGACAATTGGTGTCGGTTACGTTGACGGCGGTTCTTACGGATCTTACTGGACTCAAGAATTTATCGGCAACTAATTTCTACCCCCAAAACAATTCAACATTCACTTTCAGCATCTTGCCATGTACATGAGGCAGATGCTGTTTTTTTGTTTCTTCTCGGCGGCAGCCATCATAGATAAAATGAAAATTAAACTGCTATGACTTGACTTGATTTCATGCCTTATTGGTTCAAGCATTCTATATGCTTGAACCAGATGCAGCTCATAAGAATACATTAGAAATATGGAAACTTTCTCAATTGGAGGTGACGATTTGCGCGCAGAGCCTCTCTATACTGCACTGGGCGATTCATTAACCGTAGGCGTCGGATCAACCGTATTTCAACCTAATTTTGTTAAACTTTATCAGCGAAAGCTAGAGGTGTATTACCACATAAAGCTGCAACGACAGATTTTTGCAAAGAACGGGGCAACAACCGAACAGATTCTGCAATCCACATTTCGCCCGGAAATCGCTGCAGCGATTGGAAGATCAACGTTTCTCACGATTACAGGCGGCGGCAATGATTTTCTCAAAGCCGGCAGATATTGGATGAAAACGGGCGACTTCTCAGCAGTCTTGCAAGCGACTGAAAACAGTTTAGCCCACATGGAACAGATGATCTACAGGATTCATCTGCTTCATGAAGACAGCACTGATTCTTATCGGGTGCGCATTCTTAATTTATACAATCCACTCTTCTATATACCGGGAACTAATCATTGGCTTGAAGACTACAATAAACGTTTAAATCAGTTCGAGGATGATGCGCACGTGCGTATCGCTGACGTTTATCATGCCTTTTCAGGGTATGAACCGCAGCTGCTCGGTTTTGACCATCTGCATCCAAATCCGATCGGTTATCGTGTGATGGCTGAAGTAACGCCAGTGTGATTTTTAAACATGCCACTCGAAAAAAAAAGACTCCTTAGAAGCTGAGCCGTTTGTTTATGCAGTAGGTTTAAGTTTCGATTGGCGTGTTCTGCCACTTTGGCGGCATATTTTTCCCCCAGTAAATCGTTTTGATCTCATGATGATCCTTGAAGCCATCCAATACAGTATGATAATGGAACTGAAACGCATAGCCGGCCTGAGGTGGGTGATTCCTTCTTACATGAAGCTTCGCGACTTCCTGACCGGATAATGTATTGTAAACATGGATGATGCGCTCCCCATAACCCGCTGCCGGTGCATGGGTAATGTCAAGTGAACGAATCCACGTTTTATCGCGTGCCATACTGATCTCTTTAACCGCATTGATAAAAACTGGGACGACCTCTGTTATGTATGGGTCACTTAGCTTTTCCCCGATTCGGGTGCCAAATTTCTGCTTTCCTTGTGTCAATGCTTCACGGGACACATACGCAGAAAGTCCTTTGATTAGCTGCATTTTTTCATTTGATGATCGCCATGAATCGTCGCTTTGCTCTGATTGCTGAGCGTTTTGCTCATGAGTGCTTGTACGCGCAGTCTCCGACTCATGAAGGTTTTGCTGATCATTCTGTTTGTCCAGATCATGTGCAGGCGGTGCTGGTGTGATCAAGCCGAATGTTAGTACGGCAACAAGCGTAACCAGTCCTTTTTTTATCCATTGAACAGGCACCGAAAAACCTCCAAGTCATTTATCGTACAATTCTTATATTTTTCGTATCTTGGTCGAGATTTCTGTCAGTTAAGTGCTGTTATCACGCGTGATTTTCACTGATCGCAGGCAGACCATGCAGTACTAAAGAATCCATCGCTACAAAAAAAGAAGGTGTCTCATCATTAGCCTTGATTTTTGAGACACCTTCTTTGGTTCATACATTGTCAAAATTAAAATCTTCATCCGTGAGCGGTTCAATATTAAGAGGAACCACATAATCACCTTTCGTTGAGAAGAAATCATGGTTGATGGTTCCGGTATCGATCCCATTCAGCACGATTTGGCTCACCGGTTCATGATCATATTTATCCTCATACCCGAGATTCTGCAGGGCGCGATTCGCATTGTAGTACACATAATCCATAACCTCACGAGTCAAACCGATTTTCGTGTATATTTTTTCTGTATATATTTTTTCGATCCCAATTAACTGATCCAGCAGTTTTTCTCGCTGCTGATCTGCTTGCTTGCGTTCTTCATCCGTTAAGTCCTCGCGATACAGCCGTTGCGCCACCATTCCGGTGAAGCTTCCATGTATCGACTCGTCCTGAATAATTTTGCGAATGATCTCCCCGCTGGCAATCATGCGACCTTGTCCGGATAAGAAAACCGGATAAAAGAAACCGCTGTAAAATGAAAAGCTTTCTAAGAATACGGAAGCGCACATCGCCATATAACGCTTGAAGGGTGTCACATTTTCCTTCTTATCGTAAAGCTGATTGTACCAATACGCAATCAAGCGGTATTTTTCCTGCAATTCCGGCTGTCGATCCACCCATTCGCCGAGATAATAATCGGTTTCACGCGATGAAATTAGGGTTGAAAAAATGTGCGAATACGATTTCGCATGAATATGTTCCATCATCCCCATCCAGGCAAAAACGGCTTGTTCATGCATGTTATCATGGTGGATGGCAACAAGCGGCATTCCGTTGTCCCCTTGCTCACGATCAAGACCGGTCAGTCCGGATAACACTTCGACATAGACTGCCCGCTCATCCTCTGTCATGTTCGACCAATCGGAAAGGTCGCGCGATACTTTAAATGCCTCTTCTGTCCAAAACTGGTTAATATTTTGTTTCCAGTAAACCTTTGCAATTTGATTATCATTTCGATTCCAATTAATTGCCTTCATAAAAAATTCATCCTCCGTACTGTCAGCTGCTTGACTCCAGTATCATTTGGATCACAAATGTATTCACACCGAGCAGGCGGTGCATTCTTCAGGTGAAAGAAGCTGCGTTCTTGTATAGTAAAGCGACTTTAGCCCCTTTTTATGTGCATAGACATACAGACGTGCAAGCTGCCTTGTGCTCGTCATACTGTCGACATACAGAATTGTCGAGATTCCTTGGTCGACATGCTGCTGGATTTCAGCGATCAGGTCGATCACGCGATACTGATTGGTCTGATACGCCGATTTATAGTACCACATCGTCTGCGGTGACAAGAACGGCATTGGATAAATTGTTTCACTATTCCCATATTTGCGTCGTTCAATGACGTTAACCACCGGCATAACCGAACTGGTTGCATTCTGCACGTAACTGATCGATTGTGTTGGTGCAACCGCTAGGCGATAAGCATTGTATAAGCCGTGGGTTGCAACCTTGTGCTTAAGCTCGATCCATTCCTCAGTCGTCGGAACAGGAATGCCCTTAAACAGTTCTTGAACGCGCTCTGTTTTTGGTCGGAAATCGTCCTGTTCATATTTTTTAAAATAGGAGCCGTCTGCATAATCGGTTTTTTCAAATCCCTTGAAGGTTTCTCCGCGTTCTTTTGCAATCACCATCGATTTTTCAATTGAGTAGAAATTTACGAGCGAGAAGAACGTCCGTGCAAAATCACGCGCTTCTGCTGATTCGTAAGCGATTTGGTTCTTCGCAAGATACCCATTCAGATTCATGGCCCCTAACCCGACCGAGTGCAATTCGCGATTAGCCAGGCTGACGCCGGGTGCATTAGGGATTTCCGTCATGTCGCTGACCTTGGTCAGCGCAGCAATACCGGAATGAACGGAGTCGCGTACTTTGCCGGATTCCATTACATTAACAATATTTAAGGAGCCAAGAATACAGGAAACGTCACAACGAATATCATCTGGGACGCTGTAGTCGTTAATCGTTGAGGTCTCCTGCAACTGGAAGATCTCTGTGCAAAGATTGGACATTTTGATGTCGCCAAGACGATGAAGCGGATGATTTTTATTGGCATTGTCTTTATAAAAAATATAGGGATAGCCGGACTGCATCTGCATTTGAGCAATCAAATTCAAAAATTCACGAGCATCGGCACTTTTCTTTTTGACTGCTGGATTGGCAACGAGCTCATCATACATTTCGTCCATATTCATGTCGTCCAAGTGCTTGCCGTATGCCTTGTAGACGGTGTAGGGCGCGAACATGAAAAACGTTTTCCCGGCCTCAGCAAGTTCAAAGAACTTTCCAGGAACGATCAAACCAATGGACAAGGTTGACAGGCGAATGTCTTCATCAGCATTTTCTTTCTTCGTATCCAAAAATTCCGGAGCGTCCATGTGAAAAATATTCAGATAAGCCGCGCCTGCACCCGGACGCTGTCCCAGTTGATCTGCATAGGAGAACCCAAGCTGAAGTTTGCGTGCAACTGGTATAACGCCTTTAGCCACACCTTCTACACCTTTAATCGCTTCTCCGCGCGCACGAATCTTCGAAAGGTTCAAAGCAACGCCACCGCCGATTTTCGACAGTTGCTGCGAGGTGCTCTCAATGTAGTTGATCGAATTGAGCGAGTCGTCGGATTCAAGCAAAAAACAGGAAACCATTTCACCACGCCGTGCTTTTCCCGCATTTAAGAACGTTGGCGTGGCCGGCTGATAGCGCTGCTCCATCATCGCATGCATAAATCGCTCAGCGCGTGCATAATTTCCTCCAGAAAGGAATAAAGCAACAATCGAAACCCGTTCAGCGTAGTTTTCGAGATAGTGAGATTTGTCATTGGTTTTCATCGCATAGTCACGATAAAATTTACTTGCAGCCATGTAGGATTTGAATTGGAAATGATAGTCTGAAGCGATTTGATGCAGTCGTTCAATCTCTTCTTCACTATATTGTGCAAAAACATCGTAGTAATAATATTCGTCAACCAAATAGTGCAGCCGTTCAAGTATTCCCGGGAAATGAATCGTTTTTTCATGAACTTCTTCCATATAGACCCGGATCGCCGCTTGGTCTTTTTCCAAGCAGTAAAAACCGTCTTCTCCACGAGTCAGCACTTCATTATTTAATTCAGTATAGGACTTTGATTTGATCGCTTCGTTCGGCAAGTGCCTTCACCCTTTCTTGAAATTCCGCGACATCTTCTGCTGTGCCGCCCAGTTCAAACTTATATAGAATAGGAACATGGTAGCTTTTCGATACAACATCTGCCGCATGAGCAAAATTATGCCCCCAGTTCCTGTTTCCGCTAGCAGCGACCGCAACGAGATAATTTCCGTTTTTCATTAAAAACGCCTTAACGGTTTCCGGAGCGTCACCGAAACCGATTGTATTCGTGACGAGCACAAACGGTTCCTGAACACGGTCCACACTGCTGATTGGCTGGTGAGATAGGCCGGTCTTGCCAAGAAATCGTTTGACATTCCCCGTCATGGTTTCGTATAAAATCAGCAATTCGGGCGCATCTCCTTTACTATGTAATGAAAATGAAGAACCACATCATTTTACTACATACTGTATTATATTAAATACAATACCACAATATATTGTGGTATTTCAACGATTTTATACCAGAATATATTGTGGCTGATTGATCAGGTCTGATCCTGTTTTTTAAAAACTATCTTTTATCATAAGCCATGTTCCGATGCGTTTCAATATGTCTCTTCCTGCATCAAACCGTGAGCCTGCTCACTTCATTCGAAAATGCGCGGTTTTAAGGGGAAAAGGCTCCCCAAATTTGTCGAGAAATTTTTTCGGTTGTCCCCCATCAATGATCCGGATTCTGTGAATCTTCGTTCCCCTTGATTGGAGTAAAGGTCCGCCGTTCACGTAATGAATCCTCACGGCGAATCGTTCGCTGCGCCGCCATCTTTGCCAAGTACTCCTGAACATTAAAGGGGATTTTTCCGCGTCGATCCGTTTTTTCATAGTGATTATCGCTTCCTAGAACGCGCGTTTTGATATTGTCGCGCATCATCAAATCAAACAAATCGATGATGGTCTTTTTGATCTTTGCATTCTCAATCGGAAACATTAATTCAACGCGTCGATTTAAATTTCGAGGCATCAAGTCAGCACTGGCCAGATACACAAGTGTATCGCCGCCGTTACCGAACATATAGATCCTGCTATGCTCCAGGTAACGGCCGACAATCGAATGTACGTCAATATTCTCACTGACGCCGGGAATCCCTGTGCGCAGGCAGCAGATGCCGCGGATGATCAGTTGAATCTTCACACCGGCTGCTGAAGCGCGGTACATGGCCTTAATCATCCCTTCATCAGACAAAGCATTCATTTTAGCGCGAATAAATGCTGGTTTACCGTCCTGTGCATTTTTAATTTCATTATCAATCAAATCCATCAAGGTATCGCGCAACCAAAGTGGTGCCATGACTAATTTATGGAAATAAGGCGGTTCTGAATAGCCGGAGAGCATGTTGAATACGTTGGATGCATCAATCCCCATCTGCTCATTGCAAGTCAGAAGACCCATATCTGTATAAAAGTGAGCGGTAATATCATTATAGTTTCCCGTTCCAAAATGCATGTAACGCTTAATCCCGTTTTCTTCGCGTCTGACGACAAGCGCCATTTTGCAGTGAGTTTTCAGACCAACAAGTCCGTAAATAACATGACATCCCGTTTTCTCCAATTTCTGTGCCCAGTTAATGTTATTTTCTTCATCAAAACGTGCTTTCAGCTCAACCAGTACCGTTACCTGTTTGCCATTTTCAGCAGCTTTTTCCAAATAACGGATGATCGGAGAATGCCCTGATACGCGGTAGAGCGTCATTTTAATTGCCAGCACCTGCGGATCCCTTGAAGCTTGGCGAATCAATTCGATCACCGGATCAAAGGATTCATACGGATGGTGAAGAAAAATGTCTCCCGCGCGCATCGCATCAAAGATCGAATGCTCAAGCAATTCGTACTGAATAAATGGGCGATTCGCTGAATAGACCATATCGCCGGGTGCTTCAATTTTTCCCACTAATTTGGAAAGAAAAGTTAAATCAATCGGTCCGTTTACGCGATAGACATTTTCTTGACTCACGGAAAGACGGTCGAATAATTTAGCGATTAAGCGGTCACTGATTCCTGCCTCGACATCAAGATGAATCACATTGCCGCGCTCACGCAAACGGAGCTGCTTCTCAATTTCCTTAAGCAGATCTTCCGTATCCTCCTCATCAACCTCCAGATCCATATCACGAATAACTCTGTAACACGCCGATTCAATGACATCAAAGCCGACAAACAGCTGATGCAAATGTCGGCGAATAATGTTTTCTAGCAGAATGAAACTGGTATGTCCCTCTTGATCCGGCAGTTTGACAACGCGCGGTAGAACATTTGGAACCTGTACCGTGACAAACTCACGATGCTGGATTTGACTGTTCTTTTTATGAATGAATGCAGCGATATTAATGCTTTTATTCAAGATCAGCGGAAACGGGCGTGACGAATCGACGGCCATCGGTGTCAGAACCGGATAAACTTCACGGTTGAAGTAATGGTCGATAAAATCGAGTTGTTTTTGCGCCAATTCATCGACGTCCAGAATATGAATATTTTTCTCATCAAGGAGCTTCTTCAGCATCCGATTATACGTGGTATACTGTTGGGCAATCATATGGTGGGCAGCTGTACTGATTGCAGCAAGCTGCTGTTCCGGCTTCATTCCGGAAGGATCCGGTTTATCATAGCCAACGTTAACCATGTCAATTAATGATGCCACCCGTACCATAAAGAATTCGTCTAGATTGCTTGCGGTGATCGACAAAAACTTTACCCGTTCAAGCAGCGGATTATCTTTGTCTCTTGCTTCCTCAAGAACCCGCTCATTAAAAAGCAACCAGCTCAGTTCGCGATTGCTGAAGTACTCCTGTCGATCGAACTGTTCCATGACAACCACCTACCCTCTTAAAATCGGTTTCAACCCAAAAACTTCTTCAAAATAGGCTGACTTATCATTAAACGTCTGCTTTTCAAGCGAGAGATCATCATCAGAGCGCGCCGTGATCGTCACTTGATCCTTTTTCAGTGATACGGCAATCCGTTCTACCTTCTGCTGCCTGCTGTCATCAAGTGCATCCGCAATACGAAGCAGCGCAGCAAGTTTTGCAGCAGCCAGCCTGCTTGACTCCGGCAGCTTACGAAAAGCTGTGTTATTAATAGAAGGCGTTTCAGCACTATGATAACGGGCAATCGTGGCAACAAGATCGCGTTCCAGTTCTGAAATGCCGATAATCTCAGATGATTGGATGATGTAATAGGAATGCACATAATGCGCATTCATATCAATATAACTTCCGGTGTCCTGCAGAATTGCCGCAAGCTGAAGCAATAGCCTGTCCCGCTTGTCCAGTCCATGAAGCCGGCGCAAACGATCAAACAGGTGCAGCGCAAAACGTTCAACGACCATAATGTGCTTTGGATCGCAATTGTAGCGATCCGCAATATTGCGTGCGGATACAATGATATCCTCTGTAAACGAATGATCCAGCACCTTTTTGCGCATCTCAAGCAGTTCATGCACAATCAGTCCATCAGCTAGATCAGCTTCGGACAAAATAATACTTTTTGCACCGGTAAGCTCAAGCGTCTTTTTCAAGATCATCACCGAAGGCAGCAATTGTGTTGCCGATTCAAAGGGAACTTTATATTCCTTCGCAAGAATTTGGGGGGGAATCTTCAGAATATGGCGATAGAGTTCAACAAAACGTTCCCTCGTTAACGTATCGATACGGCCGCCCAGAAACATATGTTTAAACGAGCGCAGTTCTGTACCAACAAGCACGAACTTTTGTACTTTAACCTCTTTAGGTGCGAACTGATGGTACCCGTCAACTTTGCTGCGGATATAATCTTCCATAATTTCTACATAATCGCCTGTTTTACTTTCGAGATCGCCGAGCAGTTCGCGAATACGCAGCGGTCCAAGCTTAATATTCCGTGAAAAAACAAAATGACCTGCATTATATACCGTCAGCTGCATGCTCCCTGAACCAATGTCAATCAGCATTGTTCCTTTTTGGATGAGTTCATTAAATCGATCCGAATTATAGGCAACCGCCTGATTATGTAAAAAACGTTCCTCAGCATTCGCTAGCCATGTGAGATTTAATCCCGTTTTAATCCGAATTTGTTCTTTAATATACTCTGCGTTGCGTGCTTCTTTGACGGAACTTGCCGCGACCGCACGATATTCTCTAACGCCGTAATCATTCATGATTTGTACAAAACCTGCTAATTGACGGCAAGCCTGATCAACCGTATTGAATTCGATCATTTGATGATTGTAGATATCTGCCCCAATCGAAACGTCAGCCTTCACATAGTCAACAAGCGACATTTTTGTCAAATCGGCAATCTTTAGTACCAGTGTCTGCAGCCCAACCGTAATCGAAGCGAAGAGTTTATGATTCGCCATCGTCCTCACCCCACAACTCACATGTTCTCTATTTCCATTTTTTTAGCACTTAGTATTTATTATACGGCATATTTCATTGTATATGAGAATCCAATTAAATTCTTCATAATAAATTTACGTTGCGACTTCCGCAGGACGCGGTGACTTCTGCGTTGTGCACAGGATGTGCACGCCCTTAGCAGAAGTTCCTTTTACAATAGCGAAAGTTCATTTTGCTCTGTACGCGGTTTTGATTCATCACCTTGTTGACGCTTCGGTTACTCGCTTGCCACGGGCGCACCGCGAGCCTCCTCAGACAGGGCAGGAATCTGCGGGGTCTCTGGCACGCTGATCCCGCTGGCGCCAGAGCACCTACGCTTTGATTTTTAGTCAAGATACTGGTCTATTGGTTTGAGGATGGGTAAAATCTTACACTTCCTTATCCTGCAAAAAAGAAGGTGTCTCAAAGGTCAATTGACTTTTGAGACACCCTTAAAAAAACATCTATTTTTGGGATTAAGCACGAAGATGCGCGCTTCTGAATCGCCCGCGGTCGCGATCAGTTGATGCGAGCAATCGGAGCGCACTATAAATCCAACACCCTTTTAGAACGGCCGCTTGCATCATACGCTTGCTCATTCGTTTAGTTTAGTACGGACAGTTTCTTGTCCAAGTACAGATCAACAGCGGCGGCTGCGCGACGTCCTTCTTCGATTGCCCAGACGATCAGGCTGGCACCTCTGCGCGCATCGCCCGCAGCAAAAATACCGTCTTTACTTGTCTGATAACGAATCGTGTCTGCCTCAATCACGCGTCCGGATGAATCCCGTTTTACATCAAATGCGTCAAAGACTTGATCCTCCGCGCCTTGGAATCCAATTGCAATGAGTACAAGATCCGCGTCCCATGTTTTATGATCATCTGTATCCTTTGCATCTTTTTTAAAGGAGCCTGTAAGTAGCTCTTTCACATGACCGTTATCGTTGCCCACAAATTTTTTCGTCTCCACATAGTATTCACGTGGATCATTGCCGAGTACTTCTTCAGCCTCTTTGTATGCATAGTCCACAGAAAAAACATTCGGGTGTTCCGGCCAAGGATTGTTTTCAGCACGTTTTGCAGGCAGTTTACCGTGTTTGCCAAACTGAACGACACTTTTGCAACCTTGACGAATCGCGGTAGCCACGCAGTCCTCACCGGTATCTCCACCGCCAATCACGATCACATTTTTACCTTTGGCATCAAAATCATCGGCCAGTGGTTCCCCATAGAGCTGGTTGCGGTTGCTCGCTATCAAATAGTCCATAGCTGGAGAAATACCTTTCAAGGCTCTGCCTTCGAGCGAAACTTCGCGATGCTTGCCGGCGCCCGTGCAAAGAATCACTGCGCTATACGCTTCTTTTAACGAAGCCACACTGATTGTATTTCCAACATTTGCATTCGTTTCAAAATGAATCCCTTCGTCTTTCAATAGCTGCACACGACGATCAACAACATCCTTCTCAATCTTCATGCTCGGAATGCCATACATCAACAAACCGCCGGGACGATCAGAACGTTCAAAAACGGTCACCTCATGACCAATCTTATTCAGCTGATCGGCGCAAGCGAGACCGGCCGGTCCGGATCCAATCACAGCGATCTTCTTTCCGGTACGCCGTTTCGGCGGCTTGGGTACGATCCAGCCTTCTTCAAAGGCGCGGTCAATAATTGCCCGCTCAATTGATTTAATGGAAACCGAATCGCTGACAAAACCTGCAGTGCAGGAACCTTCACATGGCGCAGGACAAGCTCTTGAAGTAAATTCAGGAAAGTTATTTGTCTTAGCCAAACGTTCATAAGCTTCCTTCCACAAGCCATGATAAACGAGATCATTCCATTCCGGAATCAGGTTGTGGATTGGGCATCCGGTTGTTCCTCGATTAATCATCGTGCCGATTTGGCAATACGGAGTCCCGCAATCCATACATCGCGCCGCCTGCTTTTTCACTTCTTTTTCCCTTAACGGAATCTTATATTCGTTCCAGTCACGAACACGCTCAACCGTTTTGCGTTCGCTTTGATTTTTTTTCTCTATATTCATGAAACCCATTAATTGTCCCATGGTGTCCACTCCATCCTTTCAAAATTTATCCGTAGCATCAATTCGCTCGTATCTTTAAACCGTGAGATATGTGGAAGTACGGACGCTTAATTTTCCTTCTTTCTTCAAATAAAACGCCTCTTCCTTAGCCTGTTCAGCATCTAAGCCTTGTGCTTCATATCGCTCGATTTGTTCAAGTATCGCTTCATAATCGCGCGGGATTATTTTGATGATCCTTTGAATGGACATTTTCCAGTTTATGAGCGCCTGTTCTGCCTTTGGACTTCCGGTGTGATCGAGGTGGTTCTTAATCAATTCATAAACCTCTGTTTGTTCCTTTTGGTCGGTAAGCGGCTCAATATTCACCATTTCCTTGTTAATCCGATGAATCGTTTGATCTGGTGCACCATCAGGAAGAATGTAAGCAATACCGCCCGACATGCCAGCCGCAAAATTACGCCCAATCGAACCGAGCACGACAACTTTACCGCCGGTCATATACTCGCATCCATTTTCACCGACACCTTCAACAACAGCCTTTGCCCCACTGTTGCGCACGCAGAAGCGTCCTCCTGCAGTACCGCGTACATAGGCTTCACCACTGGTTGCTCCAAAAAGCGCCACATTTCCCATCATTGCTTGGGAGTCTGTATCGACACCAATAATTTCTTCTGACTTGATGATGACTTTACCGCCGGACAATCCTTTGCCAACATAATCATTCGCATCACCGGTTAAAATCATGGTTACACCTTTTGGGAGAAACGCAGCGAAACTCTGTCCCGCACTCCCAGTAAATGAAAGGGTGATCGTGTCTTCCGGAAGCCCCTTGCCACTGGTAGAGCGCGAGATGAAGTAACCAAGCGTTGAGCCAACGGTTCGATCTGAGTTTCTCAACTTATATACCAATTGGATCGGTTTCTTATTTTCAATCGTTGGTAAGCAGGTTGCGACCAGATTGCGTTCATCGAAGCGTCGATCAACATGATGTTCCTGGGCGCGCGCGAAGAATCGTTTCGATACATCGCTTTCCGCTTGATAGAGCAGGTCGGACAGATCCAAAGTACGTGCTTTCCAGTGATTGTGCACTTCTTTTTTGATCCTTAGAAGATGCGCCTGACCGATGACCTCATCCAGTGAACGATAACCAAGATCCGCCAACTGCTCGCGAATATCGCGGGCGATAAAGGTCATAAAATGAACAATATGCTCCGGACTGCCCATAAAATTCTTGCGCAGTTCCGGGTTCTGTGTCGCAATGCCGACCGGACACGAATCCAAGTGACAAGCACGCATCATAACACAGCCGAGCACAACAAGTGGTGCGGTTGCAAAGCCAAATTCTTCAGCACCAAGGCAGGCTGCGATCAGAACATCGCGGCCGCTCATTAATTTCCCATCCGCTTCAACGCGGACGCGATCGCGAAGACCGTTTTTCATTAAGGTTTGATGTGCTTCTGCCAATCCGATTTCCCAAGGCAGACCTGCATGCTTAATACTTGTTTTCGATGCTGCGCCTGTTCCACCGTCATGACCGCTAATTAAGATCACATCAGCCTTGCCTTTGGCAACACCTGCAGCGATTGTACCAACTCCGCCTTTTGCCACGAGTTTGACGCTGATTCTTGCTTTTGGATTACTTGATTTTAGATCATAGATCAGCTGTGCTAAATCTTCAATTGAATAAATATCATGATGCGGCGGCGGTGAGATCAAGGCCACACCGGTCGTCGCATGACGGGTGCGGGCAATCCACGGATAAACCTTTCCGGCAGGAAGCTGCCCGCCTTCGCCCGGCTTTGCGCCTTGCGCCATCTTAATTTGCAGTTCATCCGCTTCTGATAAATAGTAGCTGGTTACACCGAATCGTGCAGAAGCAACTTGTTTAATGGCACTCCGGCGCCAATTGCCGTTCTCATCGCGGGTGAATCGTTCTGCATCCTCGCCGCCTTCACCACTGTTGCTCTTGCCTCCAATTCGATTCATGGCAATTGCCATTGCTTCATGAGCTTCTTTGCTGATCGACCCGTAGGACATCGCTCCCGTTTTAAACCGCTTGAGTATTTTTTCTACCGGTTCGACTTCATCGAGTGGAATCGGTTTGTGATCGCGCTCAAAAGTGAGCAGACTGCGGATCGTTGAAAAGGGTGCATGATCGACCATATTTGCGTAATCTTTATACAATTTATAATCATTTGTACGTGCCGCTTGCTGCAAGGTATGCACAATCAGCGGGTCAATTTTATGTTGCTCTCCCCCTTGGCGCCATTGAAGCGTACTCCCCGGATCAAGCGGCTTCATCTCCCCGTGATCAAGTTCCTTAACGGCCGTCTCATGACGTATACGCATTTCCTGTTCAAGTTCCTCTAGACCGATACCGCCGATTTGTGAGACCGTTCCGGCAAAGTAACGCTCGATCAAACGACTGGATAACCCGAGCGCTTCAAACGTTTGTGCACCGCGGTAACTTTGAATCGACGAAATGCCGACTTTAGACATAATTTTTACGATACCGGCAACCAGTGCTTTAATATAATTCTGTTCTGCTTTTTCCTCATCCAAGTCAAGATGATCTTCCTTAATCAAAGCGTGTACCGATTCAAGCGCCAGATATGGATGAATCGCATCGGCGCCGTATCCGAGCAGTGCAGCAACCTGATGACTGTCTCGCGGTTCGCCTGAATCAACAATTAAACTGATATGCGGCCGCGTTCCCTGTTCAATCAGATGATGATGGAGCGCACTGACCGCAAGCAGCGACGGGATCGCAAGATGTTTTTCATCAACACTCCGATCTGAGAGAACGATCAAATCAGCGCCTTCATGAATCACTTCATCGACATGAAGAATCAGCTGGTCAACGGCTTTGAGAAGACCAAACGCACCATTATTTTCCGGATAGGTCAAATCAACCGTTTTTGCTTTTAACGCCTGGTGAAACAGATCTTGAAATGCTCTTCGATCAAGAATCGGGTGTTCGAGTCGAATTTGCGAGGTTACATGCTTGAGCGGATCAAGCAGACTAATTTGTGGCCCAAGCCATGTAATTTTCGACATCACTCGCGCTTCGCGAATCGCATCAATCGGCGGGTTCGTCACCTGTGAAAACCATTGTTTAAAATAATCGAATAATAGCTGAGATTTATTTGACAATACCGCCAGCGGGGTATCGTTTCCCATCGACCCGGTAGGCTCTTTACCTTGCTCAGCCATGGGTTGAATTCCCTTGGTCACATCTTCATAGGTATAACCAAATACTTTTTGCTTGAAAAGTCGTGTATCGTCTGAAAACAGCGGTGCTTTCCCATTGTCTCGATTCAGCTTCACAACCGATTTTTCCAGAATATTCTTATAATCAGCTGAAGCACAGACTTCCTTCTTCAATTCATCACTTGGAACGATACGCTGCTTCTCCGTATCAATGAGCAGAAGCTGCCCTGGCTTCAAATGACAGCGCTGTTTGATGTTTTCCGGTTTTAGATCGGCAACACCGACCTCCGAAGAGAATACAACCTTGTCGTCATTGGTGATATAGTAACGTGCGGGACGCAGACCGTTGCGATCCAGAATGGCTCCGATTTGTTTACCGTTGCAGAAACCAAGCGCCATCGGCCCATCCCACGGTTCCATTGTTCTGCTGGTAAATTCATAGAAATTACGAAGATAGTCGGGCAGCTCACTGTCACCTTCCCAAGGTTCCGGAACCATCATCATGACGGCATGCGGCAGCGAAAAACCATGGTAAGTTAAAAATTCAAGCACATTATCAAAAATTGCAGAGTCGCTGCCCTCAGGATCAATGATCTGCGGCAGTTTCCCGCCATCCAATCGTTTCGCTTTCGCATTAAACCAGCTCATATTGCCGCGAATCGTATTAATTTCTCCGTTATGGACAATCATTCGGTTCGGGTGGGCACGCTCCCAGCTTGGAAATGTATTCGTGCTGTAACGGGAATGCACTAAAGCAAGCGCCGAAACGAAACGTTCATCCTGCAAATCCGTATAAAAAGCCGAGACCTCTTTGGCACGCAGCATCCCCTTGTAAACCAAGGTTTGGCTGGAGAGGCTGGCAACATAAATTTCATCTGTTAAATTTGCTTCAATTGCTTTTCTCAATAAATATAATTTAGAATCCAGTGCCGCACCTGCATCTTGATTGGCCGTACCAATGAACATTTGATACATGTATGGGGCCTTACTGCGCGCCAATGCACTGATTTCATTTTCGTCAACCGGAACATCGCGTTCCCCATAAAGTCTCAAATTTCGCGCGGCAATGCACGCTTTAATTTTTCCAATCGCAACCATACGGCTTGAACGGTCTTGAGGCATGAAAAACATACCGACGCCGTAGTGTCCTGCAGGAGGAAGATCAAAGCTGCATGCCTCTTGAAAGAATCGATCAGGGACTTGTACCAGTATTCCGGCTCCATCACCTGTTTTTCCGTCTGCAGCTTTACCTGCACGGTGATCAAGCCGCGCCAGCATTTCCAGCGCTGTTTTAACGATTTCGTTGGATGCTCGCCCCTTAATATCCGCATACATGCCAATCCCGCAAGCATCATGTTCAAATTGCGGACGATAAAGTCCTTCCGGTTTCTCTCTCGTCAGAGCTTTGCTCATCATAAACCTCATCCTTCCTTCTGTTCGCAATCACCCATCACATCTGTGTGAGTTTTCTGAATTCGATCATTCTATCTCTTTATAGGCCAAAAGTTTTGTGATTCAATTTTACTCTTTCATTATCGATCTTTACAATATATAATTTAGAATAAATTAATCTCATTTTTAGATGAATGAAGGTTGGATGATGGAATTAAGACAGATTTACTACTTTATGGAAGCTGCAAATCGAGAACATATCACGCAGGCCTCCGAGGCACTGCACGTGGCCCAATCAGCGATCAGCAGGCAGATTGCATTGCTTGAAGATGAACTAGGTGTTCCGCTTTTTTCGCGAAAAGGAAGAAACATCCAGCTAACAAAAGCGGGCAAAATCTTTCTTGAGCATGCGGAACGAGGAATCGGCGAATTCGAAAAGGCCGAACAGAAGATCAAAGAATACCTCAATCCCGAAACAGGATTGATCCGTCTCGGCATTTCAACCAGCCTGTCTGTTCATACGCTACCTATTGTCCTGCAAAAATTTCACAGCATCCATCCAGGCATTGATTTTCAGTTACATCAAGGGACTGTGCCCTATTTAATTAAATTAATCAGCCAAGGCAGCATCGATCTGGCCTTTGCTTCACCTGTACCCAAACATCATGAACGGATACGGAGCAGCATCCTTTACACGGAACGAATGGTGCTTCTCATGCCGAAACGGCATAAAAAAGCCGGACAAGGACCGATTGCGTTAAGTCAGTTAAAAAATGAGCGGTTTATTACCTTCAGAAGCAAGCTGTCACTGCAAGAATTATTTCGCGATGCCTGCCGGCAAGCAGGATTTGCTCCGAATATTGTTTTCGAAGGCGAAGATATGGACACGATTAAAAGTCTTGTTTCATCTGATTTTGGTATTGCTTTAATGCCTGAAAACGCTGCCGCTTACAATCTTCCGGAAACGATCGTGGCCGTCCCGCTCAGTGCGCCGAAAATCTCACGCTCTGTAGGGGTCATTCGTCCACGTGACCGCGAGCTGGCACCATCGGAACAGATTTTTTCGCAGTTTATCGATGCATTCTATGATCGACTGCACCGTTTCGGACAGTAACCGTACGTTTGCACGGTTCCCATACTGTTTTTCCACAAAATAGATACAGAAAAGGGCGTCTCAAAGTCAACTCCAGTCTTCAAGACGCCCTTTCTTCTTATTCCGTTCCGTTCTCGTTCTCTTCTTGTTGAATCCGCAAATCATGTCGGCGCCGCGAATCCTCGCCAACCTGTTCATCGGCGTGATACGACGATCGTGCGAGCGGACCTGCTTCGCAATGTTTGAATCCTTTCGCCAATGCGATTTCCTTAAGTTCCGCGAACTCTTCCGGTGCGTAATAGCGTACCACATCCAAATGTTTTCGCGTCGGCTGCAAGTACTGGCCAATGACCATAATATCCACATGATTGGCAAGCAGATCATCCATTGTTTCAACAATTTCTTCTTTTGTTTCGCCCAAGCCAACCATGATGCTTGATTTCACGGGCGTATTCGGACTCAGTTCCTTCACACGCTTCAATACAGCAAGTGAGCGATCATACGTTGCAATCGCCCGAACACGTTTGGTCAGTCTCCGAACGGTTTCGATATTATGATCAAAGATATCCGGTTTCGCATTCATCAGAGTCAGAAAGCTTTCATCGTCGCCTTTCATATCCGAAGGAAGAACCTCAATGGTACAATAAGGCGCTTTTCTTCGAATGGCACGAATCGTTTCGGCAAAAACATACGCCCCGCCATCCTTCAAGTCGTCACGAGCAACCGCAGTAACAACAACATGTCGCAAACGCATTTTAACGACCGAATCAGCAACTCGTTCCGGTTCACGCAGATCTAGCTCGGTCGGTCTTCCTGTTTTCACCGCGCAAAATCGACATCCGCGCGTACAAACATCGCCAAGAATCATAAACGTCGCGGTACGGCGCGTTGCCCAGCACTCATGAATGTTCGGACATTTTGCTTCTTCACAAACCGTGTGCAGTCGTTCCGTTCGCATCAACTGTTTGATTCCTCGGTAATCTTGATTCGTATTCAGCCGAATTTTCAGCCATTCCGGTTTTCTGACGTAGGTTCCATGTTTGTTCATGTATCTTCCCCCTCTTTTCTTAGATGAGTCGGCCGATCGCGCTTCTCATCTGGATCGATTCCAAGCATCCGTTTCATATTTATTCTTCGCACGCTCGCGAACCGTCTGCTCTTCTTCATCAGTTAATACGAGTTGGCGAAGGTTTATGTTCAAGCCTTTTTCAAAACCATGATAAAAAGCTGTTTTCACTTCCTCCAGTGTCACTTTTCGCCCAAGCAGTTCTTCGAGTGCTGCCGCCTTGCCTGTAAACGCCCGCTTCGCTCGCTCTTTCAGACGCGGATTGGCATAGGAGAAGCAATCAAACAGTTGATCCGTGTTGACACTGATCGGGATCGATCCATGTTGAAGGATCATGCCTCGCTGCCTTGTTTGTGCACTTCCAGCCGCTTTTCGTCCCTCAACAATTAATTCATACCAGGAAGCTTCTTCAAAACAAACCGGCGAATGCGTGCCGATCCGTTTGTCCTCAGGAATCGCCAGATCGGCATTCAGTGCTAATGCTCTGAATCCCTCAAGCAACCCCCTCGACAAAACCCGGTAGGCGCCGACGACGGAATGCGGCATGTCCGGATAATCTTCGGGAATCACCACGCTGTAGGTCAATTCGTCATCATGCAGAACCGCCAGTCCTCCTGTCAGTCTGCGGACACAAGCAATGCCATGTGCTGCCGCACCATCAAAGTCGATTCTTCCCGCTGTTTTTTGAAAATAGCCAATCGATAAACCGGGAGGATCCCAGCCATAGAAGCGGAGCACCGGGTTTTTTCTTCCTTTTTCGCCGCATTCGAGCAAATACTCATCTAGGGCCATATTATAGGCTGGTGAATGGATCCCGGAGTCAATAAAATACCATTCCTGCTTATTCATCTGTACCTATCCCACCTTTGTTGCCAACCTTAGAAAACAGCCAAAATGGATTGTTCTTTTTCTCGTCATCGTGTTTCTACTGATGTTAACGCTATCATTTTCTGAGAAAGAGGTTGTATAGAATTGGGCTTCAATGTGTCATACTGCATAAGTACTTTTTATACTCCTATACTGAACTGCAACAAGAAATATCATAACAAGAAATTCACAAAATTGCACGTTTTGAAAGCCGCACGGAATCTTTTCAAATGCGTGTATCTCACCCGCCCATATGATACACTAATAGGATACGAACGAACGGCGACACACTGCAGCGACTGAGTTGATCTGTACTTTATTATCAGCGCGAAATTTAGGATCATGCTTAAGGAGATCTTTGTACATGGATCGTTTTTTTCAGATGACGTTTCTCCCCCATATTGAGAATACATGGAATTTTTTTTTCTGGTTGACAGACCGTGATGGCACGGCACTGCCTTTACCTGAATCAAACGCTTTGCCTTCTTGGCTTTCCGAAACTTCCGATTATCCAACCTATCCTTATACGGCAACATTCATTGACGGAAAACAAGATCATGAGGTTGACGGCATCATCATGCCGATGGCTCACGCTTTTCGGTTGATCCGCAGCGGTATCCTTCAATCGAATAATTCGTTCTACCCTGGACTGACCGTTCAATGGTTTCGGCAAATTTCCGAGGCTGTTCATAGTTTATTAGAAAACGGGCTTTTTTATCCCTTTTTCTATCATTTGCGACGCGGAAAAGATGAACAGTGCTATTTCAGCACATGGATTCCGGATGCAGAACCGCTGCACGAAAGCGGTTTATTCAGCGATTGGCTGAGCCGATTGCCTCGTCTTGCCGTCTCTATCGATGAATTACAAGATCAAAAAGTGCAGCAGTGGCTCTATTTAATTGTCATCTACTGGATCAATGCCTTGATTCGAGAGGTGCGCACAGAAAAAAACCAGACCGATCGGCTTATATCGGCACAGGATCAGAGCGCAGACAAAGCATCTGCGCATGACGACTTGCTGCCGTCCAACGAAAAGGCGTGGAAGATCACCCGCGATCCTAAGGCGATCGAAACTCTGGATCGTCTTGAATTTGAATTGGCGGGATGGGTTCAGCCCGTAGCAACCCCATCCGCGCATGCATGGATTCAGGCACTATTAACGCTAAAGCGTAAACAAATGGACGCTTACTTTGCACCGGAGAAAGCAGAGATCGCACTGCATCCAATCAATCCCCACGATCTTTTTTCTCCAGGAGCACAATGGAACTATTCAATCAGTCTCTCAGGATGGCAAAGCGGCCGACGCACCATCCGTATGCCTGAAAATGATCCTCTGTCGTCGTTGAACGCGAACAGCTGGCTTGCAAAACAGTTAACGTCCCTTCGGACAAAACTGCCGGCATCACTGATTTCTCTACTGAAACGCGCTTATACAGGCACCATGACCGTTGGGGAAATCTCTGAACTTTATCAAAATGAAGAACTTTTGAAGCGTGTTTCCATACATGTCGCTTTTCCAAATGATCTTGAGATTCACGATGCATCGGACGTATCCGTAGATCTTGATATTGAACAGAAAAAAAGTCCTGGAGACAGCTCCTTGTTCGGTTTGAATGCACTCATCAGTTACAACTGGAGAATCGCCGTTGGAGATCTGGAATTCAGCAGTGAAGAATTCGCAACCCTTGTCCGTGCCAACCAGCCGTTTATTCATCACGGAAACCAGTGGATCCATTTACCGGTGAAGCAAATGATCAAGGCCTATGCGGAAATGGAAGATGCGCTCGATTTGCTGAATCAGAGAGCAAACGTTTCCACTGCAATGAAGATCGAGGCAGCACGACGACGTAAACGCAAACCAAGCATTAAAGTCCATCTCAATACCGAATTGGATAATTATTTGAGTCATTTATTTAAGCGCCCGTCTCGAGCAATCACCCTGCCCAACAGTTTTGTCGGCAAACTGCGTCCCTATCAGCAAAAGGGCTATACCTGGCTTGTTCATTTGCGGCACCAGCATGTCGGCGGCTGTCTGGCGGACGATATGGGCCTTGGCAAGACCGTGCAAGCCATCGCTTATTTGGATTATTGCAAACAAAACCCGACACAACCGTCCCCTGATCAGACGGTCAAACGCGGGCCGTCGTTAATTATCTGTCCGACATCGCTCGTTGCAAACTGGAGTCATGAGTGTGCCACCTTTTCCCCCAGTCTCGATGTCTATATTCATCATGGGACCAATCGGCTGCATGGGCGCGCGCTCGATCAGCGTTTGCAGACCTGTGATGTGATGATCACCAGCTATGCGATCTATACGAAAGAAGCCGATCAGCTTGCCTATGAATGGAATTGCTGCATCCTTGATGAAGCCCAGGCGATCAAAAATCCGCATGCGCAAAAAACGCGGGCACTACGACATATCAAAACCGTTCATCGGCTTGTTCTGACCGGCACACCGATTGAAAATCGCTTGGAAGAATTATGGTCAATTATGGAATTCTTAAATCCAGGCTACTTAGGTTCGCTTGACCGATTCCGAGCACGCTTTATTCAGCCGATCGAGAAGAAAAACAATCGTTCCAAAGCGACCCAGCTGACACGTATGATTCAGCCGTTTCTCCTTCGCCGAGAAAAATCGGATAAACGGATCATTCGTGATCTTCCTGAAAAAATTGAAGCAAAGCGCGTCTGCAATCTAACCAAAAATCAGGCATCGCTTTATCAGTCCGTTGTAGACCGACTGAAACAAAATGTCGGTGAGACGGGCGGTATCAAAAGAAAGGGCTTAATTCTGTCTACTTTGACAAGACTGAAACAGGTGTGCGATCATCCGGAACTGGTCAGTGACTTGGATCCTGAGGCCGGTGGAACGTCTGGAAAAATGGAGCTGTTGTTTGATATTCTCGATCCGCTCTTCGATCAGAATGAGAAAGTCCTGCTCTTCACTCAGTACGTCAAAATGGGGAAGATTCTTGTGGATAAAGTGCAGCAAAAGTACCCGGATGCCGCAGTATATTTTCTCCACGGCTCTCTAAGCGCTCATCAGCGTCAGCAGTTAATCACCGATTTTCAAAATAAAGAGAAGCGAAAAACGCTCTTCATTCTTTCATTGAAAGCAGGCGGAGTCGGGCTTAACCTCACGGAGGCCGGCTATGTGATTCATTATGATCGCTGGTGGAATCCTGCTGTGGAAGAACAGGCGACCGATCGTGCCTACCGAATTGGTCAGAAGCGTAATGTTTATGTCTATAAATTGATTTGTGAGGGTACGCTGGAAGAACGGATTGATTTGCTGATTGAACGAAAAAAAGGCTTACAAAAACAAGTTTTGAGCGGCGGCGAGGCGTGGCTGACCGAGATGAGCGATCAGGAACTTTTCGATTTAATCCAGCTGCATGAAGGAGTGGTTTAATATGGTTCGACGCATTACATTCCGCAATGCCAGACTTGCGCACTGGCTTTCCGATTTTGCGGCAACACTTCCGCAAAATCGATTTGAACGGGGGATCATGCTTTATGATAAGCACCGGGTTTGGGATTATCATGCCTCTCAAAATGGCTTGCATGCAAGTGTAGAAGATCTACACAACAGCTTTTATCAAGTCGAAATCAAATGGAGTAACGCTGCAGGTGAAGCAGCAGCACTTCCCAATCCTAATGCAGCTTCCGTTACCTGCAGCTGCGCCTCTGCGGCACACTTCTGCACGCATAGCATCGCAGTCGTGCTCTATTGGATCATGAGGATGGATCAATCCGGATCCATCAATGAATCTGAAACGGCAGTTGATCAAGGCGACAGCCCTGCTTACCAAGTGCTCGAATCGAAAATGAAACAGCTTGCTTCAAAGGCTGCACCAAGCTTTCAAAGGCTGGATGCAAACAAACTTGCCAGTCATCCAGAATTGCAGATCCATCTTGAGAAGATTGTTCGTCAGGTGATGGCCCAAGATCACCAAACCTCTCATCAGCAGCCAACAGAAAATCGGCATTCTTCTGCGCATTAAAACCATTTTTCTCCATCACGAACACTTCCCTTATTCATCGCCAGTTTGTTTCCCCTCCCTGCCCTCTTTTTTTCTCAAGATAACAAAGATTTGCTTATTTCCTAACCGTTCAGTCACATTTGACAGCAAATCCTGTCTTGTTGTCAGGCTTGCTTCGGGTTATAATGCAAATTACATAATGTCGTCTCTTATTAACTGAAAAATAGAAAAGTGCGGACAGTTTCATGAATTGTTCATGCGTTGCGATGCCGTCACAGGGTTGGTGGGACGATGCGATGATTTGAGGAGTGATAAGAATTGAAGAAGGTGTCCGTAGGCTTGCTTGGATTCGGAACAGTCGGTACAGGCGTGGTCAGGCTGCTCACTAAAGATAAAGAGCGGCTTGAAGAACGTACAGGCTGCCAAATCCAATTAGAGAAAATACTTGTCCGCAATAAGAACAGGGCAAGGAAAGTACTCATTGATAACCGTAAATTAACTACAGATGTCTATGAAATTCTTGACAATCCGACTATTAATGTAATTATTGAATTGATTGGCGGGGTCGACCAAGCGTACCGCTATATTCTTCGTGCGCTGAAAAACAAGAAAAACGTCATCACGGCAAACAAGGATCTCATGGCATCCTACGGCGAAGAACTGCTGCTTGAAGCACGCGCGAACCAATGTGACCTGTACTACGAGGCAAGCGTTGCGGGCGGCATCCCGATCCTCCGTACATTGACCGACAGTTTGGCTTCCGACCGTATAAATAAAATGATTGGAATCGTCAACGGAACAACAAACTACATTTTAAGTAAAATGAGTTCAGAAGGATTGTCCTATGAGAAAGCTCTGTCATCAGCGCAGCGGCTCGGTTTCGCAGAATCTGATCCAACTTCGGATGTGGAAGGTCTGGATGCTGCCCGAAAAATGGTCATTCTCAGCCACCTTGCCTATTCCATTCCGGTCAAACTTGCCGATGTAAGCATTAAGGGGATTACAGATGTCACACGCGAGGATATTCAATTTGCCAAAAAACTTGGTTACACGATTAAACTCGTCGGTGTATCCGAAGTCAGCAATGGTGCAATCGATATTCGCGTCGAGCCGACCCTCTTGCCGGACCTTCATCCGCTTGCATCCGTTGAAAATGAAAACAACGCGATTTATGTCCACAGTGAAGCGCTTGGGCAGACGATGTACTACGGCGCCGGTGCCGGTGAAGGACCAACCGCTGTTTCCGTCGTTTCCGATTTGATTTCCGTTGCACGCAATATAGCTTTAAATGTGACCGGGAACCATATCTTTATTCCGAAGAAAGAGCTTCACTCGCGCAAGGACAGTCTCGTTGAAAGCCAGTTCTTTATTCGCATGCATATGAAGGATGAACCCGGTTCATTCTCCAAACTTACCGATCTGTTTCGTGAACAGCGCATCAGTTTGGGCAAGCTCTATCAAGAGCCAATTCCGGGCAGCGACGTTGCTGAGGTTGCAATTATCACCCATATCACCAACAAAGTGCTTTTCGAGAATTCCTTTGCGATGCTAAAAAAATTAGATGTCGTCGTAAATGCCAAATACTTCCGTGTTGAAAGGGGTTAAGAATCATGGCTTGGAAAGGTTTAATGGAAAAATACAAGGACGTTTTGCCGGTTACAGACAAAACGCCTCGTTTGACGCTTCTCGAAGGAAACACACCGCTCATACCGCTTGAGAAACTATCAAAGAAATTAGGATGCGAGATTTACGGAAAATTTGAAGGACTTAACCCGACAGGCAGTTTCAAGGATCGCGGCATGTTTCTTGCTGTCGCAAAAGCGAAAGAAAACGGAAGCACCGGGGTCATCTGCGCATCTACTGGAAATACTTCGGCGTCCGCAGCCGCTTACAGCGCGCGCGCAGGTATGAACTGCATTATTGTCATACCAAAAGGGAAAATTGCACTCGGAAAATTAGCACAATCCGTGATGTACGGTGCGAAAATATTCGAAGTGAATGGAAACTTTGACCAAGCCCTTGATATTGTCCGCTACACAGGCAAGCATTCCGAATTAGCGATCGTCAATTCAATCAACCCGTTCCGTCTTGAAGGACAGAAAACCGGTGCGTATGAAATCGTTGACCAATTGGGCGAAGCACCGGACGTTCTTTGCATCCCGGTCGGTAACGCAGGAAACATTTCCGCCTACTGGAAAGGATTTAAAGAATTGCGCGATGCGAAGCAGATCGAAGCTCCGGAAATTCACGGATTTGAAGCTGAAGGATCAGCCGCAATCGTGAAAAATAAAGTGATCGAGCATCCAGAAACGATTGCGACTGCAATTCGAATCGGTAACCCGGCAAGCTGGAAATTAGCCGTAGCAGCCGAGCAGGAATCTGGAGGAGAAATTGATTCGGTCACTGATGACGAGATCATTGCTGCGTATAAATTAATCGCACGGACTGAGGGCGTTTTTGCAGAACCCGCATCCTGCGCATCCATTGCCGGTCTGATCAAGCATGTTGAAGCTGGAAAAATTAAAAAAGGTTCGAAAATTGTCTGTATCTTGACAGGTAACGGATTAAAAGATCCGGCAACTGCTATGGATACGTTGACCATCGAACCAACAATTATCGGTGCTGACCCTTCTGCTGTTGTCGACCATCTACAGCAGGTGTCACAATGAGCAAGCCTTCAACCTTTCAGATTAAAGTACCCGGGAGTACGGCGAATCTTGGTCCCGGGTTCGATTCAATCGGTATGGCTGTAAACCGCTATCTGCTTCTGGAAGCGGATAAATCAGAGAATTGGTCGTTTCACTATCTCGATCAGCCCAAGTTCCGCCCTGCTCTGGAAAGTAACTTAATTTACGTTACCGCAAAGAAAATTGCCGACGAGTATGGGAAAACACTTCCTGCCTATTCTGTGAACGTACGAAATGAAATTCCGCTCTCTCGCGGTCTGGGCAGTAGCGGTTCGGCAATTATCGCAGGTATTGAGCTTGCTGATTTTCTGCTTGATCTCAAACTTCCTGTTGAAGAAAAGTTATGGATCGCTTGCCAAACGGAAGGTCATCCCGATAACGTCTCTGCTTCGCTGTATGGTGGGCTTGTGATTTCGTCTCAGTCTCAAACGAAGGTAACCAGTATGTGTTTACCCGCACCAGATTACGATTTTGTCACGGTCATTCCAAATTTTGAGTTAAAAACGAGCGATGCACGCAAAGCCCTCCCTCTGTCCCTTTCATTCAAGCAGGCCGTTGAAGCAAGCAGTGTCGGCAATGTTCTGGTTGCTGCACTGCTCAGCGGAGATGGAAAAAAAGCAGGACAGATGATGGCGAGCGATAAATTTCATCAACCTTATCGCGCAAATTTAATCCCGTGTATGGATAAAATAATACGTCTTGCTCATGCAAATGGTGCCTACGGGACCTTTTTAAGCGGTGCAGGTCCTACAGTAATGTCTCTCACCGAACGCAGTAGGAGCAGTAAATTATGCAGCCTGCTGCGCGATGCATTCCCTGATTATGAATGTACGATACTAAGGCCCGTAAATGACGGTGTACGTACCACCGTTCCCGCAGAAAAATAATTCAGCCGAGCATCTTTATGAAAAACCGGGCAAAAGCGCCCGGTCTTTACTTCCGCAGGATGCGGTGGCTTTGATTCATCACGTGTGCACGGGTACGCTTCGGTTACTCGCTTGCCGCGGGCGCCAGAGTACCTCCGCTTTGATTCTTGGCCAAGACACGGGTCTATTGGTTTTGAAGATGAGGCAAAATCAGCTACTTTCTTATCCTGTAAATAGAAACCTCCTTATTGTCCAAACTAGAGACAGTAAGGAGGTTTTTTTATGAAAATACGCATTGGTTGGTCGTTTATCTTCTTTTTTGCGTTGCTCTTAGGCGGATTATATATTATTTATCTCATCTTAGGCTCACACTGACGCCTCATGTCGATCATTTAGTTTGAGAAATCGTTTTCATTATTTCCTAAGTTTAACCCTGTAAAAGGATGCTGTTCTGCGTGTCGTCGCTCAACTGTGCTTCTTTACGTTGATTCATCATACTCACAAACAGCGCATCGATGAGTGTCATTTGTGCTGCGCGGGCCACATAAGACTCTGAGCGAAAGTCAGTCGGTACAGCAACGGTATGAAGCGAAACATCCATTAATTCGCCCAGTGCGGATTTCATGAATCCGGTAATGCCGATCGCCGGACATTTCTTTTGTTTCACCATTTTTGCTACTTGAACCAAATGCTTATCCGTTGCCGAATAAGAGATAAATACGGCAGCATCGAGATTGGATAGCTGCGTGGCAGACAACATCTGAAATTCTCCATCATTTGGTGCATACGTCATCACACCGGCACGAACAAATTTACGATGCGCTTCTTGAGCAATGAGTGCGGAACCGCTGCTCCCAAACAAGGCAATACGATTTGAATGGGTCAAAATGCGAACGGCCTGTTTAAAATCCGTACGGTTCAAAATCTGATACGTGTTTTCCAATGTACGGATATTGTCTTGAAAGACTTGCTCGGCCAGTTTCATCATTTCATCACTCGACTCATTCTTAATTGCTTCATCGAAACGCTGACTTCGTGCAATATCCGAGGCAAGCACGATTTTCATTTCCTGAAAGCCCTTAAAGTCGAGACGTCGGCAAAAGCGGAACACGGTCGCATCCGCAACCTTAATTCGCGCCGACACTTGGTTAATGCTGCTGTGAATCGTTTCTTTTGGATGATTTAATATATAGTCGGCAATTCTTCGTTCCTTTTCACTCAGATGCGGATAGGCGGACTGAATACGTACGATACATTGACTTTCCGTCATGTTTTTATCCCTCCCTATACTATAAATCCATTGTACATCAAACGCTTTCATTTGAAAATAATTTTCCGTGAAACGCTTTCATTTTTTTTGCTTTTCACATTCTTTTTCGTCCTTGATCGTTCTTTATGCACAGCTTCTTCTCATCCTGCGCATGCGTCATGTCAGCCATTGTCACGCCTTCTTTACAATTCACCAGTTCCATGTTTAAATGATGGAGACTGGCGAAATGCGCGCGTCCTACCAAATTGCTGGGAGCAAAGTGCAGAGGCATAACAAAACCTAAAGCCAGATTTGACAAAATGAGCGAAACTAGAACTGAATGAGGGGTGGAGCGATCACTATGTTTAAAAAGTCTCTTCAAAATCTCCGTGCCTATAATCCTGGGCCGTCTGTTGAAGAAATAAAAAAAATGTACGGCTTATCTCGCGTCGTTAAACTCGATTCCAATGAAAATGTCTATGGGGCCTCCCCAAATGTGCGCAAGGCGATTACCTTGGACGCTTTGCTTCCAGAACTCTATCCGGATTGTCAGGATCTAGACCTCAGGCTGGAACTTTCTCGGCGACTTGGTCCGGCACCGGAACATTTTCTTTTCGGTAGCGGTCTCGATGAAATCATCGTTTTAATCAGCAGAGCCTTTCTTGAGCCTGGAAACAGTATCATCATGGCTTGGCCGACGTTCTATGAATACTATTGTCATGCACAAATTGAAGGAGCAGATACACGCAAAGTCCCTTGCCGATCAGACGGAAAACACGATTGGAAGGCGATGCTGCAGGCAATCGATGAAACGACGAAGGTCGTCTGGATCTGCAATCCGAATAACCCGACAGGCACTTATCTGACGAAAAGCGAACTTGATCAATTCATAGACTCCGTTCCAAGCAATGTACTGGTCGTACTGGATGAGGCCTATATCGACTTTGTCACCGCAGAGGATTTTCCTAACGGACTGGACTATTTGAATGACTATGAAAATGTACTTGTGCTTAGAACCTTTTCTAAGTCTTATGGCCTGGCATCGTTTCGAATCGGTTATGCAATCGGCAGCTTAACTGTGATTAATGAACTAGACAAAGTGCGTCCTCCTTTTAACAATCCAAGATTAAGCCAAGTGGCCGCATTAGCTGCCCTCAAAGATGATTCGTTCAAGGAAGACTGCCTACATAAAAACCGGGAAGTCATGGCCATGACCACCGCTTTTCTTAAGGAAAAAGGGATTCGTTACGATAAATCTCAAGCCAACTTCATCTTCATTCGCGTCAATGAACCAAAGCGAATGGCGATGATTTGTAAGCAGAACGGCTTCCTGATTAATCCTTTTGAAGATGGTGTGCGTGTGACTCTGGGAAAAATGGAAGACATGAAACAATTTTTGAAACTGCTTGAATCGGCTATTGACGAGGCATCGGCAGTGGTAGGCAGCAGTAAGAAATAATTTTTCCAGAAAGAATTAAACGATTTTTCTTTACAAATTGTCAGATAGCAGTTACAATTTAGACACAATCAAGCAAACAATTTAATAAGAACTTGCGATGATGGAGACAACAAGCGTTTGCCTGTGCGTTGCAGAGAGCCGGTGCAAGGCTGGAAACCGGTACGCGCAACAATCGCTTGAGCACTCCGTAGCAGATGAGCGGAACATTGATTCACGCTGAACCATGAGAATCAATTAGTATGCACATTCGGCCTTAGGTCGTTAATGAAGGAATGAAGGCTGCTGAAGCAGAATTGTTTCAGCAGCAAATGAGGGTGGCACCGCGAATATCAACGTCCCTCGCAGTATGTAGAATCATGCTGCGGGGGACGTTTTTATTATATAAAATTGGACGGCATGCGCTTGTGATGCCAGATCCGCCATTTAGATAATCAGAGAGGATGAGTTCATTGTTTTTAGATCAGACCTATTTGTTTACACCAGGACCGACCCCTATCCCAAATAAAATCAACGCCGCGATGGCGCGTCCGATGATCGGACACCGGAGTCCTGACTTCTCCGTACTGATTGAAGATGTCGCAACACGGCTAGAACCGATATTCGGCACGAAGCATCCCGTTATGATTTTAACCAGCAGCGGCACTTCCGCACTTGAAGCTGCCGTCGTGAACACGATTCATGAAGGCGATCATGCTATTGTGATTGTTGCCGGATCTTTTGGCGACCGACTGGCAACGATCGCAGAAAATTACGGAGCTTCTGTTCATCGTTTGAATGTTGAGTGGGGCAAATCATGTACGCCGGAAATGCTTGAAGCATTTATTGACGAACTCGGCGACACACCCATCAAAGCGGTATTCGGTACATTCAACGAAACATCAACCGGTGTCTTGAACCCCATCCATGCATTAGGTCAAGTTGTCAAAACGAAAACCGACGCCCTGTTCATCGTGGACGGAGTCAGCTGCATCGGCGCTGTTCCGGTAGATATGGAGAACGATCACGTCGACATTCTTGTCACCAGCTCGCAAAAAGCACTCATGCTCCCTCCTGGCTTGGCATTTGCCGCATTCAGTGATCGCGGTCTGCAGGCCATTCGTGAATGCCCGGAACGACGTTTTTATCTCGATTTAAAACGCTATGTCGATACCTATGAAAAACAAAAATCAACGCCGTTCACACCGGCTGTTTCACTCATACAAGGTGCCCAAGCGGTTTGTGACATGATCGAAGAAGAAGGATGGGAAAATGTAATCAAACGTCACCTTCTGCTTCGTGACATGCTACGCGCCGGAATCCGTGAATTGGGGCTTCCGCTTCTGACTTCTGAGGAAGATGCCTCTCCAACCGTAACCGCGGTTAAACCAGAAGGGATCGCTGCACCGGCTATTCAAAAAGCACTTAAGAAAGATTTTGCAATCACAATCGCCGGCGGACAGAAAGATCTAAAAGGAAAAATTTTCCGAATCGGCCACATGGGCTATTGCACACCATTCGATGTACTGAAAGTTTTAAGCGCACTTGAAATGACGCTCGCCAAATTCGGACAGGCTCCTCATTTTGGTGCAGCGGTTAAAAAAGCTGAGGAGGTTTATGTAAAAAATGTATAAAGTTATCGTCACAGATCCGATTAGCGAGAGCGGACTAAAAGCACTGACTGAGCACGATGCATTCCAAGTTGAGCAGCGTGTTGGTCTTGAACCTGAAGTACTTGCAGAAGTGATTGGCGATTATGACGCCTTGATCGTCCGCAGCCAAACGCAGGTCACCCGCGACATCATCCAGGCAGCAGACCGTTTGAAAGTCATCGCGCGCGCCGGTGTCGGTGTTGACAATATCGACATTGATGCGGCAACCGAAAAAGGAATTATTGTCATCAATGCACCTGCCGGAAACACAATCGCAGCTACCGAGCATACGCTTGCAATGATGTTGGCACTTGCCCGCAATATTCCTCAGGCATACGGATCGCTGACCTCGGGAAAATGGGAACGCAAACGGTTCAAGGGCGTTGAACTTTACCAGAAGACGCTCGGCGTTGTCGGCATGGGCAGAATTGGCACTGAAGTTGCTAAACGCGCTAAAGGATTTCAGATGAACATTCTCGGCTATGATCCGTTTCTCACCGAGGATCGTGCGAAGAAACTTGGCATCATCAAAGCCAGCTTGGATGACATTGCGGCTCAAGCGGATTTCATTACCGTCCACACGCCGCTTACTCCCGAAACACGTGGATTGATCAACGCAGAATACTTTGAGAAAACTAAAAAAGGTGTGCGTTTCATCAACTGTGCACGTGGTGGAATTATCGATGAACAAGCACTCGTTGACGCGGTGAACAGCGGGAAAGTCGCCGGCGCTGCAATTGATGTGTTCGAACATGAACCACCGGAAACCCCAGGACTGACTCAAAATCCAAGAATTATTGTCACACCGCACCTTGGTGCATCAACAACTGAAGCCCAAGAAAAAGTAGCTGAATCGGTCAGTGAAGAAATCCGCGATATTTTAACAAGCGGAAGCGTGCAACACGCGATCAATTTGCCGCATATTTCTGCAACGGTAAAACAGAAAATCAAGCCTTATTTGACACTTAGCGAACAAATGGCCGAGCTTCTGATGCAAATTTTTAAGAAGGCTCCGAAAAATATTAAAATTAATTATTACGGAGAACTCTTCTTGGAAGACACCGGGTTGCTCACTCGTCAAATGATTAAAGCCCTGCTCTCTTATTACCTTGATTCATCGATCAACATCGTCAATGTGATGCAGGTGCTTAAAGCACACGGACTTGCTTACAGTGTGCAAAAGAATGCCGCACACAAAGGATTTACCAATTTCATTGAGTTGGAAATTGGAAACGGTGAGGACAAGGCAACAATCGCGTGCACCTATTTGTCCGGCTTCGGCGGCCGCATTGTTTCGGTCAACGGCTACCGTCTCGATATGGAACCGGAACGTTACTTGCTGTACATTGACCATATGGATGTTCCAGGAATGATCGGCAATGTGGGCTCAATTCTTGGAAAAGGCAAGATCAATATAGGCAGCATGTACGTCGGCCGTGAAACCATTGGCGGAAAAGCCGTGATGGTGCTGACGGTGGACAAACCGGTCCCTGAAGAGATCCGCAGCGACATTCTTAGAATTAACGACTTAAATGATGTTCAGTTTGCTGAAATTAACATTGAAGAATCCGTTGACTAATTGATTCGCCAATTCGATTAAAAATCCTGCTCCCAAAATGTTGGGAGCAGGATTTTTTTTATAGCACGAGTCAACAGCTTGTGAACACGGGCTGGCACATTGGGCCAAACAAGGAAAACCTTCTCAAGAACAGGCTGCTCCAATGGCCCCGCAATAAACACCATTCTGTGGAAGAATTGCCGTAATTCCCCATTGCGCGCAGTATTGTGCAGCAATCTCCTTCAGCTGTTTATTCCCAGACAACGCACCGCCGACAAAAATCACGGTGTCCACCTCTGCTTTCTGCGCTGCTAAGATGCTGAGCGAGGTCACTGTTTCTGCGACAAGACCAATAATCGAGGCAATTTGATCCTCGGGAGACAAAGAACGCGTATTCTCTGATAGGGCACCGAAGTTGCTTGCAGTCAGGTCGCCTGCAATTGGCGGTTCCTCGCCTTCATAGATCCGTGCTACCGTTAAATCAATGATGTCTCGCTTTCCACGCGCGGCATAACGGAGCAAGGTCTTAAAATCGTAGATGCCGGTTAGCAAACCGGTTAAACCCATGAGCGTTCCGCCACCGACTCCGCTCCCGCCCAGCCAATCCATTGCCCCATCGTGAACGTAATTCAGCGATGTTCCGGTACCAACCGTTGTGAGCAAGAATCGGTTCGGAACAGTGGTGCATTCACGAGCCAGCAACTGTCGTGCGCCTTGCGCCGACGCTGCAAATTCCGGCAAAACGGAACAGAATCTGTCCGTAAGCTTCTCCTTCAGGTGCGCCGCTCTTCCCCCTGTAAGCATAACCAAGCGCTCAGGATATTCATGGGCGAGCCAGTCTGCACAGGCATCACTCCGGGTGCTTGGAAAGGAGCGATAGAGCCAGCCTTCTTCTGTTTGCAGTGCAACTTTAATCAGCGTACCGCCGGCATCGATTCCAATCTTTTCTGTCATAGGCCGCCTGCCCCCTTCTCCCGGGCAACGTTTTTTAACTTGTCCAGGCACTGCGTTTTACTTTGCATTTTTGATTAAAAAATAAAGGCGAGCCGCAGCCCGCTTGTTCCTGCTTTCTCTTATTTTTCCAAGAGACCAAGAACCAGATCCTTTACATCCGCTACTGAATCAAGAATAAAATCAGCACCATGCGTCTCCAACTCGCTGCGTGCCGCCTGACCGGAAAGTCCGGTCAGGACACCGGCAAAACGGCAGCCAAGCTGCTTCGCACAGAGCAGGTCGGCAAGCGAGTCACCAACGATCATCACCGCATCACCGTTCGGGAGAGGCTCAGGCGTGCGCGCGGTCCATTTTTTCAGATCACTGTCCTTACCGTAATAGGAGGCAAGGTAAGTAAATGGATGCGGCTTGGCGAGTGGTGCTGCATCAAATTTCTTCTCAGCATCCAGCACGTCATCAGCCGTAGCGATATGATTCTGATCCAGTTCACCGATCCAATTCAAGTAGGTAAACGGTTTAAACGTTTCAAGCCGAGGGCGTCCGGTAGCAATACCTACGTTGATCCCCTGCTCGCGAAAAGCGTGAAACATCGTGCGAATAAATGCAGGATCCGCAAGCGTCACTTCCTCATTCATGAACCCTTTCTTACCCGTCTGAACCGATGGCGTTCCGGTCGCGCCCAGAACATTCTCATCACCAATGTACCATTCTTGCGACGCATGCTCGCCAATATGCCAGAAGGCGCTCTTAGGTTTGAACACATCGGTTTTAACACCGAAACGTTTGGCAACAAGTTCATTTAAATAAAAAATCAGTTCTTGTTTCTCTGCTTTTGTCTCTTTATAATCAACCATGAATCGATGAAAATCCGGTTTTACCGGATACTTACGGAACAAACTCCGAAAGGCTGCCAGTGTCTTGTGGTCGATTGGTTCGGTTAACAACCGCACCGCTTGATCGCGCGCCTCATCCGGAAGCTGCGCTGCAAGATGAATTAATTGAACCGATGTGGTGATGTAGATCATATCCCAATTCGCATTCATTCCGCGTGACTTCAAAAAGTTTAGAACATCGTCATTCAAGAATACTTTTGATCGTATCGCAGCAATTTCCTGATCACTGTATTCGGTTTGAAAAGGCTGTTCGCCGCCCAATCCTAAATAGTGACTGCTCATCAGCAATTCTCGCACTGTTAATGCTGATGCATCGAAATAACGTTCCTCGCTTAGAAAAACACCGTCAACATCGAATAAAACCGTTTGAATCATTTTTTCACCGATCCTCTCGCTCTTTTTATCAGTTTACCATAGTAAAGCGGTTGTCCGCATTCACTTGCTGTCCAAACCGCGTCCTTTTTGTGCAATAAATGTCCAGTTTTGGCCGCCATTATTCGTTTGATACAGATCGCCGCGCTGGGTAAAAAGGACGGCTTGTCCTTGGTGTCGCGGATTTTGCACAATTTTTATTAGACGATCTCGTTCAACTGTTCCAGTATCTAATTGAATCGTTTTCTGCTGTTTCGGTACAATTTGATAAAGCATCGATTCTTTTCCGGAAACAGCTGCGAATAGAGAGGCTTTTTGATCAAAGCTATAGGCAGCACTCGTCACCAACTGTCCTTTTAAAAAGTGTTCAAAATGCGCACCTTGATCATTGCTGAGGTACAATCCTTTGGAAGTTCCAATCGCAACCTGATTTTTATCAATTGGGGACGCAGTCAGAAATGAGACGTTTCCCGTAATCCGAATACTGCCGCCCGGCTGCCAGGACCGTCCCTGGTCATCCGACCAGCGTAGAACGAAAACTTCCCCAGTCTTCTTTTGAAGTTGATAAATCCGCCCGGTTGCATAACCAATCGTCATCAATCCACTTTGCTTGTCCAGCTTGTGCCGCTGCATGGTCGCTTGATCCAATCTCTTCCATTCGAGCATCCCCGACTCATTCAGTTGTAGCAAGCCGGTATGTATCGGCCAATATTGAGCGGGTTTTTCACCGCCTTTTAATTTATGCGTCTGCCATTGGCCGTCCTTATAGGTGACCAGCTGCTTGTCTGCTGTAGCAAGCCATAAAGTCTCTCCATCACTGCTGTATCCGGCACCGAGCAGATGCGAAAAGCGAACGCTGCTCGTTCCGCCAGAATTTGCTTCGTGAACGGCATAAATAATCCATAAAGTTATTCCCGCGAGCAGAAGGATGAAGATGATCTTTGCAAGCAGCAGCCAGAAAACCCAATGGACACTGCGCTTGCCGGATGTTTGTCCGTTTGTTTCTGTCACATGAAACCACTCCGTCTATTGAGATCTTCCTCTAGTGTAGCGAATCTGTGAAAAAAAGCCGAGCAGACTGCTCATTCATCACCGCCCTATAGTCAGCGGCACTGCTCATCGAATCGGCGTCAGTCGCCGTTAAACAGATTCCAAATGCCGCCGCCAAGGCTTCCTTCATCCTTGCTTCTGCCTGCAGGATTACCCGGCATCGCACTGAACACGCGGCTCGCCAGGCGGCTGAAAGGAAGCGATTGAACGAGCACTTTGCCCGGTCCCCGCAAACTCGCAAAGAAAAGGCCTTCGCCTCCGAACAGGGCTGTCTTGATGCCGCGCACAAACGTGATGTCATAATCAACATCGCGAGTCATGGCGACGAGGCATCCGGTATCGACCTTAAGCGTTTCTCCAGGAGCAAGGGTCAATTCTTTCACCATACCACCGGCATGAACAAAGGCCATTCCGTCTCCTTCAAGCTTCTGCATAATGAACCCCTCACCACCGAAAAAGCCAGCACCCAACCGTTTCTGAAAGGCGATACCGACAGAAACACCTTTTGCTGCACAAAGGAATGCATCCTTTTGGCAAATCATCCGGCCGCTGTATAGGCTCAAGTCAAGCGGAATAATTTTTCCCGGATAAGGAGAGGCAAACGATACATGCCGTTTTCCTCCTCCTTCATTGGTGAATGCGGTCATGAACAAACTCTCACCAGTCAGCATCCGTTTCCCGGCGCTGAATAATTTTCCCATGACACCGCCTTGCTCGGCGCCATCGCCGAAAATCGTTTCCATCGTAATCCCGTCTTCCATCATCATAAAACTGCCGGCTTCGGCAATGACTGTTTCACTTGAATCAAGCTCAATTTCAACAAACTGCATCTCTTGACCTTCAATTTTATAGTCAATATCGTGATTATTCATTGGATTGTCCGCCTTCCTTATTACAATGATTGATACAGTGATGAATTCTGATCGACTCTGCCAGATCGAAAGAAGAAACTGCAAAGGCTTATTTATAAGCGATGATATAGTAGTCGGTTACGGGTTCCCTAAAAACGCCCGATGAATCAATTGTTTTCAATACATCATAGATTTCCTTTTCAAATTGTGGCGCTTCTTTGCCAAGTTGAGTTTTCCGACACGTTGATGTGGAATAAAGATAGCCGATGATGGAAGGTATATCGCGCTCACGTTCCGAGTGGATCTGTCCGGTCAATAAGGAATGAAACGAAGATTGAGCAACGATGTGTTCATGGCGAACCGCGTTGATGCGTCGATTGCGGTTCGGAAACCACTTGTCAACAACGTGCTGCACTGCCTTCTGCCACTCTAATGAACGGTCACCAAGGATATGCCCCTGTCCGACCAGAGCGAGTGCGCCGCCTTCTTCAAGAAGATCATAGCTCAATTTCAGCACATGTTCGCGATCCATCCAATGAAAAGCATCACCAGCTGTAATCATACGGAAGCTGCCGAGTGCGGGGCTAATTTTTTCCGAAGGCATTTTCATCCACTTCATCTTTTTTATGTTGAGCAGTTCGCACTGACTTTGAGCAGATTTCAACATGTCTGAACTGACATCAATCCCAACCGTTTCTTCAAAGTACTGTGCGAGAGGAAAAGTCAATTTTCCTGTCCCACAGCCAAGATCAAGCAGCCGGCCTTCACCATTCAAGTGGCACTTATTCGCTAACGTATCGATTAATCGGTCACTGTATTGACCACGGTATTTCAGATAATAGTAGGCTGCTCCGTCATACAGGCCATGTGTTTGCATAATCTCTTTCACCTTATCACCTGTTTTCTCATGCGATTCGATTCTCATACATACATTCGTATGGAAAGAAAATTTTTTTCCAATCAGAAGATGCACTCGCTCTCATTTCAAAGCGATGAACACCTTTATTATTTTAACATAAGATACCTTCGGAACGGGCGTTTTTCATGACTTCAAGAGAGAAAAGGCGCAGCACATGCAAAACCAATTTAAGGGGATGAAGCGATGCACTGGATGATGATTCTCTTAATTGGCATCGCTGCGAGTATTGACAACTTTGCAGTGGGCCTGACCTATGGAATTAAAGGAAAGAAAATTACGTTTTCCGCTAATCTCTTCATGGCTGCAGTCGCTTTGACGGCTTCACTCATAACCTTGTTTGCCGGTGCGGCACTCGGGTTTGTCTTTCCTGAATTTATGGCCAATTTGATTAGCGGGTTAATCATTCTCGGGATTGGCGTCTGGTCACTGATTAGCGGGATCAGGCAGAAAGCCAAACCATCACGAACTATTCCACAGGCAGAACAAATCGATCGCGACCAAAATAATTTGATTTCATTTAATGAAACGATTTGGCTGAGTTTCGCTTTATCGTTTAATGCAATGGGTACCGCATTCGGTGCGGGCATCGGCGGTCTTAGTCCGGCAGCGGTTGCTCTGTCGGTTGCCGTTTTGTCCTTTCTCTCGATTGAGGCGGGGCAGCGATTCGGGTTAAAAAAATTGCGGACACGGATCGGTGCGCTGTCCGAATATGCGGCATCGATCTTATTAATCTGTATCGGTATTTACACCATTTTCGTGTCAATGTAAGCCGTACAATACGGACAATACGGTCGCGGGCAGGCCGTCCAGAATGCTTCTCTGCGATTACCACGGTGCTCTGTAGAACCCTCACACCCGCGCATTGGGTTCACCAATCTGTGATTTGCTGAACATATAGTTTCTTGCTGATACAAAAACGCGTTATATTAAGCACAAAAACAATTAAAACGGTTTCGTCAATGGAACGGCCCTTCCCTTACACTACGATATAATTTTGCAAGTCGCTTAACCAGCATATACAATCCAAAGGCGGATAATCCGTAGATCATGGCTGCCCACGCACCTTCGCTTAACCATATTCTCTTTTCAATGAAGGCGGTATAGAATAAAGCCAACGCGAATGCGGACGGCAGCAGCAGCAGATCATCGGATCGAAAGAAAAATTTGACGATAACCAGCCCCACCATAATGGCAACAAGCCCAAAAATCATTTGCGTCATAATCAATTGAACCAACCGTTCCACCTGCTTTCAATTCTGCCAGTCTTGGTTTCGATCTATTCTATGCAGCGGCTTGTTTCAAGATTCATCACAAACGGCGCGACATGAGACGTTTTCGTGTGGATCATTTGGTTGCGGATGAATCGCTGATTCTGTAAGAAAAATTAGGCTACACCTTGGCCTTGGCCATCGGTCTTGTGCCTGTGCGCCACTACAGCTGCTCGCTTGCCGCGGGCGATGCGGAAGTCTCCTCGGACGCGCAGTTTTCCTGCGGGGTCTCCTTTGGCTCGCGATCAACGGGAACGCTCCGCAGACGCCGAAGCGCTTTCGTGACTTCCGCAGGATGCGCTGACTTCTACGTTGGCGCAGGACGTATTTTCACAGGATGTGATGACGTTCGCGTTGCATATAGGACATATGCGTACTTAGCGAAAGTTCCTTTACAATTAGCACAGGTTCCTTTTTTAATGACACGAATCGTCGTTCCACAAAATAAAAGCATAACTTGTGACAAAAATCCGGAAGGCATGCCTTCCGGATTTTCGATGCACTTTTAATTCGATTCGTGCTGCCCTTTTGAACAGGAACCTAGGCAGATCAGCCTTCGGTCACTTTGATTTCTTTTTCCAAATCCTCACGGGAAAGATTTGCGTTTAAGAAACCTTTCGTCTCAGGCGTATAAAGGCTCATGTGTGTTTTTTGATCTACCTTCAGTGTTCCATGATCCAGTTCGTAGTCAAACACATGACCGCCGCCTTTTCGCTCTTCATCGATAAAATGAAGGTGAAATCCTGAAACGGCAATTCCTTGCGTGAATGCCGGTGACCAGAATCCAAGTACAGTGCCCTTCACATTCTTAAAATGAAATACCGGCTGCGTTTTCACCGCTTCTGTCATCGGAATCGGTTTTTCCTGATAGGAAACGGTGCGTGTACTGACCTCTTTGAAAACACCGTCGATCCGGAAAGCATAAAATAAATTTTCGCTTTTCATCAATTTTTTCATTTCTGCTTCAAAAGCTGATTTATTAAGCGGATGTTCAAAGGTCTTCGTTACTGCTGGTTTAAAGTAGGTAAGCGAGCAGAACGGTGTTTTGTCTTCACTTTTCAGCGGTGTTGCCGTGCCGTCACCGCGCAGTCGGTAAAATTCGCCATCAAAAGCGATCATTTCGCCATCAAGATGTTCAAACGTTCCAATACCAAAATCACCAAATGCTTTAATTTCATCATAGCTCATTGCCCCTTCAAAAACGCCGTCGAGCAGTGACGACATTGTTGAAAGTTGAAACAACTGCCCATTGTCTACTGTTTGTGTCATCGCGCGCATCCCTCATTTCATTATTTGTCTCCGTTTAAATTCAATCAGTTCAACTGGTTCGGAATCAAGCTCTTGCCTAGAGCCACATTGTCACTGTAATCAACAGGTACGTCAATAATTACCGGACCGTCATTGTACGCGAGCCCTTCCTTAAGCACCGCTTCCAGTTCTTCCGGCTTGTTGACACGCAGCCCCTTTGCACCGAAAGCCTCCGCATACTTCACCACATCGATCGGGCCAAAATCAACACCAGAAGTACGTTTGTATTTCATCTGCTGCTGGAACGCAACCATGTCATATGTCCCGTCGCGCCATACAATATGAACAACCGGAAGCTTCAGACGAACTGCTGTTTCCAGTTCCATTGCTGAGAATAAGAATCCGCCGTCGCCGGACATTGAGATTGTTTTTTGGTGATCGTTTACAAGCGAGGCAGCCATTGCCCACGGAAATGCGACACCTAACGTCTGCATGCCATTGCTGAAGAGCAGCGTCTTCGGTTCATAAGAACGGAAGTGGCGTGCCATCCAGATGTAGTGAGAACCGACATCACAGGTCACGGTTGTATCATCGCGGATCAAGCTGCGCAAGGTATGGATCAGACTAAGCGGGTGAACACGGTTGCCATTGACCTTCTTCGGCGGTTCATCGCGGATATCCAATCTGTGCCGCATTTTTGCTAGATAGTCAAGATTTTCTTCAGTAATATTTAAATGCGTCAACTTTTCTGTGATTCGCTTAACCGTTGACGGAATATCACCAACCAGTTCAAGATCCGGCTGATAGTAATGATCGATATCGGCACGCACTTCATCGAGATGAATAATTTTCCGCGCACCAACATTGTTCCAGAATTTCGGATCATACTCTACTGCATCATAACCGATGGTAAGTACCACATCCGCTTTTTCAAGCACCAAGTCGCCCGGCTGGTTGCGGAATAAACCGATACGTCCATAGAAGTTCTCTTCCAAATCGCGCGGAATTAATCCGGCAGCTTGGAACGTTTCCACAACCGGAAACGAGATTTTTCTCAGCAGTGCACGGACAGCTGAAACAACCGAGAAACGATTCGCACGCATACCAGCCAAAATCACAGGCATCTTTGCGTGTTTAATGGCTTCTACGGCCTTGTCGATCGCATCCTCTGATGCTGTACCAAGTATCGGGCTCTCAAGCGGTCCAAGTGCATTTACCGTCGTTTTTGATACCAGAACATCTTGTGGGAAGCTGACCACGCTTGCGCCGGCCGACGTTGATTCAGCAGCACGGAAGGCATTCGTCACAACTTCTGGAACATTCTTCGGGTCGACGACTTCAGCACTAAACTTAGAAATCGGTTGAAAAAGCCCTGCATTGTCCATCGATTGATGGGTCCGCTTCAGGCGATCTGCCCTTGGCACAGCTCCGACAAGAGCCACCATCGGATCGTTCTCCACGTTAGCGGTAACAACTCCCGTTGCCAAGTTAGATGCTCCTGGTCCCGATGTAACGATGCATACCCCTGGTTTGCAGGTAAGCCGTCCGATTGCCGCAGCCATAAATGCTGCATTTTGTTCATGGCGGCACACGATTAATTCCGGTCCGCGGTCCTTAAGCACATCAAAAACGGCATCAATTTTTGCCCCTGGGATGCCAAAAATGTATTTCACACCTTGCTTAATTAAACAGTCAACGACCAATTCAGCACCGGTTGCCAATTCCTGCTTTTTTTCTGTTTTTTCCAAATCGCTCACCATTTTTCCCTCCATTGTTTATGAATAAGCCGTGGTGTCTTGCCGATCTGCTTTATCGAAGCAAACGGTAGTTTGACCGAGCATATTTCAGAAACTTTATCTATGACTAACATCATTCTACCGCGCCGTTTTTCTAATGTGAAATATATTATTGAACATCATGTAATACTCAGTGTATATTAATAATTAAAGGGCTCAAAAGGAAGACAGCTGGGTCACGGTTACTCCGCTAGCGACGTTGATTCATCTATGCTTGAACGACACTTCAGCTGCTGCTTGCCGCGGGCACAAGTCTCCTAGCGACTTGCTCTTTTGCCTCTTGTCCATGACCTTTTCATTTGCCGAAGTCAAATCGTTTCTATAATTAAAACAAAAGCACACATATCTTTTTTCCAAGGAGTGATAACATGGAACTTCGCCATTTTTTATATTTTATAGCAGTTGCTGAAGAACTTCATTTCGGACGAGCCGCTGCTCGTCTGCAAATGACGCAGCCGCCGCTGAGCAAACAGATTCAGCAATTTGAAGAAGAAATCGGCGTCCCGCTTTTCAAACGGAACAAGCGTCATGTTGAGTTGACAACAGCCGGTCAGCTGTTTCTTCCCGAAGCACGTGAAATCATTGCACAAGTAAACCAAGCGGTTGACACAGCGCAGCGAGCCGATCGCGGTGAATTCGGACGTCTTGTCATCGGTTTTGTCGGTTCCGCCACCTACGACATTTTGCCACAAATCATTCGTGAATATCGGCGCAAATTCCCTCACGTCTCGATTCGGCTGCATGAACTCTCAACGCCCGATCAGGTCAGCGCCCTCATTGGCGAGCGGATCGACGTCGGTCTTTTGCACCCTCCGGTCAGCAGTTCGTTTATTGAAACAATTCCAATCAAGCGCGGTTTTGCTGCGCTCTCGCTGCCGAAAAATCACCCGCTTGCAAAAAAAGAGCATATATACATTGAGGACTTGCAAGATATTCCGTTCATTCTTGTCTCACGCGACATTTGGCCTGGGTTGTATGATGAGTTTCTGTCATTGTTTCAATCGGTCGGCTTCACCCCGAGCATTGTCCAGGAAGCAACCGAATATCAAATGGTTGTCGGCTTGGTATCGGCCGGTATCGGCATCGGCGTTGTTCCAGCATCGGCGGAGAAACTCTTCAATCTGGAGGTTGTTTACCGGCAAATTGACAATTACCCGCTTACAGCAGTACTCTCGCTGGCTTATTTGAAAAAAAATACGAATCCTGCTTTGAAACAATTTGTTTCTTTGACAAAGCGGATTCGTATCGATGAATAATTGATTTATTAGGACTTGATCAGCGTATCATCCTTGCTCTTTCGCCGCAGCCGTACTAAACGAATCACATGCGAGACAAACGTTTTAATCATCGCATAAGTTGGAACGGCCAAAATCATACCGATCGGTCCAATCCATTTTCCCGAGACCAGCAGCAGAACAATAATCGTTAAAGGATGGGTGTTTAAACGTTTGCCCATGACAAGCGGCGAAATCAGATGTCCGTCAAGCTGCTGTACGATCACGATCACAGCGAGTACCAGCAATGCTTTCGCCGGCGAATCCATCAGCGCGATCACGATCGCCGGTGTTGCGCCAAGAATGGGTCCCAGATAAGGGATAATATTGGTCACACCGACAACGAGACCGAGTAACAGACTGTAAGGCAAGCCAATGATTGAAAAGCCGATACTCGAGGTCACGCCGACAAAAGACGCAACAATGATCAAGCCATGAATGTACGAAGACAGCGTATCGTTCAAGTCGCTCAAGATATGGTTGACCTCATCATGATACTTGTGCGGAAAAAATCGCGTGACCGCATGGGGCAGCCTGTTCCCATCCTTCAACATATAGAATAGAATAAATGGAACCGTGACGACGGTTAACGTGACATTCACCAGTACATTGAAGAACGTGGACAGACCGCTGCCGGCATTATTGGAGAACTCTTTCAGCATTTGTTCTAAATTGTGCTGTATTTTATCAATCGAATAATAATCTTGATGAACCAGCCATTTAAATCCCTGTGTGTCGGCAAGATGTTCAATACTGTTACGCCAGCTGCTAATATAGTCCGGCAACTGTCCGAACAAAGATTTGATTTGGTCGGTAAGTGGCGGTCCGACGATCAGCACAAGCAACGCAACCAGCCCGGTAAGGATGATATAAATGATTAAAATGCCAAGTGTTCTCGGCACCTTCATCCGTTGCAGCAAATCAACAAATGGACTTATGAGAAAGAATAAGAAACCCGCAACAATAATCGGAAAAAACAACGTTGTAGTCAAAGTCACCACAGGGACAAAAATAAATGAAATTTTCGTTAAGATGAAGATAAGCAAGGCAATACCCAGCAGCTCCAAAGTCCAAAAAATAATCGTTGAATGTTTATTCAGCACCGTTTCCACACCTTTACATAAGCCTCAATGAGGTCGCTTCCGTTTCTTTATTACTATTATTATAGGGGGTAATGGCATTTGGGGCAACGAAAGCGAGGTGGGCGCTTCACTCCGAAGCAGCTATCCGTCTCTCAGTCTGGCTTGTGTCGTTCGATTAGGAGTATAATCAATTATCATACACGCCGTAAAAAAAGGATGTGAGTTAATGAGCATCTACTCAATTTTACTAGCCATTTTAATTGGTATAAATATTCTGTTTGGGATAACAATTGTTTTTCTTGAGCGAAGAAGCGTCAGTTCAACCTGGGCGTGGCTGATGATTCTAAATTTCCTCCCGATCATCGGATTCATCTTCTACCTTATTTTTGGTCAAAATTTGAGCAGACGGAAAATTTTTAAGTGGGATCATATCGTTCATAAACGAACCCAGGATTTAGTCAGCAAACAAATGCTCGGTATCGTCAATCAGGATCCGCCGTTTTCAGAGCCGATTCTTCGCGAATACCATCGTTTGATCTATTTAAATTTGAATAATGATGAAGCGCCGCTGACTTTAAACAACAAACTTTCGATTTTCACTGATGGTGAAACCAAATTTCAGAACCTGCTTCACGACATTCGCTGCGCAAAGCATCATATCCACATCGAATACTACATCTTCCGTGGAGATTTTCTCGGAAATCAGTTGATTGATCTATTGACAAAGAAAGCAGAAGAAGGCGTTATCGTTCGCTTGCTTGTCGACGATGAAGGTTCCAGACGGTTGCCAAAGAAACTGGTACATCGGCTCACTCAGGCCGGCGGCAAATTTTATACATTTTTTCCCGGCCGCCTGCCGTTGCTTAACTTGCGCATCAATTACCGCAATCACCGCAAATTGGTGATCATCGATAGCAAAATCAGTTATATTGGTGGCTTTAATGTCGGCGATGAATATTTAGGGTTAAGCAAAAAATTTGGCTTTTGGCGCGACACGCACCTACGCATTGTAGGTGAAGCCGTGAACAGCATTCAGTCACGGTTCCTGCTTGACTGGCACCAGGCGTCAAAAGAACGCGTGCCGTTTCAATCCTATTACACCATGGATGATCACACCAAATACGGAGAAGTCGGCATCCAAATTGTCTCAAGCGGACCGGATCAGAAATGGGAACAGATCAAAAACGCCTTTATTAAAATGATTTTATCCGCCAAACAAACGGTCTATATTCAAACGCCCTATCTGATTCCGGATGAAAGTCTGCTCAATGCAATCTCGATTGCATCGCTTTCTCATGTCGATGTCCGCATCATGATCCCGAATAAACCGGATCATCCATTTGTTTATTGGGCAACGTATTCCAATGTTGGCGCCCTTCTTGATGCAGGAGCACGTGTATACCTTTATCAAAACGGGTTCCTTCACGCAAAAACGATCATTGTTGACGAACGGTTGTCCACAGTCGGGACATCCAATCTCGATTTTCGCAGTTTTGGCTTGAATTTTGAGGTCAATGCATTCATATACCATCAAGAGACCTCACAACAGCTCGCGACAATTTTTAAAAAGGATATTCGTCTTTCACGAGAATTGACGCCGTCGGACTACCAAAATCGTCCATTCATCATTAAATTTAAGGAAAGCATTTCACGACTGATCTCACCGGTTCTGTAATAAAGAAGTAAGAAGAGCCAAGCTGATTTTTGCGTGCGCTCCGATTGCTCACTTGCAGCGGGCGTCTCACGCTTTCGTATTATTGCTGATATGACGCTAATCGTCATATCAGCAAGGTCAAATCATAGACGATCTTTACTTGTGAAAAACAGCTGAGCGTTTTGAACGCTCAGCTGTTTTAGTCTGTCCATTTTTCTTATACATTGCGAATCTGCCGCAGCGTTGGGACGCCTGCAGGTCCATCCTGATGTTTTCTCAGAATGGCTTTAATCGCTTCCGTCAGCGGCACGACTTTCTTCTGTTTGTAATCATAACCGATCAAAGTTACACGCCCGCGCGCATGCCAGACACCGCCGGGGCCGGCAATCGCATGCTCAACATCAAAGCTGGACCGGGAGATCGTACTGATCCACGTGTAAACGGTAATTTCTTCATCATAATTAATCTCTTGGATATAATCGCAATGCGTCGACGCAACAATAACTTTCCAGTCATGCAAATCCATACTTGGGGTAAACCAGCGGAAAATCTCGCGCTTGCCCTCTTCAAAATACGTAAAGTACACCGCATTGTTCACATGCCCCATCGCATCACAATCAACAAAACGTACCGGAAGTTTTGTTGTGATCATCTCGATACCCCCTGCTTCCTAGATTCTTTGAATCCTATCCGGGAATTAGTGTACCACAACGAACAAAACAGTGGGCAGATCACGAACAAAAATGACTCAGGAAAGCGTCTCTGCACGATATTCAGAAGGAGAACGTCGCACATATTTTTTAAACATCTTCGTAAATGAAGCATTATATTCATAGCCTAATTGATAAGAAATCGTCAACACACTCAATTTCGGATCACTGAGAAGTTCTTTGGCTCGGTGAATACGCAAAAAATGAATATATTCAAGCGGCGTCATTTTCATCTTGCGTTTAAACCAGTCACAATAATAGGATGGTGAATAGTGTTCCATGGCCGCTAGCATTTTCACATCGATCTTTTCCGTGTAATGATCATGAATAAATCGGATCGATACACTTGATGGGTGGTCAGACATTTTATGAAACCAGTAGTTTAGCAAAAGCACCGCTTCGTCATGTTTGTGCTGCATGACTTCGTGCACAAGCAAATCTGTCACCGATTGCCAGATTAAATTTGTATCCCAAATTAATTCGCTTTGTACATCCACTTTGTTGTTCAAGTAATCATGGATATAACCCTCAGGGACATCAATCACAAGATTATCATTCGATTCTAGTGAACCAAGCGAATAATCGAAACCGGCTGGGAGCAAACAAAATTGAGAACTGCTAATTCTTTTTTCTCCAGATCCGGTTATAACCCGGGTATAGCCATGAATCGGAATAATAAGTCTAAAATGTGACGTGCTGTAATAGTGCTTTTCCTTGCTGAAAGACATTAAATGGAATACAATCTCTTCCACCAGACGTTTCCTCCTGAAGTCATGTTGCTTCCTCTATTTGGTTGTCACGCTACCTATGCTTTATTGGCTCATATCCAAATAAACTTCGCTAGATGAAGTATAACAAAGATCACACCGGTGAATGTGACAATATTGTTAACAACTGTCGAAATATGTCGGTTTCGTGATCAGAAGTCAATAAATTTGCACTTTGAAAGCGGATACTACGAAAATTGGCAAATAGTCACCGTAGAAATGGAAAAGTCATTGCCTTGCAATCCTTCTATACTCATTCTGTTAAAACAAATTGCAGGGGGAAAATGAATCAATGCATCAATTAATAGCGGAATTTTTGGGAACGGCGTTAATGATTATCTTCGGTGTCGGCGTGCACTGTTGTGAGGTGCTCAATACATCAAAGTATCAGAACTCCGGTCACATTTTCGCCATTACAACTTGGGGATTCGGAATTACGATCTCATTGTTCATCTTCGGGGCAGTAAACATCAATCCTGCGATGGTTGTCGCACAAGCCATTCTTGGCAACATTCCATGGACCAGCGTCATTCCAATCAGTATCGCAGAAGTGCTCGGCGGTGTCTTCGGTTCCATTGTTGTTTTTATCGCTTATTATGATCAATTTAAAGCTTCCATTGACATCGATCGAGTAAAAATCCGAAACATCTTTTCAACAAATCCAAACGTGCGCAACTTGCCACGTAATTTCTTTGTCGAATTTATCGATACGTTTATTTTTATCACAGCAATTCTTGCGATTGCCGCGGCCACAACGGAAGCTCCGGCTATACTTCCTATCGGTGTCGGCTTGCTCGTATGGGCCATTGGTATGGGTATGGGCGGTCCTACCGGATTTGCTATGAACTTGGCTCGAGACATGGGGCCTCGTATCGCCCATGCTATTCTGCCAATTCCAGGTGGAAAAGCAGACAACGACTGGCAGTACGGGATCATCGTACCAGGTATTGCGCCATTCTTTGGTGCCGCATGTGCCGCATTATTCTCACGCTATTTCTTAGGCTTATAAGATTCACTAACTAAAATCCATTGAACAAAAAGCGGAAAGGCATCATGCCTTCCGCTTTTTTTTGTCCTCTTTCTCTGCAAAGTCAGCATGAGAAAGTCCGGTGCAGCGACCGAACAAGCGCGCTCATCCTAAATCATCTTGCATACGTTGACCACAAGATGCGCTCTTGCGCTTTCCCCTTCCCCTCGTTTCGATCCAATTTGAATCTTATGGTATATAAAAAGCATCTCAAAGGAATCACGTACTTTGAGACGCCATCAAGGCATTGCTTGTTTTCCTTATTGGTGCACACTTAATCCAATCGTTTTCCTTTGATCCTATTCGTAACCATCACGAGAATCATAGGCAGAAGCGAAACAAAGATGATCAGCACCATCATCAACGAAAAGTGTGCTTTAATGAACGGAATTTGTCCGAAGAAGAAGCCGGCCAGCAAACCTGCAAGTGTCCAAACAACCCCGCCGATAATGTTGTAAAAAAGGAAGAACGGATAATGCATCCGGCTTGCTCCAGCGATAAAAGGAATAAACGTGCGAATGAATGGTGCAAACCGTCCAAGAAAGACTGCAAATCCACCATATTTATTAAAAAAGTGCTCCGCCTTAGCCATTTTTTCTTGATTGATCAATCGCTGAAATCGATTGTGTTTCTCAAAGGACTGACCAATTTCACGCCCCAGCCAATAGTTTAATGTATCGCCCAGTATTGCCGCAATCGCAATTAAACAAAGAAGCAGTGCCAAATTCAATTCAGAACCTGCATGGGCGGCAATCGCACCAGCCGCAAACAGCAGCGAATCACCTGGAAGAAACGGGCAAATAACCAGGCCTGTCTCAATAAAAATCACGATAAATAAGATAATATACGTCCATGCGCCATACTGATTGACAATTTGCGTTAAAAATTGATCAATATGGAGAAAGACATCAATAAACCATGATAACGAATTCATCCGTACGTCTCCTTATGTTCATCATTAAAGTCTTTGGATAGCAAATGGAATAGGCAACTGCTTATGAGGTTTTGCCTGTTATCATCGTACCTAAAATAACGTCGGCAGAAAACCCTATTTTTTATTTTCGCTTTCGTTTAATTCTATTAGATGAACATTTTCTTAAAATCAACGCATCGGCTAGAGTTGCCTTGCTGGAGAAATACATCTTATTCCAGTATGAGAAAGTCCAAGATCATGACTTTCTCATTTGTGAAAAAAAGAATGCCTCTTGAGTCCGTAGACTTTTGAGACATCCTTAGTTGCCGAGCGCTCCTCAGCCAATCGCCTCTTTCATGAACGCAGTAATCGTTTCTTCTTTTGAATCACTTAATACCTTGCCTGTTTTTTTATCAATAAATGTTGGAACAGTCAAGAATTGGTATTTTTGCTTCAGTTGATCAAAACGTTCCTGGTCGTCCTCACGTACAAGTAGCTCGATTTGATCATTGTATTTTCCTTCAAGCGCATGGTTCAAGACCATCTTCGCCCGATCGCAATACGGACATACGGTCTGTGTAATCATCAATACCTTCTTTTCAGCCATTGTATTCACTCCTTTACCCTAATTGTAAACTGCGGTATAGCGATCTGTCATCTGTTCTGTTTCACCGGCGAAGCTCAGCGAAGAATAAGCGACACGTCGCTGCAGTATGCCGCTATTGCTAGTATCCGCGCACTATCCTCTCCTTATTATGCAAAGCAAGAAAATGATGCGAAAAAAGTTACTTCTGTTCTTTAAGAAATTCTATTGACAGTTCCGTAAGCAAAGGGTAATATCAGTCTTAATCCCTTGTAAGCTAGTGGGTTTTTTTGAACTCATGTTTTTCATTATTCTTTTCAGAGGAGAGTCGATTATGAGCAAGCAAAGTAAATCATTTGGCGTTCGTGACATCGTGCTCGTTGCATTGTTTGCAGCAGTAACTTATTTGGGCATTTCCGCATTGAGAATTCCTCTGCCGGCAGCAGTAGGCGCTCCATTTATTCATTTCGGCAACTCGCTGCTTGTGCTTTCCGTCTTGCTGCTTGGCGGTTTTCGTGGTGGTTTGGCGGGGGCGATCGGACTTGGGTTGTTCGATCTGCTCAATGGCTATGCATCCACTGCTCCAGTGACCGTCATTCTCGCTTTTCTTGTTGCGGCAATTGTCAGTGGAGCCTTCACATTGCTCAAACATCAGGACAGCCCGCTCAACCTCTTTATTCTTGCTTTGGTTGCCGGCGTATCAAAGATTGCGCTTGAATTTTTACATGGCTTGATTGAGAAACTGTTGCTCGGGAGTGCATTTACTCCGGCAGTGGTTGCAGCCTTCACCAGTCTGCCTGCAACAGCGATTAACGCAATATCTACCGTGATCATCGTCACCGTACTGTACTTCCCGCTCAAAAAGGGATTGTCAATCTTTGATTCAAACAAAGGGATATCCAAACTCGGATAAAAAGATGGTATGATTAAGTTCGGACAATCATTTTGTCCGAACTTTTTTGTATACTCACAAATCCTACCCTAAGGAGCAGACATGAGTGCGCTGATTGAAACGCAGAACCTTTATTTCCAATATCTGCATCACCAAACCAAGCAAAAATGGATTTTGAATGGGATCGATCTCTCAATCCATCAAGGCGAGTTTGTCGCGATTCTCGGCCCGAACGGATGCGGGAAGTCTACATTGGCCAAGCATTTAAACGGGTTGCTGCTTCCTTCAGACGGCTCCGTTCAAATACAAGGTATGGATACGGCGGACCATCAGCAGCTTGATGCAATCCGCCAAACGGTCGGCATGGTCTTTCAAAATCCGGATAACCAGCTTATCTCGACGCTGGTCGAAGAAGATGTTGCTTTTGCACCGGAAAATCTCGGCATGAAGCCCAGTGAGATTCAAAGACGTGTGGATTGGGCGCTTGATGCAGTAGATATGCTGGCTTACAAACGGCATTCCCCGTTCAAACTATCCGGTGGTCAGAAGCAGCGCATTGCCATCGCTGGCATTCTTGCTATGCGGCCGCAATGCATTGTCATGGATGAGGCAACTTCGATGCTCGACCCAAAAGGACGTGCCGATGTCATGCGCATTATCAAACGGCTCAATTATGAATTTGGGATAACGATCCTTTTAATTACACACCACATGGATGAAGCGGCTGAAGCAAGCCGCATTCTGCTTATGAATCAGGGAAAAGTGGTGATGGATGATCGTCCCGAACACGTCTTTTATCAGATTGATTTGCTCAAACAATTGAAATTGGATGTGCCTCAGGTCGTCGAGCTTGTGCTGCGCTTGCGACACCAAGGAATCCGCTTACCTAATCCGATTATCCACGTTGATCAGTGTATCAATGCATTAATAGCTGCCAGGGAGGAAGATTATGGCACTTATTGAATTAAAAAACATAAATTATTGCTATAGCCTGGGAACTGCTTTTGAAAAGCATGCGCTTCGTGATGTATCCATGGCTGTTGACGCCGGTGAATCCGTTGGCCTGATCGGGCATACTGGTTCTGGAAAATCAACGCTGATCCGCCATTTTAATGGACTGCTTCGCCCCAACTCCGGACAAGTGTTGTACCAAGGCAATGATTTATGGAAAAAGCCGAACGAAATCCGTTCGATCCGTTTTCAGATTGGGCTGGTTTTTCAATATCCGGAAACGCAGATCTTCGAGGAAACGGTCGGCAAGGATATCGCCTATGGTCCGCGGAATATGGGACTTGATCAAGAAGAAATTAATGCCCGCATTCGTGAATCCTTGCAATGCGTTGGACTCGACAAATCGTACTTGGAACGCAATCCCTTCCGACTGTCTGGAGGCGAAATGCGCCGAGTCGCCATCGCCGGTGTCCTTGCAATGCGCCCAAAAGTGCTGATTCTGGATGAGCCGGCAGCAGGTCTTGACCCCGAGGGACGTCATGCCCTTTTTGATGCGCTCCATCAGTATCGTCGGAAAAGCGGGGCAGCAGTCGTGCTTGTCTCGCACAGCATGGAGGATATCGCCGACTTTGTTGATCGAGTCGTTGTGCTCGACCAAGGCAGCGTTGCACTGGACGGACCGGTTGCCTCTATTTTTGCTCAAGCAGAGAAACTTGTGTCGATTGGGCTGGATATTCCGCAAAGCACTAAGGTTCTGCTTGGGCTCAAAGCGAAAGGCTATTCCGTTAAAACAGCGGCCTATACCGTTGAGCAGGCGGAGCGGGAGCTGCTTTGTTTTCTTAAGGAGGCGGATCGTCCATGACGCGCGATCTTACCGTCGGTCAATTTATTCCCGGACATTCACTCATGCATCGGCTTGATCCGCGGACAAAGTTGATGCTTACTTTTCTGTTCATCATTCAAGTATTTTTGACGAAAAGCGCGCTCAGCTTACTCTTTTTACTTTTGCTGCTCTGGATTTATATAGTATGTGCCCAAGTCCCCGCGCAAAAAGTATTTCGAGCCGTTCGACCGATTATTCCTGTGATTATCGTTACCGCGCTGCTGAACATTTTTTATGTATCCGGTCATGTCTTGTGGCACTATGCGTTCCTCCGTATCACGGATCAAGGCTTGTTTACCGGGTTTACTTTACTGGTCCGCCTGATCACACTGATCGCCGGCTGCTCGCTCATTACATACACCACGTCGCTCAATGCACTGGCAAGTGGATTGGAACAACTGCTTGCGCCCCTGAAGCGGCTTCATTTTCCGGTTAACGAGTTGTCGATGACGTTGTCAATCACACTGCGCTTCCTGCCAACGCTCGCTGAAGAGCTCGACCGAATTATCGAGGCACAGAAAGCGCGCGGCGCCCAGTTTGGTACCGGAACGATCCTCAATAGGATTCGCGCCTTTTTTCCGGTTATCCTTCCTCTGTTCATGTCGGCATTCCGTCGCGCGTTTGAATTGACCAATGCGATTGAATGCCGTTGCTACCATGGCGGCGAAGGCCGAACGAAATTGCATCCTTTGAAACTTAGGCGACTTGACTATGCAGCAGTAATCTTTTTCTTGGCTGCATTCGCCATGACACTGATTTTCAACGGTATCCGGCAACCGTTTTAATCGTTAACGAAGCGACAATCAGAAAAAAATCGGTACATTTGCCCTCCCATTCTAGGTAACTGCAACATATAATGCAGTATCCGATCATGAGGGGGTGTTCTGATGGGCGAACCAGTAAAAGGCGGTGCCGGCTGCGGATGCGGCGTAGGAAACGGCTTCGCACTTCTTGTTGTACTGTTCATCTTGTTAATCATTGTAGGTGCAGCATTTTGCTACTAATTCCGTTTGAGCGTTGAAAAGCAGCAGCTCATTCGACCCGACACCAAATCGAGTGGTGCCGAATGGCGTAAATAAATGTCAAGCCTCCTGAGAAAGGGCATCCGAGCTGCGGATGCTCTTTTCTCGGTGGATTAAAAGCGTGAGGCGAACATCCCGATATATTCCTTCAGCGCAGTAAATGCAGTACCCCCGCTTGCAGGAACAAACTGACCGGGATAAAGTGCAACAGGCCTGCTTTCAAGATAGTCGGTCGGGTAGGGCGTCACGCGAACACCTTCATTCTGAAACAGTAAGACCGCACGCGGCAAATGAAAGGCTGATGTAATCAGAATCGGCCGCTTAAACCGATATGCTTTCATTACTTTTTTCGTATTTTCAGCATTGGTTTTCGTTGTAATGCTCTTGGTTTCCGTAATAATCTTGTTTGCAGGTACGCCAAGTGCCGTGAGTTGACGCTTACCGATCTCAGCCTCAAGTCCACTGTCCGGATAGACCTTTCCTCCGCTTAAAATGATCGGTAAATGCGTTTTCTGATACAAACGGAACGTTGTCAGTAATCGATTCGCCGCATTGCCCGACAACTGCCCCTTCCCTCCTAAATCAGGCGTTCCGAGCGTCGCCCCCCCCGCCAAGCATCACCAGGACATCGCCCTTCGGCTTTTCCGGCGGCTGATAATGATTTTCCAGAGGGTGCACCAAAAGAATCCCAGTAAGCGGAATGAAGCTAAGATACATAAGGCAGGTAACCGCTCCAAGCAAAATCGCCAGTTTGCTTTTTTTATGAAACAGCATGACACTCAATAACGCAAGCACCGTCACAAACAGTCCTGGAGGCAATAAAAACCCATAAATAAATTTAATGATATATGCCACGTTCACCGCTCCCGTAGAGACATTTTTAGTGAACACGGCTCGTCTGCCTCAAAGAGGATCTTTGCGCATAACCGCAACAGGGGAGGTTTGTTTCTCCATATCGTCCGTATATACGGTGATCGAACCTTTGTAATATTCCGCGCAAAAGACATCTTCCTTCGACGCAATCCCCATATGCTGAAACACGTCAACCAGCCATTGTTCATCCTTGTCCATCAAATCAAGCATATCATAATCAATCGAACCTTCGGCGACAAGGATAAAACCAAGCCGTTCGTTATCTTTTTTCAATACGGTGAGATGCCCGTTCTGTTCAACCTGCGCCCGGCTCACATCTTTTATTGTGTAAATGTCCTGCATCCGCAGCATGGTCGCAAAATCCGTAACCGACAGATTGGCTTTCTTAAAATTTTTTGGGATCATTTTACCCTTATTAACAATGACAATTGGGTCACCATCAATCCACTTACGCACCTCACTGTTTTTCGCCTTCAAGATTCTCATCGCGATAATCAATCCTGACCAGATGAGCAGAACAATCAGAAATTGCATAATTGTAATATCCGGGTTATAGATCATCCCGCCTATGATCCCGCCAAGCACATAATTCTGGATTTGATCGGCAGCAGATAACGGTGCTAGATTGCCTTTACCCGACATATTGATGAAAATGACGAGGCAGATGAGACCGATGACTAACTTAATGGCTACGTCCATGTATGAAAACACACTGCGTCCCCCTTCACTTTTCGATGAGTTTCACGGAGAATTCATTGATCACCTGAATCCGCTCAAGCATATAATGATCGGGATCGCCCTCTGTTCGTTCCAATCGATAGAAGTGATCACCTGCCAGAAATAAAGCCACCTCATCCGGCTTCAAATGATTGGTGTAAATGTGATCCACTGGAACATCCAACTCACGTGACAGCTGCCGCATCTGATTGAGCACGCCGCGGTATTCATTTTGTACATGCTCACGGTTCAGCCAATCATTCACTTGGATTCCCGCAAGCAAGATAATCAGAATCCCAGCTAAAAAAATGATCTCCGTATATTTATGGGGCATCCGTCTTTTTCTAAAGCGGAGAATAAAGAAAAAAATAATGAGAAGCAGCGCTGCCATAAAACCAAACTGTACAAAAGCTGCCGTATGAGTTTGACCTTCGATGTAGTCATAGCTGTAAAAATTCAGTGCGACCATCCTCTTTGTCAAAAATTCATTCATCTCTAGTATGGCTAGGAACACTTTTTTTCATGAATGCTGCATGCCACAAAAACTCCGACAAATAGGCGGTCGGAGTTTCAGAGACACCGTTTTATAGAAACACACAAAATAAATCAAATGATTCACGTGACTCATTGATTTCAAGCAATACGACGCTTTGCAAACGATTCCCACATCGATAACGCCTTGCATTGCCCTTCGCCTAAAACAACGTGTTCCAAGTTTCTGGTCCTACGATGCCATCTACAGAAAGATTATGGCGTCGCTGATAGGCTTTGACTGCTTTCTTGGTCGCAGGTCCAAAGACTCCGTCTACTGAAAGCGACAGGGCACGTTGGATTCTTTCCACATCACGGCCGCGGCTTCCCCGTTTGATGATGTGTCCCGGGTACGGAACTACAGCCAAACCACCTCTTAGCGCCTGACTGAGTGCAATTTGGGTTTGCAGGCCGACAATTCCGTCCACCGTAATTCCTGAGTCACGCTGCAGTGCACGAACAGCGGCTTCTGTTGCTACACCGAAGACTCCGTCCGCACCTGCACTACCCACACTGTATCCGGCATGAATTAAATTCTGCTGCACGACTTTGACCGTTGAACCGCGACTGCCTCTTCGCAGCAACGAAGCAGTCTGAACGGATGAAGGGGCAGCTTCTTTTTTCGGACTTGCCACTTTTGGACTTGCCGCACGCGACTTTTTTGACGTGATGGTGCTTCCTAAGATGCCTTCTGCAATGGCCCGACCAATTGCATCGGTATGGGTAGAAACGAAAGTTGCATCGCTTTGATGATCCACGAAGCCGCATTCAACCAGAATCGCAGGAGCAGTCGTATTGCGCAGAACATATAAACTCGAATTCGTGTGGACGCCGCGGTTTTTTAATCCCGTTACCGCGCAAACTGCATTGAGCACACGCTGCGCAACCCCATTTGTTCGTATATCGGGTTGGTAAACCTCAATCCCCGTTCCACCGCCTGCATTTAAATGGATCGAGACGACTAAACTGAGATTAGTGTGGCTGTTTATTTTGCGCACAATTGCAGCAAGATTCTCGTTTTGTGTTTTTGCTTGGTCATCCGTATCATCGTAGACCGTATGACCTGCTGCTCGAAGATCGTTGATAACCGCGTTCTTGATTTGCCGATTAACGACTTCTTCCTTGATAAACCCCTGAGCACCAGGAACAAAGGAATTATGTCCGGCATGAATACTGTATTTAGCCATTATTAAACAACCTCCTTCTCTTATGTGTATGCACATCCTAGGGATGCCGAAAGTTAGAACACCTATTATGTAGAAAAAGACACACATGCCTGGTGAAGCGCACAAAGAAAAAGCAGCCGCTTCAGCGAGGAAACCCCTCGAAAACGGCTGCTCCATTCTTTATTTAACCTTTTGCGGTTCTTCATACATTCAGATAATAAAATTGCGCGATCAAGCGTCCCCTGTACTGCACTTCTCATCATACTCCATTAGCATGAGACTGCTCAACTGATTACAAATTCGATGAGGCAAAGACATGATCGATCGTTTGGTAATCCTCATCCCGAAGCGCTGTAGAAACACTTGCCACATTCGCCAGCAGTTGTTCCGGTGTACGCGCCCCGGGAATCACGGGTCCGATCAGCGGATTCTTCATGTACCAAGCAAGAACAAGTTGTGCCGTTGTGACACCATAGTGCGAAGCGATCGGTTTCAGCTTTTCAACTTTTTCAACATTTCGCTTCAATTGATCCGGTTGATACAAATCAATCGTCAGACGGTGATCGCCTGCTTCAAAATGCGGCAAGTTATCCGGGTTGTAGCGTCCGGTCAAAAGTGCGGCAGCAAACGGTTCATAAGGCACAAAGGTAATCCCACGCTCCTTCAGATAAGGGACGACTTCACGCATCGCATCCTGCTGCAGCAAATTGTATTGATTTTCGACTAAATCAACATAACCGTCTGCATCAGCTTCTTTAATTTGTTCCAAGCTAAAATTCGAAATGCCGATTGCCCGAATCTTGCCCGCTTCTCTCAAACGCTGAAGCGCCCCGACCGCTTCTGCCTTCGGCGTGTCCTGATCTGGAAAATGGATATAAAAGATATCCAAATAATCGGTCTGCAGTCGTTTCAGACTTTCATCAACTGCTTGCGTCAGAAATTCAGGATTATTACTCAACGTGACAGCGCCATCCGCAGCAATTTGCTGCGCGCCTTTCGTTGCCAAAATTACTTTTTCACGATCATTGTTCTTCAGCACGTCACCGATCAGTTCTTCAGAATGACCGAGCCCGTACATAAATGCGGTATCAATCATTTCAACCTCGTGGTCAATGGCCGTTTGAACCACCTGCTTTCCCGTCTCATCATCAAGATTGGGAAACAAGTTATACCCACCAATTTTATTTGTTCCAAGCCCAAGTGGATTTACAGTTAGTTCCGTTCGACCGATTTTCACCTTTTCCATTAAATCACCAGCTTCATACGAGAATAACTTTAGCGTAAAAAAGGATGGCACTGCTTGTCAAAAATTATGCCTGCTTTGAACAGACGATCGTTTTTTGCAAATTGGCTAAAAAAGCTTGAAAAGCCAACCGATTTAGCGTAGACTTCAAGACAATCAAATCAATGAATCAATCATTCTTATCTAGAGAAGCCGAGGGACTGGCCTGATGACGCTTCAGCAACCGTCGTTTTGCGACAAGGTGCTAATCCCAGCCGGCATTTAAAACGCCGGAGGGATAAGAAGAGACCCGAACGCACAGTCTTCTTATTCCCAAATAAAGAAGACTTTTTTATTTGCTCTAAAGCACCCGGTTGATCACTTAGGTCTCCTGCATGATGAATGATTGTGCCATAAAAATTGAGGAGGATAAAGAAATGACCGTAAGCACAGCAAAAAAAGCGCCATTCCGTTTCGACCAAGTAGGAAGTCTCTTGCGTCCACAAGCATTGAAAGAAGCACGAGAAGCCTTTCATGAAGGAAAAATTGACCAAGCTGCACTGACCAAAGTCGAAGATGAGGAGATCAAGAAAATCGTCGATAAGCAAATTGCATTAGGACTAAAAGCCGTAACCGACGGTGAATTTCGTCGCAGCTGGTGGCATTTGGATTTTCTCGCCAATCTCAACGGCGTTGAGACCTATTCACAACATGAAAGCTATAAATTTAAAGGTGCAAAAACGCGTGACACCAACGTCCGCTTCGTCGACAAAGTTGCCTACAATCCGAACCATCCATTCTACGAGGCATTTACATACTTGCAGCGTATCGTACCTGAAGGCGTGCTGGCAAAACAAACGATCCCAAGTCCTACACTCTACTTCCGTGACCACCGAGATGATCAAGCGGTTAACTTCTATGAAACACGTGCCGACTTCTTAGCAGATCTCGCAACCGCCTATCGGCAAACGATCCTGCATTTCTACGAACTTGGCTGCCGCTATCTTCAACTCGATGACACGACTTGGGCCTTCCTGATCGACCGAATCAGCAATGCAAAAAGCAATGAAGAAAAAGCAAGCGCTGAACAAATCGCACAAGATGGTGTCACGGTGATCAACGCTGCAGTCAAAGATCTTCCTGAAGATTTAACGGTCACCATGCACATTTGTCGCGGCAACTTCCGCTCCACCTTCCTGTTCTCCGGTGGCTACGGACCGGTTGCTTCCTATCTCGCACAGCTTAACATCGACGGCTATTTTCTCGAATATGATAATGAACGCGCCGGCGACTTTGCGCCGCTTGGAGAAATTTTCCAAAATGGTGCTGACAAAAAGGTTGTTCTAGGTCTGATAACGTCCAAGTTTCCTGAACTGGAATCTGAAGAAAAGCTGCAAAAACGGATTGAAGAAGCAGCCACTTTTGTTCCATTAAAAAATCTATGTTTGTCCACACAATGTGGTTTCGCATCCACTGAAGAAGGCAACAAGTTAACTGAAGCTCAGCAATGGGCGAAATTAAAACGTGTTGTCACAACTGCAAAAAAAGTATGGACTGATCAATAAAAATTAACCGCACTGAATAACGAAAAATGAGCCTCTGAAATCAAATCCTTGGGATATGATTTTAGGGGCTCTTTCTATAGATTGAAGATTCTTTTTCCACTATTTCTGGTTCAGTTCAGAAAAATAAAGTGATCAGATAAGCGGCTAACCCTGCCAGAACGCTATAGAGGATGGCAGGAGCAACGGTCTTACGAATAATCTCGCCTTCTTTGCCGGCAAGTCCGACAACGGCACTTGCAGCAACGACGTTATGAATACACATCATGCTGCCCGCTGAACCGCCGATCACTTGCAAGGCCAGTACAAGCCGCGGATCAAGGCCCGCATCCATCGCAACATCAAATTGAATTGGGGAGAATGTTAGATTGGATACCGTTCCGCTTCCGGTAATAAACGAACCCAGTTCCCCAAGAAAGGGAGCAGCGGCCAGCCAAATCCCGCCAAGACTTCCCGAAAAAGCTTGGGCAATATACTCCGGCATGCTGACGAGATCCTTTGTTGTCAGTCCGGAATTACTGAATACTTGAACCATAATTAAGGTTGCAACCAAGGCAATTGCCGTTGTTTTCATCGAGCGAAGCGAAATTTTAGCACCCCATATGAACGCTTCGGCCGGTGTCCGTTGAAAAATGAGTGCCAGAAGTGCCGAAACCGTTAAGATCGTTCCTGGTGAGTACAACAGCTTCCATTCAGAATGAACTTCTTTAATCCCAAGGATGTTATTCCATGACAGGTCGAACGCAGTCGTCGCAACATGATGGATCGGCGGCACAATACGTGTAAGCAGCAGTAGAATAACTACCGCAATATAAGGTGCCCAAGCAGCAAGCAGGCTCATGGTCTGCGGTTCGGTATCTTCTTTAAAATCACTGCGAAGCGCGCCCTTCCATTCTTTTTTCGGAAGCAGCCAACCGCGCGCGGCCGTAATTGAAGCTACGGCCAGTGCTGTAATGGAAGCCAAAATCGAAACAAATTCATAGCCAAAGAAAAATGCATACGCGAGCGCAGACCATGTATATGAAAAGCCGACAACCAGCGCCCATGGGAGCATCGAACGCAACACACCTTTTTCCTTCTCCTGTGCATTGGTGAAAAAACGCGTCAGTACATAGATTAATAAAACAGGTAGAAACGAACCGGCAAAAAGATCAAGAATCGTAATGGTTTGTCCAATTTCACGGAAAAAGTCGGGGTTACTCGTAACAATGTTGCTTAAACCAACCGAAATCGGCGTACCCACCGCGCCAAAAGATACCGCTGTGCTGTCCGAGATCAGTGCGAGCGTCACTGCAGCCGCCGGCGGAAAGCCAATCGCAATCATTAGCGGAGCCGTAACCATTGCCGGCGTTCCAAAGCCCGCCGCTCCCTCGATCAACGACCCAAATAGATAGGCAATGATCACCGTCTGAACACGCATATCACCGGAAATATAGGTGAAGCCGCGATTGATCCGTTTAATGGCACCGGTACGCTGAAGCGTGTTTAGCAAAACTAAAGCGCCGAATAGAATCCATAAGATCGTCAGCGTCTTATGCGCGCCTTGTAACACTGAAGAAAACAAGGCTTGCGGACTCATGCCCCAGATAAAATAGGCAGCGAGCCCTACCAGCAGCGCACTCAAAGGCATTCCTTTTGTTGCCGGAATGTTCAACAAGACAAGAAATAAAAATGGAATAATGATTGCACTCAGCGCGATTAAAAGCAAATGCAGCGTCGCCTCCCTTTTATTCAACACGATTCCTCTGATTTTAAATCCTAATCTACCTTCTATTATACACGAAATGGGTCGATCTTTATGCGATGATTACGTACACGACCACTTTACGAATAATCAGCAACTCACAGCAAAATAGGTGCAGGCTTCGCACTTTTCACGTAAAATGAATAGTGTATGATTTAACCAAAAATAAACATAGTATTATGATCCTTCTTTTGAAAGGAATGAGTATCCTGTTTAATGATATCTTTCTGAGGGCGTGCCGAAAAGAAGCTGTACCGTTTACCCCTGTTTGGTTCATGCGGCAAGCGGGACGCTATCAGTCGGAATACAGAGCAATACGCGAACGCTATTCTTTTTTTGAAATCAGCCACCATCCGGATGTATGTGCCAAAGTGACGCGCCTTCCTGTTGAAAAACTCGGTGTTGATGCGGCGATCCTTTTCGCCGATATCATGACCCCGCTTAAAGCACGCGGCTTGAAGGTTGAGATTGTTGAAGGTGTCGGGCCGGTATTCAACCATCCGATTCGTACAGGCGCCGACTTTTCTCATTGGAGGTCGCTCGATGCGGCAAGTGATTTGCCTTATGTTCTTGAAACCGTTCAACTGCTCCATCAACAATTAAATGTGCCTTTGATCGGCTTTGCGGGTGCCCCGTTTACGCTCGCAAGTTATCTTATTGAGGGCGGACCGTCGAAGAATTATCATCGCACCAAGGGGTTCATGTATGCCCATCCAGAAGACTGGGCGGCACTCATGGAAGATTTGGCGGAAATGACGCTGAATTATCTGCATGCACAAATTCGCTGCGGGGCGCAAGCGGTACAAGTCTTTGATTCATGGGTTGGAGCACTCAGCGCAGAAGACTATCATCGCTATCTCGCACCAACGATGCAGCGGATTTTTTCTGAGCTAAAGAAAACGCATGCGGTAAGTTTGTACTTTGCTGCTGGAGCCGGACATCTTTTACCTGAATGGAATCAGCTCCCGATTGATGTGCTCTCCATTGACTGGCGGACAAGTTTCGCTGATTTTGGGCAGCTGGGCATCGAAAAAGCGATTCAAGGAAATCTCGATCCATCGCTACTTCTTGCGCCGCTTCCGATGCTGAAGGAACGCGCAAAGCGGCTCTTAGAAGAAAGGAACGGAAAGCCCGGATATATTTTTAACCTTGGTCATGGGATCTTTCCTGAAGTGAGTGAGGACAAATTACTTGCACTGACCCAATTTGTTCACGCATATTCCCAGCAGTTGGGGTCCCAGTAACATGCAGGCAACAAAATAAAGGTTAAGCGTTCTCGGTGACTGAAATCCGGTTGTCAACTGGATTCCCGGCACCGAGTTTTTCTTAGTAAAAAACCCGGACAGCTGTTTGTCCGGGTTCATTCATTCTTTATTCTTTTCCAGCTCATTCTTCACGAAGCCAACGGATCGCATCCTTTGCATGATAGGTAATAATCATATCGGCTCCGGCACGTTTCATCGCGGTCAACGATTCAAGAACCACCGCTTTTTCATCGATCCACCCATTGAGCGCTGCTGCTTTGACCATCGCATATTCACCGCTGACGTTATAGGCAACGAGCGGAATATTGGTTTGATTGCGCACATCGCGCAGTACATCAAGGTAAGGCAATGCTGGTTTGACAATGAGGAAATCAGCGCCTTCCTTAATATCTGATTCAGCTTCGCGCAGCGCTTCTCTACGGTTCGCCGGATCCATCTGGTACGTTTTGCGGTTGCCGAATTTCGGTGCACTTTCCGCTGCATCACGGAACGGTCCAAAGTAACTGGATGCATATTTAACTGCATAGGACATGATCGGAATTTGCGAGAACCCTGCTTCATCAAGTGCTTGGCGAATACTGATCACAAAACCATCCATCATATTGGAAGGAGCAATGATATCCGCACCGGCTTCTGCCTGTGATACAGCTGTTTTAGCGATATAGGTCAGACTTTCGTCGTTATCCACGTCGCCATTATGGATGATGCCGCAGTGACCGTGATCCGTATATTCACACATACATGTATCGGCAATCACAACCAGGTCCGGATACTTCTGTTTCGTTTGCCGGATTGCCTTCTGGACAATGCCTTGTTCATCATAGGCACCGGAGCCGACCGCATCCTTCACTTTAGGAATGCCGAAAAACATGATCGATGGAATACCAAGCGCAACCACTTCGTCAAGCTCTTCGTCCAATCGGTCGAGCGAGTACTGGTAAACATTTGGCATCGATTTGATTTCCGACTTAATATTGCTGCCCTCTTCCGTCACAAATATAGGATAGATAAAGTCCGCAGGCCGCAAGAACGTCTCCCGAACCATTGTTCTGAGTACTGAGGTTCTTCTGAGACGACGATGACGGTCAAAGTTAAGATTGCTGTTCATTTTGATGACTTCCTTCTTTATTTAAATAGTAAGTTGCCAGTGCGTTAATCATGCTTGCCGCTGTGAACGTTTCCGGAACGACATCCGCAACAACACCAAGCTTTTCAAGTGAATCGGCCGTTGTCTTGCCGATCACTGCCACAACGCAGCGGTTTAAAGCACTGCGCCATCGTTTTTCGGGCAAGAGTTCGGTAAAAAAGTGAACGGCGGATGGACTCGCAAAAGTGATCGCCGACAGCCGGTTGGATACAGCTGCTTCTTCAAGTTGCTTTTGACTCGCCTGATCCGCAATCGTTTGATAGAGAACACGGCTCGCCACCTTGATCCCCAAGTGATTGAATCCATTAAGAAGTGTTCGGTTTGATAAAGAACCGTGCGGAATCGCGACTTGCTCAGCGGCCAATCGACCATTGCGGAACGCTTCAAGCAGTGCCTGTCCTGTATAAGGCTTGGGGATAAAATCTGCATGGAGCCCGTAGGCTTCAAGCCGTTCCCCGGTCTTTTTGCCAACAGCAGCGATTTTGACGCCGTGCATCCGATCGGATTGATCAAGCAGATCCATAAAAAAGTCCAGACTGTTCTGACTGGTAAAAATCAGCCAGTCCGAATGCTGAACAGCCTGCAGCCATTTCATGCGCTCGGTGTGGGAAAAGGATACCCGGCGATAGGCAACGAGCGGCACAGGCAGCGGTTCACCGCCGTATCTGCGAATGTGTTCACACAGGCTGCCACATTGGCTCGTCGCACGCGTGACCAGCACCTGTTTTCCCTTTAACGTTAACGCGTCGTCCCCACGTTCATCCTGCATTTGGATCACTGCCTAGTTGTTTCAGAACCGTACCGGCACCTTGGTGAAGCAACGCTTCCGCCGCTTCTGTGCCCAGCTTCTCCGGATCCTCGCCCACGCGGCACGTCTTAAATACTTCTTTTCCATCAACAGAAGCAACCAACCCGGTCAGTTCCAGCTTGGTATCGGCACGGCGTTTGCACAAGGCAGCAATCGGCACCTGGCAGCTGCCGTTCAAACGCGTTAACAATGCACGCTCCGCGCGAACAGTAATCTCAGTATCCGGATCATTGATGGTTTGCAGCAAAGCTTTGAGCTCTTCATCGGACGAACGGCACTCGATCGCCAGTGCGCCCTGGCCAACCGCCGGAAGCATTTCATCGAATGCGAGCGGATGATTTTTTTCATGAACACCAAGTCGTTTCATTCCCGCCGCAGCAAGAATAATCGCATCAAAATCGCCGGATTTCAACCGGCCAATCCGTGTATCGACATTGCCGCGCAATGGCTGTACATTCAAATCAGGACGGAGGCTGAGCAGCTGTGCTCCGCGGCGCAAACTGCTTGTCCCCACAATTGCCCCGGGTTCAAGACTGTCCAGCCCATCTCCAGAACGTGTCAGCAACACGTCACATGCGTCTTCCCGCATTGGAATGGAAGCAATCTCTAAACCCCTTGGCAATTCCGCCGGCATGTCTTTCATACTGTGAACCGCAAAATCGATTGCGCCATCCAATAAGGCACGCTCAATTTCTTTAACAAACAATCCTTTTCCGCCAACTTTGGACAGCGTCACATTTAGAATTCGGTCGCCTTTGGTTACGATATGGCGGATCGCAAAGGCAAATTGGTCTGATTTATCGCTCAGATTATGGATGACCTGCTCGCTTTGAACCAAAGCAAGCTTGCTTTTTCTTGATCCAACCTGAATCGTCCTCATTTTCTCGCCTCTCTCGTTACTCGCTCAGTCCAGCGTGCTTAACCAATAGTCGTTGGTTTGAGCGTTTCGTGTTCCGCTTTTTCAATTCGGAACTCCGTCACCTTTTCTTCTTCTTCTGACTGGCCGCGCTGAGGCACATCCCCGTCGATATTAAAAATTTCAGCAAAGTGGTCAATGGCATGTTTGCCATGTTCATGACAGGCTAATTCTTTAATATTATTTATCGGATCGCGCAAGAGCTGATTAATCATGCTCTTCGCCTGTTTGCTGACCACTCTGCGTTCCCGCTCCGTCATTTCCGGCAGCTTATTTTCAATCCGCTTCATCGTATCCGAATGGATCGCCAATGCTTTTCTGCGCAACGCAGAAATCACCGGGACAACGCCCAGTGTGTGCAGCCATTCACTATATTTCCCTTGCTGCTGTTCAATGAATCCCTCAATCTGTTTCGCTGCACGTCGGCGTGCGGCACGATTTTCATCGACAATTCGGTCCAGATCATCGACATCAAACAAAGATACGCCATCCATATATGCCGTGACTGGATCAATGTTTCTTGGCACGCCGATATCGACCAATACAAGCGGCCGGCGTTTTCGTTGATCAAGAATCGGCTGAAGTTGCGCTTCCGTAATTAAATAGCCAGGTGCTGAGGTAGAAGCAAAAACAATATCGCACTGTTTCATTTGCTCGCCGAGCGATTCGAGTGAAGCCGAATTCGCCTGTGCCTGTTTCGCCAGCCCATCCGCTTTTTCCTTGGTCCGGTTTACAATGGTCAGCCGGCGAACGCCGCTGCTCGACAAATGCTTCTGCGCCAGTGTGCCCATTTCTCCAGCGCCAATCAACACCACCGATTTATTTTCTAACGGTCCAAAATAATCCTGAATCAGCTTGACTGCTGCATAACTGATCGAAACCGGATGATCGTTGATCTGCGTGACGTCCTGCGCATGCTTTGCAACCGTAAGTGCTTCTTTAAAAAGTTCATTAAAGAATGTTCCGGTTGTCCGGCATTGCTGCGCATGTACAAAGCTCTCTCGCACCTGTCCAAGAATTTGAGTCTCACCGAGCACCATTGACTCCAAACCGCATGTAACCCGAAACAAGTGTTGGATGGCTTCCTGATCTTCCTGGATGATCAAATAAGGCGTTAACGCTTCCAAGGAAATACCGAACCACTCAGCAAAAAATTTCTTACTGTAATAGCGTCCCGTATGGAGCTGATCGGAAACAACATACAGCTCCGTCCGATTGCACGTCGAAAGGATAACATCTTCAAAAATACTTTTTGTTTGCCTCAGTTCTGAAAGTGCCCGCTCCAAATCCTCAGGCTGAAAGGTCAGCTTTTCTCTTATTTCCACCGGAGTGTTTCGATGATTGACGCCAATTGCCAAGATATGCATGAAACGACTCCCTCCGAATCCTTTAATTCACCGAATAGGAACACGAATAAATGCTGTCTAAATTCCATATTTACGGTACCAAATCGAGAAACCAAAATCAAAGTATAAGCGTCAAAAAAAGTGATAAATATCACCATCAAGTCACAAAATGTTCACATATTGTCTATTATAATCCCCGAGTCAAGCGGTAGGTATGAAGGAACAAGCCATGGACATCGCGTAAAGAACGCCTAAAAATCGTTAATGATTCAGATGCATCCGCTCGCGAAAGGCTTTGACCTTACTCCTGCTGACCGGGAGTTCCGCATTTAGATCATTCAGTCGAACAAGATACGTTTGATTAAACCAAGGCACAATTTCGCGGATTTTTGAAAGATTAACCAGATAGGAACGATGGCAGCGGAAAAAAAGCGAATCGGGAACCATTTGCTGAAACTCGGACAAACTCATCGGCATCGTATAGTGGGCATCATTGGTATAGACAAGCGTTACTTTTTCGCGAGCTTCTGCGTAGTAGATCGCATTGACCTCTTTAACAATAATGCGTTCATCCTGGCGCAGGTTTATGCGGACCGGTGTACTCATCGCACCATTTCCAGCACTGCTTCGCTTATCGGTTGGACAGTGGTCACGCTTAAATACCGCTTCAAGCTTTGTCAGCATCGGCGCAATTCGCGCTTCATCATAGGGCTTGAGGATGTAATCGAACGCTTCAAGTTCAAATGCTTTTGCGGCATGCTCCTTATACGCCGTTGTAAAAATGATATACGGTTTCCGTTTGAACTTGCTGATGTTCCCGGCAAGCAGCATGCCGTCGAGCGAAGGAATATTAATATCAAGAAAAATTGCATCCGTTTCATGATCCTGCAAAAATTTCAGCACATCCAGCCCATCTTCGAAACAATTCGTGACCTTAATCGAGCTGTAGGTTTGAATCAAGTATGCCAGCTCTTCACGGGCCAGTTGTTCATCTTCTACAATAATCGCGTTCATTGACTCACCTTCTTAATATCGAAAAAAACACCCGTCCCCGGGGACAAAGATCGGACCACAAGCCCTTCTCCATAGATTAACTTGACCCGCTGATGAACGTTCAACAGGCCGATTTTCTTTGCCGGCATTTGATTTTGGTACAGTCGCTCAACAATATTCTGATCAATTCCCGGTCCGTTATCGCGCACATGCACGCGCACGCGATCAGCCATTTTTTGCACGCGAAGGGTCACGCTGCCCGCTCCTTTTGCTTTTAGTGCGCCATGCTTGATCGCATTTTCAACGAGTGGCTGAATCAGCAGGCTCGGAATGTTCAGATCGACGTCCTCAATCTGATAAGTCACTTCAAGCCGCGGACCAAACCGCGCTTTTTCAATTTCTACATAGTCTTTAACCTGCTGAATGGCTTCCTCCATGCTGATCAATTCATCGGTTCGCTCGATATTGGAGCGCATGTAGCCGGAGAGGTGGATGATCAGTGCTCTGGCCTTTCTTGGATCGCGACGAATCAAAGAAGCAATCGTATTCAGTGCATTAAACAGAAAGTGCGGATTGATTTTGGATTGGAGCGCTTGCAATTCCGCCTTGCTTGCCGCCTCCTTGATTTGTTCCAATCGTGAAATTTCAAGCTGCGTCGAAATCATTTGTGACAGACCAATGGCGAGCGACTGCTGCGAATAGGTCATCTTCGTCGCCTTGCGATAGTACATTTTCAACGTTCCCGTAACCTTTTCCCGTTCTTTTAAGGGAATAATCAGCACCGATTGAATCTGCGGCAAATGATGTTCGGAAGCGTCATTGGAAAAAGTAATCGTTCCTTCATGAATGACCTTTTTCGTCAAAGCGCTAACGATTTCCTTACCTACCGTATAACGCTCATCGCCGAATCCGACATAGGCAAGCACGCTTGCTGTATCGGTCATCGCAACGGCGTCTGCATGGATTTCCTGTTTAATAATCCGACAGACTTGCGCCAGCGAGTCTTTATTCACGGAACGGAAGTAGGGCAGTGTTTTGTTGGCAATATCCAGCGACAGTTTCGCTTGCATCGCGGCAATCTTTTCTTTTTCGCCCTCGACGCTCATGACCAGCAGAACGATAAACCCGATGTTGATTTCGCCTAAGATCATCGGCAATGCAATCCGCGAGACGATGCTCCATCCTTGCTCCGTCGACCCGGACATCAGCAAAATCAGCAGCATTGTCAGCAGTTCACAGAACATACCGCCAGCAATGCCGTAAATCCAGCGCTGCGACTTCTTCACGCTGCGATGAATCCAGACCGATACCAAGCCGGCAAAGGTACTCGTGATAAAGCAAGGGAGTGCCGTCACACCGCCGATATCAATCAAATAACGGTGCAAACCGGCGACCACACCGGTGATAATTCCGACCACCGGACCAAAAAGAATACCGCTTGATACAATCGTGGCGACGCGCACATTCACTAATGAGCCGTCCACATGAATACCGGAATAAGTGCTTAAAATCGCAAACAGACAAAAAATGCTCGTCAGAATGGCCAGCTCCGAAGCAGAATGCTTTTCACGCTGCAAGATTTCCTTAAAGCGCGGCATCCGGGTGACTAAGAACAGGAATACAATCAATAAGGCAGCACGCTCAAACAATTGGAAAAGCATGGTCACAAAAGCGGTCATCGGCAATCCACTCCATTACCCACTCTATATGTAAACGATTTACTCTAATTTTAGCAGACTTTTTCTAAAATGATCATGATGACGAGAAAAAAACGTGTGTACTCATTGGTTGCGCTTCTCCCGTAGCTTTTCTACCTGGAGAAAACGAATAGCTGAGCTCGCCACAACCGCAAAAACAAAGCATCTTGCTAAACGAAGACAAAGTGATCCCAAGTTAAAGTTTCATTCGAAGCTTCCGTTCAGATCATCATTAAACAAAAAAACGTTCTCTCTTCCCTAGTGATTTGTAAGGAAAGCGCAGAACGCGTGGTTAAATATGATCTTATTTGCACTGTTTAATCGCCGCTGCTGCTGCGTTCTTGTACTTTGCGTGCGGAAAACAGATGGACCTTTTTTGTTCCCGGTACGTGAAGCAGCAGCGCAGTCACAGCAGCGAGCACACAGATGACGGCAATGAAGTTGAAGGTCGGTGCAAACCCGCCAAGCATTCCGGAGATAAACGATACGCTTAAGCCGCCAATGCCAAATCCTTGATAGATCATCCCATAATTTCGGCTTTGATTCTTCAATCCGAAGAATTCAGCAACGATTGTCGGAAAGATCGTAATGTTGCCGCCGAAGCAAAAAGCGACGCTGGCGACGCAGATGAAGAACAGGGCAAAGTTCAAAGTAACTTGGCTAAGGATCAAGGCAGCGCCCGCCGTGACGAGTAAAGAGACAGCGATCACTTTTAATCGTTCAAAATGATCCGATGCTGCGCCGAGAATAATCCGTCCGGTTGTGTTAAAGATGGCAACCAAAGCAACGGCATTTGCGGCCGCTGCCGCATCAAGTCCAGCAAGACTGACACCGATGTTGGCAACGCTACCAATCAAGTAAAGTCCGCTCATGCACGCCGTGAAGAGAACGAAGAAGAGCAAGTATGCCTCTTTTGTATGAAGCATTCCGCCAATCGTATAATCCTTTTGCGTTTGCTTGCCGCTCTTCTGCGGTGCGGCTTGTGCCTTAGCTTCTTTGATAAGAAACGCACTCGCGAAAAGCAGAACCATTGAAATCAAGCCCCAGTAAAGGAATGTCTGGACCAATCCTGCGTGAGCAAGGAAAAAACCGAGCACATATTTAAACAACAAACTGCCTGTTCCATATGCACCAACTGCGATTCCGGAAATCAACCCTTTCTTCTCCGGAAAGGATTGGATCGCATTCGAAAGGGTCGTCATGTAGGCGATACCGTTTGAGGCCCCAACGAGAATGCCGGCAAAAATGTAAAGCATCCACAACGATGTCGAGAGAGCACCAATCATCAAACCGACGCCCATCCCCGCCCCGCAAACCATCAGCAGACCACGAATTCCCAGTTTCTTCTGAATACTGCTTGCTGAAAGTGTTGAAAACGACAGTGCGAAACTCATAATGGAGAACGTTGCAGCTACTGCACCGATGCTCCAACCGAATTTGTCGGCGAGTGGCTGATTAAACAAACTCCATGTATAAATGGTTCCTAAACCGACCATGGCAATGATCGTGCCGATAAGTACAGAAAGTCGTGATTCACTTGAGCTTTTCATACGTGTAACTGTCATGAGTATGACCTCTTTTCGCTCCTATTTTGCTGGGAGGGATATGCTTCATCCCTCCCTTTCCTACACTCATAGTGTAGCAATGAAAACACTTTTGGAAGCGTTAACAGAATGAGATGACGACGATTTGGTATGAACGGCTGAAATGCGCGCATCAGCATCAATTGGCATGGTGTGCCAGCATTTCAGCAGCGAAAAGAGGTCTTGTAAGAAAAACCGGGCAAAATACGCCCGGTCCTTAATCTCCAACCATGTGTGATGGACTAGCGTCTTTTCGGTGCTGAATCGCCGCTTCGGTTACTCGCTTGCCGCGGGCGCACCGCGAGCCTCCTCAGACAGGTAGGTATCTGCGGGGTCTCGCTGGCACGCTGTTCCCGCAGGCGTCTCGCACCTCCGCTTTGTTTCTCGGCCAAGACACTGGGCTATTGGTTTGAAGACAGGTCAAAATCATATACTTTCTTATCCTGTAAGAAAGACCAAGCTGTGCTTGGTCCTTACTTTCGCAGGCTCTCGCGCTTTCATGACTTGAACTGATCTATTGATGAAATTCCGCTCATCGTCGTACCAGCAAACCCAACTCTTACACTTTCCTTATCCATAAAAAAACGGCATCCATTCAGATGCCTGTTTCGTGAATTGAAGAATAAAAGCGTTTTGCGTCGTTGGTTCAATCGAATCAACTCAAGCGGCGGTCAGTCTTTCTCCTGAAGCAGAAGCTCTGAAAAATGCTTACCCATCTGCAGTGCCTGAGTCTCCTCATCAGGCGACATCGTCACGTCAATTTTCAGACTGGGCAAAACAATTTTTGCCTCCCGTTCAATGAGTTTCTTCTCTAAGGTATCAACGGCTCCGCAAAATAAATCATACGCCGTATCGCCTGATCCAAAGGTTGCCGCCAGCCTCCCCCTTAAGTTCAGCGTATCCAGACCATCATAGAGATCGAGCGCTTCATAAGGAAGATCACCATCTCCGGTTGTTCCGCTGCCAAGCAGAATGCCGTCATACGCCAAGAATTCCTCAGCGTCTGTATCAAATGCATCCTTTACGACCGGATCTAGTCCACCTTGACGTACACCCTCAGCTATTTTTGACGCGATATCCGCTGTGTTTCCCGTTTCACTAGCAAAAATAATGATTACTTTTGGCATCATTCCATCTCCTCTCCTGTCATCATTATTTTATTGATAACGATTATCATTTTCAAGAAAAAAAGAGATTCGCATGGACCATGCGAATCCCATTTACTTATTTGTTTTTTTTCTGTTCCTGTTCTTGTTCCGCTTCTTGCTCAAATTCTTCCGCAAACTCAGTATTTACGTTGTCTGTCTGATTGTTTTTTTCCTGGAAGTTATTCTTCTTTTCTTTGTTCTTACCCATTTTCTTCCACACCTTCTCGTTTAGTTTAGCATTGAGTATGCCGAGAATTAGTGTGGCTTTTCTTAAGCGGTTTATGCATCGCGAATCGATTCTTTTAGAACGCTCCTAGGCTTTTGTACGTGTCCCTTCCTCTAGCGCGTGCATCTAATATTAGTGGGGGGATTGCTTATGAGTAATAAGGATTGTCATTGCGGCAACGACGGCTCCAACGTTAAACCAATTATTTGTGATCCACGATACGTGATCCACAATACTTGCGTGCCAAGATATGTGCCGGTCATTCATCCGGTCATACACATTAATAGGAAGAACATCGTAAACGTTCCGCGACACATTGTGCGGGAATCCGAACGTACAGAAATTGTCGATCCAGGTTATCCAAGCAAGTGTGACGTATGCGACCGCAAACGTTCCTGCTTTGATTTTTGGTTCTGATCATAAAGTCTTTCGATTCTTGGCGAATAAGGGGATGCCTCACGTATTCGTTGTGAGGCATCCCCTTACCGCGTGCTACAGCAAACACAGCAGCGCACTATTTTGTTTATGCGTTTCTATAAAACAATAACCAATTATTTTTCGTGCCGTCCTGCTCGAATTGAATCACATAGCCGTTATAATGAATGATACTGAAGCAAGCGTTTTCCGTTTATTTTCGGCGACAGGTGCATTGCTTCAATGATCTGATCGCGCGTTGTCTTTAGATGGATGACAAAGCTGTAATTATAACGTTTCTGATCTTTAAAGTCATCGGTTTCAATGTTGTCATCGATCTGGAAGGTCTGCCCATTTTTCCGATATACATCGCTTTGAATCTCTTCACGATCAATGTGCCGCTCCGGCTCTCCCCAAAACTTTTTTGACGTCGTCCAAATCAAAGCCATCGTTTAAAGAAAGCGGCATTCCGCTGACTTCCCCATGCTTCAAACCTTTAACAAGTACAACATTTACCGGGATCTGCCTATCATCCGTTGAATGCTGCGCATCCGTGCATCCTGCAAAAAGAGCGCGCATGTTTCTCACATCCGGCACAATTCGAGCAACACAAATGCAATGCGTTTTATTATCTTTTACAAAAACAACTTTATTTTCTTAGCCCATGTTACCATGTGAAGACATAATCCAGCCAAATAATCAGCGAACGAAGCGATGAGCAAGTGGTTGATAAAATAATTGATGAGATAAGAAGTACCGTAACAACGCTGGCCGCGATAATCGGTGCCTATTATCTCATCAAAGATCA